>JBBDHV010000030.1:0-109186 GCA_040880725.1 Acidimicrobiia bacterium
CTCGGCGATCGCCCGGCACACGGGCCGTGACCGCAAGACGGTGCGGGCGTATCTGGCCGGTGACCGCCAGGCGGGGGTGCGAGTGTCGGCGGTCGAGGACGGGTTCGATCGGGTGGAGCCGTATGTGCGGCAGCGGCTTGCCGATGACCGGCATATGTGGGCGGCGGTCCTCTACGACGAGATCGGAGAACTCGGCTATGACCAGTCATATCCGACGTTCACCCGCAAGCTACGGGAACGGAACCTCCGGCCCCCGCTGTGAGGCGTGTGCGGGGGTGAAAGGCCGGGCCACGGTCGACATCGAACATCCCCCGGGCGAGGAGGTCCAGTGGGACTGGGACGAACTCGGTGTATGCCCGTGGGACCCGACGACTGAGGTGTTCATGCTGGTCGGGTCGTTGTCGTATTCGTCGAAGTCCCGGGGCTGGCTGACTCATTCGATGGATCAGCCGCATCTGATCGAAGGCATCGACGGGATCCTCCGCCGGTTCGGGCACCGCCCAGACGTGTAGGACAGATCGGATGGCCACGGCCATCAACCCACAGACCGGGAGGCTGCAAGCCTCGTTCGTGCCGGTGGCCAAGCACTACGGGGTGAAGGTGGTGCCGTGTCCGCCCCGGCGGGGGAACCGCAAAGGGGTGGTCGAAAAGAACATCCACTTCCTCACCCAACGCTGGTGGCGGACCATGTCCGCTCAGAACCTGGCCGACACCCAAGCAGACCTGGACCGGTTCTGTTCCGTCACCGGTGACACTCGCCGCGCGGTGATGTCACCGTCGGTGAAACAGCTGAAAGTGAGCGGCTGTTGAGGCTGCCTCAGGTGCCGTCCCCGGCGGTCACTGAGGAGACGAGGGTGGTGGCTGCCAACGCCCTCGTCTCGGTGGACGGGAACCGATTCGGTGCCACCCGAACAAACCGGCACCGAAGTGACGATCCGCAGGCGGCTGGGAAACCCCACCTTGGAGGTGGTTTCGGCTGGGTTGATCGCGTCCCGCGGTGTGGTGTAAGTAGGTGAATCTCTCAGCGATGCCGTCGGGGTTTAGCCGGCGGCGGGTAGCTGGTGTTGGTTCACCTCCTTGTCGGGTTGATCTTGGCTCGTCGTGTGGATGAGTGCCATGGATTCTTCTCCGAGGTAGCGGCGGTCGCCGACTTGCCATTCGTCGTGTTGTTCTGCGAGGACGGATCCGACGAGACGCAGGATCGAGTTGTCGTCGGGGAAGATGCCCACGACGTCGGCTCTCCGTTTGATTTCTCGCATCAGCCGTTCGAGCGGGTTGGTTGACCAGATCTTCTTCCAGTGGGGGTGGGGAAACCCGGCGTAGGCGGTGACGTCGGCTTCGGCCCCTAACAGCAGATCGGAGACGGCGGGGTGGCGTTCACGCAGCATGTCAGCGACCAACCGCAACTGGTCTCGTGTCGAGGCGGGGTCGGGTTGAGCGAAGATGGTTCTGACGGTGGCGGCGACCATTTCGGAGTGGCCTTTGGGAACCCTCGCCAGCAGGTTGCGCATGAAGTGGACCCGGCACCGCTGCCAGGCTGCTCCCGAGAACGTCTTACGGATAGCGGTCTTCAGTCCGGTGTGGGCGTCGGAGATGACCAGCACCACCCCGGTCAGGCCACGCTGACGGAGCCGACGGAGGAATTGGGTCCAGAACACTTCGTCTTCTGTGTCACCAACATCGAGGTCGAGCACTTCACGGTTGCCGTCGGCCGCGACACCGGTGGCGACAACGACTGCTCGGGAGACGACTCGATGATCTTTGCGGCCGTGCAGATAGGTGGCGTCGACGAACACGTAGGGGAACTCGATGTGATCGAGGGCCCGGTCCCGGAAGGCGGTGACTTCGGTGTCGAGCTGTTCACAGATCCGAGACACAGTCGACTTCGAGATCCCCGATGACACGCCGAGAGCCCGCACCAGGTCATCCACCTTGCGGGTCGAGGTGCCGGTGACATAGGCGGTCATGATCACCGCCCACAGCGCCCGATCGACCCGCCGGCGCGGTTCGAGCAGCGACGGGAAGAACGCACCCTCCCTCACCTTGGGGATCCTCAGTTCGACGTCACCAGCCGGCGTCGACAGCACCCGCGGTCGCGACCCGTTCCGGTGGTTGGTTCTCGTCTCAGTTCGTTCATGTGGTTCGGCGCCGATCGCCTCGGTCAACTCGGCGTCGATCAACTCCTGAAGGGCCTTCTCGACCAGGTCACGGAACAAGAACCGGACCTCGTCACCGCCAAGCTCCGCGACGAGCTCAGCCAATCGGGCATCATGGCTCTGGGCCATCGTGTGTCTCCTTTCGAGTCCACGGCTATGAACTCGCTGAGGATTCCACGGTGGCCCCTTCAGACCACGGACCTAGTTACACCACTCGATGGGACGTACCCCTGGGTTACGCGCAAGTGTGGATCCTGTCGTATTAGCCACTCCCGAGGTGCCGTGCGTTCATGGTTCGATGAGCAAGATGGTCTGTGGCAAGCCTCGGCGGCTGTCTACGGCCTCAACCTCTTCCCGCGGCGTTCTGCGACTTGGACTCCATGTCGGCGGCTGAATACCGCAGGCTCACCCTGATGCCGTTGTCGTACATCTCGCCGGATCCTCAGTGGCTCGGTGCTGGGAGCAGCTGAAGAGCTCCCAGCGTCCACTTCGTCGCTCTCGGCAGCTCGGTCCATCGCGCGTCCATCGCGCGAGCGGGTGGGATGGGACCGTCAAGAACGCGAAGTCACGCGAACCAGAAACGCCCTCTGATCAGGCGTCTCGCGCGTTCCCCCAGGTCAGCACGAGTCCCAAGATCGGGCTCATAACCTGATGGTCACAGGGCCAGCTTGTCCGTCCCCTTCGATGCTCCGAGTGACGTGGCTGTTCGTGACGAGCAGGATCAGGAATTTCGAGGAGTGGACTGCACGGTCAACGAGTCCAGCTCGGCGTGGTGTCCGTCAGGTGTCCGTCAGACAACCTAAAACGACCAAGAACGACCATAGTGGACAAGAGACGAAATCCCCTGTCCCGCTTGGGTTTCTGGTCGAATCGCCTGGTGCGCAAGGTGGCCTGATCTGCCCTTACAAGGAAGAGGTCGGCGGTTCGAGCCCGTCAGCGCCCACGGAAAACCCGCGTCCGGTGGTCCTCTCCTCGCGGGAACTCTTCGAAGTGCCCTCTTCGGGGTGTTGGCTCCGGTTACCCGCCGGTTGTGTCTCTGGGGAGCCTGCCTCGCCCCAACAACCCTTGCGTGAACAGTCTTCGCATCGCCGACTGGTACTCATCATTGCTCATTCCGACCGACCCGAGAGTCGTATGTACCTGGGGCGAGATCATCGCCCAGTAGACGAGTGTCGCCTCTGTGATGGACCAGCCCGGGGCCAGGTTCCCCTCGTCGTGAAGTCGCTGGACCACTCGCAACGCTTCAACCATCTGGGCCGTGTCGCTGGGGTCGCGGGCGGGTTCCGTGGCGTCACGGGCGAGCGGGTTGGGGGCGGTGGATTCTTCCCGGCGTGGTGCGGGGTCGACAGGAGCCAGATGCGACCCCGCTGGGCGCGGTGGAGGAGAGGTGTCAGCCAACGTCTCGACCGGCGGAGCTACCGGCGAAGTCCAAGGCGAAGATGAGGGGGCATCCGACGACTCCTCCGGCGGTGGAGGCGGGGGCTCGACCGGAGGAGGCGGAACGGGCGCCCGTTGGCGCGGTCCGTCGGGCGGCCGCGGGTCTTCATCCCATCGCGGGCTCTGGACGGCGCTGGGTCCGATGCGTTCCTCCAGCCAGTTCGTTTCCGGTTGCGGGGAAGATGAACTCTCCTGTGTCGGGGACGATCGCCGGGATCGGCGCTTGTTGACCCGTTCCTTTCGCCATTGACGTCGCGTTGCGCCTTTCCGCGTCCGGCGACGCCGTCTGATCAGATAACGGAAGAGCCGTTCGAACAGGATCAAGACCAAGATGGCGAGGGCACCCAGCGCGATCGCTTCTCGGATGTCGAGGCCGGAGAGAAAGGAGAGCGGGTCGAAGTGCATCTCGGGGACCTCCAGGACAGGTTCGTCGGCGGCGACGAGAGTAAAGGCCGGGGTGACCAGTTCGAAGACGAAACCGTAGGTGCCTGCCTGCCACCCGTCCTCGGGCCGGTAGGTCACGGTGGCCTCGGTGATGCCGGCGGGGACCTGGGGGAACTCCTCGAGCACGACCGTGTCGACTTCGACACCACCATGCAATACGCGGGCCTGCAGTATGTTGGGCCCCGGGATCGATCCGATCTCGTTGTTGATGCTTGCCACGAGGTCGACTACCACGAGCCGTTCCCTCTCGGTGACCGGACGGGCCGCCACGAGCACGAAAGACACTGTCTCCAGCTCGATCTCCACTTCGAGGGTCTGGTCGGCGTCGACCGTGAATTCCTCTGCCGCCACCTCCCGCTCACCGAGCAGCACCGCAGCCCGGAACTCCCCGGGAGCGACTCGGCCCTCCAACACGGCGCCCTGTACGCGGTCGATCTCGAACCAGCGTTCATCCCCGTGACGAGCCGACAGGGTGATGGTGGCGGCGACGGGCTCACCGGATTGGGCGCTGATCGAGCGCACGGTCACGGTGCCGGCATCCCCGGTGACTTCGACTGTGAAGGCCGCCTGGACGGCAGGGATGTTGGTGATCTGCCCGGGCTGCGGCTCGATGTCGGAGCGGACCAACTGTACGACGACGTCATACTCGCCCTGGGCGAGACTGGCGGCCACCTGCACGCCGAAGTGGTTCTCCACGCCGCCGCCGGCGGGAATCGTTCGCTCGTTCCACTCGGGTTCGATGAGGATCCCGGCGGGTGCCTGGGCCCGAAACTCGACCTCGATCGGCTCGGTTTCGGGATTGTCGGCGAAGATGGCATGGACCGGTGGCAGTACCCCACCCTGGGGAAGCCGCAGCGTCACGTCCGGCGGAATGTCGCTCCCCCCTCCCAGACGGGCTCCCTCCGTCTCCTGCCCCCATACCGGCAACGAGAACACGGTGACCAGCAACGTGACCAGTACGGCAATGAGGGCAGAACGCTTTCGCATGGTCTGAATCATTGTGACGCGAGTTCCGGGACCAGCAAAGGTCCCGGAACTCAGTCACTCATTTGTCGGTAGCTATCAACCGTTGCCGACCGCCGTGACCACAGCGAAGCTGTAGGTGCCGGTCGGCCGCTCGCCACCATGGGCGAGCCGGCAGGTGTTGGCGAGCGTCGACCCGTCCTCGGGGGTTCCCGTGGGCGTCTCCGTGCTGCTGATCGCGGTGCTTGTCGACCCCACACGGACGGCGGACGCCTCGGTGAAAGTCGATGCCACCTGGCAATCGAAGGTCACTTGGCCCGCGGCCGGGGCGTCCGACGTCAGTCCGTCAGTCTTCAGTGTGTAGGTGTAACCGTCGCCGACGAAGTCGCCGGCGGTCACGTTGTAGGTGGTCTGACCGTTGGCGGTCAGGGTCGGCGATGCCGTGATCTCGCTCCCATTGACCAATCCGGCCGACAGCGCTCCGAAGTCCTGGGAGATTCGGGTCGTGATCGAGGAGTAGTGGTTGACGGTCGTGGTGGCCGTCGAGTCGGTGTCGGTGGTCGTTCCGTCGTCGGCAGTCACTGCCGCCGTCCACCCGCCCTCTCGTGCGGCCTCCGACACCGCGAACGTGAAGGTGAAGGTCCCTGACGTGTCGGTCAACGTCGGCGACGACGAAGGTGTCACGGTCCCCAACGCCCAGTAGGCGGACAAGCCGTTGTCGATGGTGAAAGCATCGGTGGACTGCGTCCAGATCAGCTTCACATCGGTGGTCGGATCAGGCGTGGCGCAGGTCGAGTCGCCACCGGTCGTCAGGTACAGACAGACTGTTACTGTGTTGAGGTCGTTGAGGGTCTCGGCATCACCCACCACGATCGAATACGTGTACTCCGTCTCTGACGCTCCAGCATCGGGCTGGATCGAAGCCGACAGGCTGGGCGTGCCCACTGTCGGGGCGGTGTTGGTCGTGGTGAATTCATCTGCCGAGGCCACCCCGACAGTGCTGAGGGTCAGACCCAAAAGGGCCATGAGGGAGACAGCGGCGCCAAGCCGCTGCCATCCGGATCGATAGGACATTTGCTCCTCCTAGAAAAGGGCACTCGAGAACGGGACCACCTGCTGGTGGCTTTGGAGAGAGCACGAACATTGTCGAATCCGCAAATCCCCCACTCCCGGACCCCTGTCGACCCGACACCTGAGATCTTTAGGGTTTGAGGGCTAATTATGAAAAAATCCGAAAGGACTAGTCTTTTGCCTCGACGATGCACGCCCGCATCAGGGGCACCTTCGGTCTGACTGCGGACACACCTTCCCGACGGCCGGGATCTACCGCCAACCTGGCTGTGACTTGGAGCATGACGGACTGGTCATCGCCTTGCTCCTCAATCGCTGCAACAATCACAAACGTGGACATCAAACACCAGGTCGTCGTTTTCGATGCTGCGGAGCTCGCGCCGGAGAGCGACTTCTGGGCGTCGGTGCTCGGGGGCGAGGTCGACGTCGATGACGGCTGGCACATGGTGATCGTCGACGGGTCGCCGCGTATCGGGGTGCAGCTGGCGCCCGATCACGTCCCGCCGGACTGGCCGAGTGGTGTTCCGAAGCAGCAGATCCACCTTGATCTGTGGGTGGATGACTTCGACACCGCTCACGAGACGGTCATGTCGCTGGGGGCGAGGGTGCTCAAGGAGGCGAACAAGGGAGACACGCCGGATGACTTCCAGGTCTATGCCGATCCGGCCGGTCATCCGTTCTGCCTCTGCTGGGTGAACCTGGCGTAACCGAACGGGTTGCAGGAACCTCTCGGAGCTTCAGGACGTCAGACGGGTACGCGTGGTGACTTCCGGCATTGTCCGGTCTGCCGCGATTCCAAGACACTCGACGTCGAGCATTCGCAGCTCGCGGGCGCAGCACGGAGGGCTCACATGAGCGATTCACGCTCCACCACTCGCCGTGCCACATCGCCGTGGGCGATTGCCGTCGCGTCATTCGCGACGACTGAGTCCCAGACGCGACACGACTGCGAGGCCGGGAGGGGTCTCGCAGTCGTGAAGTCTGGTTGGGTTCGGTCAGCGCTCGAGGGCGTCGGCCGCGCCGATCCATCCTTCGATCGTCGAACGCGACGGCATCCGTTCCGGGCTGAGGGCGGCCATTCGATCGCTCATCGTCTCCGGATCAGCCGAGGCGACTGCAGCGATGCTGGAGTAACCGGCCGCGCGGAGCAGGCCTTCGTAGGCCTCGTCGATTCCGCTGATCGCCCTCAGATCGACGCGCGCCCTCCACGATTTCATGCGACCGACTCCGATCTCGGTCGCGCGGGCGAAGCGCTCGGTGGATTCGTCATCCTCGGTGCGGGAGAGGAACGCCGCCACCGTGGTGACGCCTTCTTTCCGCATCCGGTCGGCGTAGGACTCGCCGACGCCCGGAATCTCGGCGACGTCGTTGACGGCAGAAGTTGCGGTGGCTGCCAGTCCCTGCATCGTGTCGCGCAGGGTCGCTGCTGCTTCCGGCCCGTCGTGGCGGATCCGGCGCATCATGCGGTCGACGAGGTCTTCGCCTTCGAGCGCCCAGCGGTCGATGTCGTCCCGGGCTGATGTGGACAGCTTCTCCGCGGACGCTTCCAGCGTCTCACGGGCGTCGGTCAGTCGCTCGATGAGCGAATTGACGGCGCTGACGGGAATACCGACGGCGGTGTGGGCCATCTTCCGCATCGTGGACTGTGTCATTGGTTCACCTCGTGTGAGTCGTCGAGTACTGGACCTACCCGCCTGGGCCAATGGTGAAACCTGCCGGTACGATGCGCCGCCGATGGCGACCGTCTCCGAAGTCCTCTCCAGCCTCGATCAGGCGGCTCCCGTCGTCACAGCCGCCTCGTGGGACCCGGCCGGACTCCAGTTGGGGGACGCCACCGACCAGGTGCGGACCATCGCGGTGTGTCACGAGGTCACCGAAGAGGTCGTCGCAGAGGTCGAATCCATTCAGCCCGACCTGGTTGTCACCTACCACCCGTTGCTGTTCCGGCCCACCACCCGCCTGGTGGCCGGACCGAACGCGGCAGGGCGGGCGTGGCGGCTGGTGCGGGCGGGCGTCGCCCTCGCCGTGACCCACACCTCGTTCGACTCTGCCCCGGGCGGAACTGCAGACGCACTCGCCACGGCGCTCGGGCTCGTCGATGTCGTGGCGTTCGGCGCTGCCGGACCGGCTCCCTCACACAAGGTCGTGACGTTCGTTCCCGCTGACGCGGTCGACGCCGTCCGTTCGGCGATGGCAGACGCCGGTGGCGGTCGGATCGGCAATTACACGGGGTGCAGTTTCCGTGGCCAGGGCGTCGGAGCGTTCGAGGCGCGGGAGGGCGCGAGTCCGGCGGTGGGAACCCGAGGAGTCAACGAGGTCGAGGAGGTTCGGCTCGAGATGATCGTCTCGCAGTCATCGCTCGATCGGGTCGTGGCGGCGCTCGTCGCGTCGCATCCGTATGAGGAACCCGGTTACGACGTGTACGAGACGGTGTCGAACTCCCGGTTCATCGGCAGGATCGGACGCCACGACGGAACCCTCGACGACCTGGTCGCCCTCGTGACGTCGCGGCTCGGCGGAGACGGGCTGCGTGTCACTCCGGGGTCGTCGACGGCGGACCGGGTCGCGGTGCTGCCCGGATCGGGCTCCTCGTTCGCCGGCGCCGCCCGTGCGGCGGGAGCCGACGTCCTGGTGACTGGCGACGTCGACCACCATCGCGCCATTCAGGCTCGGGATGGCGGGATGTCGATCGTCGACCCCGGCCATGGCCCGAGCGAACGTCCAGGAATGGCCGCCCTCTTCGAGACGGTGCGGCGGGTGTGCCCCGACGCGACGGTGTTGGACCTGACCGGCCACGACCCGACGCCGTGGCGATAGCCTCGCGACCCGAACGAATGACGGAGCTGTGATGGAGATTCCTGCCCTTTCCGACCTGCTCGACCTCCAGGAGGTCGACATCCAGATCGATCGGCTCCTCGACCGTCGTCAGTCCCTGCCGGAGCTCGCCCAGTATCGGGTGGCCAATGCCGAGCGCCGAGCCGCCGAGGAGCAGCGTGACGAGGTGGCTGCCCGGCATCGGGAGATGTCGTTGGAGTTGGACAAGGCCGAAGGCGAACTCGACATGCTCGAGTCCCGGTTGAACGAGTCCGAGACTCGACTGTACGCCGGCGGGATGAGTGGGCGCGAGACCGAACACAAACGGTTGGAGGTCGCGTCATTGCGCGGGCAGCAGAGCGCGTTGGAGGAGCGGGTGTTGAAGCTGCTCGACAGTCGCGAAGGGCTCGACGCCGAACTCGCCGCAGCCGAAGAAGCCATCGCCCGCGCGGCAGACATCGAGAGCGATCTCGAAGCCAGGATCGCCTCCCAGTGGAAGGAGATCGACCTCGAACTGGGACGGCGGGAGGATCGCAAAGCCGAGATTGCGCCCTCGATCCCTGGCGAACTTCTCGAGCTGTACGAGACGCTCCGCAAGTCCAAAGAGGGAGTGGCGGTCGGGCGGCTGGAACACGGCCACTGCGGAGGGTGTCACCTGGCGTTGTCTTCGCCCGAACAGTCCGAAGCCCAGGAATACGACCCGCCCCGCTGCACGCACTGCCGCCGGATCCTCGTGTTCTGAGACATGATCGCCTGGCACCTCGGGGCCACGCTGTTCCTGTTCCGCTGGATCTTCCGCGACCCGAAGGTCGACGTCCGGTTCCTGGCGTTGGGGGCGTTGGTTCCCGACCTCGTCGACCTTCCCCTCGGGACCCTCGTGTTCGCCGACTCCGTGTCGACCGGTGAGGCCTGGGCCCATTCGCTGCTCGCTCCTTCGGTGGTCACAGTCGTTGTCCTGTTGGCGACCCGCCGGGGCCGCCGTCGGCGGGCGTGGATGGCGCTGGCCGTCGGCATGTTCTTCCACCTGCTGTTGGACGGCATGTGGATGAAGACCGAAGTCTTCCTGTGGCCCTTGTTCGGCGACATTCCCCCCGGACCCATGCCGTACTGGGAGGATGCGTGGGGCCGGGCGTGGTCCGATCCCTGGCGTTGGGGTCGAGAACTCGTGGGGATCGTCTACCTCGCCGGCGTGTGGGTCGCCTCGGGTTTGCGTGATACCGACACGCGCACCCGAATGCTCCGGACGGGCCGCCTGGACCAGCCCGTATGAGTGCACCGTCAGCCCTTGTCGCGGTGTTCTGCCTGCTCCTCGGGGCTTGTGGCGGGGGAGCCGACTCGACGACGACGACACTCGATACTCCAGCCCCGTCGACGCCCGAAGCAGTCTTCGCGGAATTGGTGGAGGCTCTGAGCAGCGACGACCTCGAGTCCGTCGTGGACCTGACCGATCCGGCGCAGGTTCCATTGTTGGCGATTGCCGAGGGTCACGATGCACGGTCGGTCGCAGCCTTCACAGCCGCAGATCGGGCTGCGGTGTCGATGAACTATTGGCAGGGTTTCGCCGAGCAACTCCGTGCGTCGATCGGCGTCGACCTCGCCGACCTCCAAATCGACTCGGTCGACCGCATCGAGGTCGGCGAGACCGAGTTCGCGGCAGTGGAACTCGTGCTGGGCCGCGATGCGTCGACGCGTCGGATGGTGCTGCGAAACAGCGCTGACGGCTGGGTGGTCGACCTCATCGCCAGCTTTCCGTCCCCGCTGCTCGGACAGATCCCCGATGCCGCACAGCTCATCCGGTCGACCGGCATCCCGGCGCTGACCGACAGCCTGCGTGGGTACGAGCCGAGCGTCCGCTTCGTCCTGGAGGACGCGGGCCTCGATCCGCTGCTCGTCCAAGCCGGGACCGCCGCACTCGAGGCGATCGTTCGATGAGAATCGACGCGCGCAGCGCCGCGACGTCAATAAGGTCGTGTCATGAGCACAGGTACATGGATCACGTACAAGAAGGCCCTCGCCGCCATTCCGACGACCGACCGGTACGCCGAGGTGATCCGCAAGGGCACCATGTCGGCGGGCTTGTATGCCCCTCACGAATCCGACGACCAGGAACCACACGACCAGGACGAGGTCTACATCGTCATCGACGGCAGCGGATTCTTTCGCATCGGTGAGGAGCGTCAGCCGTTCGGTCCGGGCGACCTGCTGTTCGTCCCGGCCGGTGTGGAGCACCAGTTCGAAGGTTTCACTCCGAACTTCTCGGTGTGGGCGGTCTTCTACGGACCCTCGGGTGGGGAATCCGACTCGGACTGATCAGCGCGGCGTGAGCTGGCGCAGCTTCGGGAGCACGTCGGAACCGAGGGTCTCGATCAGCGCTTCCTGGTCGAGTGATGCCATCTGGATCGTCACGATGTCGGCATCGAGTTCGGTGATGAGCGGCCGGTACACGTCGATGATGTCCTCGGCGCTCGAGACCAGAGAATATCGACCGAGGACCTCTTCGCGAGGCAACTCGTCGGCTCGTTCCCGCAGCGTCTGCGGGTCGACCGCCTCCAGTCGGCCCGGTGCGCGCAGACCGCGCCACGAGTACAGCGCCTCCCACGCCTCGTCCTCGTTGTCGGCTTTGATCGACCAGCGGGTGGTCAGGATCTTCGGGTCGGGGCGGCCCGCTTCCTGGGCGGCGGCGTGGGCCGGTTCGACGACTCGTTCCAGGGTGTCAGCGGGGTCCTTGACCGACGTGATGATCCCTTCGGCCTTCTCCGCTGCCAGCGCGGCGGACTTGGGACCGCCCGCCGCCAGCCACAGCGGCACCGGTCCGAGGGGAGGCGAGTACAGCTTTGCCCGGTCGGTGCGGTAGTACTCGCCGTCGTAGGTGAGCTTCTCGCCGTCGAGCAGTCGGCGCATGATCTCCAGCGCCTCGCTCATGCGCGCCGCCCGTTCCTTGTACGCCGGGAACGTGTATCCGAGGGGGCCTTCGTTGATGTTCTCACCTGTCCCGACGCCGAGATTGAATCTGCCCCCACTGAGGCGGTCGAGAGTGGCCGCGGCCTGGGCGACCACTCCAGGGTGGAACCGCCAGAGCGGGGTCGTGACTCCCGTCGCGAACTCGAGCTTCGACGTCGCCTGGGCCATGGCACCGATCGTGGAAAACGCGAACCCGGCCGCCGACTCGTCGTCGACCCAGGGGTGAAAGTGCTCGGAGACGACAACCATGTCGAATCCGGCCTTTTCGGCCAGCACCGCATGGCGCACCAGTTCTTCGGGTTGCCACTGCTCGTGACCGCAGAAGTATGCGAATTTCGTCATGGACGTCTCCTCACCGGGGTCGTCTCACGACGATAGGCAAGGTCCGCTCGCCACCCGTATCCGGCGGCGATACCGTCTGCCGGCATGGACGATGCCCTGCTGGCCGGTTTTCCGAAGATCCAACTGCACGAACACCTCGACGGGGGACTGCGACCGTCCACGATCATCGAGTTGGCCGACGAGTGCGGCTACGAAGGTCTGCCCACGACCGACGCCACCCTCCTCGCCGACTGGTTCGCTCGTACGGTCAAAGTCGGTGGGCTACCCGGCTACCTGAGGACGTTCGAACACACCATCTCGGTGCTGCAGACCCCCGAGGCGATCGAACGGGTCGCGTACGAGTCTGCGGTCGATCTCGCCGCCGACGGCGTGATCTACGCCGAGGTGCGATTCGCACCGGAACTCAACACCCGTACGGGCCTCGGACTCGACGGCGTCATCGAATCGGCGCTGGCGGGCTTCGCCCGTGGCAGCGCAGAAGCTTCGATCGGGATCGGGTACATCGTCGACGGGATGCGCCACGCCTCGCGGACCTTGGAAACCGCCCGGGCCGCGGTGCGATGGAAACACCAGGGGGTGGTGGGCTTCGACATCGCCGGACCCGAACTGGGCTATCCACCCGGGGATCATCGGGAGGCGTTCGACGTCGCACGTTCCGCGGGTCTCGGAGTCACGATCCACGCCGGGGAAGCCGACGGTCTGGGGTCGATCACACAGGCGTTGGCAGCCTGCGGGGCCGATCGGCTCGGACATGGTGTGCGGATCATCGACGACATCGATGGCGACAACCTGGGTCCGTTGGCCGAGGAGGTTCGCTTCCGGGGCGTCACCCTGGAGATGTGCCCGCGATCGAACGTCGACACGGGCGCAGTTCCGTCTCTCGCCGAACACCCCATCGACCGGCTGTTGGGACTCGGCTTCGCCGTCACCGTCAACTGCGACAACCGGCTGATGAGCGCCACCAGTCCGACCTCGGAGCTCAGGGGACTCGTCGATGTGTTCGGATGGGGATTGGAGGAAGTGGCGGCGGTGAATCGGAATGCCGCCCGAGCGGTCTTCGCACCCGAGTCGGTCCGCCGGGACCTCGCCTCTCGGCTCGAGGCGTTCACCGGCGGGGTCCGATAACGTCGCACGGCGCGTAGGGTCCACGCCATGGGATCGATGCCGGCAACCATCGCCGAACTGCGAGCGTCGGGCTGGACCGACAGAACCGTCAAGGAAGAGCTGCGAGAGAACCTCGTCACACGGATGCGGTCGGGTGAGGAACTGTTCCCCGGCATCGTCGGATATGACGACACGGTGCTGCCCGCCTTGGAGCGAGCCATCCTCGCCGGTCACGACATGATCCTCCTCGGCGAGCGTGGTCAGGCCAAGACACGTCTGATCCGCCGACTCGTCGACTTGTTGGACGAGTGGTCGCCGGCGATCGAGGGATGTGAGATCAATGACTCCCCGTATGCCCCTGTCTGCATGGCGTGTCGCACGGCGGTCGCCGAGCACGGCGACGACGTGCGGATCCGCTGGATCGGGAGGAAGGACCGCTTCGCCGAGAAGCTCGCCACCCCGGATACGGCGGTGGCGGACCTGATCGGCGACGTCGACCCGATCCGGGTGGCAGAGGGGCGGTACCTCTCCGACGAACTGGTCATCCACTACGGACTGGTCCCTCGCACCCACCGCGGCATCTTCTCGATCAACGAGCTGCCCGACCTGCCCCCTCGGATCCAGGTGTCGCTCCTGAACATCCTCGAAGAGCGAGACATCCAGATTCGAGGCTTCACCGTCCGTCTCCCGCTCGACCTGCTGCTCGTCGCCACCGCCAACCCTGAGGACTACACGAACCGGGGTCGAATCATCACCCCGCTCAAGGACCGGTTCGGATCGGAGTTGCGCACCCACTACCCGCTCGACCGGCTGGGGGAGATCGACATCATGCGACAGGAGGCGAAAGCCCCTGCTCCGGGCATCGAGGTCGTGGTGCCCGACTTTCTCGAAGACGTCATCGCCGAGTTCACCCATCAGATCCGAGGGTCCGGCCACGTCAACCAGCGCTCCGGCGTGTCCGTGCGGTTGACCATCTCCAACCTCGAGACGCTGGTCGCATCGGCGATACGCCGAGCCGTGCGCACGGGCGTTCCCAAGGCGGTGCCGCGTATCTCCGACCTCGCCGGCCTGGCACAGTCGTCGATGGGACGCGTCGAGTTCGAAGGGTTCGAGGAGGGGAGAGAAGCCGAGATCTTGCGACGCCTGCTCAACCAGGCCGTGCTGGAAGTATTCAGGGAGAACCTCATGGGCTTCGACTTCACGCCGATGCTCGAGGCCTTCGACGCCGGCTTGGAAATCGAGGTGGGAGACATGAGCCCTGCCACGGCCCTGCTGTCCCAGTTTGCCGAACTCGACGTCAGCCATCTGCTGCTGCGGTTGGGTCTTCCCCAAGGCGGGGACGAGGAGACGGCGTCGGCGATCGAATTCGCGCTGGAAGGTCTGCATCTGACCCGACGGCTCAACAAGGCAGACGGGACCTACTCGGTCTGATGGCTCGACCCACCCGCTACTCGCGTTGGGACGGCAGCCAGAATCCGCTCGGCCCGGAGCTGCCCATCGACGAGATGGCCGACCAGCTCGCCGAGGACGTGCTCGACGGGTGGGGCATCGACAACGCCCTGCGTCGGATGCTGCAGGAGGGGATGGGAGGCCAGTTCGACGGCCTTCGTGCGATTCGGGAACGCATTCGCCGGCTGCGCCAGCAGCAGGCAGCCCGCACCGGGCAACCCGATCCGCTCGGAGAGTTCCGGGATCGACTGGACAGGATCAAACAGACCGAGCTGTCGAACCTGGCGGCGGACACCTCCGAGGAGGCCCGGTTCGCCGAGCTCGACCTGGAGACTCTCCCGGACAACATCGCCGGCCAGATTCGCCAACTCCGGGAGTACGACTGGACTTCGCCGGAGGCGCGGGACGGATTCGAACGGCTCCTCGACGATGTCCGCCGGCAAATGCTGGACGCGTCATTCCGTCAGGTCTCGGAGTCGATGCAGAACATGAGTCCCGAGGAACTCGGACGCCTCAAGGACATGATGGCGGACCTCAACGCGCTCATGGAGGCTCGCACCCAGGGCCTTGGTCCGAGCCAGGAACAGTTCGACGAGTTCATGGCCCGGCACGGGGAGTTCTTCCCCGAGAACCCGCAGACCTTTGACGAGCTCCTGGAGATCCTGGCCCGGCGGGCGATGGCGATGTCGCGCTACATGGCGTCGCTGACCCCCGAACAGCGGGCCGAGATGCAATCACTGATGGAAGATCTGATGGGCGACATGGATCTCGCCTTCCAGATGGACCAGTTCGGCAACAATCTCCGGGCCCTCGCCCCGCAGATGCCGTGGGATCAACCGATGGCCGGCAGCGGCGAGCCGATGGGGCTCTCCGAGGGGCTCGACGTCATCGACCAGGCATCCCGGTTGGAAGAGCTGGAACAGACCCTCGGACAGGATTACCCGGGAGCCTCCCTCGAGGACATCGACACCGAACGACTCCGGGAGACGCTCGGAGACGACGCGGCGCGAGATCTTCGGCGGCTACGCGCCATCGAGAAGATGCTGTCCGACGCCGGCGTCATCTCCCGCTCGGAGGGACAGCTGGAACTCACCCCGCGCGGCGTGCGCAAATTGGGGGAGCGGGCGCTCACCCGTGTCTTCGAACGCCTGCAGGTCGCGGACGCGGGGTCTCATGAAGTCGCTGATGCAGGCGGATCGGACGAACCGACGGGGAGTACCCGTCCGTGGCGTTTCGGGGACGCCTTCCGGCTCGATCTGGGGCGGACGATTCACAACGCCGTCGTGCGCACCGGGCCAGGCAAGAAGATCGACCTGCATCCGGATGACTTCGAGATCGCCGAAGCCGAACATCGGACCCGCACCGCGACCGTGTTGCTGCTGGACATGTCCCGCTCGATGCCGTTGCGAGGGCACTGGCTTCCTGCAAAACGGATGGCGCTGGCCCTGCACACGCTCATTGCAACGACCTACCCAGAAGACCACCTGGAGATCATCGGATTCAGTGACTACGCCCGCTCGATGACTCCCCGGGACCTCGCCGAGGTCGACTGGGAGCCGGTGTACGGCACCAACATGGAGCATGCCTTCAGCCTGGCCGGCAGAGCGCTCGCCAAACATCGGGATGCGTCCAAGCAGGTGCTCCTGGTCACCGACGGGGAGCCGACCGCCCACCTCGAAGGCGAGCATGTCTATTTCAATTGGCCGCCGGTCCGAGAGACGCTGGAGAAGACCTATCGCGAGGCGATGCGGCTGTCGAGGTCGGGCGTGACGATGAACATCTTCATGCTCGAACAGTCGCCCGGCCTGGTCGGTTTCATCGAACGCCTCGGAAAGCTCGTCGGCGGCAGAGTCTTTTCGACCACCGGCGAGGAGATCGGTGACCTGATCGTCTCGGACTACGTCCGCACTCGCTGACGCCAGACCCATCGCCACAGCCACCCGGCGGCGATCACACCGAGACTCACCAGAACGACGGTGCCGTCCACCCAAACGGCGAGAAACGCGCACGATGCCAGACCCGCCCAGGCTGTCCAGCGGGGAAAGCGGCGCTGGGTCGCGTCGAGTCGAAGCGCCGCCGCGTTCGTGATCGCGTAGTACAGCAGCACCGAGAACGCCGAGAAAGACCAGGCGACCCGCAGGTCTCCGATGAGGGTGAGGGCGGCGATCACCGCGCCCGCTACGACGACGGCGACACGGGGGGAGCCTTCGGTGACACGCCCCAGCGGCGCGGGCATGTCATGGCGGCGTCCCATCGCCAGCCACACGCGGGACAAGCCGAGCACGAGGTTCACCAGCACGCCGGCCATGGCGGCGGCCGCCGCGGCGGACACCACCCACCCGGCCGGGCGCCCCGCGGCGATCGCAAAGAGGCTTTCTCCCCCCTCGCCGAACTCGGTCCACATCGTCACGACGGCCCAGGCCACCCCGGTGTAGAGCACCGCAGTGACGGCGAGTGTCACGATCACCGCCCGCGGGATGGTCGTGGCCGGATCGTGCACCTCCTCGCCGAGCGTGGCGATCCGCCCGTATCCGGTGTAGGCGACGAAGAGGAATGCGATCGCCTCGAGCACCGCACCCAGACTCGACGTGGGTGGAGCGAGCCCGTCGCTGGGGTCCATCACAATCGGTATCCCGACGAAGACGAGGAGCCCGATGATGGTGAAGGCGACCAGGGCGATGTTCACGATCGTGGTGCGGCGGATCCCGGCAAAGACCAGCGCCGTGACGAGGGCGACGATCACGACTGCCCCCTGTTCGAAGCCGAGCAGACCACCGAAGGCCAGTGCCGCGGTCGCCGCGGACGCCGATTTGGCGATGAGGAACAACCAGCCTGCGGTGAAACCCGTCCACGGGTTCAGGAATCGGTAGCCGTACTCGTAGGTCCCGCCCGCCATCGGATGCGCGCTGGCCAGGGCCGCCGACGAGAGTCCGTTGAAGGTGGCGACGACCGCGGCCGCGGGGACAGCGAGGATCACCCAGGATCCCGCGAATTCGAACGCCAGCGCGATGGCGACGAAAGCCCCGGTGCCGAGGATCGACCCCAGTCCGGTGATGACCGCACCGCCGAGTCCGAGTTCTCGCCTGAGTTCGCTCACCACACGGGCCATGGGACGGCGGGTCGGTCCCCGGGCGGGTGCGGGTGTACCGGACGTCGTCGCAGATCCGCGACCCGCCGCACGAGGGCGTCGGCTTCGAGGGGGGAGAGCAGTTCGGAGGTCCGGGCGGCGAGACCGTCATCGAGAGCCGCCGCCAGGCGGTCGAGGCCGTCGGTGAGGTCGGATGGGATGGGATCGCCGGCAAATCCCCACATCACCGTCCGAAGTTTGTCCTCGTTGTGCAACGTCAGGCCGTTGTCGATCGCCCAGAGCCGACCCGTCCCGAGTTCGCGGAGCACGTGCCCGATCTTGCGGTCGGCATTGTTGGCGACGATGTCGAAGAGGGCGAAGGGCCACAGGGAGGCGTCGAGGGACGGCACGTAGAGCGGGCGAGGATCGAAGTCGGTGTCCTCATCGATGTAGTACTGGGCCGAACCCGGTCCGAACTGTCCCACTGCCTCGACGGTGCGCGGCACGATGTCGAGGCCCATGGTGGCGCTGATCTCGTACGCGAGTACCTCCCGCCAGGCGAGCGTGCCATGGTGAAAATCCCACAGGGGCTCCTCTCCGCGGACCGGCTTGTACACCCAGCGGCATCCGTCGGCGTCGAGGGCGAGCAGCGTGGTGTTGGACGCGTATGGCAGCCGCCCGATGACCTCGACGAGCTCGAGGGGGGTCGTCACTGTCAATCCCGATGGTGGCCGTTGCGCGACGGGCATTTGTGGCCGTCGGGATCCATCGGGAGCTGGCACCACTGGCACAGCGGCCGACCCTGTTGCACGACGTCGAGGGCGACCTGAGCCATCGCTTGGAACTGCTCTGGTGCGATGACGAACGACACGCCGTCGGACTCGTCCGCCGAGATGATCTCGATCATCAGGAGTTCTGAGCTGCCCAGGGAGATCGAGATCTCACCGACCCGGAATCGCTCGTGGCCTTCGCCGGGATCTTCGATCCCGATGCTCTCGCCAATGAGGCGATCGACGGCCTCCTGTTCGGAGCTGACGTCGCGATCCGCGAGGATCGCCAGACCCTGTTCGGCGAGGGCGGCCACCTGTGCCTTCTCGGCCAGCAGCGACGTCGGGCGCCCGCCGCTCACGATCTGGAAGTAGAACCTTCGTCTCCCCGGTTCACCGATCGCGCCTGCCGCGATGCGCTCCGCGGGTCCGAGATCTTCTATCGCCATGTCGTTGGGTCCCCGTTGGTGTTGAGGGCGACGACCATCGGCGAGCCCTCCTTGGGGAAGCCAAGGACCGTGACCGAGGCCGGACTCACGCCGATCCGCTGAAAGAGGTCAAGCGGCGTTCCGAGATAGTGGGCTGCGACAGCCTTGATGATGTCCGCGTGCGTGACGACCGCCACCGTGTGCTTCGGATGGGAGCGGGAGAGCCGATCGACCGCCGCCACCGCCCGCCGCTGGGCGTCTGCGAGGTTCTCGCCGTTCGGGAAGGTCATCCGCGAGGGGGTCGACTGGACGATCTTCCACGCCTTGAGGGGATAGAGGCTCTTGAGGGTCCGACCGGACCAGTCCCCGTAGTCGACTTCCACAACCCCGTCTTCGCGGATCGGATCGAGCCCCCGAGGCTTGGCGATCTCCAGGGCCGTTTCCCAGGTCCGCTCGATGGGAGAGGAGTAGATCGCCTGCAGTTTCACGGAGGCGAGATGCTCGGCCGTGCGCCGGGCGATTTCGACGCCGGCCTCGCCGAGCGAGACCCCGGGCAATCGACCCGTCAGCTTCGTTCCCGTTTCCGGCGTCGGCGCATGCCGCACGAGAAGTACACGACCCATCTTCGCGACCCTATCGCCACCGGCCCCGAACGCGAATCCGGAAACGTCCATTCGAACCCAGGGTTTGTTCGGACGTATGCGTCCACTTCCGTGCGGAGAAGCGGTCGATGGACCTCAGAGCAACCGTTCCCGGGCGGCGGGCTCGGTCAGCCGTGCATGGTTGTTGCGGACCGAGTTCACTTCCGAGGACACGGGGTGCTCATGGATCGAGTCCGGATCGAGGGGTTGGAAGAGTTGTTCGGCTTCGTGAGGATCGGTGAGATCGCGGTCGAGCCATGCGTCCCAGACCTCGGGGACCAGCACCATCGGCATGCGATCGTGAATCGCCGAAATCGGTCCGGCCGCCGCGGTGGTGATGATCGAGCATGTGCGGATGAGCTCTTCGGTGCCCGGCTCCTTCCACGTTGCCCAGATGCCGGCGAAAGCCATCGGGAAACCGTCCGCCCGGTAGACCCAGTGCGGTGTCCTGCCCTTTTCCTTCGGCTCCCACTCGTAGAAACCGTCTGCGGGAATGAGACACCGCTTGCGGGAAAAGGAGTCCCGGAACGCGGGGATCGTGGCGACTGTCTCCGAACGGGCGTTGATGTGGATCGACTTGCGGTCCTTCGCCCAATGCGGGATCAGCCCCCAGCGCATCGATCCGAGCAGCCGCTCGTCGTCCCATTCGGCGACCGTGTAGACCGGGTCGGTGGGTGCAACGTTGAAGTTCGGCGCCAGCGACTCGGTGACGAGACGATCCACCGAGAAGAACTCGGCGTAGTCGTCGGCATCGGCCGCCAGGACGTATCTGCCGCACATCCCGCCACTCTATGGGTGTGCCGAAGTCCGTTCCGCGGCGCGCCAACTCCTCGGCAGGGTGACGTCGTCGCAAACCCTGGGTTCCAGACCACAATGGCGGTAGTCCTGAGCCCGCAGTTCGGACGAATTGGACGGACCGGCGACCCAGACGGCTGAGGTCTGCGGCCCGGTCGGTGGTCTACCCTGGGTCGCATCCGACATCCCACTCCCAGCTTCGAGAGGGACCGCCGATGACCGCTGGCCTGCCCATCGATGGGACGATACTCCTCGCCGCGAGCCTGCTGGTTCTCGGTATCCTCGTCGTGGGCATCTCCGATCGCCTCCGACTCCCGGCGTCCATCCTCTCGCTCGCGCTCGGGATGATCCTGGGAAGCGACGTGCTCGGCTGGGTGAACGTCGATGACGCCGCGCTTGTTCGCGACCTGAGCGTGATCGCACTCGTCATCATCCTCTTCGAGGGTGGGCTCACGACGAAACCCTCGGCGCTCCGTGAGGCCGGTCTCCCCGGGTTCGCGCTCTCCACGGTGGGGGTGGCGATCACTGCGGGAATCACGGCGGTGGCCGTGCAACTGGTGTTCTCGACGGGCTGGCAGACCGCCCTGCTCTTGGGGGCGGTCGTCGCGTCCACTGACGCGGCTGTGGTGTTCGACTTGTTGCGCCGCGCCCCCCTTCCGCGTCGGTTGTCCGAGGTGTTGGAGGTCGAGTCGGGAGCGAACGATCCGTTCGCGATCGTGCTGACGATCGGTTTCCTGCACGCGTTCGACGGGAGTGTCTCGGCGTCCGACTGGGCGACCTTTGGGCTTCTGCAGCTGGTCGGCGGACTGATCGTGGGCGTCGGGGTCGGCGCGGTGGGCGTTGCGGTCCTTCGCCTCGAGCTCCGCTCCCAGGGCCTCTACCCGCTCGTGGCCACCGGACTGGCCGGACTCTCGTATTCGCTGGCTGCCTTAGCTTCCGGGTCGGGATTTCTGGCGGTGTACCTCACCGGACTCGTGGTCGGAGCGTTCGTGCCCCGCCATCGCCGGGTGATCAGGAGCTTCCACGCCAGCCTCGCCAACGGTGCGGACATCGGGCTCTTCCTCATGTTGGGACTTCTCGTCTTTCCTTCCCGGCTCGGGTCGGTGGCGATCCCTGCGCTGGTCGTGACGGCGATCCTCGTGCTGGTGGCACGCCCGCTGGCGGTTGCGGTGTCGACCGCACCGTTCGGCTTCTCCTGGCGGGAGAAGGCAGTGTTGTCGTGGGCGGGCCTGCGCGGCGCAGTGCCGATCGTCCTCGCCACCTTTCCCCTGACCGCAGGAGTGACGGATGGGCAGACGATTTTCGACGTGGTCTTCTTCGTCGTCGTGACCTCCACACTTCTGCAGGGAACCACGACGGTTCCGCTCGTTCGTCGGCTTGGGCTCGAGACCGCTCAGCCGGCCTGGAGGTCGATCGCCGAGGCGCTGCCGCTCGACTCGTCGGACATCGACCTGGCGGAGATCGTGGTGAGCCCCGACCTCGGGCTGGCGGGAGCGACGTTGCGATCTCGCCCGCCACCCGAAGGGATCCGGGTCATCGCGGTGCTCAGGGATGACGCCGCCCTGCTTCCGTCCGGTGACACCGTGCTGGTACTCGGGGACACGGTGGTCGTCGCAATCGACACCCAACGTGCGGCACTGACCGACGTGACGGCATGGGCGAGAGGTGAAGTCGAAGACGGTGCCGACACGAATTGACGGAACCCGGCGGGGCGTTCGGTAGCCTGGCACTCGGTCTGACTCGCCACGAGCAAGGTGTCATGGACGACGATCGTCAGCGAATAGAGCGGCTCCACCGTGCTCAGGTCGACATCCTGCGGATGATCACCGCCGAGACGCCGCTGTCCGTCGTCCTGGACGCCGTCGTGGACCGGATCGAGGAGCTCATCCCGGAGTCCATCGGGTCTGTGCTGGAGGTTCGGGACGGGCGGGTGTACGACGCGGCGGGACACAACCTTCCTCGTGCATATCGCGACGCGATCGACGGTCTCGAGATCGGCCCCAACCATGGATCGTGTGGGACGGCGGCGCACTTCGGCGAGGTCGTGTGGGTCGAGGAGATCGAGTCGGACCCGCGTTGGCAGTCCTACGTCGAGATCGCGCTCCCGCACGGGCTGCGGTCGTGCTGGTCGGTCCCAGTGAAGGACTCCAAGACATCCGACGTGATCGCCACCTTCGCGGTTTACGCCAGCGAGCCGCGAGCCCCGGAAATCACCGATACTCGGCTCCTCGAAGACATGGCAGAGGTCGTCCGGATTGCCATCGAGACCTCCCGCGCCGAACAGACCCGTCGTGTCCTTGCCGACGAGAACCGTGCCGTGTCGGAGCAACTCGGACGCCTGCTCGATTCGACGTCCGAGGGGATCTACGGGTTGGATTCGGACGGGCGCTGTACGTTCGTCAATCCTGCAGCGTTGTCGATGCTCGGAGACATGGACGCGAGCGACGTGCTGGGCAAGGAGATGCACGAGGTGATCGGTCACGTCCGCAGTGACGGGACGTCGTATCCGGCCGGTCGATGCCCGATCATTGAAGCCATTCGGCTCGACCAAGCGTGCACTTTGGACGGTGATCTGGTGCGCCGCGCCGACGGCTCGATGTTCCCTGTGATCTCCACGTCGGCTCCGCTGCGGGACCGGGAGACGGGTGCCGCCGTCGGCGCGGTTGTCACCTTCAACGACATCACCAATCGGGTTGAATACGAGCGGGGCCTGGAGCATCTGTTGCGCTCGAAGGACGAGTTCATCGCATCGGTCGCCCACGAACTCCGAACCCCGTTGGCCGCGGTGGTCGGGTTCAGCGAAGTCCTGCACGACGGTTGGGACGGCATGACCGACGACGAGGCGTACGAACTGCTCGCGCATGTCCGACGGGAGTCGGTCGAGGTCGCCAACATCGTCGAAGATCTGCTCGTGGCGGCCCGGGCGGACCTCGGTCGAATTCGGGTTGAGTCGAAACCAGTCGATCTCGCCGGTGAAACAACGGCGGCGCTGGAGTCCTGGCGGCAGGGGGAGCTGTCCCACGTCGCAGTCACCGGCTCCGCGCCCCTCGTGAGTGGTGATCCGGCCCGGGTTCGTCAGATCGTTCGCAATTTGCTGACCAACGCCGTGAAATACGGCGGGAGCGACATTGTGGTGGCGGTGGGGGAGCGCGACGGATTCGGGTACGTCGAGGTCTCCGACGACGGGCCCGGAGTAGCGGAGGAGCGAATCGAGGAGATTTTCGAGCCGTACGTGCGTGCCCACACCCGCGAGGGGACCACCGCCAGCCTGGGACTGGGTCTGGCGATCGCTCGACGCCTCGCCCAGGCGATGGGTGGCGATCTCATTCACGAACGATCCGACGGACGGACACGTTTTCGCCTGAGCCTCAGTCTGCGCTGACCCCCGGCGGCCGGTACCTCGACTCCTGCGAACACATCGGCGCTCGTTCCTGATCCCGCGTGTGGCCGCGATGGAACCTCTGCGGGGGCTCGTGCGTCTGTTTGATGATGACTTCACCAAGAAGGCGACCAGAGTTCGACGAGGCGCCGCCGGCGCATCTGGTCCGCTCCCGCACCTTCGAGGACTTCTATCGAGGCGAGCGTGACGCGCTCGTTCGGGCGTTGACGCTGACCCTCCGGGACGTGTCGCTGGGGACCGACGCGGCTGACGAGGCAATGGCGCGCGCATACCAGAGATGGGATCGAGTCGGTGCATACGACAATCCCATGGGATGGACCTACCGGGTGGGTTTGAACTGGGCACGGTCCCGGATTCGGAAGCTGACGCGGGAGGTGAGCGCCGAGGGTGTCGAGCCGGTGGTCGTTGACCCCTCTCCGCTCGATCCTGCCGTCGCCCGAGCGATCGACGACCTGTCAACCCGTCACCGCGCAGTGGTGGTGCTGCGCTATTTCCTCGACTGGTCGATCGATGACATTGCACGGGGGCTCGAGCTCCGGCCCGGCACGGTCAAGAGTCGGCTCCATCGAAGTCTCAGGGCCCTGCGTACGGAACTGGAGGTACAGGAATGAGTATCGAAGAGCGCGTCCGTGCGGAGTTGGGAGCAGAGGCGAGGTCCATCGCGGTTCGGGCAGGGTCGCTGGATGCCGTCCGGGGCCGGGGGGCGGTGCGACGCCGTCTGCGGATGGTGGCGGCAGTTGGGCTCGCTGCGGTCACCATCGGGGCTGTTATCGTGGGCTCCGCGCAATTCCTCGCGGGATCGCCGTCCGACCGCCCGTTTGCCGACGAAAGTCCCGTGACACCGTCGACAACGACTGTGAGCCAGCCTGAGACGACGCCTCCGACTACAACCACGTCGCCAACGACGTCCGTTCCTGTTGCATCGGAGGGACCCGGTCACATGATTCTCGCCGGGCCGGATGGCATCGTGCTCGTCGCGAACGGCGTTGTAGTCGAACGTCTTGACATCGGACCGGTGATGACTGCCCTCGATGACCTGTCTGGAGGCTTCGTGATCCAGATTGGAATGTCCGCCAGCAGCATTCTCCGACTTGCGGACCCAGACGGTGACCTCGACGAGGTCGTCGCTCCGGAGGACAACGAGACCCTGACCCTCCGCGACGTCATCGTGATCGAGGGAACACCAAACCTCGTGTACACGGCGAGGCTGTCGGGGGTCGCGCCCGAGGAGGCTCGGGAGGATCTGCGCGTGCGAGACCTCGCGGGCGGGAAGGATCGTCTCGTGGCGCAGGTCGGCGGATACGAGAGTGGGGTCTCGCAGGTGACCTACGCCGAAGGCATGTTCGTCGTCACGATGAACGCCGAGGGCCGTACCTGGTTCGAGGCCTATGCGCTCGACGGCACGCCGGTTCCTTTCGCAGGCAATCCCCGCACCGAGCACGACAGCGCCGAGGACTTCCTCGTGTGGGTGGGCGTCGGCTCACTTGCACCAGATGGCGAGACGTTCGCGTTCGTCGAGGGTTCTCCCCGATCCGAGGCTCCCTTCCGGTTGGTCATCGTCGACCTGCCGACGGGCGAACGCCTCCGGGAGGCCGATGTCTTGGATATGGCGCGAGAAGACACCCTGACGCGACTCGAATGGGACGGCGAGACGGCGCTGGTCAGCATCGCGGGAGAACGGGCAGTGGCCGTGCGTGAAGGGTCGGTCGTAAACAGGGCGCCGACGGTTGGAACGGCGGAACTCGTCTACCGCCCATAGCTTCAACAACGCGCTTGCCGCGGCGGAGTCCGTAGGCTCCCCCAACATGTCAGAGGTCTTCGGCTGGGTCAGGGCGCGGATCGACAGCGTTCGGGACAGCCTGTTCTTGTTGCCCGCCGGATTGATCATCGCCCTCGCGGCCGGTTCTCAGTTCGCTCGGAACCTCGATGGGGTGTTGGCCTCCGGTGACAGTCCCTGGCTTTTGGCGACGACGACAGAGTCGGCTCGAGCGATCCTGACGACGGTTGCCACCGCCACCGTCACCGTGGCCGCGATCGTGTTTTCGATGACGTCGGTGGTGGTGCAGTTGGCGACCAGCCAGTTCTCACCCCGCGTCACCCAGGACTTCCTGCGGGATCGCTACCAGCAGGTGACGATCGGACTGACCATCGGAACGTTCGTGTACGCGCTCCTGGTGCTGGGATCGGTGCGAGTCGCGCAGGGCGACACCGAGCGTGCCTATCACTTTTCGGTGACCGTCGGTGTCGTGTTGGCTGTGCTGTCGATGCTCGCGATCGTGTCGTTCATCGACCGGGTGATGCGAAGTATGCGCATCGACACCATCGTGCACTCGTTGGCCCAGGAGTCCGAAAAGGCGTTTCGGGGGCTGCCGAAGTCGACGGGTCAGCACGAAGGCGCCGCCATGCCGACCGCGATCTCGGAGTCGTCCAGAGTGGAATTGAGCCAACCCGGGTGGGTTCGTTCGATCGACCTCGACGAGGTGCTGTCTGCCCTTCCCGGCAATACGTCGGTGCGTCTCGACGTGAGGACCGGCGACTTCATCGCAGAACATGCCGAGGTCGGTGCCGTGTGGCCGCCAGTTGACGAGAGAGTTGCCGATGCGGTGGGCAAGGCGATCCAGCTTGGAAGAACACGAACCGTCCAAGACGACCCCGCCTACGGTGTTCGTCAGATGGTGGACATTGCCCTGCGGGCCCTGTCGCCTTCCCTCAACGATCCAACCACCGCCGCAGATGTGGTCCGGCAGCTGAAAGTTCCGTTGCGGGCGCTGCTCTTGGGCGATGTTCCGGGACGGGTGGTGGGAGACGACCGGGGCAACAGGGTGTACGTGCCTCGGGCGTTTACTTTCAGCGACTACGTTCACGGCGCCTTCACCGAGATCCGGTTCAACGCCGGTGGCCAGCCATATGTGCTGCTGGCGCTGGTCGAGACTCTGGGCAGTCTCCTCGGCATGTTGGATGAGGCGGGCATCGACGGTCGGTCCGCCGCCCTTCAGCGGGAGGCCGCCCTCACGATCGAGACGATCCGTTCCTCGGACCTGTCCGATCACGAAGAGTCGTCCCTCTACGAGGGGGCCCGCGCGGCGGGAATCGCGGTTCCCTGATCGGCTGCAGGTCGACAACGTCTTCGGCGGGGCGTTCAGCGCGCTCGTCCGCCCTTTGTGTCTACAACCATACGGTTGTATATTGCGCCGTCGGTCACCCATTCGCACTGACCGCGCAAGCTCAGCATCGAGAAGGGACCGGCCATGAAACTGATGACAGTCACGCACGTTTCCGTCGACGGAGTGATGCAGGGTCTCGGCGGGGCGGATGAGGATCGCAGGGACGGATTCGAGCGTGGCGGGTGGGCGTTGCCGTTGTTCGACAATGAGGTCGAAACGTATCTCGACCAGGTGTTCGAGCGGGCCGACGCGTTCCTGTTCGGGCGGAGGACCTATGAGTCTTCGCCGGCTCGTGGGGCACGGGCTCCTGGGGCGCGAACGACGGGAACAACCCGATTTCGACGTCATTGAACACCCATCCGAAGTACGTGGCATCGACGACGCTCACCAACCCCCAATGGGCGAACACGACTGTCCTCTCCGGTGACGTCGCGGCGGCGATCGGCGAACTCAAGGCGACGCACACCGGTGAGCTGCAGGTACACGGCAGTGGCGCCTTGGTCCGATGGCTGTTCGACCACCGTCTGGTCGACGAGATCATCCTGATCACCTACCCCGTGGTCGTCGGCCAAGGACGCGTCTGTTCCCCGACACCGGCCCGGACACCGCGCTGGGCCTCGTTGACCTGCAGGCCTTTGCCAACGGCATCACCTTGCAGCTCTATCGGTCGGCTGGGAGTCCCGCGTACGCCACATGACTGAGTTGGGAACTGACGGAGCAATCGCTCACCGGCCGCGCATGTCCGGCTCTGGAATGCAGTTGGGGCCCCGCGAAGGGCCCCAACAACTGCGAGTCCGCCTGTAAGCCGGATTCTGTCCGGAGCAGCCGCTCCGGGGCGATCATCCATCTGGGGCCGACATCGCTGTCGACCTCGTTGCGGTCTACCCGGGATTTGACCGGCGGGCCGCCGACATCCCTGTATGACCTTGCTCCGGGTGGGGTTTGCAAAGCCGCTCCGGTCTCCCGGTGCGCTGGTGGGCTCTTACCCCACCGTTTCACCCTTGCCTGTGCTCATCGCTGAGCCATCGGCGGTCTGCTCTCTGCTGCACTTTCCGTCGGGTCACCCCGCCTGGGCGTTACCCAGCACCCTGCCCTGTGGAGTCCGGACTTTCCTCGATGATGCCCTTGCGGGCACCTGCCGCGATCGCCCGGCGGACTCGCAGAAGTGAACGGTACCGCGAACGTTGCTGTTCCCGTCTACCGGCGCCCCGCGAGCGCGCCCCCGAGACCGCCGAGCACCACGGCCAGCAGTGCGAGCCACAGCACCTGGGTCGTCGGCGCAGGGCTCCCACCAAAACGGGCGATGACCAGTACGAGGGCGGCGAACAGGAGGCCGGTGACCGACCCATGGAATCGGTGGGCGACAATCGCCATTCGCCCGGAGGCATATCCGCCGGCGGCGAGTCCGACCAGGACCGCCACCGTCAGACCCGTCAGGGCCGCGTCCTCGAATCCGAACACGGCGAGCACCGCCCACAGCACGAGTGACAGCACCGTGGCGACGAGCGCACCGATCCCGAGTCCGGTGAGGACGGCGATGATCCGGAGGGAGGCGAGCACGTTCGAAGCGTAGGGCGCGCCGAACCGTGGGCTCAGGAGTACCGAAACGGTGGTCTGGAACCCAGGGTTCGCAGTCACCCCGGGGCGGTTCGTACACTCCGGCGGATGGACTGGTCTGCGATCCTGGGTCGGCTCGCCTCTGGCGACGACCTCACCCGCAATGAAGCTCGAGACGCGATGGCGACGATCATGGCCGGGGAGGCGACGCCTGCTCAGATTTCCGCGCTCATCGTGTCGCTGCGAATCAAAGGTGAGACCATCGATGAGATGACCGGATTGGTCGAGGCGATGCGGGCGGCGGCGGTCACCGTGGACATCGGCGAGACCGTCGTCGACGTCGTGGGAACCGGTGGGGATCGGTCGGGGACGTTCAACATTTCGACCACTGCCGCCCTCATCGCGGCAGGTGCGGGAGCCAAAGTGGCGAAGCACGGCAATCGGTCGGCGTCGTCGAAATGCGGCTCTGCCGATGTGCTCGAAGGCCTCGGACTGAGGATCGATCTCGAACCCGAGCACACTGCCGAGATGGTTCGGGAGGTCGGCTTCGGCTTCTTCTTCGCTCCGCGCTATCACCCGGCGATGCGCTTCGCCGGTCCGGTCCGCAAGGAACTCGGAATCCCCACGGTGTTCAACTTTCTCGGCCCGCTCGCGAACCCGGCGGGCGCCACTCGCCAGGTGGTCGGCGTCTCCGACGCCCGCATGGCCGAGCGGATGATCGGTGTGCTCGCCGGCCTCGGGTCGGAGTACGCCTTCGTGGTCTACGGCGAGGATGGACTCGACGAGTTCACGACGACCGCACCCTCGTTCATCCATCGGCTCAAGAACGGCGAGATCACCACCGCCGAATTCACCCCCGAGGACTTCGGCGTGGCCCGGGCTACGCCCGCCGATCTGCTCGGTGGTGATGTCGACGAGAACGTCGCCATCACCCGGGCGATTCTGGCGGGGGAGAAGGGTCCCAAGCGCGACGCTGCGGTGGTCAACGCCGCTCCTGCATTGGTGGTGGCCGAACTCGCCACAGGATTCCTCGACGGTGTGGCGTTGGCTGCCGAGACGATCGATTCGGGCGCAGCCGCCGACACTCTGGAGCGGGCGATCGCGGCGAGTCGCGCGTTCGGCAGCTGACGTGGCGGGACCGTCGGCCGAGGATCTGATCGGAGCCCTCCGAGCCGCGGGCATGCGTATCACCCGGCCCCGGGTGGTCATGTGTGAGGTGCTCGCCGACGCACGTCATGAGCACCTGACCCCCCAGTTTCTGGGAGAACGGGCGCAATCTCGGCTGGGCGCCAGGATCGACCCTTCGACCGTGTATCGGACGCTCGAAGCCCTCACCGAGTGTGGGGCGGTCTATCACGTCCACCTCGGTCACGGTGCCGCGGTCATCCATCTGAGCGATCTCGATGCGCATCATCATCTCGTATGCGAAGTGTGCGATCGGACCGTCGACCTGCCGTTCGACGATGTGGTTGCCTTGACGGACCACATCGGCAAGACCCATGACTTCGTGGTGGATTCGGTGCACTTCGCCATGGTCGGTCGATGTGCGAGCCATGATCGAAACGAAGCATGAATTCGGTGCCGTCGGAGTGTCGGTAGAGCACCGATCGCCGTAGCTTGGCATTGTGCGTTTCTGGTCCTTTGTCATCCTCGTCGTCGTTCTCGCCGCCTGCGGTGGGAATGGTGCCGACTCGACGCCCGGCACCGCTTCGACGCCGATTTCTGCGGTTCCCGACGCACCCGCGTCAACGGTGGCTCCTTCGGGTGAGGCAATATCCACGACTGTGGCTCCTCGGGACGCCGGGACGACCACGACACGGCCCGCTCCGAACCCGGACCGCCAACTGGCACCCGACTTCTCGTTGACGTTGAGTGACGGCATCGAGTACCAACTCGCCAACGAAACCCGGCCGGTCTACCTGGTGTTCTGGGCTGAGTGGTGAACGACATGTCGACGGGAGTTGCCCGTCGTCGATCAGATCTCCCTCGACTACGCCGACGAGGTGACGTTCGTGGCTCCGGCCTGGAAGGGCACGCTGCCTGCCACGACGGACCGTGCGAAACAACTCCTTCCGTCCGGGGTCATCCGATGGGGCCTGGACGAGGACGAGGTCGTATTCCAGGCGTTCGGGGTTCCGTATCAGCCGGTGACGGTGCTCATCGCGGCGGACGGCACGATCTTCGAGAGATGGGCGGGATTCAGGGACGAAGCGGGGATCCGCGAGTCGCTCGACCAGCTCGTTCCCGACGGGCTCTGAGAGTCGCTATTCTTGTTGCAACCAGCTTGCAACAGGAGGCCGTGTGCACATCCCCGAAGGATTCATCAACCTGCCGACGTCGCTCGGTGCGGCCGCCGTTGCCGGAGGCAGTGTGTGGGGATCGCTGCGTGCGTCGAGTCGTGATCTGAAGGACCGCCTCGTCCCCTTCGCCGGATTGACCGCAGCATTCATCTTTGCGCTGCAGATGCTCAACTTTCCCGTCGCCGCGGGAACTACCGGCCATCTGCTCGGGGGCGCGCTGGCCGCAATTCTTCTCGGCCCATGGCTGGGGATCGTGGCGGTGACAGTGGTCGTCGTCGTCCAGGCGCTGCTCTTCGCCGATGGCGGCCTGGTGGCAATGGGCCTCAACGTCGTCAACATGGCGGTGATCACCTCGTTGTCCGGTTGGTATGTGTTTCGGGCCGTGGCCAAGTTGCTGCCCCGCCGGTCCGGGGTGTTGACGGGTGCATTGGCGGGAGCATGGGCGTCGGTGGTGGTGTCGTCGATCGGCTTTTCGCTGCAGTACGCCATCGGCGGCGTCGGGGGAGTCGACCCTGGTCTCGTGTTCAGTTCGATGGTGGGAGTTCACGCCCTGATCGGGATCGGAGAAGGTCTGATCACCGCGGCGGCGGTCGGCGCGGTGCTTGCCGCCCGACCCGACCTGGTGACCGGAGCGCGGGATCTCGAGGACATGGAGTCGGCCGCGACGTCGCTGTCACGAAAAGCGGTCGGAGGCTTCGTCGGGGCGGGCCTGGCGGTGGCGGTGGCTCTCGTGGTGTTCGTCACCCCGATCGCCGGATCCGACCCCGACGGTTTGGAGCGGGTCGCCGAAGACACCGGGTTCGCGGCGGAAGCCGGCGACAACGCCTACAGCGGTCCGCTGGCGGACTACGGCGTCGCCGGACTCGACAACGAGGCGCTGGGGACGATCATTGCGGGAATCGTCGGGACCGGACTCACCTTCGCCGCCGGAATGATCCTGGTCGGTATCGCCCGAAGGCGGGCGCATCCTGTCGAGACTGCGTGAGCGGAGGCCATCTCCACGCCCTGCATGTGCACGGGCATTCGCCGGTGCACCGCATGGCGCCGGAGGCCAAGGTCGCGGCGCTTTTCGTCTTCGTATTGGGGGTCGTCGCCACTCCCCGCGAGGTGATGTGGGCATTCGGAATTCACGCGTTCCTGCTGCTCGCAGTCGTCACCTTCGCCGAGCTACCGGTCGGCTTCGTGCTTCGCAGGATGACCATCGAACTGCCGTTCATCGCCTTTGCGCTGTTCCTGCCGTTCCTCGGTGGCGGTCCGCAGACCGAGGTCTGGGGCATCGGACTCTCCCAGGAGGGCCTGTGGGGCGCGTGGAACATCTTCGCCAAGGCCACCCTGGGGGTGGGGGCGTCGGTGACGCTGATCGCCACCACCGAGATCCCCCATTTGCTGCACGGGTTGGATCGCCTGCGGGTGCCGCGGCTGTTCACCGCCATCGCCGGCTTCATGGTCCGGTACATCGAGGTGATCGCCGGTGAGGTCCAGCGGACGAGGACCGCGATGACTGCGAGGGGCCACGACCCCCGCTGGCTGTGGCAGGTGGGGCCCCTCGCGACGGCCGCAGGTGCCCTCTTCGTTCGGTCCTACGAGCGGGGGGAGCGGGTGCACCAGGCGATGGTGGCGAGAGGCTACGACGGGCGCATGCCCACGCTCGACGAGAGGAAGGCGACGGCAGTCGAGTGGCTGTCGGCGATGGCGATCCCGTTGACGGCGTGGATGACCGTCCTGTTGGTGCTGGTGACGCCGTGAGTGCGCTCGAGGTACGGGGGTTGCGTTTCAGCTATCCCGATGGGACGGAGGTGCTGCGCGGCGTCGACCTGACCGTGGGGGCATCCGAGCGGGTTGCGCTCCTCGGTCCCAACGGTGCGGGCAAGACGACGTTCGTGCTGCACCTCATCGGGATTCTCAGGGCCGCCGCGGGCACGGTGGCGGTCGACGGGGTGGAACTGACCGATGATTCGGTGCGCGAGCTGCGGGCGCGGGTCGGTTTCGTGTTCCAGGACCCCGACGACCAGTTGTTCATGCCCACGGTGCGACAGGATGTCGCCTTCGGACCTGCGAACTTCGGGCTCCGGGGGGACGAACTCGAGCTGCGGGTGAAGGAAGCACTGACGATGGTGGGGATGAACCACGCCGCATCGAAGGCGCCACATCATCTCTCGGGGGGAGAGCGACGCCGGGTGGCGATCGCAACGGTGCTGGCCATGCAGCCGTCGATCCTCATCCTCGATGAGCCGTCGACGAATCTCGACCCTGCCGGGCGCAGGGAGCTCGCCGAGATCTTGTCCGGGCTCGACGTGACGCTCTTGATGGTGACACATGACCTTCCGTACGCCTTCGAGATCTGCGAGCGTTCGGTCGTGATGAGCGAAGGTGCGATCGCCGTCGACGGTCCCACTGCCGCAGTCCTCTCGGACGCCGAGGCCATGACCCGGCACCGCCTCGAACTCCCCGCCGGTTTCCACCCCCACCACCTCTGACGGCTTCTTTCAGGGTCAGCGGATAGGCAGGCCGGCTTCGCCGTCGGTTTCTTAGCGAACGAGCGCGTCAGAAACAGCGCGTTTCGCGTGGTAGAAAAGTCGGGAACCTGTCGGTGTCGGGAGACGTCACATCGGTATGCGGATATTCGGAATCACGCTCGTACTCGTCGTCTCGGCATGCGGTGGAGGGGAAGTGATCGATTCGCCGGCCGGTGACTCGGACGCGATCCCCCTCTGTGAGGACGTTTCCACCATCAGCGCGCCGGATGATCGCTACGCCGATCGTCCGGTATACGTGGGAAACGAGATGCCGATCGACGAGGTCCAGACGTGGGCCGAGACCCAACCGGGATTCGAGACGCTGTGGATCGACCGGGACCACAACGGCTGGATCACGTTGGCCTTCAGCGAGAACGCCGACCAACGCCAGGCAGATGTCGAGGAGTTGTTCGCCGACGCCGGCGTCGTGGTGGTGCAAGTCGATTGGGCGATGGACGACCTCTCGGCCCTCCAATCATCCATTCCGGGCCGTTTCGAGCCCGGATTCGTCCAGACGACGGGCATCTCGGTCACACAAGGAGTGGTCACTGTCGGGATCGGACCGTTCACCGCCGAGCGTATTGCCACCGCCACCGCAGAACTCGCCGGTGAGCCGGTGTGCCTGGAGGGGATCGATCCAGAACTCGTTCCCGAACCCGGTCCGCAACCGGAGGCCGGCGACGACTGGCGACTGCTCGCCGACGAGAAGACCGGGCAGGCGTACCGGACGATGATCGCCACCAACCTCGCCGACCTCGAAGAACTCTGGCGAGAGGCGGGAATCACCTCGCCGCTCCCCGATGTCGACTTAGAGGACGAAATCGTGATCTGGTTCGGCGCGGTCTACGGGTCCAGCTGTCCGAACCTGCGCATGGACGACGTGGTGATCGAAGACGGGCTCGTGTACCCCGAAATCGTGAATGTGGACGCACCCATGGCCTGTACCGGCGACGCCAATCCGCATGCCTATGTCGTCGCGGTCGAACGGTCGGCGTTCCCGTCCGAAGGGTTCGTCGTCCGCCTGCAAGCCGAGGAGCCGCCTCCCGGGGTGGTCGACCAGGAGACGACAGTGCTGGGCGATGTGACGATTCCCGGGTCCTACGTTGTCGGAATTCGAGAAGAGCTCCCGACCGACCCCGGACTGCCCTCGGTCGAGGACGGCGGGGTGATCGAGCCCGGGTATCCGTGGATGTATCAGCTCTACGCCCACTGCGGCGTCGAATGGCTCGGAGAGGTCAATGGTGTTCAGTGGCGGGCCGAGCGGGTGGACGGTTCGATCGACTTCGTTCCCGAGGAGTGGCGAGCCGAGATCGATGGCGAGCAGTACCTCACCGTCGAGATTCTGTTGACCGAAGGTGATCCACCGGTGCTCGAAGCGACGGCGGCAGGGCACACCGTTCGCTACCTCCCGGCGACCGAAGATCCGCCGGGATGTGACTGACAGGCGCTTTTGGTCTGCGTTGCGCTTCATTGGTGGACCGCTGCCCCGCTAAAAAGCGATCTGGGCCATCTACCGTGGCCGGTCGTGCGCACATGGGAAACGGTTCAGTTTGCCGTCGTCGCCGTCGCTGTTCTCCTCCCGGTGGTGCTCGGCTACCGGCTGAAGCGGGGACGGCTGGCGGTCGTGCTTGCCGTGGCGATGGTCGCCCAACTGGTCATCGAGGGATATCGCTGGCAGTTGCTGCCGCTCGAGGTCACCACTCTGGGCCTGGCCGTCACCGACGTTCTCCGCGAGGAGCGGCGCGTGCGCGGTGTGCAGCGGTTCCGACGCGGCGTGCTCGGTCCGGTGGGAGTCCTCGCGCTCGTGGTCCTGCCCATGGCGTTGCCGATACCTGAACTCCCCATCCCGACCGGGCCGTTCCCTGTCGGGACCCAGACGTTCGTGGTGATCGAAGAAGAACGACTCGAGGAGTACGGACTTCCGGAACAGGCGGAAGGCGAGGATCCGCCGGAACCCAGTGAACCCCGGCGGTTCGTCGTCCAGGCGTGGTACCCGGCCGCCGATGTGGAAGGGCTCGAACCGCTTCCCTGGAACCCCGACTTCGACGACTTCCGACCTGTTCTCGCTCGTCGTCTGGCGGTTCCGGGCTTCCTCCTGGGGCACCTCTCCGACCTCTCCTCGTCGAGCTACGACGGTCCCACTGCGGTGTCCGGCCGTCTCCCGGTGGTGATCTACTCGCACGGCTGGACCGGTTCTCGCACGCTCGCACTCCACCAACTGGAGTCGCTCGCCAGTCGCGGATTCATCGTGCTGGCCGCGGATCACAGCTATGGATCGGTCGCATCGGTCTTTCCCAACGGCGAGGTCGTCGAGTACGACCCGCGCGCGCTTCCCGAGGACCTCGAGGCTGACTCCGAGGAATACCGCGCAGCTGCCGAACAGCTCGTTGAGACTTTCTCCGAAGACCTGATCTCGATCCTCGACGCCCTCGAAGCGGGTGCGAGCGGCCCGCTCTCGCGTCTGCGGGCCGACCCAGATCTGTCTCGCATCGGGATCTTCGGCCACTCCACAGGGGGCGGTGCCGCCGTCCGAACCTGCATCGAGGACACCCGCTGCGCGGCGGTGCTGGGCCTCGATGCCTGGGTCAATCCGATTCCCGACCGCGTCGTCGCGGTGGAACTCTCCCAGCCGAGCCTCTTCATGCGCTCGGACGGGTGGCGGGGCACGCCGAATGACGGGCGTCTTCGTGGCTTGGCGGAACGCAGCGCGTTCGAGTCCTATTGGATCGGGATCGACGGGGCTGCGCACAACGACTTCTTGCTGACTCCGGTCTTCTCGCCGGTCGCCGCCCGGCTGGGATTGAAGGGTCCGATCGACGCCGACCGGGTCATCCCGATCATCGACACGTACCTCACTGCCTTCTTTCAGCGCCACCTCATGGGAACGGGCGGGTCAGCCCTCGACGAATCGCCCCCCGCCGAGGTATCTCTCGAATTTCTTCCTTGATTCGTGGTCGGATCGGCCGACAGGACAACCATGAACCCTCCCACAGGCAAGGTGGTGCTCCTGATCGAGGACCATCCTGCGATCCGACATCTGATCTCGGTAGTGCTCGAACGCCCGGACATCCACATCGTGTTCGCCGCGGACGGACTGAGCGGGCTCGAAGCGATCGACGCCCACGAACCCGACCTGCTCCTACTCGACCTCCTGCTGCCCGACATCAGCGGGTGGGAGGTGCTGCAGTGGGTCAGGGCACGGAGGTCGGAGTCCGAACTCCCCGTTCTCATCGTCACCGCGTATGGGGGCGACGGGGACGAACACAAAGCCTTCGATCTCGGCGCGAACGGCTATCTCGCCAAGCCGTTCGACCCGGGAGCGCTGCGGGATGCCGTCACCGGGATGCTGGGCGGCTGTCCCGCCGTCTGATCAGTCCTCCGGGCTGGACTGCACGTCGCCGACGACCTGCTGTCCGGGGTCCTCGCCGCGCCTGATCGCATCGAGAGTCTGGCCGAGCAGCAGGGCGTTCGACTCGCCCTGGATCTTCCCGACGACCACGCCGTCGCCATCGATGAAGTACGTCTCGGGGACACCGAAGACGCCAAAGGAAATCGCCGCCCGCCCGTTCGGGTCATCGAGGTACAGGGTGCTGTCGCTGCGCCCCAGGTCGTCGAGAAACGCATTGGCGTCCGCCACGTCGTCCTGAAATGCCACTTGCACCACCCGGACGCCGGATCCGCTGAACCCGTCGGCCACCGCAACGAGGTCGTCGTGTTCGAGCCGGCACTCGAGGCACCAGGAGGCGAAGAAGTTGACGACGACGATGGACCGGTCGCCCGTCGGAAGTTCCACCGTTCCGGAGCCGTCGAGCGCCGGGAGGGCGAACGTCGGAGCGGGACGTCCGATGAGTGGCGACGACACCAGGTTCGGGTCTCCGCCGAAGCGTGACGCCAACACCACGCTGAGGGCGACAGAGAAGATGACCACCGCCCACGCGGCGCGTCGGACCCATCGGGTGGTCACGCGCACGGCTCCCCGTTCGACGCCAAGGCGAGATCCGCTTCGACCTGGCTGCGGGTGACGGCGTCGAGTTGGTCCGAACCGAGTACCTGTTCGAAGAGCTCGGTGGCAGCCACAGCGTCGCCCGAGCCACACCACAGGATCTGGCCCTTGACGTAGATCGCCTCGGTGGATACGGGCGTGGCTTCGATCGCCCGGTCGATCACCTGCAGCGCCAGGTCCACCTCACCGTTGCCGACGAAGGTGATCCAGGCGATCCGGGTCATCGTGGCAGTGAAGAGATCCGGGGGCGGGTCGCCGGCGAGGATCGCCTCGTAGTGACCGAACGCTCGTTGGAACTCGCCGCGTTCGAAGTACCGCTCGGCGAGCGCGAAGCGCATGAACGGGAGCTGGGCTGCGACTTGGGGGTCGTCGGCGTTGGCGGCGATCACCGCCTCCATCGTCTCGTCCGAGTAGTCCTCGGGATCGAAATCGCCGCCGCTCGCGATTCCCTGCAGCGCTCCCGACGGCTCTTCCGCGGTGGATCCGAGAACGGCAATGGTGATGGCGAATCCGGTCACGAGAATGAGGGCGCCGCCGATCAGCCGCGGGCGAGAGCGGGACGCTGCCGCGGGTGCGGTGCTGGGCGACTCGGTTGCCAGGGCATCGAGTTCGGAGCGATACAGGCTGCGGAGTCGTTGGGCGGTCTCCTCGTCGATCTCGCCTGCGGCGACCTGCTGTTCGACGTCTTCGAGATCGAGGCGGACCTGCGCGATCTGTTCGGTGACGTCCGTCATCGTTCGACCTCTTCTGGCAGGTCCGCGTCCCGAACTGTGGGCTCAGGACCACCGCCACGGTGGTCTGGAACCCTGGGTTCGGGACCACCGCCACGGTGGTCGGGGGCCCACGGTTGGGGGCGGTGGCGGGTGCGGGAGAGGGCGGCGGTGATTCCGAGAGCGAGGGCGAGAGCCGGGATCAGCCAGAGAGCGGCGGTCTCCACGGTCAATGGGGGGTCGAGGAGTTGGGCGCCGCTGTACGAGGCGATCAACTCGTCGATGATCTGGTCGTCCGAGAGGCCCTCTGCGATCCTGGCGCGAACCAAGGCCATCATGTCTTCGGCGAGTGGTGCGGGGGAGTCGACGATCGCTTCGCCCTGGCAGGTCGGGCAGCGGATCAGCGCCCCGATTTCCCGGGCTCGGTCCTCATCCGGGGGGGCGGCCGTGACGGTGGCCACCACGATGAACGCGGCGAGAGCGATCGTCACCGCCACCCGGAGTCGTCCCAGCACCCCTTCAGGCATGGATCTGCTGTTTTTGCGGTGCGTTGCGCCTGGCACGCAGCGAGATGAATCCGCCTGCCGCCGCCAGGATCCCTCCCAGCCACACGAGCCATTGCAGGGGCGAACTGTCCAACGAGACGATGATCTCCCGCGAGCCGGGATCGATCGTCCGCAACGTCGTGTAGAGGTCCCCGGCCGGAGTGGTGTGCACCGACGGGGTGATGATCGCCTGCGCGGAGTTGTCGTATTGGGCGAGTCTGGGACGGAGCGTCGTCACCGGGTCGCCGTCACGCGCCACGTCGAGCCGAACACCGACGATCGTCCGGTTGGGCTCGTTGACCGTGAACGGGGCGACGTAGGTGACTTCCCAGCCGTCGAACCGCACGACGTCGTCCGGCACCATCGTGACCTGATCGTGTACCGCGAGGTTCGACGCGAACGCGATGCCGAGCGCGAGCACCGCCACTCCGACATGGGACACCTGGCCGCCCCAGTATCCGGGGTCGCGGGCAAAGAGGCGGCGTCCCTCCGCCCACACGCCGGTCTCCCGCACCGATGCCGCGTGTCGTGCCTGGGCCCAGAAATGGTTCCCGATGACGGCGATCACGAAGGTGCAGAGCACCACCGCGATCACGACCCACCCGATGGTCGTCGTGGCAATCACGGTCACCGCACCCGCCGCGAGGGCGACTTGCAGAGGGCCGTGGATACGGGACCACACCAGATCCGGCCGGGCCACCCGCCACGGCATGACCGGACCCACCCCCATCCCCAGCAGCAGCGCAAAGCTCAGCGGCACCGCCAGTCGGTTGTAGAACGGCTCGCCAACCCGCACGGTTGAACCGGTGATCGCCTCGAGGAACAGCGGATAGACCGTTCCCACGAGGACCACGAAGGCGTACACCGTGAGGATCAGGTTGTTGTACAGGAACGAACCCTCCCGGCTGGACAGGGACTCCAGGCGGGACGGCTGGGCGACGTCATTGGCGCGCAGGGCGAAAAGACCGAACGAGACGATCAGCACGATGACGAGGAACGCAAGCAGGACCGGTCCGATGGCGGACTGGGTGAACGAGTGGACCGAGGCGATGGTCCCCGAGCGGGTGAGGAACGTCCCGAGGATCGTCAGCGCGAAGGCGGAGATGACGAGGACGAAGTTCCAGGACTGGAGCATGCCGCGGCGACGTTGCACGAGGGCGCTGTGGATGAAGGCCGTCGCCACGAGCCACGGCATGAACGAGGCGTTCTCCACGGGGTCCCACGCCCAGTATCCGCCCCACGACAGGACTTCGTAGGCCCACCATCCTCCGAGGACGATGCCGAGGGTGAGAAACGCCCAGGCGATGGTCGTCCACCGCTTGGACCGGTCGAGCCACGCAGGGCCCGAGATGCGCTGGGCGAGGGCGGACATGGCGTAGGCGAACGGGACGGTCAGACCGACGTAGCCGATGTAGAGCATCGGAGGGTGGATGGCCATGAGCAGATGGTTCTGCAGCAGCGGGTTGGGCCCGGCCCCATCGGCAGGGCTCACTGCACCGACGAGTGGGAGGGGGGACGAGTCCAGGCAACGGCTGACTCCTTCGGCGATGGCGGTGCACGTCTCGAACGGGTTGGACACGGTGACCATCAGCCCGAAGAAGAACACGCTCACCATCCCCATCACCGCAACCGCACCAGCTCCGAGTTTGTCGGGGGTGAGACCGTGATCGCGGGCGACCACCCAGGTGAACCCTGCCAACACGAGTCCCCACAGGACGATCGAACCTTCCAGTGCCGCCCACGCAGTGGCGACGTCGAAGGGGAAGGGCGTGGCGCTCGAATGGTTGTTGGCCAGATACGACAGGGTGAAGTCGTTCACCTGCAATCCGACCTGGAGGACACCCATCGCGGCGATCGACGCCCACAGCAGGATCCGCGCCGGGCGACGGAGGTCGGCTGCCACCTCCGGTGTCCGCGCCGTTCGTACCGCCTGTGCCGTCAGGACGACGGCAGCTCCGAGGGCCACGAGCATCGTGACGGTGCCCGCGAGGGCAAGCATCAACCCGGCTCCGACTCGGGGACGTTGCCGCTGGGAGGTGCCTCGTACTCGGCCTCATGGCGGATGAGCGCCTCGTCGGCCTCGAAGATGTCGCCGGACCACGCCCCTTCCAACAGCACCTCGACGTTCTCGCCGAACAGCGGTGGCGGCAGCGAGACCAGGCGGACGGTCACGGTTGCCCCACCGTCGGAGATGTCGAAGGTGGACTCACCCCGCCCTTCCACCACGGAACCGGGAACGACGGTTCCGGCGATGCGAAAGCGCTGACTGTCCGGAAACTCGGCCTTGGCCTCGACGGCCTCGTTGGCGTAGAGGTAGTAAACCGACGCGTCTCCCGCCGCACGGACGAGAAAGACCGATGCCACGCCGATTCCGAGGATCGCCGGGACGAGAAACAGCCGGTAGTTGGTCACGGCCGGCGGTCAGTCGACTGATCGTGCTGACGGAGCCGGCGCCACAGCGTGACGGCGTACCCGACGATCAGTCCGTACGTGGCGAGATAGGCGGCCCAGATGTAACCCTGGCTCACGACAGTCCCTCGAGATTCGGTTTGGCGACGGTACGGCCGGCGAGTTCGGTGTCGGCGACCGCAGCGATCTCTTCCACCCGTGCCAGGCGGACACGTTCGACCATCAGGTACAGGTACAGCAGCGTGAAAGCCGCGATGTTGGCGAGGAGTGCGACGACCATCGATCCGTCCATCGCGATGCCGTCCGGGCGGACGGTCATGCCCTGGTGGAGCGACCGCCACAACGTCACCGAGAAGTAGACCAGGGGGACCTGGACGACGGCAACGATTCCGAGGATGGCGCTGCGCCGAGCACGGGCGATCGGGTCGTTCACGGATCTGCGTAGTGCCAGATACCCGAGGTAGACGAAGAACATGAGCGCGGTCGAGGACATGCGGGGGTCACTCCAATCCCAGAACGTCCCCCACACGGGGTAGCCCCACAGCATTCCTGTGAAGAGCGACACGGCAGTGAACAAGACGCCGATCTCGGCGGATGCTTCGGCGATGCGGTCGAACGCCATGCGCTTGGTGAGCAGCCAACCCGCCGAGCCGAGCGCCGTGACGCCGAAAGCGAGAAACGCGAGCCACGACCCGGGGACGTGGACGTACAGGATCCGCACGTAATCGCCTTGGAAGACGTCGGGCGATGAGGTGAACGCCAGCCACAATCCGGAGGCGATGGCGACCAGCGCCGCGGCTCCGAGGATCGCTCTGGGGATCGTACGGCTCATGTGTTCGACTCCTCCAATGCGCGTGCCGTCACCACGCCGGTGACGGCCAAAGCGAGGTCAGTGACCACCAGTGTCAGCACCCACGGAAGGGTAGTTCGCCCCCGGACAACCGATTCCAGCGCCTGGGCCGCCCCCAGCAGCAGTGGGACCGAGACCGGGACGATCAGCAGCGGGGCGAGGGACGTGCGGGTGGCGAGGCCGGCAGTGACGTCGCCGGCAAGTGTCGACACCATGGCCAGGCCCAGCGCGAACAGCACGAGCACTCCCGCCATCGACCACGGCCGCGCGATCGGTTCGGGGTCATAGAAGAGCAATACCAGGGGGGCGGTCACCACGAGAACGACCAGCACCAACGCCGCAGCGGAGAGCACACGACCGGTGAAACGCGCCACAGGGTCGACTCCCAGAAGTGCGAGTTGCCGACGCTGGGAAGGGGTTTCCATCGCCGACTGTCGCAGCGCGACCTGCATGCCGAACAGCAACCCGACGAGCCAGTAGACGGGGAACGCCAGCGTGGCGAGCCGCACGTCGAGGGCGTCGGTGGCGAACGGGACGACGAAGACCGCCGCCGCGGCGAAGGGCACCACGACGGCGACCGTCTCACGAGACCGCCCCTCGACGATCAGATCGCGCCGCGCGATTGCCAGCGCCTGTGTCCAGAACCTGCTCACGGCGCCTCCGAGTCGAGGATGAGGACCTCGTCGCATTCCGCGCGGAGGCGTGCGGCGTCGTGGGAAACCATCACGACGGCACCGCCCCGGCGACAGGTGAGATCGGTGAGGGCGCCGACGATGGCGTCGGCGTCCTCGTCGAGGCCGGCATGTGCCTCGTCGAGGCAGAGCAGATCGGGTCGGCGCATCAGCAACGCCGCGAGGTCGGTACGCCTGCGCATGCCGTTCGAGGACAACCCGGCCCTGCGATGTCCGGCAGCGGCCAGCCCCACCCGGCCCAGCGCGTCGTCGGCCTCCTCGCGGGACAGCCCGGCGAGGTCGGCGGTGAGGTGAAGGTTCTCCTGCAGTGTGAGATCGTCGTACAGGGAAGGCTCGTGGCCCGACCACCCGATTCGAGGTCGAATGTTCCGCACACCGTCCGTCCCGAGTTCTGCCCCGAGCACCCGCCCCTGTCCGCCGGCAACCGGGACGAGTGTGGCGATCACGCCGAGCAGCGTGGTCTTGCCGACGCCGTTGCGGCCTCCCACACCGACGACCATGCCCGCCTCGACCTGCAGTCCCACGCCCGACAGCACGGTGGTCGGTCCGAAACGGACGGAGACATCGTCGAGCATCACGATCGGACCAGGCATCCGGCGAGTGTATGGCGCATGTCCCGGGGGGACAGAAACAGTTCCGAAACCGTCGTGGGTTGACGCAGTACCGGGACGTGTCGCCCCATACGATGTCGTGTGTGGCTACCCGATCCGACCGCATACTCGTCATCGACGACGAACCGAGAGTGCGCCAGGTGGTCGCCGCCTACCTCGAACGTGAGGGATTCCGGGTGGATCAGGCCGCCGACGCGTCCGAGGCACGGGCGCTGCTGGCAGGCCCGCCTCCCGACCTGGTGGTGTTGGACGTCATGTTTCCCGGCGCCTCCGGACTCGACCTCCTTGCCGAGCTGCGGTCGTCTTCGGATCTTCCGGTGATCCTGCTCACCGCCAGGGCCGAGGAGGCCGACCGGGTGACCGGCCTGGAGTTGGGAGCGGACGACTACGTGGTCAAGCCGTTCTCGCCGAGGGAACTCGTTGCCCGCGTCCGCGCGGTGCTGCGGCGCACCCGTCGCCGTCCCGAAGTCGGGCGCATCGAACACTCCGAACTCGTGATCGACGTTGCGGCACGGGAGGTGAGCGTTTCCGGCCGAGCCGTCGACCTGACCGCCAAGGAATTCGACCTCCTCGTCCACATGGCCGGGCGGCCCCGCGAGGTGTTCAGCCGCAACCAGCTCCTCGAGGACGTCTGGGACTCGTCGTCGGATTGGCAGGACCCCGCGACGGTGACCGTCCACATCCGCCGGCTCCGCACCAAGCTCGAACCCGACTCGACCGAGTCGCGGTGGCTCGAGACCGTGTGGGGCGTCGGATACCGGTTTCGACCGTGATCCGCCTCGTTGCCGCCGTGGCCGCGATCGTCGCCGGCGTGCTCCTCCTCACCGAGGTGTCGATGCAGCCGACCGCCGAGGAGCGTCGGTCGCTGGCGACGATCTACGCAGTGGCGGCGATCGTGACGGTCCTGGTCTTCGTCTGCGGACGGGCGATGAGCACCCGTCTGCGGTCGCTGGGTTCGTCGCTGCAGGTCATTGCCATCGCGTCCGTCGGTGTCGCGAGTCTCGCGGTGTTCCTCGCCGCCCAGACCATGTTTCTCTCCGTGCACGACCGGAATCTCGTGCTCGCCGCGCTCGTGCTGGGCGTCGGGCTTGGTTCGGCGTTGGCGATCGCCTTCGGTCGGCAGGCCGGAGAGGACCTGGCACGAGTCAGTGATGCGGCAACTCGGGTCGCCTCCGGAGAGCTCTCCGCTCGCGCAGGTGTCATCCGCCGGGATGAGGTGGGCCGCTTGGCCGAGGCGTTCGACGCCATGGCCGGCCAACTCGACGCTGCCCATAGGGAGCGGGCCGTGTTCATGGCTTCGGTGGGTCATGACTTGCGGACTCCACTGGCGTCACTGCAGGCGATGATCGAGGCGGCGCAGGACCAGGTGGTCGAGGTCGACGACAGGTTGCTGTCCAGCATGGAGCGCGACATCGCTCATCTGTCCCGACTCGTCGAAGACCTGTTCCTGTTCTCACGGACCGAGGCGGGGACGATCGAGCTCCGCCTCGAGACCGTCGATCTGGCAGACCTGGCGGATGAAACCGCCGAGGTGCTGGCACCCATCGCCGCGAAGCGGGATGTGACCATCGAGACAGTGGGTAACGGCAGGGTGACGATCCAGGCTGATCCGTGGGCACTGGGGCGGGTTCTGCGAAATATCGTCGACAACGCGGTGCGTTTCTCTCCTGATGGTGGCGTCGTACGGATCGGGGTCGACCGGATCGACGGCCGGGGGGTCGTCACGGTGTCCGACGATGGACCAGGGTTCCACGAAGAAATACGCGCAGTGGCGTTCGAGCGGTTCCGTCGGGGCGATGCTGCGAGGAGCAGGGACGGTTCAGGGTCTGGCCTCGGGCTGGCCATCGCCCGCGGACTGGTCGAAGCTCACGGTGGGGCGGTTTCCATCGAGGATGGTCCCGGCGGGCGGGTACGCGTCAATCTGTGACCGGCGACTGCGATCACGACGCCCACCACCACTGCCGCGAGGTACCACTCGACCGGACCGCCGGAAATGGACACCCTGAGGGGTTCGGTCAAGGCGCGGACGCCTCCCGCGGCGGCGATGCCGAGCCCGGTTGCCGTCCATGGACGGGTTGGGAATCCCGCGACGAGGACGGCCGCGACGACCATGCCGATCGCGGCGTAGAGCTCGACCGGGTGACGTGTCACCGCGGTACCGGCAGAGGTCATCGCCCACGGGACATCGGAGACAGTCCCGAGGCAGGTGCCGCGCCAGAGGCAGCCACCGTGCCATCCCGCCAGACCGGCCAACGCCGCAGGTGCGAGCTGATCGAGGGCGGTGGGCAGCCGGTGGCGGTGGGTCCAGGCCAACGTCGCGAGTGCGCCGAGGGTGGCGAAGACGGTCGAGACGCCGCCGCGCACGATCAGGATGTCCCCGGGGCGGAGCAACGGGTTGACCCCCGTCCCGATCATCGCCGCCACCCTCCCGACTGCGAGACCCACCGCCGCCGCGCCGATCAGGGCGTCGGTGGGGCGGTCGACCTCCACACGGCGGGCGAGAAGACGATTGGTGACCCAGACTGCGGCGGCGCCGGTCAGCGCGGCAGCAAGCAGAGTGAGCTCCATCAGTCCTCGGCCAGGAGGTCGTCGATTCCGAGTGCGAGGGCGCTGTCGTCGATCACGCCGAAATGGGTTCGCATGATCTCGCCTCCTGGGCGGACGAACACAGTCACCGGAAGCCCGGTGGCGCCGAGATGTCCTCGGATCGCACCGGATCTGTCGAACCGGTTGTCGAATCTCAGTTCGAACTCGTCGAGGAAGGTGAGCGCGTCGGACTGTGTGTCTTCGGTCGCCACGCCGAGGAACGTCACGTCATCACCGAAGGTGGCGTGAGCCTCCCGCAGCAGCGGTGCCTCGGAACGGCACGGGATGCACCACGACGCCCACAGGTTCACGACCATCGGCCGTGGCGAGGCTTCGACCATCGCCTGGAATTCATCGACGGTGATCGGGTCCAGTTCACCATCGATGGGCGACATCTCATCCGAGCATGCACCGAGCACGGCGACGATGACGATGACGATGACGGCTCGGCGCATTCGGGCATGCTGGCACGACCGCCCGTCAAGCTCATGTCGGCCGTGTCTCAGCCGCGTCGTCCTTCGAGCACGTCGAGGACGATGTCCGGGTCGATGCCCCGCTCGGCGAGGACGACCAGCGTGTGATACACCAGGTCCGCGACCTCTTCGGCGACTCGGCGATCATCGGCTTTCCCGGCGGCGTGGTCTTTGGCGGCGAGCAGCACCTCGACGGCCTCCTCGGCGACCTTGCGGCCCGGACCCTCGGGGCCGTCCTCGAGGAGCGAGGTCGTATACGAGCCGGCCGGGAGGTTGACAGCCCGGTCGGCGATGACGCTCCACAAGGCATCCAGCCGTGCGAACCCGGCACCCATCGCGTCATCGTCGAAGCACGTGACCGAACCGGTGTGACAGACCGGACCGGTCGGGCGGGCCATGACAAGGAGAGTGTCGTTGTCGCAGTCCCAGGCCGCAGATACGAACTCCAGCTGATTCCCACTGGATTCGCCCTTCTGCCACAGCTCGGTGCGCGACCTCGACCAAAACGTGACGAGACCCGACTCGTGGGTCAGCCGGTAGGCGTCTGCGTTCATCCACGCCAGCATCAGCACCCGGCCGGTATCGGGATCCTGCACGATCGCCGGAACGAGGTCGGTGTCCGACTGCCACTCGGTCATGGCGCACTCCGAACCGGGATTCCTGCACGTGCCATCGCCGCTTTCACCGTGGCGATGTCGATCTCGCGGCGGTGAAAGATGGAAGCTGCGAGCACCGCAGACGCGCCGCCGTCGGTCACAGCGGCCACGCAGTGGTCGACTGTCCCCGCCCCGCCGGACGCGATGACCGGGACCTCGACGGCGTCGGAGACGGCCCTGGTCAGTTCGATGTCGAAGCCGTCCTTGGTGCCGTCTGCGTCCATCGATGTGAGGAGGATTTCGCCGGCTCCACGCTCGACCCCCTCGATTGCCCAGGCGATCGCATCCCGGCCGGTGGGCGTTCTCCCGCCGTTGACCACGACGTCGAATCCGCCGGCGGGGCGGCGACGGGCGTCGATGGCGAGAACGACGCACTGGCGTCCGAACCGGGCGGCGCACTCACTGATGAGTTCGGGCCTCGCCGTGGCGGCAGTGTTCACGCCCACTTTGTCGGCACCGGCCCGCAATGTGGCTTTCATGTCGTCTGGGGTGCGGACACCACCCCCCACGGTCAGCGGGACGAAGACGTTCTCGGCGGTACGACGGACGACGTCGAGCATCGTCGGTCGTCCGTCCGGCGAGGCGGAGATGTCGAGATAACAGATCTCGTCCGCCCCCTCTGCCGCGTAGCGCTCGGCCAGTTCCACCGGGTCGCCCTCGTCGGTGAGGTTGACGAAGTTGACGCCTTTGACGACCCGTCCGTCCCGGACGTCGAGACACGGGATCACCCTGGTGCGCACGTTCATGCCCGTGCTCGGATCGTCGACGCCACGAAGTTCCCGAGCATCGCCAGACCGACGGGTCCCGAACGCTCGGGATGAAACTGGGTTCCCGCCACGAGTCCGCTGCGAACCGCAGCAACAAAAGGCCGGCCGTGAGACGAGCGAGCGATGACGACGTCGGCCGAACTCGGCACCGGAGCGTAGGAGTGCACGAAATACACCTCCGGGGACGGGTCGAGACCGTCGAACAGCGGGTCCGGCTCCGTGTCGAGGACGTTCCAGCCGATGTGGGGGAGCGTCGGCGCATCCCGCAGCCTTTCGGTGGTGCCTTCGATCAGGCCGAGCCCGACCGCACCGTCCTCTGCCGACCCCTCGAAGAGCACCTGCATTCCCACACAGATCCCGAGGAGCGGGTGCGGCCAGTCCTTCAGCACAGGCTCGAAGCCGCCGGAGCGGATCCCGTCCATGACGGTGGCAGTCGCCCCCACCCCGGGGAGGACGACGCCCGCGGAACCGTCGAGGTCGTCGGGGGAGGTGGCGATGCGTACGGAGGCTCCGACACGTTCGAGCCCGCGCGCGATCGATATCAGATTGCCCGCACCGTGGTCGATGACTGCGATGAGCGGCCGCGTCATGGGAGTCCGCTCACGTCAATGTGCCTTTCGTCGACGCCACTCCGCTGCGGCGGGGATCCGCGGTGACGGCGGCGCGCAGTGACCTGGCGAGCGCCTTGAATCCCGCCTCGGCAACATGGTGATCGTTGAAGCCGGTGACGGTGAGGTGGATGGAGAACCCGCCGGTGCGCGCCAGCGACTCGATGGCATGTGACAGGTTCTGGGTGGAGCAGTTGCCGATCGAAGACTGTCGGAAGGCCATGTCGATGACGGCGTACGGTCGGCCGCTCAGATCGATGGCACAGCGTGCCAACGCCTCGTCCATGGGGACGGACGCATCGCCGAAGCGCTGAATACCGGCACGGTCGCCGAGGGCATCGGACAGCGCTGACCCCAACGCCAGGGCGGTGTCTTCGACGGTGTGGTGGTCGTCGATCTCCAAGTCTCCCTTGGTGGCGATCCGCAGGTCGAACAGGGCGTGTGATCCGAGGGAGGTGAGAAGGTGGTCGAAGAATCCGACGCCCGTGTCGACGGACACGACTCCTGCACCGTCGAGATCGAGTTCGACCTCGACCGCGGTTTCCTTGGTGGTGCGATCCACCCGGCTCGTTCGGGACATCATTTCTCCTGTGGTCGTTCGAAGCGGATCCTGGCAGCGAGAGCGTGGGCGTCGAGGCCTTCGGCCTCGGCGAGACCGGTGATCGTCGGAAGGAGAGTTCGCAGACCGCCTTCGTCGAGCGTCTGAAACTGTGTCCACGAACCGAAGTCCTCAACCGCGAGCGGCCCACAGGCGGCGGCAAGCCCACCAGTCGGGAGGACGTGGTTGGCGCCGGTGGCGTAGTCGCCTGCGGATTCCGGTGACCACCGTCCGATGTACACCGAGCCCGCGGCGCGTATTTCTCTGCCGGCCGCTTCGGGCGATGCGGTGTGGACCGACACATGCTCGCCGGCGTAGCGGTTGGCGATGTCGATCATCGTCGCACGGTCGTCCACGAGGACTGAGACTCCATGGGAGCCGAGTGCCTGTTCGAGAATGGCCCCGCGGCGAACGCGTCCGAGCAACTCGGTGATCGCCTCGTCGACCTGGTCGGCGAGCTGCGGGTCGTCGGTGACGAGGATGGCGGGGGAGTCGGGGCCGTGCTCGGCCTGGCACAGGAGGTCCGCGGCCACCAGATACGGATCAGCGGTGTCGTCGGCGATCACCAGGACCTCGCTGGGGCCGGCCGGAAGGTCGATCGCGACAGTTCCGTAGACGGCCAACTTGGCCGCAGTCACCCAGCTGTTGCCGGGTCCAACGATCTTCTGGACGGGTCGTAGGTCTCCGGCGCCGTGCGCGAGTGCGGCGACCGCCTGGGCTCCTCCGACCGCCCACAGCTCGTCGACCTCGAGGATGGCGCACGCTGCAGCCAGCGTCGGATCGACCGAGCCGTCCGCAGCTGCGGGCGACGCGACGACGACTTCGGTGACGCCTGCGACGCGGGCAGGAACCACGGTCATCACCACGGTCGACGGATACGCCGCCTTTCCTCCCGGGACGTAGCAGCCGACCCGATCGAGGGGTGACCACCTCCGCTCGATGCGGACCCCGGGTGTCGGCTCGGTGACCGTTGGCACGGGCTTCTGGGTGCGGTGATAGATCTCGACGGCAGAGGCCGACGCGTGGATCGCGTCCTGGACGTTGGCAGGGGTGGCCGCACGCGCGGTCTGAAGCTCCTCGGTCGTGACCCGTCGGAATCCGCCTCCGAAGCGCTCGGCGTACTCGACGACGGCCGCAGTTCCCCGTGCACCGACGTCGTCACAGATCCGTATCGCACCGGCGCGCACTTCTGGGTCAGGAACCGCACTGCGCCGCAGGAGTTGGCTGCGCGCGGTGTCGTCGGCATCGGACCACACCAGACGTCGGAGAAGAGTCATCCGAGAACCTGGGTGATCGGAAGCACGAGAATGCCCCGGCCCCCTGCGGTCTCGAGGCGCGGTAACAGGTTCCAGACGTCACCGGCGGACACCACCGAGTGGATCGCCACCCAGCCTTCTTCGGCGAGCGGCACGACCGTCGGTGCTTCGAGCCCCGGAATGATGCGGGCGATCTCGGGGACTGCGGACTGCGGGGCGTTGAGGACGATGTACCGCTTGGAGCGTGCTCCGACCACCGAACGCAGTGCCGTTTCGAGCCGGGCGGCCTCGGCGTGGGAGTGATCTGCCCGCCACACCAGCACCGCCTGGGACTCGAGCAGCGTGCCGATCTCGCGCAGTCCGTTGACGACGAGCGTCGAACCGGTGGAGACGAGATCGACGATCGCGTCCGCAATGCCCAGTTTCGGTGCGACCTCCACCGAACCGCGCAGCTGGACCACGTCGACCGAGATCCCGCGCTCGTCGAAGAAGCTCTGGGCGATGTGGGGGTGGGAGGTGGCGAGGCGGCGGCCGGCCAGATCCTCGAAGCTCGTGGCGTCAGAGGTGCTGGGGACGGCGGCGGACACCCGGCAATGCCCGAAGCCCAATTCCAGGACCTGCTCGAGCTCGGAGCCGTCCTCGGCGAGAAGGTCCTGGCCGGTGATTCCCGCGTCCGCGACTCCGTCGTCGACCAATTCGGGAATGTCTTCGGTTCGCACGAACAGCAACTCGATGGAGGCATTGCGGACGCGGGCAGTGAGCGAGCGGTCGGTCACTTCGAAGCTGAGACCGGCATCTTTGAGGAGCCGGATGGTGGGTTCGTTGAGGCGGCCCTTGTTGGGCACGGCAAGGCGGACCGTCATGTCGCCAGCCGGTCGAGCATGGCCCGGTACCCGCCTGCGCCGTGCTGGCGCCACTGGTTGATGCGGGTGATGGTGGCGGTGGAGGCTCCCGTCGTAGCCGAGATCTCCCGGTAGGGGAGCCCGGATTCGAGCAGCCGGGCGATCGCCCAGCGGGAGCTCATCTCCTCCAACTCCCGACGGGTGCAGAGGTCGCGGAAGAACGCCGCCGCTTCTTCGACGGTCTCCAGGCGGAGGATCGTTTCGAAGAGGGTGCGCGTGTCGTCGGTACGCCAGTCGTCGTTGGGGAGTGTCATGTGCCCTCGCCGGGTTGCGGAATGATAGGGTGGTGTTTCACGCAGGAAGCACTTTAGCACATTAACACAGACCCGAGGACGAGAGGTTCGAATGCTCGAAATCATCCCGGCCGTCGACGTTCTCGACGGCGCCGTCGTACGCCTCACCCACGGGGACTTCGACGCAGTCACCGTGTACGACGACTCGCCGGTCGGCAGGGCGAAGCGGTGGATGGACGAGGGTGCGTCCCTCGTTCACGTCGTCGATCTCGATGGCGCCCGCACCGGAACGCCCGATCGGGGTTTGTGGGACACCCTCGCGTCGGCGGGAGTTGCGTTCCAGGTCGGGGGAGGGATCCGTACCGCGGAGACCGCACGCTCCGCGCTGGCCGCGGGAGCCGAACGGGTCGTGCTCGGGACTGCCGCCGTCTGGAACCCCGACGTGCTCGGTGCGATCGACCAGGCTGATCGCGTCGTCGCCGCGGTTGACGTCCGCGGTGGCCGCGCCACGGGTGCTGGATGGCTCGACGAGGGCCGTGCCGTCGGCGACGTCCTCGACGACCTCGCCGCCCGCGGGGTGGCAAGGCTCCTCGTCACCGGGATCGGTCGCGACGGCACCATGGAGGGTCCCGAGATGGAGTTGTTGGATGCGGTGCTCGCCGACCAACGCTTCGCGATCATCGCCTCCGGCGGGGTCGGCACGCTCGACGACCTCCGGCGCGTCGCCGAGGCCGGCTGTGAAGCCGTGATCGTCGGTCGAGCCCTCTACGAGTCCCGCTTCACCCTCCCCCAAGCCCTCGCCGCCATTTCGCGTTTTTAGCGGGGCAGCGGTTCATGGATGAACCGGAACGCAGACCAAAACGGCTTACGGGTGTCGGCCGGATTGTTCACGATTTCTATCACGCGAAGCGCGTCGTTTCTGACGCGCTGGTTCGCTAAGAACGCGTTCGGGTCCGGGGTAGATTGGGGGGAGCGAATGGAGTGGCGTATGGATTTTGAGTGGCCCGAATCTGCGGAGGCGGTCCGGCGCGAGGCGCGGGAATGGCTGGACGAAGTGCTCGCAGAGGACTGGGGGGGCACCGGGACCATTCCCACCTCCGAACTCGGCGACTGGATCCAGCAGTGGCGCAAGCAACTCGCCGACGGAGGGTGGATCGGACTCGAGTGGCCGACCGAGTACGGCGGGCGGGGCCTGTCGGAGATCGAGGCGATCGCGGTCATGGAGGAGTTCGCCAAGGCCGGAGTGCCGATTCATGGTCCCAACGATGCGTTCTCAGTGGGGATGCTCGGCAACACCCTCCTCGCCCTCGGGTCCGAAGAACAGAAACAGCTTCTCATCCCGCGGATCATCAGCGGAGAGGATGTGTGGTGTCAGGGCTACTCCGAACCGGAGGCGGGTTCGGATCTCGCCGGGGTGAAGACCCGGGCGATCCTCGACGGTGACGAGTGGGTCATCAACGGCCAGAAGGTGTGGACCTCGGCGGGTCATCTCGCCAACTGGATCTTCGTCCTCGCCCGGACCGACCCCGAAGCAGCCAAGCATCGGGGGATCTCGTTCCTCTTGGTTCCGATGGACCAGCCCGGGGTCGAGGTCAGGCCGATCCAGATGCTGTCGGGTGACTCCGAATTCAACGAGGTGTTCTTCACCGACGCCCGGACTGCCCGCGCCAACATCATCGGCGAGGTGAACGACGGGTGGCGGGTGGCGATGACGTTGCTGGGCTTCGAGAGAGGCAAGGACGCGGCGGTCGCATCACTCGCATTCCGCCACGAGCTCGACCGCCTGGTGGCACTCGCCAAGGAGAACGGCGCGATCGACGACCCGCTCATTCGTGAGCGGCTCGTCCGGGCGCACGAACGGGTGGAGATCATGCGGTTCATGGGCTATTCCCAGCTCACGAAGTTCGCACAGGGCCACAAGCCGGGACCCGACGCCGCGCTGACCAAGGTCTGGTGGTCCGAGCATCACACCGCGCTCACCGACCTGGCGATGGACATCCTCGGCCCGGACGGTCTGATCGCCGAGGGCCGGCGTCCCTCGTCGGCATTCCGCACCGACGACTGGGGGGCGCCGAACAGCACGGCGTCGTGGCAGACGGTCTTCCTGAATGCCCGGGCGGGCACCATTTACGCCGGTACCAGCCAGATCCAGCGCAACATCATCGGGGAGATGATGCTGGGTCTCCCGAAGGGTTGAGCCCGACGACACCGTCGTCGAGGTGATCGAGGCGTTTTGCGGACCGCGGCGGCATCGCCAGGACGCCGGTGACGTCCACGAGCCGGGTCCCCGGGTCGTTCAGCCACTTCCAGATCACGTCGGCTTCTTCCTGTGCGGTCACGGACGGGGCGACCCACTGAGCGGCGAGCTCGACCGGAGGAGCGACGAGCGGCACGTCGGATCCGGCCCAGGCAACCACCAACGCCGCTCGATCGATGACCGCCCGCTCCTCTCCCGAGTGCGCCTCGATGCGCTCTGCAGTCTGCAGCGCTCGCCACGCCTGACGCCGTTCGAGCGACCGGACGAGCGCCCGATGCCGGTCCCGCGCCCACGCCGCCTCCTCGTAACGTCGCTCCAGGGCCAGGGACGCAATCCGCTCGACGAGCGGGTCGAGAAGCATTGCCGGATCGGAGTCGATGGCTCCCACGAGTCGGTCGACGACCTCCCGGTAGCGGGCCTCGGGAAGGGAACCGTCGCACGGACAGAGGGCGATTCCCATCTGCGCGGCGGCGCACCGTCCGCTTCGGGACCCTGCCCGCCCGGTGCAGCGGCGGATCTCGGTGGCGTCCCAGAGGGCACTCGTCACGAGTTCTGCCGTCGCCCGCCGTCGGAACGGTCCGAGGGTGAGGAGCGCGTCTCGGTGCACGGTGCGGGTGATGGAGAGACGCGGGAACGGCTCCGACGTGAGCGTGAGCCAATGGTTCGACTTGGGTGGCTTGGACCGCCGATTGTGCCGCGGTCGGTGCGCCCCGATCAGGCGTAACTCGGTGATTGCGGCGTCGAGGTCGCCTGCGCACACGCGGTGGTCGACGTCGGCGAGTTCCTTGAGCATGGTTGCCACCGAGCGGCGGGGGTCGCCGTAGAAGTACGCCGAGACCCGGGTCCGCAGGTTGCGGGCCTTCCCGACGTAGATCACATCGCCGGTTCGATCCTTGAACAGGTAGACACCGGGACGGCGCGGGAGGTCGCGGGCGAGATGGATCTTGCGGTACTCGGGCGCTCCTTTCGCCTTCGGGAGTGTCAGCAGGTCTTCGAGGGCAGTCACGCCGATGGTCCCGGCTCGTTCGAGCAGGGCGTGGAGCACGTGCATCGTTGCCGTCGCGTCGTCGAGCGCCCGGTGGATCGGTGTGGTGGGGGAGCGGAAGTGGGCGGCGAGGGTGGCGAGTCGGAGGTTGCGGACCTCGGAGCGCACCAGGCGCCGGGCGAGCGCCGCGGTGTCCACCGAACGGTTCTCGGAGAATCGGCGGTAGCCGAGGCGACCGGCGGACGCATCCAGGAATCCAAGGTCGAAACGGACGTTGTGTCCGACGATCACCGCGTCCGCGACGAACTCGGCGAACGTGGGCAGCACGGTTTCGATGCGTGGTGCGTCGATCACCATGGTCTGGGTGATTCCGGTGAGCAGGACGATCGAAGGCGGTATCGCTGCGCCAGGGTCCACGAGGGTCTGGAAGGTCCCGAGGATCTCGCCACCTCGTACTTTCACCGCGCCGATCTCGGTGATGAAACAGTCTGCGGTCGACCCGCCGGTCGTTTCGAGGTCGAGCACGCAGAACGTGACATCGGAGAGGGGGGAGCCGAGTTCTTCGAAGCTGCGCTGGGCGGGGGCGAGTGCCATGCTCCGGACGACCGTAGACCGAACAGGTGTTCGATGTCAACGACGGTCGAAACCGAAGGATCAACCCGCGGTGTCGTCCGGCGTCTGCCTGCGTTGGCGGACGGCCTCGTACAGCACCACTCCGGCCGCCATCGCCGCGTTGAGCGAGTCGGCCATCCCTGCCATGGGGATGCGGACGCGGATGTCCGACGCCTCGAGCCAGGCCTCGGACAGGCCGTACTGTTCGGAGCCGACCACCATCGCGACCGGTCCCCGCAGATCGGCGTCCCACAGGTCGGTGTCGGTGTCCGGGGTGGTCGCGACGATCGCGACGCCTCGGTCGACGAGCCAGGCGATGGTCTGCTCGCTGGTCGTCACTGCCAACGGGACGGTGAACAGCGTCCCGGTCGACGCCCGCACGACGTTGGGGTTGAACGGATCGGTCGTGGCGTCTGCGACGATCACCCCGTCGGCCCCCACCGCATCGGCGGTGCGGAGCATCGTGCCGAGGTTGCCGGGCTTCTCGATAGACTCTGCGACGAGCAGCAGCGGCGCCCGTTCGGTGCGAAGGGCGGTGAGCTCAGTGTCGAACTGGGGTGCGACGACCAGCAACCCCTCCGGTCGATCTCGGTACGAGACCTTGCGAAACGGTTCCTCGGCGAGTTCGGAGACTTCGATGCCGGCGGACTCGAGTTCGGAGATGAGGGCGTGTTCGTTCGGACCCAGGAACAAGGACGGACAGGTGTGGAGGGTGGTCATTGCGACGCCGGCATCGGTCGCTCGGCGGATCTCCCGGTAGCCTTCGATGACGAACTGGGAGGTGCGATCGCGGTGGCGCCGTTCTCGGAGTCGGACGAGGTCCTTGACTCGGTCGTTCTGCAGCGAGGTGATGATCACGGTTCGACCGCCTCTGTCGCCGTTTCGGCGGCATAGAACTCTTCGAGACGCCTGCGGGCGCGGAGGGCGGCGACGCGGACGGCGCCGGGTCGCATCGTGAGGCGGGCGGCGACTTCCTCGTGGGTGAGCTGTTCGACCTCACGTAGCCACAGGATCTCGCGATCGCGGGCCGAGAGGTGAGCGAGGGCGGCGCGGATCGTGTGGTGTTCCTCGCGAATCAGGACGATCGATTCGGGATCGTCCACCGGCCCGTATTCGAGTTCGCGTTCGACCCGCCCCTTTCTCCTGATCCGGGAGCGCAGCCGGTTGCGGGCGATCGTCCAGAACCAGCCTTCGAAGGCATCCGGTTCCCGGAGGCGCCGGATGCTCTTGACCATTCCTTCGATCGCCTCGGAGGCGAGCTCTTCGGAGTCGGCCGCCGACAGCCCCATGCCCCGATAGAAGGCGACCAGTCGTGGGAACCCTTTGAAAAGGATCGCTCCGAGCGCGTCGTTGTCGCCGATGCGAGCGCTCTCTATGTGCTGTCGGGACGGAGGCCATCCCGACGCGCCGGTGCGGCTGCCGGATTCCCCCGTCATGCAGACCAGCCTACGGCTGGTTGCCTCCACGGTTGGGATTGCCGGGACCGGGTGCGCCGTCCGACGGCGACTCGTCCGGCGGGCCGGGTTCGTTGTTGCCGCTGTTGTTGTCCGGGCCGGTGTTCGGGTTGTCGTTGTCAGGGCCGACATCGTCAGGGCGGTTGGACCGCTCTTCGGACAGTCGTTGCCCGAGCCGGCGGGCGAGTTCTGCGACATCCTGGCCGGTGGCGTCGGTGTGACCGACCGAATGGGCGACGGTCACGAGATCGTTCAGCACCAGTTCGGAAACGGCGCCGGGAGCGCCTTCGAGTTCGGCGACGAGAGTCTGCAACTCGGTGTCGGGATCGTCGGACTCGAGCACCTTGCCAAGGGTCTCCTGCACGAGCTCGAGGGCAGCGCCCAGGTCACCTCGTTCGACGAGGACGCCGGTCTCCTGCAAGCGTTCCGACACCCGGGGTCCGCCCAATCCGGTCAGATCGACGACCTGTTCGTAGGCACGGTCGACGCCGTACAGGGCGTCTCCGGGGGCCGACGAGTCGGCGGTGGCCGCGAGGGCGACGTTCGACACGCCCAGGAGGCCGGTCGCGAGCAAGGCGACGAGTGCTTTGCGGGGCCGGCGGGTCGGTGACGACATCCCAGCACGCACCGCTCGCTGAGCGGTGGACGGCGAGACCTCGGAGGCGAGATCGTCGGCGTAGCGGCGAAGGTCGTCGAACGGTTCGTTCATGTCATCCTGAAGGTCTGCGAAGCGCTGTCGACGTTACATCCGGCCAGCGTGTTCCCAGAAGGGGATGGTCCTATGCTTCCGGCATGGCGGCCATGGTGCTGACGACCTTTTCCTCCCGCATGGAAGCCGACATCGCGGTCGCCAAGCTGGCGTCGAGCGGCATCAGGGCCTGGATCCAGACCGATTCGGCGAACGGCTTCGAACCGCAGTGGGACTTCATCCGTGGCGTGAAGGTGCTGACCCAGCAGGTCGACCTGTCCGATGCCGCCGAGGTGCTGGGTGTCGTACCCCCCGAGCCGCTTCCTCCCCTTTCCGAGGAGCGGGAGACGTTCGTACGCCTCGTGCGCAATGCGATCTTCCTCGTCGCAGGCGGGGGAGTGCTGCTGGCTCTGTGGCAGGCGTTCAGCTGACATCCGGCGGGGTCCACACCTCACGATGAACGGTGCCAGGACGCCTTCCCCTGACAAGCGACGAGGACTTGCGGTCAGGGGCGGGATGTCCGATCGTCACGACCCCGATCGGCGCAACTTCGGCGGGAATGGCGAGTAGTTCCGCGAGTCCCTCGAAGGACTGCGCCCCGAGAAAACCCGCCGCCAGTCCCTCGTTGACCGACGCCAGGAGGATCGCCATCAGCGATGCCCCGGCATCCACCCACCAGTACGGGACGGGCCAGTCGGTTTCCTGTCCCGACGCGTCGGTCTTGTCGGGTTCCCGGTAGCGGTCGTGATATGCCGCCTCGGACACGCAGACGACGATGTGGACCGGTGCCCGGGACACCCACGGGTCGAATCCTCGTGCGACGTATTCCGGCTCTCCCGCGAGCTCGGCGATACGGGACCGTGTGTCCGGCTCGGTGACGACGACGAACGACTGGCCCTGAGTGAAGCCGGCGCTCGGGGCTCGGAGTCCGGCGTCGATGATGCGGTCGAGCGCGGCGGCGTCGACAGGGTCGCCGGTGTAGTTGCGCACCATGCGTCGACGGCGCACGACGTCGACGAATTCCATCAGGCGGGCCCCATCGACGCTCGGAGGGCACGGACGAGCCCCACGATGGCGGCGGCGATGACGACGACACCCACCAAGAAGACGGTCGGTGTCGAAATGAACACCGCAGCAGTGACGACGAGCGCGCCGCCCAGCAGAGTGAGACCGAAGAGGATCGGGTGGGGTCGGCCGTTGGTGCCGTGCAGCCGTTCTGGCTCGACGGTCGCGAACCAGATGAGCACCACGACGGAGGCAACGAGGGTGGCGACGACGACGGTGCCGGGAGAGGCGAAGAAGGTGAGCCACAGGACGGCGAAGGCTGCACCGATCCCGAACATCAAGTCGCGCCGCACGTCCGGCACGATACCGAACCACTCCCACACGCGGAGCAGGCTCAGAGTTCCTTGACCGCTCCGACGATCTCTCCGATGCCTTCCTTCGCATCGGCGAAGAACATGAGGGTGTTCTCGTTGTAGAACAGGGGGTTGTCGATGCCGGCGAAGCCGGGCGAAAGGCTTCGCTTGATGACGATGACATTTCCGGCACGGTCGACGTCGAGGACGGGCATGCCGTAGATCGGGCTGGTGGAGTCGTCCCGGGCGGACGGGTTGACCACGTCGTTGGCGCCCACGACGAGGGCGACATCGGTTCGAGGGAAGTCGCCGTTGATGTCTTCGAGGTCGTACAACAACTCGTAGTCGACGTCGGCTTCGGCCAACAGGACATTCATGTGGCCGGGCATGCGGCCGGCCACAGGGTGAATCGCGTAGCGCACCTCCACGCCTTTCGACTCGAGGAGGGCGGCCAACTCCCTGAGCACATGCTGGGCCTGGGCGACGGCCAATCCGTATCCCGGCACGACGACCACACGTTCGGCATACGCCAGCGTGACCGCGACATCATCTGCGGACGCGCTCCGGGTCACCTTCTCGGTGCCGTCGTCGGCGACGGCAGCCGAACCGGCACCGAACACCGAGAACAACACATTGGCGAGCGTGCGGTTCATCGCCTTCACCATGATGTTCGTGAGGATGAGTCCGGCCGCGCCCACGAGCGCACCCGAGATGATCAGCGCGTTCGAGTCGATCACGAACCCCGCGGCGGAGGCTGCGAGCCCGGATGCAGAGTTGAGGAAGCTGATCACCACCGGCATGTCGGCGCCACCGATCGGGAGGGTCCGGGTGATGCCGAGGGCGAAGGCGACGGCGATGAGGATCCACGCCCACAGCATCGAACCGCTGGTGGCCAGTGCGATCACGCCGGCCACACCGGCGATGGCGAGGAGCGAATCGACCACGATCTGGCCGGGGAAGGTGATCGACTGCCCGCCGAGCACGCCTTGGAGCTTGCCGAACGCGACAAAACTGCCCGAGAAGGTGAGGGCGCCGATCAGCACGGAAATGCCGATCGTGACGAGCGTTCTCGTGTCGGAGTCGGGTTCGGTGGCGAGGGCGGAGAGCGCCACCAATGCGGACGCACCACCTCCGAATCCGTTGAATGCGGCGACGAGTTGCGGCATCGCCGTCATCTCCACCGTGCGTGCCAGGTACGCGCCGATGGCAGCTCCGACGACCAGGCCGGCGATCACGGCCCCGTACCCGATGATTCCGGCGTCGAGGAGTGTCACGACGATGGCGAGGAGCATTCCGATCGAGGCGAACCGGTTGCCCGTCCGGGCGGTCGCAGGCGAGGTCAGCCGCTTGAGGCCGACGATGAACAGGACCGCCGCGAGGAGATAGAGGAATCCTTGGAGGGTGATGTTCACCGGCGGTCACCCCGCTTGAACATCTCCAGCATCCGGTCGGTGACCATGAAGCCGCCGACGACGTTGATCGTGGCGAACGTGACGGCCAGGAATCCGAGCACGGTGGCCGTGGTGGTGTCGGAACTTCCCACCGCGACGATTGCGCCGATGACCGTGATGCCCGAGATCGCGTTCGAACCGGACATCAGCGGCGTGTGGAGCGTTGGTGGCACTTTGGTGATGACTTCGAAGCCGACGAAGGCGGCGAGCACGAACACGGTGATCGGGATGAGGAGGGATTCCATCATTGCTCCAGGAGTCGGGAATGGACGACGGAGCCGTCGCGGCAGATCATCGAGTCGATCACGATGTCGTCGTCGACCGCAGGATCGAAGGAGCCGTCGGCGGCGGTGACGAGAGCGAGGAAGGAAGAGACGTTCCGGGAGTACATGCGGCTGGCATCTGCGGACACCCGTGCCATGAGGTCGGTGGCGCCGATGATCGTGACCCCGTTGTGACTCACTGTCTCCCCGGGAACCGTCGCCGCGCAGTTGCCTCCGGTGGCCGCCGCCAGGTCCACGATCACCGATCCCGGACGCATGGCCTCCACGGTGCGGGTCTCGATGAGCAGGGGGGCGGGCCGCCCGGGGATGGCTGCGGTGGTGATGACCACATCACTCTGGGCAACGATCGGGGCGAGCCCGTCGAGGATCCGCTGTTGCTCGTCGTCGGCGACCTCCTTGGCGTATCCGCCCGCCTCGGCGGCATCCTGGGCGGGGACTTCGAGGGTGACGAACTTCGCTCCGAGGCTCTCGACCTGTTCGCCGGCCGCCGCACGCACATCGAATGCGGACACGACTGCACCGAGTCGCCGCGCCGTGGCGATGGCCTGGAGACCGGCGACGCCTGCGCCCAGCACCAGCACTGCCGCCGGACGTATCGTGCCGGCGGCGGTGGTCAGCATCGGAAAGAACCGGTCGGAGGCGACGGCTCCCTCGAGGACTGCCTGATATCCGGCGACTGTCGCCTGCGACGACAGCGCGTCGATCGACTGGGCGCGGGTGGTGCGGGGGACGGCTTCGAAAGCCCAAGCGGTGACTCCGGTCGCAGCGAGTGCCGTCATCGCCTCCGGCTGGTCGAACGGTCGGAGCATCCCGAGCACCGCACGCCCCGGCACCGTTCCGGAGGTCGGCAGTTCGATGACGGCGACGAGGTCCACATCCGACGGCACTCCGATCTCCGCTCCTGCCTCGCGGTAGGTGTCGTCGGGGAAGCCGGCTGCCTCACCTGCGGAAGGCGCGACAGTGACGTGATGGCCCGCGGCCACGAGCTTCTTGACGACGTCCGGCACCAGCGCGACACGCCGTTCGCCCGGTTGATCTGCGAGGAGTACTCCGATGTGCACGGCCCATGACCCTAACGACATCGGGAGCGGCATCTGTCCCTGAGTTCGGGGGCTCTGATACGGTCACGGTGTGCCTTCCCACATTTTCCGCGCGGGCGCGCCGACGCTCTGGACGAGGGGGCAAGGCTGCTCCGAGCTGGCGGAACTCCTCTCTCCTGTCGACGCCGTGCGCGCCGAAGGAGACCTGGTCGAAGCCTGTCTGCGTGCTCGTGCCGATGCGGTCGTGTCGCGCAGGCTCTCGTCGAGTTTCGAACTCGTCCCGCAGATCGTGCCGGACGGGATCGACCTGTCCCGGTCAGGGTCGATCGTTGCCGCCGTGTCAGGCGGCCCGCACTCGCCTCTGGCGGCTGCCGTCGCCGCCCGGCTCGGGCGGGCCACGTCGCTGCCCGCCTCGATGGTGTGCGCGTACCGCGACGAGGAGGGACAGGGCCACGCGGTGTCGCTCATCCAGGACCTCTACCAGCAGATCCCGGACATCGAATACCGGTTGGTGGAGGCCGAGGATGCCCACTCGCTCATGAGTCAACTCCCCGATGACGCCTCCCTCGTGCTGGGCGCCCCGGGAGGGGGATGGTTGCAACGAACGTTCTTCGGGCAGGGCGCCAAGCTCATTCAGGCCGCCTCCGCGGGGGCGATTGTGGTGCGTTCCGCCCCGCGGCGGGTGTTTCAGGAGATGGGCGAACCCGTCTACGTGTCTCCCTTGCACGATGCAGCCGACCTGCTGAGGATTCATTCCGAGGCCAGCCTCGCCGTGGCGGACGCCGGCATGCTCGTGGGAATCGTCCGCCGGGACGCACTCGAGCTCGCCGATCCCGGCGTCGCGGTGTCGGAGTTGATGCAGGCTCCGACGTCGGTGAGCGCCCTGGATGCTGTCGACGACGTGGCTGAAGTGTGGAAAGAGTTCGATCCCGACCCCATCCCGGTCACCGACGCCGACGGGGCGCTTCTCGGCGGACTCGTCGTTTCCTGAATAGGCGCCTGGTCCGATCGGGCTCAGCCGCCAGATGACGCCGATGGTTTCGCATCCCTCTTCGCCTCCCCTTGCTGTTCGACTGTGGCGCGCCCTGTTCTGGTTCGTCGCGGTCGCAGTGCTCGTCGTCCATGTGGTGGCCGGTTGGATGTTCTCGGGCCGGATCATCGACGAGGCGTTCACGCCTCGCGGGAGCTCGCCGCCGCGGCCTACGACCAGCGGGTGCTCGCGTTTTTGGAAGCCCACTGGCGGTAACGTCGCCGTTTGGCGCGCGAGGGAGCGGACGTGGCACAACGCGGGTATTACCGACATCCGACCATTCATCGAGACACCGTCGTCTTCGTCTCCGAGGATGACCTGTGGGCTGTCGAGAGCTCAGGTGGGGTCGCTCGGAGGCTCACCGCAAACCCCGGAATGCAGACGTTTCCCCGTCTTTCGCCCGACGGAGCGCTCCTGGCCTTCACGAGCCGCGACGAGGGCGCGGGCGAGGTCTTCGTCATGGAGGCCGCCGGGGGAGCGGCGCGTCGGCTCAGTCACTTCGGTGCGAACACCAATGTCGTGGGGTGGACGCCCGACGGCGCGGGTGTGATCGCCGCCACGGACCATCGTCAGCCATTCACCGGATGGCATCACTTGTGGACGGTCCCGGTCGGTGGTGGACCTGCGGAGCCTGTCGGTGTGGGACCGGGTGTTGGGATGTCCCATGCCCCCGATGCCAAAGGCGCCGTGATGAGCCGTCACGGGTTGGATCCCGCCCGGTGGAAGCGGTATCGCGGGGGCCGGGCCGGCACTCTGTGGGTGGATCGCGAGGGGTCGGGTGACTTCGAGGTTCTCGTCGACCTGGCGGGGAATCTGGCGTCGCCGATGTGGATCGGACGACGCATCTACTTCGTGTCGGACCACGAGGGTGTCGGCAACCTGTATTCGGTGACACCGACGGGTGCCGGCCTGACACGTCACACCGAGCACCGTGACTTCTACGTGCGCTTTCCGAGTGCCGACGCCCGTCGGGTCGTCTACCAGGCCGGCGCCGACCTGTTCGTACTGGACACACGTTCGGACGAGGTCACGGGTTTGGATGTCTCGATCCCTTCGGCTCGGCCGCAACTCAACCGCCAATTCGTCACCCCGAGCCGGTTCCTCGAGTCGGTCGATCTGCATCCCGAGGGCCATTCGATCGCCGTCAACGCCCGAGGCGGATCGTTCACGATGCCGCTGTGGGAGGGCGCCTCCCGTCGCCACGGCGAGGTGTCGAAACACCGTCGCCGGCTGACGACATGGCTTCCCGATGGCGAACGCATCGTCTCGGTCACCGATCAGACCGGTGAGGAGGCGCTCATCATCGAGCGCGCCGACGGGTCCGGCGACGCCGTGCTGATCGAGCGGGACTTCGGACGCATCCGTTCGATCGTGGCCTCACCGAAAGGGCCCTTGCGGCTGGCGGTGACCAACCATCGCCACGAAGTGCTCGTGGTCAACGTGTCCCGCAAGTCGGTGAGTGTCATCCACCGCAGCCCCCACACGTGGATCGCGGGGACGGCATGGAGCCCCGACGGTCGCTGGTTGGCGTTTTCGGCGGCGCTGACCCGGCTCACGTCGACGATTCATCTCTACGACGCGTCCAATCGACGGGTCCATGCGCTGGGTCTTCCGCGTTTTCGCGACGTCACCCCGACGTTCGATCCGAGCGGCCGATACCTGGCGTTTCTCTCGGGACGTGTCTTCGATCCGGTCGCCGACGGACACTTTCACGATCACGGGTTCCCTCACCCCCATGTGCCGATGGTCATTCCGCTCCCAGCCGATGCGCCGTCGCCGTTCGCACTCGAACAGCGCGCACCGAAAGCCCCTGGCGGCAACAACAACACCGGTGGTGACGGCGACTCCGAACCCGTCGCCTTCGATCCCGCCGACTTGGTCGATCGCGCGCAGGTCGTTCCGGTTCCTCCCGGAAGAATGAGCCGGATCGCGTTCGGGTCGGGGAGGCTGTTCTTTCTCGGTCTGCCCCTGGTCGGGTCGCGCCCCGTGTCGTGGGGGCCATCCGAACGTCCCAAGGGGACGCTGTCGGCGTGGGATTTCAATTCCGACAAGGTCGAACAGATCGCCGACGGCGTGACAGGTATGACCGTGTCGGCAGACGGCAAGGTGCTGGCGATCCTCGCCGACCGTCGGATCCGCGTCGTCGGGGTGGGGTGGAAGGACGACAAGTCGGGCAAGGACGGTGCGGGCCGCGAGTCGGGATGGCTGGACCTCGACCGGATTCGGATCGAAGTCCGACGCACCGACGAGTGGCGCCAGATGTACTCCGAGGCGTGGAGGTTGCAACGGGATCTGTACTGGTTCGAATCGATGGGTGGTGTCGACTGGGTCGAGGTTCACGATCGCTACGCCTCCCTCGTCGACCGTGTGGGGTCCCGGGCGGAGTTCTCGGATCTGTTGTGGGAGATGCAGGGTGAACTGGGAACCAGCCATGCCTACGAGATGGGCGGGTCGTATCGGCCGGAGCCGAAGGTCACGCTCGGACGTCTCGGTGCGGATTTGGCGTGGAGTCGGGGTGCGTGGCGGATCACGGGTCTGCCGGAGGGCGACTCGTGGGATCTGAAGGCAGCTTCACCGCTGGCGGCTCCCGGCGTCGAAGCCCGGGTGGGCGACCGCGTGCTGGAAGTCGCCGGCGTCGCGCTGGACAGGGACACCGATGTGGGTGAGGCGCTCGTCGACCATGCGAACAGGGCCGTCTCCGTCGTCCTGGCACGGGGCCGGTCTGCCCCCCGCCGAGTGGTGGTGAAGCCACTGGGCGACGAGACGATGCTGCGGTATCGGGACTGGGTCGAGTCGAACCGGCGGGCAGTTCACGAGGCCACCGACGGTCGAGGCGGCTACCTGCACATTCCCGACATGATGGGCTGGGGTTACAGCGAGTTCAATCGCGGATGGTTGGCCGAGGTCGAACGGGCCGGGCTCGTGATCGACGTCCGATTCAATCGCGGCGGGAACGTCAGTCAACTTCTGCTGCAGCGGCTTCTGCGGCGACGCCTCGGATTCCGGGTGACGCGATGGACCGACCCGACCGGCTTCCCCTACGAGTCGCCGACTGGGCCGATGGTCTGTCTGACCAACGAGCTCGCGGGCTCCGATGGCGACATCTTCAGCCACGCGTTCAAGATGGCAGGCCTTGGCCCGCTCATCGGCACCCGGACGTGGGGTGGAGTGGTGGGCATCTGGCCGCAGCAATCCCTCGTGGACGGCACCGTGACGACGCAACCGCAGTTCGGGACATGGTTCTCCGACGTCGGGTACGCCGTCGAGAACCACGGGACCGACCCCGACATCGAGGTCGTGATCAGCCCCCAGGACCACGCCGCGGGCCGTGATCCTCAGCTCGATCGGGGCGTCGCCGAGCTGCTGGCGCGTATTGCCGATGCCGGGCCGCTCCAACCCGACTTCGGTCCCGAACCCGTGGTGAAGCCGCCCACGTTGAATTGACCCTCGGTCCGGGGGACGTCGCCACCTCGGCCGGCAGCCACAGCGAAGTGACTAGTTCTTGTGTGGGACAAAAAACTAGTTAAGCCACCGCCCGAAAGCGACGACATCCCAGAGCATGAGAGCTGGGGCCCGAATGATGGTGGTTGCGCTGACCGCCGTGTTGGTTGCGACGACGATGCCGCTGGTATCGGCCGCTGCGGTCGATCCGGTGTCGGCTGAACACCAGTTCGTCGACCTCATCAATCAGGAACGCCGACAGCGGGGGCTCACCCCCCTGGCCACGAACAGCGATCTCGTCGCAGGCGCACGCTTCCAAGCCGACGCCATTCGCGACGCCGGGCGACTCTTCCACAATCCCGACCTCGGTTCCGTCACGACCGGTTGGACCAAGTTGGGCGAGAACGTCGGATACGGCAGCACGGTTTCGGGCCTGCACGTCGCCTTCATGAACTCGCCGGGCCACAGGGCCAACGTCTTGGACCCTTCGTACACCCATGTCGGGCTGGGCGTCGTGGTGGAGGGCTCGAGGATCTGGGTCGCCGAAGTGTTCATGCACTCGAAGGTCGCGACCGTCCAACAGCAGACGACCTTCACCGCGCCGTTCCGCGACGACGACGGATTGCCGTACGAATCCGACATCGTCGCTCTCGCCAAGGCCGGCGTCACCACGGGGTGCAGCACCGACCGGTACTGCCCCTACGGATTCGTCTCCCGCGCGGAGATGGCCAGCTTCCTGCAGCGGGCGCTGAACCTGCAGGCTCCGACCACCGACTTCTTCTGGGACGACAGCAACTCCGGTCACCACGGGGCGATCAACGCACTCGCATACAACGCGATCTCGTCAGGATGCGGCGGTGGCCGATATTGCCCTGGCACCACGGTCTCCCGAGGGGAGATGGCGACCTTCCTGGTACGGGCACTGCGATTGTCGCCCACCAGCCGGGACTATTTCTGGGATGACAACGGGTCCGCCCATGAGGCGTCGATCAATGCCATCGCAGCAGCGGGAATCTCCAGCGGCTGTGGAACCGGCGCCTTCTGTCCCTGGGGTGGGCTCACCCGAGGAGAGATGGCGACGTTCATGGTGCGAGGCTTCGACCTCTGACCGAGGCGGGGTCTACGACACCCCGGTGATGCGATCTGCGATCAGATCACCGATCTCCGTGGTCGACCTGCCCATGTCGGGACCGCCCATCGTCTTCAGATCGGGGAGCACGCTCGCAGCAGCCTGTTCCACCGCCGCGGCCGCGTCGGTCTCACCGAGGTGATCGAGACACATCGCCGCCGAGATCACGGCCGCCACCGGGTTCGCCCAACCGTTGCCGGCGATGTCCGGCGCGGAGCCGTGCACCGGTTCGAACATCGAGGGCTTCTGGCGGGACGGGTCGAGGTTGCCCGATGCGGCCAGCCCGAGGCCGCCCTGGATGGCCGCCCCGAGATCGGTGACGATGTCGCCGAACAGGTTGTCGGTGACCATCACGTCGAAACGCTCCGGTGAGTTCACCATGTACAAGCAGGCAGCGTCGACGTGGACATAGTCGAGAGCCACGTCGGGGTAGTCCGAATGCACCTCCTGGGCGGTCCGCCACCACAGGTCGCCGGCGAAGGTGAGGACATTCGTCTTGTGGGCGACGGTGAGCTTGCCGCGTCGCCGCTGGGCTCGAACGAACGCATCGCGGACGACCCGTTCGACGCCGTGGCGGGTGTTCACCGATTCCTGGGTCGCCACCTCGTGCGCGGTTCCCTGCTTGAACACCCCTCCCATCCCCGTGTAGAGGCCCTCGGTGTTCTCGCGAACGACCACCATGTCGCACCGGTCCGGTGTGAGTCCGTCGATGGGGGACGGCACCCCCTCATACAGCTTGACCGGGCGGAGGTTGACGTACTGGTCGAAGTCGAAACGGAGCTTGAGGAGCAGACCTCGCTCGAGGACGCCAGGCGGGACGTCCGGAGTCCCGACCGCGCCGAGCAGGATGGCGTCGTGGCCGGCGAGTTCGGCCTGAACTGCCGTGGGGAGCACCTCGCCGGTGGCGAGATACCGCCCCCCTCCCAAGTCGTAGTTCGTGTAGTCGACGGAGAATCCGAACCGTTCCCCGGCCGCGTCGACGGCTTTCACCGCCTCCGCGGTCACTTCGATGCCGACCCCGTCCCCGGGGATGGTCGCAATCCGGTAGGTGGTCATCTCAGGCGGTCGCCTTGTTGAGGGCTTCGACGAATGCCTCTGCGGAGCCCTCCACCACATCGGTGTTGATCGACCGGCCACTGAAAGTGTTGTCGTCGACTCTGACGACCACGTTGACTTCGGCCATCGCGTCGGCGCCCGAAGTGACCGGCACGACCCGGTAGTCCACCAGACGGGCATCGACCTTGAAGCCTTGCTTGATGGCGGCGAAAGCGGCGTGAACCATGCCGTCGCCGTGACCCGTGAACTTCATCTCGTTTCCTTCCACGATGAGGGTGACGGTTGCCTCGGGGGTCACGTCATGTCCGCCTGCGACGTGCAGGCCGCCCATCACGACGTTGCCGGCCACCGCGATGGCTTCCTCATCGACGATCGCTCGTACCTCGTCCTCGCCGATGTGCACCTTGCGGTCGGCGAGGTGTTTGAACTTCTCGAACGCCCGGGAGAAGGCGGCGTCCTCGAGGGTGATCTCCAGCTTGGACAGCGCGTCGGCGAACCCTGCCCGACCTGAGTGCTTTCCGAGGATGATCTGGGCTGCCTGCTGGCCCACGGATGCCGCGTCCATGATCTCGTAGGTCGTGCGGTCCCGCAGCACCCCGTGCTGGTGGATGCCCGACTCGTGCGCGAATGCGTTGCGTCCGACGACGGCCTTGTTGTACTGCACCGGATAGCCGGTGAGGCGGGACACCAGGCGGCTGGTCTCGAACAGTTCCCGGGTGTCCGCACCGATCTCGACTCCGTACACGTCCTGGCGTGTCTTGATGGCCATGATGATCTCTTCGATCGAAGTGTTGCCGGCCCTTTCCCCGATGCCGTTGATGGCCCCTTCGATCTGTCGCGCCCCCGCAGAGATCGCCGACAGCGAGTTGGCGACCGCCAGACCGAGATCGTCGTGACAGTGCACGGATACGATCACGTCGTCCCGGTCGCCTTTGACCTCCCGGAAGACGTTCTTCATGAGCTCGGAGAAGTCCGTCGGGGTGGCGAAACCGACGGTGTCGGGGATGTTGATCGTCGTCGCCCCCGCCTCGACCGCTGCCTTGCAGACGTCGATCAGGAACTGGTAGTCGGTGCGGGTGGCGTCCTGGGGACTGAATTCGACGTCGTCGGTGTACTGGCGGGCTCGCTTCACGCCTTCCACCGAGGCGTCGAAGACTTCCTGCGGCGTCATGCGCAGCATCTTTTCCATGTGCACCCCGGAGGTGGACATGAACACGTGGATGCGGAACTCGTCTGCGGCCTTGAGGGCGTCGTACGCCTTGTCGATGTCGTCGGGATGCGCCCGGGCCAGCGAGGCGATGACCGGACCTTTGACTTCGGTGGCGATGCGGTTCACCGCCTGCCAGTCACCGGGGGAGGAGGCGGCGAATCCCGCCTCCAGTACATCGACTTTCAGCTTCGCCAGCTGATGGGCGATCGATACTTTCTCACCCGGAGTCAACGCGATGCCGGGCGCCTGCTCGCCGTCGCGCAGGGTGGTGTCGAAAATGATCAGTCGGTCGTCGGACATGTGGGTCTCCTTGGGAGCGAAATGGGGTCTGCGTGCCGAGCCGGGTCGAGACGCGCGCGTCCCGCCCGGCTACCGAAGTTCGAGCAAGCCCCAGTGATGTCCGACGCCGGAATGGCTCACGGGGCGTCCTTCGGCTCCATGAAGCTCATGAGTCCCCGCAGTTCCTTGCCGACGCTCTCGATCTGGTGGCCCCGGTTCGCTTCGCGCTGCTCGTAGAGATACGGAGCGCCTTCCCGTGCCTGGGCGAGCCATTCGGTGGCAAACGCACCGGACTGGATCTCGCTGAGCACCTTCTTCATCTCGGCACGGGTCTCGTCGGTGACGATGCGCGACCCGCGGGTGTAGTCGCCGTACTCGGCGGTGTCCGAGATCGAATAGCGCATATAGGAGAGGCCGCCTTCGTAGAGAAGGTCGACGATGAGCTTCAACTCGTGGAGGGTCTCGAAGTACGCCGACTCCGGCTGATAGCCCGCTTCGACCAGGGTTTCGAACCCGGCCTTGATCAGTTCGGAGACGCCACCGCAGAGCACCACCTGCTCGCCGAAGAGATCGGTCTCGGTCTCCTCCTTGAACGTCGTTTCCAGCACGCCGGCCCGGGCGCCACCGATGCCCCAGGCATACGACAGCCCCAGGTCGTGGGCGTTGCCGGTCGCGTCCTGATGGACGGCGATGAGGGCAGGGACACCGGAGTTCTCGGTGTAGGTGCGACGGACGAGATGGCCGGGGCCCTTGGGGGCGACCATGAGCACGTCGACGCCTTCGGGCGACGTGATGGCACCGAAGTGGATGTTGAACCCGTGGGCGAACATGAGAGCGTCGTTGGGGTCGAGGTTGGGAGCGATCTCCTCGGTGTAGATGTCAGCCATGTGCTGGTCGGGAACCAGCATCATCACGACGTTCGCCCACCGCGCCGCCTCCGAGGGAGTCATCACTGTGAGGCCGGCCGTCTCGGCCTCCTGGCGGCTCGATGAACCTTCCCGCAGACCGACGGCAACTTCGACACCTGAGTCCTTGAGGTTGTTGGCGTGGGCGTGGCCCTGGGAGCCGTAGCCGATGATGGCGACGCGCTTGGCCTTGATGATCGAAGGATCGGTCTCGTTGTCGTAGTAGATGGTTGCTGGCATCGGTCCCACTCGTTTCTGTTCGTTCAGTTCACTGCCCGCAGACGTCCCTGCGGCTTGCCCTTCAGATCTCGTGCCAAGGCGATCCGACCCGACTTCACGAGGTCGACCACACCGTATGGACGCACCAGGTCCAGGAAGTCGTTGATCTTGGCAGGCTCGCCGGAGACCTGAAAACACACCGTGGCGTGGCCCACATCGACGGCGACGGCCTTGAAGATGGCGGCGATCTCCAGCACTTCGGGTCGCTTCGCGGGCGGCGTGGACACCCGCACCATCATCACTTCTCGCTCGATGGCCTGCTCGGGGTCGAGTTCGGTGATCTTGACCACGTTGATGAGCTTGTGGAGCTGCTTTTTGACCTGTTCGAGTTCGGGTGCCTCGACGACGATCGTCATCTTCGACATTCCGTCCTCATTCGAGGGCCCGACGGCCAGGGAATGGATGTTGAACCCGCGACGCGCCAGCAACGATGAGACCCTGGCCAGGACGCCGGGCTTGTCCTCGACGAGGACTGAGAGGGTGTGGTTCATGTTCTCGTTCCTCGTTTCAGGGAAGGTCGGACGGCTTCATGACGACGCGCTCGCCGGGGCCGACGATCACGTCGTCGTTGCTGCCGCCCGCGGGGACCATCGGGAACACCATCTCTTCTGGGTCCACAACGAAGTCGATCACGACCGGGGCATCGTCGATGGACAGTGACTTCTCGATGATGGGTGCGACTTCGTCGGGTGTCTCGGCCCGCAGGCCGACACATCCCATCGCTTCGGCGAGTTTCACGTAGTCGACCTTGTTGCCGAGCTGGGATGCCGAGAACCGGCCCTCGTAGAACAGTCGCTGCCATTGGGTGACCATCCCGTGCACGCCGTTGTTCATGATGGCGATCTTGACGGGAATCCCGTCGGTGGCGGCGGTGATGAGCTCCTGGCTGGTCATCTGGAAACACCCGTCGCCATCGATGGCAAAGACCAGCTCGTCGGGCATTCCGGCTTTGGCGCCGACGGCGGCAGGCACCGCGAAACCCATCGTGCCCAGCCCACCGGAGTTGATCCAGCGGCGGGGGTTCTCGAACTTCCAGAACTGGCTCGCCCACATCTGATGCTGGCCGACGCCGGAGACCACGATGGCGTCCCCGCCCGTGATGCGGTGCAGTTCCTCCACCACGTACTGCGGCTTGATCGGACCATCGGGCTGCTGGTCATAAGAGAGGGGGTGCTGGCGCTGCCAACCGTTGATCGTCTGCATCCATGGCGTGCGGTCCGGCGCGTCCCGGTCGCCCCATGCCTCGAGCATCTGTTCCATCACCCGCTTGGCGTCACCGACGATGGGCACCTCCGGTGTCCGGACCTTGCCGATTTCTGCGGGGTCGACGTCGACGTGGATCACTTTGGCGTGTGGTGCGAAGTGCCGCGGGTCACCGGTCACCCGGTCGTCGAAACGAACCCCGATCGAGACCAGCAGATCAGCTTTCTGGATCGCAGTGATGGCGGTGTAGGTGCCGTGCATCCCCGGCATCCCCATGGCGAGTTCGTGCGAGTCGGGGAAGGCACCCCGGCCCATCAGGGTCGTGGTGACGGGGACACCGGTGCGTTCGGCGAGGGCGAGGAGCACCTCGGCTCCGTTCGCCTTGATGACACCGCCGCCGACATACAGCACGGGGCGTTCGGCCGATTCGATGAGTTCGATCGCCTCCCGTACCCGACGGGGGTGACCGTCGACGGTCGGCTTGTATCCGGGCAGAGCGAACACGACAGGCTCGCGCCACGACGTCGCCCGGTTGAGGATGTCCTTCGGGATGTCGATCAGGACGGGTCCCGGTCGGCCGGTCCGCGCGATGTGGAAGGCTTCGTGGACGATGTCGGGGATCTCGTCGGGATCGGAGACGAAATAGTTGTGCTTGGTGCACGGCATCGTGATCCCGGTGGTGTACGCCTCTTGAAAGGCGTCGTTGCCCACGGAACTCGTCGCAACCTGGCCGGTGATCGCCACCATCGGGACCGAGTCCATGAGGGCGTCGGCGAGCGGGGTGACGAGGTTGGTCGCACCGGGTCCGGAGGTGGCGATGCACACGCCCACCTTGCCGGTGGCCCACGCATAGCCCTCGGCCATGTGCCCCGCACCCTGTTCGTGCCGTGCCAGGACGTGGCGGATCGACGAGTCGAGGATTGGGTCGTAGGCGGGCAGGATCGCTCCTCCCGGCACGCCAAAGGCGATTTCGACGCCCTCATGCTCCAGCGAGGTGATGAGTGACTGGGCTCCGCTGATGGTGGTCATTGGTGGGTTTCCTCCATGTGGGCCGAACGCTTGGTGTGCCGTTCGGGGTATGAAAAACCCCCCCGGGTCTCGGGAGGGCATCAGGGCGCACACGCCGGGGTTTGTGGCGTGCGCGCTAGGGAAGTACGAGAATCGTGTGGAACATGTGCTCTGCCAGTATGCCGCTGCGCTCCCTGAGAGTCAAAATCATTGGGAAATCCTGTCGCAGCCTCGCCTCGGACCTGGAGACGGCTACGAAGCTGGAACCGCGGTGAGCCCTGCAGCGTCTCAGTTTCGAGATCGAGAGTTCGAAACAAAAGACATTCATGCAGAACACGTTCATGTTGCACGAACAAGCGATCCCGAAAGCCGGCATTCCCGAAACCCTGTTCCTTGCCGTGTTGGGTGCGGCCATGGTGAGTGTCGTGCTCCGGTACCGGTCAACGATCTTCGCCGGTCCGGTCGCCCTGGCAGTTGCCGCCGGGGCCGCATTCGCGGTCGCGCTGGCGGCCGACCTGGTGATGGATCAGAACTTCTATCTCGAGGACGGGTTCAAGTTCGTGGGGATCTGGACGTGGGCCGGCTTCCTCGTCATGTTCTCGCGGCAGACGATCTTGCGGGACGCGGAGGGAGCCATGTCGCTCCAAGACGACGCCGATCGGTCGCCCTCGGACAGCATGCGCTGACGAGACGCGTGATACTGGGTGCCGGGTCGAAAGGAGTCCCGGATGACCGACGACGGCAAACCGCGCATACTCGACATCGAGGACGAGACGCTCAGCAACGAGACGTTCCGAACCACCGTGTGGACGGGCGAGCACCTCCAACTCACGGTGATGAGCATCGAGCCGGGTGACGACATCGGACTGGAAGTCCACCCGGACACCGATCAGTTCCTGCGGATCGAGCGGGGGCGGGGGCGTTGTCAGATGGGGCCGGCCGAGGATGAGCTGGATTTCGACGAGCAAGTCGGCGACGACTGGGTGGTGCTCGTTCCGGCAGGCACGTGGCACAACATCACCAACATCGGTGACGAACCGTTGAAGGTGTATGCGCTGTACGGCCCACCCGACCACGTACGAGGGACGGTGCACCCGACCCATGAGGACGCCCGCCAGGATCCCAACGAGGACTGAGTGCGCCCCTCGGTTCGGAGGGCTCGGTCGGGATCCCGACGAAGTCATCCCTTGAATCAGTTGACGGAGGGCCAATCGAACCATCTGCGCGGTGGCCGTCGCGCATACGGGAGCGAATGTTGGGGAGACGCTGCCGAGCGACGACAATCAGACCATGTCCGAGCGACGCGACGAGGTGGTGGACGGCCTGCTGGAACCCGCGCACACCGCCGCGCATCGTGCGCTGGTACGCCTCGACGACGATGACGTCCCTGCCGCACTTCGATCGGTCCGGGCGGCGTCCAAGAAGCGCACGCTCCCGCGACCCTTCCGCCGTGTGCTGGCCGCTCATCTGGAAGAAGCCTGGCTCCGCGACCTCGCAGTCGCAGAGTTGGCGAACGGCGACAGTCCGGCCGACCAGGCATCCCGTGCGTTTCTGACTCGTCCCGATGGCTGGCAACAACACATCGAGGCGCTGGCCCAACAGCAGGAAGAACGCCAAGGGCGGCTGGATCTCGTCTCTGTCGAAGCCGAAAAGCGCCGCCTGGAGGAGGTGAACGACGAGTTGAGTCGCCGTCTTCGTGAAGCCGATGCCCGGATCCAGGACGTGGAACAGCATCTCGGCTCCGACGAGCGGCTCGAGGGCCTTCGGAATCGGGTCGAAGCTGCCAACCGGACGATCGCCCGGCTCGAATCCGAGATCGGTAACCGCTCGACCGAAGTCGCGCGGCTTCGAGCCGAGTTGGACGAAGCCGACGAGCGCATCGGTGTCCTGCGTGCCAAGGCAGCGCGCACGACAGACGCCGCTCGGGAGGGCAAAGAGGGGCACCGCGCCTTCGGGCGGGGACGACCGGTCGACACGGCCAGGTTTCTCGACGAACTGGTCGAGACGATGCGACCGCAACCGGGGACCGTCGAGGCCGGCGTCGAGGTGCCGCCATTGGCGTTGCCTCGTGGGATTCGCCCTGACTCCGACGAGGCGATCGACTGGATCCGCACCGTCGAGCGCAGGGTGCTGGTTGTCGTCGACGGTCACAATGTGGCACACGACCTCGATTCCGAGCCGGGAAGGACTGCCCGCGACCGGGTCGTCTCGGAGGTGGCTCGGCTCCGCAGGCTCTCCGACGGACCAGTGTCGGCCATCGTGTTCTTCGACACCGGCACCGATGCCGAGGCACACAGCAACTTCGGGGTGGCGGTTCGCTACGTCGAGGATGCCGATTCTGCGATCGAATCGGTCGTGGCCGCCGCGGACGTCGACTGCATCGTCATCAGCACCGACAAGGGAGTACGGGAGCGCACGGCGGTCCACGGTGCGTTGACGCTGTGGGGAACGGCACTTTCGGACTGGATCATGCGACGCTGAACGTCGCCCCCGGCGGACCGGTGGAGGCCCATTCCCCTCCCCACCGGCCCGCTCCGACCTCTGTCTGGCACTCAGCCGGCAGCCGCTGCCGGCGGTTGGCGATCCTCGACCAGTCGCAACCGGGGGACCAGACCCACCTCCGAGAGTGCTTCGAGGGCGTCCTTTTCGGTGTCGTCGATCTCCAGGGGACCGGGACCGATCGACAGCAGGACGCCGACGACACAGTCGTCACACGCCGTGGTGTCCCGCATGGAGCACCTGTCACAATCGATCAGCACGTTGCACCTCCGTGGGAGTGGCCTGTGGACAACATACGAATCGGGTGTGACACAATCTCGGGGTGACCGATCCTGTGGCCCTCGTCACCGCGGCGGGGGACGACCTCGACCGCCTCGGGTGGACCACCGCCGACCCGTTCCCCACCGTCCGGGTCGAAATCGAACGGCGAGTGGCGGACGGATCGTCCGGAAGGCTCGGGTTCACCTACCGCGACCCCGCACGGTCGACGACACCCACCGAATCATGGCCGTGGGCTCAGTCGATCGTCGTCGGACTCATGACCTACCTCCCGCACGCCGGCACTGCCACAGGACCTGGCAGGGTTGCCCGCTTCGCAGAGCGGAACCACTACCTGCCGCTCCGGTCATCGATGCAACACATCGCCGATGCACTGGTCGGTGGCGGATATCGCGCCGAAGTGGTCATCGATGACAGTCGACTGGTCGACCGGGCGGCGGCGCATCGGGCAGGACTCGCCTGGTGGGGGAAGAACACGATGCTTCTCACGCCGGGGCTCGGACCGTGGTTCCTCATCGGATGTGTGGTGACCGACGCGCCGCTACCCGACACCGCGGCGATGCAGCGTGACTGTGGGACGTGCTCTGCCTGTCTGCCCGCCTGTCCGACCGGAGCCCTCGTCCAGCCCGGAATCCTCGATGCCCGGCGATGTCTCGCCGCGATCCTGCAAGCCCCCGGGGACATCCCGGTCGAATACCGTGCCGCGGTCGGTGACCGTATCTACGGATGCGACGACTGCATCGACGCCTGCCCGCCCGGTGCTCGACTTCGGGACACGGCCACCGACGACCGGGGGTCGGTGGACCCGGTCGAGGTGCTCGAGCTCGGCGATCGTGAACTCCTTGCCAGGTTCGGGCACTTCTATCTCCCGGGAGGCAATCCCCGCTTTCTTCGTCGCAACGCGCTCGTGGTGCTGGGCAACGTGGGAGAGACGTCTCACCTCGTGCTGCTCGCCGGGTATCTCCTGCATCCCGACGCCATGCTGCAGGCCCACGCCCGCTGGGCGATCGGCACCATCGGCGGCCCGGTCGCTGAGAGAATCCTCGCCGGAGTTCAGTCCGAAGGGCGGCCCATCGGGAAGTAGGCGAGGTCGCAGTAGTCCGACAGCATTCGGTGAGAGGAGAACTGCACGAGGGAGGACACCACTGCCTCTTTCATCCGGTTCACCCACTCTTCGGGTACGCCGTCCGGGTTCTGGTCGTAGAACAGGGGAGCGATCTCGTCGGCGAGGGTGCGGTAGAAGTCGTCGGCGTCGTCATGATCGGCGGCTTCCCAATCGTCGTTTGCAGACTCGGAACCGAACACCCAGCCGTTCTTGCCGTTGTACCCCTCCACCCACCATCCGTCGAGCACCGAGAAGTTCAGTGTTCCGTTGATCGCCGCCTTCATCCCCGAAGTGCCACTGGCCTCCATCGGCGGGCGCGGATTGTTCACCCACACATCGACGCCCTGGGTCATGAAGCGGGCGATGCGGGCGTCATAGTCCTCGAGCATGAAGACATGGCCCCGGAACTCCTCGGACTTCGAGACCTCGGTGATCTCCCGGATGAACGCCTGCCCGTACCGGTCGGCGGGATGGGCTTTGCCGGCGAACACGATCTGCACCGGTCGGTCCGGGTTCGTCAGGAGCGCATGCAGCCGTTCCCTGTCCCGGAAGAGCAGTGTCGCTCTCTTGTAGGTGGCGAACCGGCGAGCGAAGCCGAGAGTGAGGCGGCCGGTCGGCAGCATCGTCGAGACCGCAGCCAGCTCGTCGGGTGATCCGCCGTGGCGGGCGAGCTGGCGCCGGATCCGACCCCGCGCGAAACGGGCGAAGATCTCCTTGCGCCGCATGTGCGCTTCCCAGACCCCAGCGGAGTCGAGAAGCCGTCCTTCCTCGACGAGAGCGGGCTCTTCCAACAGCTTCGTCGGCCACTTCGAACCGAACCGGCGCGCCAGCATTCGCGCGCCATCCCGGCCGATCCACGACGGCGTGTGGACGCCGTTGGTGACATACGCGGCGTCGGCTCCGATCAGTTCCTTCCAGTCCGCAGTCGCCACGTCGCCGTGGCGTTTCGATACCCCGTTGGTGATCGAAGCGAAGCGGATCGCCAGCGACCCCAGGTCGAAGCGGTCGGTGCTCGTGCCGTCGGCACTCGCCAGAACCATGAGGTCGTCGATCCCGAGTCCGAGCTTCTCCGCCCACGGCATGAGGTATTTGGCTGCGATCGGGGCATCGAAGACTTCGTTTCCGGCCGGAACGGGAGTGTGGAGGGTGAAGAGCGTCTGTGCTCGGATCTGCTCCTGGGCGGTCGCCAGAGTGGCGCCGGTCGACATGCGCTGGACGGCTCGTTCCAGCAGGCTCATCGCCGAGTGGCCCTCATTGACGTGCCACACCGCCGGTTCGATCCCCAGTTCTTCCAGTGCGCGCACTCCTCCGACACCCAGCACCAGCTCCTGGCAGAAGCGCATCTCACGCCCGGAGACGTAGAGCTGATGGGTGATCGGCCTGTCGTAGACGTTGTTCTCGGGGAGGTCGGTGTCGAGGAGAAGGAGGGGGACGCCACCCACATCCAATTTCCACACTGCGACGTACACCTCGCGGCCGGGAAACTCCACGGTGATCTTCAACTGTCCGCCGCCGTTCGCAGACACCGGCCGGACCGGCAGACGACGCAAGTCGAGTTCCGGATAGAAGTGCTGCTGGTCTCCGTCCATGTCCACTTCCTGGCGGAAGTAGCCCCTGCGGAACAACAGTCCGACGGCCACCAACGGGATGCCCAGGTCCGACGCCGACTTGAGGTGATCCCCGGCGAGAATCCCCAGCCCTCCCGAATAGAACGGCACGGAATTGTGGACGCCGAACTCGGTGCAGAAATACGCCACCGGGCCCGACATCGGGGACCCCTGACGCTCATACCACGTCTCCCGGTCGCCGGTGTAGGCGTCGAATGCGCTGAGCGCGCTGTGCGTCAGGTCGTGGATCGCTTCGACCTGTTCGATCTGCCGCCACCGGGTCGGGTCGATCGAAGAGAGCAGATCGATCGGGTTGTGATATTGCTCCCAATGCAGCTGGTCGATCGACGCCCACAGGTCACGCCCCTCCGGGTGCCACGACCACCACAGGTTGTAGGCCAGGTCGGTCAGTCTCCGGAGACTGCGCGGAAGCACCAGCTCCGCATTGGGAAGAGTGGGGATGTCGAAGGTCACAGGACCCCGCAAGTTAACTGCTCTGTCGCTCGGGGCGCGCAGGACGGGGTGGTGGTTTGCCTCGCACTTCGTAGGCGTTCAGTCGATGGCAGTGACTTCCAGTACGGGCAGAATGCCGCCGTCAGATGGTTGTCCGGCGATCGTCGGTTGGTCGGCACTGTCACTTGTCGTCTGAGCGTGACCGGTCGGGTCGGTGCTCGGTACGGACGAGACGGCGCCGTCCGTCTCCGGTGTCTCCGGTAGGTCGCCGACGACAGAGCCGGTGGTGTCGGTCGTCGCTTCGAGGATGTCATTGGTGGGTTCGTCCGCCTCGTCGAGGACGGTCGCGCCTGAGAGCTCGGACCAGACCCCGAGGGTTGCCACGAGGCTCGCGGGCGATACCACCGGAATCATCGACACCATGGCCTCACCGGGGGCGGCGACAATGCCGATCCGTGCAACGCTGTCGATGTCAGAGTCGGGGTGCGGGGCGGGCATGGTGGAGCGTGCGACGGTCCCGTCGACCTGGACTCTGGGCGCCAGAGTCGCTCCGTCCCCGGGCGCGAAGGGTGCGGCCGTGACGGCGGTGATCGCGACTGCTGCCGCGAGCCCGGCGGCGAGCCCCACGGCGGAGCCGGCGGACACCGCAGAGGCCGCGGCGGCGCTGACTGTGACCGCAGCGGAGTGAGTGCCGGCGGTGAAGGTTCCGGCGGACGCGGCTTCGGACAGCCAGTCGGCGAAGGGGCCTGGTCGACGACTGAACGGCCGGCGGAGCACGAGAAGGCCGCCGCCGACGCTGGGGAGCCGATCGAGGTGTGCCCGCAATTTGTTCAGCGCTCGGGACTGGTAGACGCGGACTGCACCCTGGGACAGTCCGAGCCGCTCAGCGACCACCTTGACCGGCTGTTCGTCGATGATGCGCGCCTCGATGATCTGCCGGTCCCGTGCGGAGAGGATGTCGAGGGCCGCGAAGGCGGAGGCGGCGGTTTCGTGGTCGTCGTAGATGATCTCAGGCGAAGCGACCACTGGCGAGACGGCGGTGTCGGCGGGAGAGTCAGTGAGGACTTCGGGGCTGGCGTACCACCGCCGTTGAGTGTCGGTGATCCGTCGGAACGCAATCGTGTACAGCCATTTGCCGAATTCGTAGGACGTGCCTGCGAACCGATCGCGGGAGGCGTAGGCGTCGGCGAGAACTTCGCCGGCGACTGATTCCGGATCGGAGCATCCCTTCTTACGGGCGTAGCCGACGAGACGTGACCAATGATCCCGGGCCAGGTCGTCCCAGGTGTACCCGTCCGATGTCACCGTCAGGTCGGTCGTCGACAGTGTTCGGGTCTGAGTTGCTGTGAGAGTTGTGGATCTGATCATTCGTGAAAGTCCGGACAAGAGCTGCTGGCGGATGCTGTGCGGGAGTGCCTGCCTTCGAACGGGCCGCGCGCTCGTTCGAAGGCAGGCCGGCGGTTTGTCGCTTGCGTATGTGCCAGTGCTGCGTTGGATCAGCCGTTCAGGCCGATCTCGGAGCTCATTGTCGCTGAGCCTTCAACGCTTGCAACGGCGTCAACTGGAGCTTCCACCGTCACGTCAGTGTCGGTGTCCAGGCCGAACTCGGCGTTGAGGTTGGCAGTGCCAACGCCAGCCGTCTCACCTTTCGCGTTGGCGGCTGTTTCACCCTTGGAGGATGCGACGGCCACGACGGCAGCCTTTTCAGTGTCAGACGCTTCGTCTTCGCCGTTGTTACCCGCTCCCAGGGCGGCTTCGGTCACGGCGGAGGCGTGCGCAACCGCGTTGGTGGCAATGTCGGCCGCGGGCGTGTCCCCAACGTTGGCCGCCACATGGCCGGCCAGGTCGGCGCGGGCGTCGACGCCGGTCTCGACGGTGGCTTCTATCCCGGACGGTTCGCTGCGGGCGTCGGCTGCGACATCCGCTTCGGCGGTCACCGCACCACCAGCCACCGCTTCGACCGGTGCCGGGTCAGGGGACCCGACCGCTGCGGCTCCGCCGATGACGGCTGTGGCAGTGAGGGCCGCGATCAGTTGAATCGTGTTTGTCATTGCTTCTCCTACTTGTCCGTACACGGCTGAGACTTTCTCAACCCCCGAGATGGGTCCCGAGTGGGCTGATACAGCCGCTTCGGCTTTCATCCGGACGATCCACGAGGCGAGTGGTTCGTCCGCCGGTAGCCGGTCTGTGCCGTATCTGATCCACTGTCGTAGTCCCATCTCACTCCCCGTAATCGGATGGGACCGCCTGGCGTTACACCCGATGTGGCGGTTCTTGGAGCAGCGCTCGTATGCGCGACGAGAGAGAAACTCCGGAATCTCGAATGCTCGTGCAGCATGGCGGGTCACCGAGGATGTCCCACGACAAATAGGCCCGCGAGGGGCCGGTCGATCTGAGTTCGGATGTGTGGATGGCTGTTTGATCGTGCGATGGGGGCGATCCCCCTGCGCCCGCCGGACACGTGGCTGATGTCGGGTGTGCGGGCGTTTCGCTCGATGCCCCTGAGGGGCGAAGTTGTGGAGGTCGACGCGGTTCAGGGTCCGGCGCGGACCGGACGGCGACGCAGGAACGTGCGTCGTTGCGGCGGCGAGGCAGCGTCGATCTGCCTGCCCTGTTGGTGGATGACCACATGATGGTGATACCAACACACCGTGATCAGATTGTCCGGATCATGGGTCCCACCCTCCGAGTAGGGGATGAGATGGTGGGGTTGGAGCCGGGTACGGGAGTTGCAGCCGGCGATGACACAACGATGTCCGTCCCGTTGCAGCACCAGCCTGCGCACCGTTGAGGGGATCGTCCGGGATGTGGGTGTGGTCGACACTGTCCGGGTGTCATGGTCAAAGAAGATGACCTGTCCGGTCCCCGAACAGAGGATCTCGGCGAGGGTGTTCGGTCCGATACGCGGTCCGGAGACGACACTGGCTCCCGCCTGACCGTTGGTGACTGATGCGAGGTTGCCGTCGATGAAGATCTCCGCCGCCAGGTCATGACCGCCGATCTCACCCGACAGCCATTCGGATGCGACCGACACCAACCCGTCGGCCCGGTCCTGGGAGGTGGTGGTGTCGGGGTTGTCGGGGAGGGTGTCGACCGCGGTCTGGATGGCCTTGTCCACGATCCGTCCGTCCACACCGGAGAGCTGTCCCCACACTTTCCACGATGACTCGTCCAACGACGGCTGCAGATGCAGGTACCGGTCCGAGAAGCTGTCGGATTCGTCCTGGCTGCTGATCCGCCGATGTTGGGAGACCATCTGGCGGACCCCTGCGAGGTCTCGTCCCCAACTGTGCGCAATGGTGTTCTCGTCGGCCCCGGCAGTCCGCAGGCCGGTGACCGCGGCGGCCCGGTCGGTGGTGATCTGTCCGTCTTCGAGGGCGGTTTCCACATCGGGGTCTTCGGCCCGGGCCAAGGCGACCAGCGTCCTTGCGGTGGAAGTTTCGAGGTCGAAACGGCCTGCCACCCACTCCACCAGGGTGCGGGCCCCGTCCACAGTGGCGGCCTGGGCGACGTCCAACTCCCGCAGGATCTGCAAGCAGAGGGCATCCAGGCGGGAGCCTGCTGCGATCAACTCGGCGAAGTCCCGTTCCAGGGCATCGATGGTCCTCGTTTCATCCATGCGACCAACGTACAGGAGGGGTGTGACAGAAAGTCGAACGCCTGTTCGATCCATTCGAGAAATTCTCGATTCAGGCTGAACCACTGCCGTACGGGCGGGTGATGACTCGAGCATGTGGCCGTCGGGGTCCTCGAAGTAGACGCCGTCGACGGGAGTCGGGCGACGGGGGTCGTCGGTAGTGTCGGCAGATGCCCGAGAACCAAGACGTGCCCGCCTCCGAACTCATCGACCGCTACATCTCCGGGATCGACGACTGGCGGGGCGAGCGGCTCGCCCACATCCGCGACCTCATCCACGAGGCGGACCCGGATGTGGAAGAGACGTTCAAGTGGCGCGGGAACCCGGTGTGGGAACACGACGGCATCATCTGCGTCGCCGGTGCCTTCAAGTCCAAGGTCAAGATCACCTTCCACAGTGGGGCCTTCATCGAGGACCCGAAGAGCGTGTTCAACAACGGACTCGACGGAAACAAGTGGCGGGCGATCGACATCACCGAGGACCATGTCCTCGACGAGGCGGCTTTCCAGGGACTGATTTCCGCGGCGGTCGCTCACAACACGGCGAGGTAGCCGCCCTGCCGGCTCGGTTCCTTCGGTCGAGCGATGACGGCGTCCTGGTGGCGTACCCTGGGAGCCATGAGCCTCAAGATCCACTCCCAGGACGTCACGGAGGGTCCGTCGAAGGCCGGAGCACGCGCCATGCTGCGTGCGGTCGGTCTGACCGACGATGACTTCTCCAAGCCCCAGGTCGGACTCGTCTCCGCCGGGAACGAAGTCACCCCTTGCAACATCACCGGACCCGAACTCGCCGACAAGGCGAAGGAAGGCGTCATTTCGAGTGGGGGTGTCGGTCTCACGTTCGCCACGATCGCAGTTTCGGACGGCATCTCGATGGGACACGAAGGGATGCGCGCGTCGCTGGTGTCGCGGGAGGTCATCGCCGACTCGGTGGAACTCGTCATGCATGGCGAGCGGTTCGACGCCATGGTCACCATCGCCGGATGCGACAAGTCGCTGCCCGGCATGTTGATGGCGGCGGCACGGACGAATCTTCCATCGGTCTTCCTGTACGGCGGGTCGTCGCTGCCAGGGCGCTACAAGGACCGTGACATCGACATCGTCGACGTGTTCGAAGGAATTGGCGCACTGTCCGACGGGCGCATCACTGCCGACGAGATGCTCGAGATCGAGCGCAACGCCTGCCCGGGGGCGGGATCGTGCGCAGGGATGTTCACTGCGAACACCATGGCTTCGGTCGGCGAAGCGATCGGCATGTCGCTGCCCGGTTCGGCATCGGTTCCCGCCATCGATCCTCGTCTGCGGGACTACGCCGTCCAGTCAGGGGAGACCGTGATGCAGCTGCTGGCGGACAATCTTCGGCCCCGCCAGATCATGACCCGGCCCGCATTCGAGAACGCGATCACCACCGTGATGGCCCTCGGAGGTTCGACCAACGCCGTGCTCCATTTGATGGCGATCGCCCACGAGGCCGAAGTCGAACTGACGTTGGAGGACTTCGACCGGATCAGCCGGCGCACACCGCACATCGGCGATCTGCGCCCGTTCGGCAAGTACCACATGGTCGGGCTGGATCGCATCGGGGGCGTGCCCGTGGTGCTCAAGGCGCTGCTGGACGAAGGACTGATCCAGGGCGACGTTCTCACCGTGACCGGGCGAACTGTCGCCGAGAACCTGGAAGGTGTGACCGTTCCGACCGACCAGGATGTGATCCGGCCCTTGCACGAGCCACTGGCGCGGGAGGGTGGAATCGCCGTGCTGCGCGGGTCCCTCGCTCCCGACGGAGCGGTCGTGAAGGTGGCAGGAATCGATCTGGACACCTTCGAAGGCCCCGCCCGAGTCTTCGAGGGCGAGCAGTTCGCGCTCGACGCGTTGTTCAACCATCGCATCAACAAAGGCGACATCGTGGTCATCCGCACCGAGGGCCCCAAAGGCGGTCCGGGCATGCGCGAGATGCTGCAGATCACTGCCGCCATCAAGGGGGCAGGCCTCGGCAAGGATGTGCTCCTGATCACCGACGGTCGGTTCTCGGGCGGTACCACCGGACTGTGCATCGGCCACGTCGCACCCGAGTCCGAGGTGGGGGGCCCGATCGGTCTCGTCGAAGAAGGAGATCGCATTCGGGTCGAACTCTCGTCCCGTCGGCTCGACGTGTTGGTCTCCGAAGATGTGCTCTCCGAACGCAGGGCGAACTGGAAGCCGCAGCCGCCTCGCTACACCTCGGGCGTACTTGCCAAGTACGCGACGCTTGTCGGCTCCGCGGAGACCGGTGCGGTCACGACCGCGTGATCAAGGTCTATGCGATCGTCCTTGCGGTCGGTGTGGTCCTGCTGATCGCATGGATCCTGATGACGGTCCTGGCAGGAAATCTCGACCGTCCCTCGATCGATCCTGAGGCACGGTTCGGCCTTGCCGGACGCCGAGTTGTCGCCGGATCGGTCGGGTTCGGCATGGCGGGCATGTCAGCGGAGTACTCACCGCTGGGTATCTCGTGGCCGCTCGCACTCGTACTGGCTGTGGCCGGGGGTGGGGCGCTCGCCTGGTACTCGGCGAAGGTGGGCCTCGAATCCGACGAAACCGCGTGACGTGCTGATCGTCTCCGACGTCCACGGTGCCTTCGAGCCGCTCGCCGCGCTGGCCCGCGGCCCGGAGCCGGTGCTCGTGCTGGGCGACCTTCTCAACCTCATGGACTACCGGACAGGCGAGGGCATCACCGCGGACATACTCGGCCGTGACGTTGCCAGGCGTATCGGTCGAGCGCGGGCTGCCGGCGACTTCGGTGGAATGCGGGCGATCTGGGCTGAAGAGATCGGATCGGACCACGAGGGGTTTCGGGCACAGTTCGAGGCCGGGGCCGTCGGTCAGTACGAGGCGATGCGTGACGCCCTCGAAGGAACCAGCGGATACGCGACGTACGGCAATGTCGACCGTCCTGCGCAGCTGAAGTCCCACCTCCCGGAGGGATGGCGGTTCGTCGACGGCGAGGTGATCGAGTTGGAAGGCTGGAGGATCGGCATCGTCGGAGGGGGTGTTTCGACCCCGTTGCATGCGGCGGGCGAAGTCACCGACGAGGAGATGGAATCGAAGCTGCAGGCGATCGGCCCCGTGGACATCCTGTGTTCGCACCTCCCTCCGCAAGTGCGTCCGATGCACTTCGATGTGGTCACCGGCCGCAAGGAGCGGGCGTCGCGCCCCATCCTCGAATACCTGCTCGAACATCGCCCGCAATACCACTACTACGGCGACGTTCATCAGCCGCAGGCCTCGCGGTGGCGGGTCGGAGACACCATCTGTCGCAACGTCGGCTACTTCCGGGCCACCGCCCGCCCCGTGCGTCATGAGCCGAGGTTCGGTTCCGCCGCTGCTCGCTAGCCTGGGACTCCGAACACCAGGAGGATCCGCGCGTGGCCGAAGGGACCGTTCAAAGCATCGAAGTCGACGCAGATCCTGCTGCGTGTTTCGCGGTTGCGAGCGATGTCGCCGCCTATCCGGATTGGGCCACGGGAGTGCGGTCCACCGAGGTGATCGAAACGGACGACCAGGACCGGCCTTCCCGCGTTGCGTTCGTGATCGACGGGATGGTCAAGGAGATCGCCTACACCCTCACCTACTCCTACGACGAGCCGCATTCGATGTCGTGGACCGCGGAGCCGGGTGCAGATCTCAAGTCGCTCGAAGGGTCCTACACGTTCAAGGAGCTCGGCGAGGGACGCACGGAGATCGTCTACGCGCTGAAGGCGGACCCCTCGTTCACGATTCCCGGGTTTCTTCAGCGTCAGGTCGAAAAGCAGATCGTGGGTACGGCATTGCGCGGCCTTCGCGAGCGCGTCGGCGCCGTTGCGGGAGGCTGAGGCATGCGCATCCTTCTCGTGACCGGGAAGGGTGGGGTCGGCAAGACCACCGTGGCCGCGGCGACCGCGCTGGCTGCAGCGGACCGCGGCTACCGCACCCTGGTCAGCTCGACAGATCCTGCCCACAGCCTGGCCGATGCCCTCGATGTCGCACTGGGTGATCGCCCGACCCGGGTGGTCGAAAACCTCGACGGCCAGCAGATCGACACCCAGGAGCAACTCGAGCGGCATTGGGGGTCGATCCGCGACCAGCTGATGAACGTCTTCGACTGGGGTGGGGTCGGCGGGATCGAAGCCGAAGAGTTCCTGGTGTTCCCCGGGATGGACGAGTTGTTCGCCCTGCTGGACGTCAACGAGCACGCACGTTCGGGTGACTACGACCTCCTCGTCGTCGACTGCGCCCCCACCGCAGAGACCCTGCGCTTGTTGAGTCTGCCCGAAGTCCTGTCGTGGTACTTCGAGCGGGTCATGCCCACCGAGCGGCGGATCATGCGGGCTGCTCGCCCGTTCCTCACCAGGATGACCGACCTTCCGGTCCCCGAAGACCGCATGTTCGAGGCCGCCCAGTCAGTGTTCGAAGGCATCGAGCAAGTCAAGGAGTTGCTGTCCGATCCGACGGTGACGTCCGCACGGCTGGTGATGAACCCCGAGAAGATGGTCATCGACGAAGCGCGTCGGACCTACACCTATCTCGGCCTGTTCGGATATGGCGTGGACGGGGTCGTGGTCAACCGTGTCCTGCCGGACACGATCAGCGACCCGTACTTCGCCAAGTGGCGCACGATCCAGGCCGGGCATCTCGAGACGGTGGATTCGGCGTTCGCCGAGGTGCCGCGCTTGCGGCTGCGGCTCTTCGACGATGAGATGGTGGGTGTCGATCGGCTGCGGGAGATGGCCGCCGAGCTGTATCCGGAGGTCGACCCGGTGGCCGACTTCGAGGCGGTGAGCCCCTTCCACCTTCATGAGGAAGGCGATGAGGTGGTCGTCGAGATGGACGTGCCGTTCGCCTCGAAGGACGAGTTGGACGTGATCCGGCGCGGTACCGAGCTGGCGATCACCATCGGCCCGTACCGGCGCTCGCTGGTGCTCCCCGATTCGCTGCAGCGGCGTCCCGTCACAGCCGCGTCGCTCACCGAGGGCCGGTTGAAGATCCGGTTCGGTCAGGCGCCACGCAAGACGCGGAAACCGGCATGAACCCCGAGTCCGAGTCCGAGACCGCAGCCGCGTTGAAGCGTGCGGGAGTTCGTGTGGCGTTCCATTTGCTGCGGGCCGGCGTCGAATCGCTCAAGGCGATCGAGGCCGTCGTGGACGAACTCGGCAAGGTGGGGACACGCCGCAGCGACGAGGCGGAACCACCGGAGGACGGGCCGGTCCGCATCGAGGTCGAGTGACCGCGGTCGGGCTGGACCTCGGCGGGACGGCGCTCAAATACGTGGTGCTCGACTCCCGGGACGACGTCGTCGAGCGCGGACAGGTACCGGTGAGGCCCGGCGACGCACTCGATCTCGTCGTCCGCACCGCCCGCGAGCTGATTTCCGGCCACTCGTCACAGGCGGTCGGTGTGGGACTCGCCGGACTCGTCACCTATCCGGACGGGGAGTTCGTCTGGGGTCCCCACCTTTCCGGTCACGCGGTTCCCTACCGGGCGGCGCTCCGTGATGCGCTCGGTTTCGCGGTGGCGGTGGACAACGACGCCAATCTCGCCGCCCACGCCGAATGGTTCGTCGGGGCAGGTGAACAAGTTGATCCGATGGTGATGGTCACGCTGGGCACCGGAATAGGGGTGGGCTGCGTCATCGACGGCCAGGTCTACCGGGGCGCGTCCTTCGCAGGTGAGGCGGGGCACATCGAGATGTTGCCGGACGGCGGCGAATGCTCGTGTGGGCGACGCGGGTGCTGGGAGACTCTGGTGTCAGGTGCGGTTCTCGACCGGAGCGCCGCGGAACTCGCTGTCGCCGACCCGACCGGTCCGGTCGCCATTCACGCCGACGGATCTCCGTCGACCGGCGTGCACCTCGCACTGGCCGCCGAGGCCGGTGACGTCGGAGCCGTTCGAGCCTTGTCCGAGGCGGGGGGATGGCTGGGCAGGGGGATCGCGAACCTGATATTGATGCTCGACCCGCGCCGGGTGGTGGTCGGCGGGGCGGCGGCGGCCGCAGGGCCGATCCTGTTCTCGGCCGCCCGCCAAGTCGTCGCTGCGGCCATGTCCGGCTCCGCTTTTCGGACGGAGGTTCCGATCGTGCCGGCTCGGTTCGGAACGTGGTCGGGTGCGGTGGGCGCTGCATTGGCCGGTCGGCGTGTACACAATGGTCGCGATGAATGGTGACCCGCTCAGACCGGACGAAGTGATCGAGCCCGGCGGCCGCATGGAATTGCGGAAGCTGGCAGCCGACGCCGCCGGCACGATCCCCAACATGGGGAAGCTGATGTGGCGCCTGCTCCGCGATCCCAGGGTGCCACGGCGCACCAAGCTGGTTGTCGGCGCTGCTGTCGCATACGTGGCGTCCCCGGTAGATCTCGTTCCTGATTTTGTGCCAGTCATCGGCGTCGCCGACGATCTCCTGGTGTTGGCATTCGCCGTGCATCACATCGTCGAAATGGCCGGTGAGGATGTGGTGCTGGAACACTGGGATGGCTCCCGGGACCTTCTGGAGCTCGTCCGTTCGATCCTCGACGTGGCGTCGGACTTCGTGCCGGCGCGGCTGCGCCGCACGGTGAATCGGCTGTCGGGCGCCTGACCGGACGGCGGTCGGTGCTCCGTTAGCCTGCCGGCGATGGACTTCCGCCGGATCGACAACCTCCCCCCGTACGTATTCGCCGAGGTCAACCACGCCAAGCTGGCCGCCCGTCGGGCCGGCGAGGACATCGTCGATCTGGGCTTCGGGAACCCCGATATCCCCTCCGCCCCCTTCGTCGTCGACAAACTGATCGAGGCGGCCGGGAACGAACGCAACCACCGCTACTCGGTTTCCAGAGGCCTCCCCAATCTCCGCAAGGCTGTCTCGGAGCGGTATCGCAGACGGTTCGGCGTGGAGTTGGATCCCGACACCGAGGTCATCTCCACCATCGGGGCGAAGGAGGGGCTCAGCCACCTCATGTGGACGCTGGTGCAGCCGGGTGATGCCGCCATCGTGCCCGAGCCCTCCTATCCGATCCACATCTACGCGCCGGTGCTGGCGGGTGCGGAAGTCCGTCGAGCGCCGATCACGTCCGAGGATGACTACTTCGAAGTGCTGGAGCGGATGTTCGGGAACTCGTGGCCCCGGCCTCGGGTGATCATCGTGTCATTTCCGCACAACCCCACCACCACAGTCGTCGAACTCGACTTCTTCGAAAAGCTCGTGGCCTTCGCGCACGAACACGGAGTGGTGCTCGTTCACGACTTCGCCTACGCGGACATCAGCTTCGACGGGTACACCCCGCCGTCGCTCCTGCAGGTGCCGGGAGCCAAGGAGGTCGGCGTGGAGCTGTACACGCTGACGAAAGGCCACTCCATGGCGGGGTGGAGGGTCGGGTTTCTCGTCGGGAATCCTGAGATCGTTGCTGCCCTCGGAAAGCTCAAGTCGTACCTCGACTACGGCACGTTCCAACCGATCCAGATCGCCTCGATCATCGCTCTCAACGAAGGTGACGATTACGTGACGGAAGTCAACGAGATCTACTTGCGGCGCCGCGACACGCTGATCGACGGACTCGCCCGGGGCGGGTGGAAAGTCGACAGGCCCCGGGGAACCATGTTCGTGTGGGCTCCGATCCCCGATCCCTATCTCGACATGGGCTCCCTCGATTTCGCCTATCACCTGCTCGGCGAGGCAAAGGTCGCGGTGAGCCCCGGCGTGGGCTTCGGCCCGAGCGGCGACGGGTTCGTCAGGTTCGCCCTCGTTGAGAACGAACACCGCATCGCCCAGGCCACCCTCGGGCTGCGGCGGGCCCTCACCCGCCTCTGACGTTCTCGGTCACGATCGGAATGAGATCGCCCAGGTCGGCGATCTCGTGGGTCACGATGTCCTCGGGAGCGCGCATCCGGCCCTGCGGGTTGTACCAGCAGGTGGCGATGCCGTAGTTCGCCCCGCCGGCGATGTCGGAGGTGAGACTGTCGCCGATCATCAGGGCGGATTCGGTTGCCGGGGCACCCAGGCGCTCGAACGCGATGTCGAAGATCTCTCTGCGTGGCTTCGTCACGCCCACCTCCGAGGAGATGACGACGGCGTCGAAACGGTCGGCGATTCCCAGCCGCGCCAGCCGTGCCCGTTGCACGTCGCTCAGGCCGTTGGTCACGAGCCCGAGACGTGCGTGCGGCTTCAAGCGGTCGAGGAGTTCGATCACGCCGGGGTAGAGGTCACCGTTCGCTCCCAGGGAATGGACGAACAACGCCGCCATCTCCTCGACACTCGCGTCGACTTTCAGCTCGGCGAAGAGCCGTTCGAAGCGGACGCGGCGGACGTCGATCGGCCGCACCTCACCCCGCTCCACGCCAGCCCACAGATCCAGGTTGATGCGCTGATATGCCTCGAAGTGCGTGAACGGCTCGTCGAAGCCCACTGCCCGCATCGTCGTGTCGAAGGCGGCGGCTTCGGATGCGTCCGAGTCGAACAGTGTGTGGTCGAGGTCGAAGAGAAGAGTCGAATACGGCACGAGGAGCGACGGTACCGGACCGAAGATGGGGTCTGCCACCCGTCCCCCATCGCGTTCTCGACGCTGTATCCCGCGTATACGCGGGATACAACCCTGGGTACGCGTCCTGGACGGCGGAAGTCGTGAGGAGTCCATCTAGCCTGCGCGGCCATGGCATTCGCAGATGGCATCGCCGACTTCCGATCGGACACCGTCACCCGGCCCACGCCCGAGATGCGCAAGGCGATGGCGGACGCCGACGTTGGCGACGACGTGTACGGCGACGACCCCACCGTCAACCTCCTCCAGGAGGAGGCCGCAGCGGTGGTCGGGAAGGAAGCCGGCCTCTTCGTCCCGACTGGGACCATGGGGAATCAGTTGTCGGTGATGGCCCAGACTCGGCCCGGCGACGACGTGCTGTGTGACGAAGGTGCCCATGTCCGCAACATCGAAAAGGGCGCGGCCGCGGCGTTTTCCGGTGTCTCCTTCCGCCCGGTGCACGCTCCCGGCGGCTGGATTCAGCCAGGCCAGATCGATGCGGTGATGGCGGCGGCAGGACGGTTCTTTCCTCGCATCCGGCTGCTGGTGTGGGAGAACTCGCACAATCTGTCCGGGGGCAGGGTGACCCCGGTCGACGGGATGGAAGCCGGGATTCAGGCCGCTCGTCGGCACGGCCTGGCGGTGCATCTCGACGGAGCCAGGATCTTCAACGCTGCGGCCGCGTTGGAAGTGGGCGCCGATGAACTCGCTGATGGCGCCGACACGGTGACGTTCTGTTTCTCCAAGGGCTTGGGGGCGCCGGTCGGGTCGATCGTCTGTGCCAGTCGGGAGCTCATCGACGAACTCCACTACCTCCGCAAGCGAATGGGCGGTGCGATGCGACAGGTGGGCGTGCTGGCGGCCCCCGCCCGGATCGCGCTCCGTGACCGCGATCGCCTTGTCGAAGACCACGTGCTCGCCCGATATCTGGCCGAGCGGATCGCCGACCACGCGCCCGACGCACTCGATCCCGCTTCTGTCGAAACCAACATCGTGAACGTCGCGGTGGATCACCTCGGGGTTCCGGTGGATGCGGCACTCGAAGCGATCCGGGGCGACGGGATGGCTGTCAACCCGCCGCTCTTCGGCGGCGTGTGGCGTCTCGTCACCCATCGCGACGTCGACCACTCCGATGTCGATCGGCTGATCGCCAATCTGTTCGGGGCCGGCCAATAGGCTGGCAGACGTTCGAACACGGAGATCCGATGACCTTTGCGGTGTTGTTCCCCGGCCAGGGAAGCCAGTACGTCGGGATGGGCGCTGACCTCTTCGACGCTCGCCCGGACATCCTCGGCGAACGAACCGACGAGATATTGGGATGGTCGCTCCGTTCGATGTGTCTCGACGGTCCCGAGGATGCGCTGACTCGGACCGAGCATGCCCAACCGGCGTTGTTCGCGGTGGCGTATGCCCTGTGGGACGAACTGTCGATTCGACTTCCACGTCCCCCGACCGCCGCAGCCGGACATTCCTTGGGCGAATACACGGCCCTGGCCGCCGCGGGCGTGATCGGCTACGAAGAGGCGCTGGCAGTGGTTGCCGAGCGCGGGCGGGCGATGGCAGCCGCGGCCGATGAGGAGCCCTCGGGGATGGCGGCGTTGCTCGGCGCCGATGTCGAAGTGGCCGAAGCCGTCGAGGCGGCAAGCCACGCTGCCGGAGGACGGCTCGCCGTCGCCAACGACAACGCCCCCGGACAGGTGGTTGTCGCCGGCGGGGCAGCCGACCTGGATTGGCTCGATGAACACGCCAGGGAACTCGGTGTGCGTCGTGTCATCCGGCTCGATGTGGCAGGCGCGTTTCACTCGCCCTTCATGCGTCCCGCCGCCGACAGGGTGGCGGCGGCCCTGGCGACGATCGCGCCCCGGGAGGGCAGATTCCCGGTGTACGCCAACGTGACGGGCACGCCGGTCGCTCCTGCCGAGGTACCCGCCACGTTGCGTGACCAGGTGGTCGGGCGGGTGCGGTTCGCCGACACGTTGCGGAACATGGCATCAGCGGGGATCAGGGGCTTCATCCACGTCGGACCCGGCGACGTCACGGCGGGAATGGTGAAACGCACCCTCGAAGGCGGCAACACGCTGACCGTCTCTGCCCTCGAGGGAATCGACGATGTGGTGGCCGCCATCCCTACCATCGTCGGCTCTGGAGGTGCGTGATGCCGAACGCCGAGATCGTCGGATGGGGAAAGGCGATGCCCCCGACGGTGCTGTCCAACGCCGATCTCGAAAGAATCGTTGACACCTCCGACGAGTGGATCACCAGTCGCACCGGCATGAAGGAACGGCGCATCTCCCATGTGGAAGCCTCCGACCTCGCGGCGGTGGCTTCGCTGCGTGCCCTCGCCGCGGCCGGCATGGAGTCGGGTGAAGTGGACTTCATGATCAACGCCACCTGCACGCCGGAGTCGATCATTCCGGCATCTGTCGCCTATCTGCAGGCGAAGATCGGCGCCCAGGGGGCCGGGGCGATGGATTTGAACGCCAACTGCTCGGGCTTCATCTACGCGATGGTGCTCGCATCCTCGCTGATCCAGACCGGCGTGGCGCGCAACGTGCTCCTCACCGGTGTCGAAAAGATGCACTACGTGATGGACTACTCCGACCGGGGCACCTGCATTCTCTTCGGCGACGGTGCGGGGGCGGCGGTGATGCGGCCCACCGAAGAACCGGTTGGCCTGCTCAGCGGAACGATGGGAAACGACGGGACCATCGCCGAATATCTCATGGTTCCGAGTTTCGGTTCCGCCGGCACCCGTGCTCCCCGTCCTGCGGCGTCGTGCGGTGTGGTGATGAACGGGGCGGAGATCTTCCGCAATGCGGTCGTGCGCATGGGGGAGGCCGCGATGCAGGTCGCCAACGACGTCGGCTGGAGTGTCGACGACATCGATCTTCTCATCCCTCATCAGGCAAACAAGCGGATCATCGATGCCACGATGCGGCGCCTCGAGATCGACGAGGACAAGGTGTTCATCAACGTCCACAAATACGGGAACACCAGTTCGGCGACCATCCCGGTGGCGCTGGCCGAGGCGCTGGAGGAGGGGCGGGTGCCGGCGGGCGGGAACATCGTGTTCGCGGCGTTCGGCGGGGGCTTGTCATGGGCGGCTGCGGCCGTCAGATGGGGCGATCGCGTGACGCCCATCGCGACCTCGGATGCCGAAATCCCCGACTTCGAAGGCACGGTGTTCGACATCCTCCAGCCCAGCCTCGACTTCTTCGGTGTCGGGGTGAAACAGTGAGCCGAGTTGCGCTCGTCACCGGCGGCTCGCGCGGGATTGGGCGGGCGATCGCCCTTGCCCTCGCCGGGGCCGGGAACAAGGTCGCCGTGAACTACGCATCTCGCGCGGACGCCGCGCAGGGGGTGGTCGCTGAGATCGAGGCCGCCGGAGGACAGGCGATCGCGATCGGGGCCAATGTCGCCGATCCCGATGACGTCGCGACGATGTTTGCAGCTGTTGGCGAGGCGTACGGTCCGGTGGAGGTCCTGGTGAACAACGCGGGAATCACCCGCGACGGCTTGCTGATGCGGATGAGCGTCGAGGCATTCGATGCGGTCATCGCCACGAATCTGCGCTCGGCGTTCCTGTGTTCGAAGGCGGCGATGCGAGGCATGCTGCGAGCCCGTTGGGGGCGGATCGTGTCGATCGGGTCGGTTGCGGGAATCGCCGGGAACCCCGGACAGGCCAACTATGCGGCCTCGAAGGCGGGGTTGATCGGCATGACCAAGTCCATCGCCAAGGAGGTGGGTTCGCGCGGCATCACGGTGAACGTGGTCGCCCCCGGGTTCATCGCCACCGATATGACGGACGCACTGGGTGACGATGCCAGGATGGCATCGCTGTCGGCCATCAGTCTGGGGCGCTTCGGCGACCCTGCGGAGGTGGCCGCGGCGGTGACGTTTCTGGCTTCGGAGAAAGCCGGTTACATCACCGGCCAGGTCTTGTCGGTCGACGGCGGCATCGCCCTCTAGGCTTCCGGCAACACACGAAGGAGACAACGAATGGATCGCGGCGAGATTTCAGCGAGGATGCAGAAGCTCCTCGTTTCCGAGTTGGGGCTCGAGGAGTCGAAGATCAACGACGGCGCCAGCTTTGAAGAGGACCTCGAGGTCGACTCGCTGGGCGTCGTCGAGCTGCTGATGGCCCTGGAAGACGAGTTCGGGGTGAAGATCCCCGATGAGGATGCAGAGAACATCCACACCGTCGGCCAAGCTGTCGATCTCGTGCACGGCAAGCTCTCCGGCTAGATGACCCGAGAGCGCCGCCGGGTCGTCGTGACCGGGCTCGGTGCGATTTCCCCGCTGGGCCGCACCATGGCCGACACGTGGGACGGAATCGTGGCCGGTCGCTCGGGTGCGGGTCCCATTTCACTGTTCGACGCGTCTGATCAGAAAGTCTCGATCGCCGCCCAGGTGCCGGACTTCGAGGCCACGGACTACTTCGAAGCCAAGGAAGCCCGGCGTCTTGACCGGTGCAGCCAGTTCGCGCTCGTCGCCGCCCGGGAGGCGATGACGGACGCGGGTCTGGAACTCGACCCCGACTCCGAGGAGGCGGAACGCTCCGGTGCGCTCATCGGCGTCGGCTTCGGTGGGATGGAGACGTTCATCGAAGAGGTGGGCGTGCTCCACGAGCGCGGACCAGGGCGGGTCAGCCCGCTGGGCATCCCCAAGATCATCGCCAACATGCCCGCCGGACTCGTGTCCATCGAACATCATCTGCTCGGCCCGGTGTCATGCACGGTCACCGCCTGTTCGGCGTCTGCGAATGCCATCGGCGACGCTGCCGAGATCATTCGTCGCGGCGCAGCCGACCTCATGGTCGCCGGCGGCTCGGAGGCGGCGATCACCACCTATGCGGTCGCCGCCTTCGCCCAGGCGCGGGCGTTGAGCACCCGCAACGACGATCCAGCAGCCGCATCCCGGCCCTTCGACGCGGGTCGGGACGGATTCGTGATGGGGGAGGGGGCTGCGGTCCTCGTCCTCGAAGAACGTGAGCGGGCGCTGGCCAGGGGAGCGACGATCCACGCGGAGGTCACCGGCTACGGCATGTCGGCGGACTCATATCACATCACGTTGCCGAAACCGGGAGGCACGGGCGCGGCCCGGGCCGTGAAGGCGGCGCTCGCCGATGCCGAGCTGGCGCCGTCCGATTTGAGCTACGTCAACGCGCACGGCACATCCACCCCGGCGAACGACTCCACCGAGACGGTGGCACTCAAAGTGGCGCTGGGCGAAGAGGCGGCGTACGCAGTGCCGGTGTCGTCGACCAAGTCGATGACCGGTCACCTGTTGGGAGGTGCCGGGGCGCTGGAGGCAGCGATTTCGATCCGGGCGATCGAAACGGGGATCCTTCCGCCGACCATCAACTACACGGACCCTGATCCTGAGTGTGACCTCGACTACGTGCCGAACGAGGCGCGCGAGGTCGGTGGGATCAACCATGTCGCGTCGAACAGCTTCGGGTTCGGCGGGCACAACGTCACCCTGATTCTCAGCCGCGCCTGATTCCATCGGGCAGGGGGCGGGCGCGCGACGTTCGCAGCCTTCACCCGTTCGAGTCGGTTTCACATCCCGGTGCCGGGGGCGGAACACCGCGGGCGGTCGCGTCGCGGTATTCGGCGATCGACCGGTAGACCAGCACCAGCACGACGGCCATGCCGATCGTTCCCAGCACGAACACCAGCGCGGCGAGCGACGTGGCGAGGCCCGTGCAGGTTTCGGCGACGCCGTCGACCTCCACTCGGCACGAAAGGTCCATCACGAGGTAGGTGACCCACGCCCCGAGCGCTCCGAGCAGCAGCGACGGGACGGCGATCCACGGATTGGGGATGGTGAGCTTGCGGGTCATGGCTGGTTCTTCCTCCGGCCGCGACTGTCGATGCCGGCCGCATCCCGGATCTCATCGGGGGTGAGTTCCGCCGGGATCGGGACGCTGCGGCCGGGGGAGGCCAGCGGGATCACCGCGATGCGGGCATCGGTCGACCAGGCGAGTCGCGACAGCACCACGAATCCGCCGGCCGGCAGCAAGGCGGTCGGCCATGACACCGCGAGGGCTGCGAATGCCGCCAGGACAGGGACACCGAAGCGCACCCCCCACAGCGCCGCATCGTGAGCCCGGGTGTACCAGACGGCGAGGAGCACCGAGGTGGCCACAAGCGCCCAGTCGGCCATGGTCACGCCATCAGGTTGGACCGCGCCCACGACGATCGGCGCGCTGAGGAGCCCCAGCACCAGTGCGGTCGCCTTGACGGGTGGTGCGCCGGCGGGAGGACGTTGGCGCACGACCGCCCGCAGGCCCGGGCCGATGAGTCCGGCGAGGGCGATGCCGGCGGATCCGACCATCACGACCCACCATGCGGTGATCGGCTGGAGGATCGCGGGGACGGCGAGGATTCCCGCCAGCCCGACTCCCATCCATCGGGCCCAACGGGCGGCTCCGATGAGGGCTCCGACGATCGCAATCGAGGTCAGCATGAGGTGACCGGCGGCTGTCATCGCCCCCGAGCCGTCGTTCCACGTGGCGTCGGCGCCGGTGAGGACGAGAGCTGCGGCCAGCGACGACACGAGGAGTGCGCAGGTGGTGAGTAGGGAAGTGATCACGGTACGTTGACCCGAGTGTCAACCGACTTCGACCACTGTGCAAGACGGTGAGTGACTTCTGGCCCGGCGAGTTCCGGTTCTGTCCCATGTGCGCGGCCGAGTTGACCGAGGTCGAGCGCGGCGGACGGGCCCGCATGGGGTGTCCCGAATGTTCCTACGTCCACTTCCGGGACCCTGGGGTGGGGGCGGCAGTGCTCCTCGAGAATTCGGACGGCAAGGTGCTGCTGGTCAAACGGGGGAACGGAGCCACGAAGCCGGGGCTGTGGTGCGTGCCGTGTGGGTTCGTCGACTACGGCGAGGAGGTCCGCGACGCGGCGGCACGCGAGGTGCGGGAGGAGACCGGATTGGAGGTGGCGGTGGGGGATCCGATCTTCGTCCGTTCGAACTTCCACGACCCCGAGAAATTCACGGTCGGAATCTGGTTCAGTGGGCGGGTGCTGGACGGTGTCGCCGTCCCAGGCGATGACGCAGTCGACGTCGGATGGTTCGCTCTCGACGATCTACCTGCCCTCGCCTTCGAAACCGACGCCGAGTTGTTCCGGCTCCGCTACGGCGTCGACGTCGAGCCCGCCTGAGCGGCCGGCAGGCGTCTCCGGCGTCCATTCCGTGAGTTCGTCCCACGGGGTCCCCGGTTTGAGGGTGATCACGGTGCCGTGACGGGGCTTGTCGACATGCTGGTTGGCGAGGTCCCGTCCCGTGAGAGACAGCCGGGCGGCCTGCACAGGGTCTTGATGAGAGACGACGACGACGTCGCCATCGTGTCGGGCGGCGATCTCGGTCACTGCAGTCCGCATTCGCCGTGCGAGCGCTTCCAGGGACTCTGAGGCGAAGGCCATGTCGAGGGGATGCTCGAGATACGCCTCCAGTTCCCCGGGACGCTCGGTCGGGAGGTCGTCCCAGCCGATGCCCGCCCAGTCGTCTGCCATCTTCCATTCGACGAGTTCGGGCTCCACGCGGATCGGAAGGTCATGGGCGGCCGCGATCGGCGACGCGGTGGCGAGCGCCCGTTCCAGCGGGGATGACCAGACTGCGACGATGGGAGCGGAGCGAAGGTAGCGGGCCACCGCCCGCGCCTCGGCTTCGCCGTTCTCGCTCAGCCGGAACCCGGGCAGTGCCGCATACACGACATGGTCCGGGTTCGTCACCTCCCCATGCCTCACCAAATGCACCCTGCTCGCCATTTGGGCTTTTTAGCGGGGCAGCGCTCCATTCGTGAAGCGGAACGCAGACCAGAACGCGATTCGCCCCCTCAGCAGACCACTGCCCGAAGCGGTCCGAGCCCGTTTCTGGTCTGCGTTCCGCGTCGTCTATGGAGCGCTGCCCCGCTAAAAACGGCAGTAGCGTCGGCGACGTGTGGGATGAGCGGATTCTCCATGTCGACATGGATGCCTTCTTCGTCGCCGTGGAGAGGCTGCGGGATCCTTCGCTGATCTCCCGACCGGTCGTCGTGGGCGGGACGGGGCCGCGCAGCGTGGTCGCGGCGGCGTCGTACGAGGTGCGGCCCTTCGGGATCCGCTCGGCGATGCCCATGTCCCGAGCGAGGTCCCTGTGCCGCGACCTGGTGATCGTGCCGCCCGATCATCGCGAGTACGGACGGATCTCCGAGCGTGTCTTCGAGATCTTCCGCTCGTTCACGCCATTGGTCGAAGGCCTCTCCATCGACGAGGCGTTCCTCGATGTCGGTGGGCTCCGACACCATTTCCCGGACCCCGTTTCGGTCGGTGCCGAGATCCGCCGCGAGGTGACGACGCAGATCGGACTCACGGCCTCGGTCGGGGTGGCGTCGACCAAGTTCCTCGCCAAGCTCGCTTCGGAGGCGGCCAAACCGGACGGGCTCCGACACGTCCCGCTCGCCGAGCAGCAGGAGTTCCTCGATGCGCTCCCGATCGGCGCGCTCTGGGGCGTGGGCGAGGCCACGAAGGCGGCGCTGGAGGGGGTCGGCGTCGAGAGCGTGCGAGACCTGCGCACCGCCCCCCGGCGCGGTCTCGAACGAGCAGTGGGTGGCGCGGTGGCGGCTCACCTGCACGACCTCGCCCACGGCCGGGACCCCCGAGCCGTTCAGCCCGACCGCGAGGTCAAGTCGGTCTCTGTCGAAGAGACATACGACACCGACATCTCCGGTGACGAGACGCTCCGCCGAGAGTTGCGTCGCCTCGCCGATCGCCTGGGCCCGCGCCTGCGGCGGGCGGGTCTGGCCGGTCGGACGGTCACGGTGAAGGTGCGCACGTCCGACTTCAAGACCGTGACACGGTCGATCACGCGCCCCGAGCCGACGAGCAGCGACCGTGATCTCCATCTCATCGCCTGCGAACTGCTCGCCGACGCCGACATCCGAGGACGTCCTGTGCGCCTGCTCGGGATCGGTGTGAGCGGGCTCGTGGAGACCGGAGGTAGCAGGCAATTGACGGCGATGGACGACCCGCGGTGGAGCGAAGTCGACGCCACGGTGGACGCCATCCGCTCCCGTTTCGGCGACGCGGCCGTGCGCCCCGCCGGCCTTCTGGAAGACCGGCGGAAGGATGGCGAGAACACAGATCCACCCATTCGTTGAATTCGGGGCGAACGTATACTGAGGCTCCCACAGCCGAGTGGAGTTACGGGCTGACATGCCACTTGACGATCACGAACAGCGCATCCTCGATGAGATCGAGCGACAGTTCTACGAAGAGGATCCTGACCTCGCGCTCGCGGTTCGAAACATCGACCGGTCGGGTCGCTTCGGGGTCCGGTATCCGCTCGTGGGACTCGTCGTCGGCATGGTCATCGTGCTGGCGACGTTCACCTCATCCACGCCGCTGGCCATCGTCGGGTTCGTCCTGATGGTGGGGTCCGCGACGGCGTTGGCCTACGGGATTCGGAACCGAATTCAGGCGGGATCGCGTTCTCCGGCCGCTCCGGACGCGTCATCTTCGAATTGGTACCGCCGCTTTCGCCGCGGCTGATACCCCCCCGCTAGAGTGACGCCCCCTGGGGTGCTCGCGACGGTGACGTTCGGCTCCCGGGACCGCAAGAAGTAGATATGATCGGTCGTGTGTGCCGTGCACCCGCCGATCCCGTGGGAACGATTGAGAGGTTCCGTTGCGAGAAGGATTCACCGCCCAGCAGGCACAGTCGCTCACCGGGTGCACACATCATCAGCTCCGGTATTGGGACCGGGTGGGACTCGTCCCACCCACGATTCAGAGTACGGGTGGTCGTCCGGGCGTTCGTCGGCTCTATTCGTTCCGGGATCTCGTGGCACTGCGGGTCGTCCGCAGCCTGCTCGACAACGGAATGTCATTGCAGCGGGTGCGAAGGGCGTGGGACTACCTGCGTCGGAACGCCGACATGGACGGTCACCTCGCAGAAGTGAAGCTGGTGACCGACGGCCAGACCATCTTCCGGATCGCCCGCGATGACGGTCAGCTCTTGGACGCGCTTCGAGAAGGTCAGCTGGCGTTCTTCGTCGCAATCGACGAGATCACCCGCACGGTCGATGAAGACGTGAGCCGTTTCGAACTCGATCGCAGCGAGTTTCTCCAGATGCTTCGCCGCGTCGAGGACGACGTCTCCGAGGAGATGGCTGCCGAAGGCTGAGCTGCGGCTCGCCCCGGGACGTCAGCGGCGCCGGAGCGAGCGCACGGTGACGCTCGCCACCACCTTGTCCCACCTGCTGTAGCGCCGGCTGATCCGATCGTCGGCCCGCCGGAATGCCGATCGGCCGTCGCCCCTTGGTCGGCCTCCATAGACCGTCGCCGTATAGAGGGTCGCCAGGGGGACGAGGTCGTTGTGGTGACCGGCCGCGATTTCGATCGGAGTCGCCGAATTCGGCACGTCGCTTCCCAGGTCGCGCAACCGGTCGACGATCTCGTTCCAGGCGGCGTCGATGTTGCCGGTGCGGATCGCCGCGATGCGCCGGGCCCGCCGGATCCGCTTGTAGGCCGGGATGCACGCGGTGATCACGCTGATTGCCAGGATCGCCCACACCCAGCGGGGAATCGTGAACCGATCGTCGGTTCGGAAGTCGGGAGTGACGTCACCGCCGAGAAGGTCGAGTTCGGGTCCGAGGTCGGGACGCTCGCCGGAAGTGACGGCGGATCCGGTGCTGTCGATCTCGGTCGGGGCGGGAACATATTCGCGAAGGTCGAAGCCGACGTCGGCGATGAGCGGGGCGGTCGCACCGTCCGCCCGCGGGGTCGGATCGAAGCGGACCCACCCCTGACCGTTCATCCACAGCTCCACCCAGGCGTGAGCATTGCGTTCCCGGACGACGATCACATCCGTGCCGTCTGCTTGCTGCTGGACGTCGCCGGGCGTGAACCCCAGCACCACCCTGCTCGGAATGCCCAACGTGCGTGCCATCACGCCCATCGCCGTGGCGAACTGCTCGCAGTATCCGGTCCGGTAGTTGTTCGAGTCGGCGTCGAGGAGCCATTCGGCGAGGTTCAGTGAGGAGTGACCCGTGTCGACGTCGGTGTCATAGGTGAACGTGCCACGATCACTGAGCCACGCTTCGAGGATGAGCGCCTTCTCGAAGGTCGTGGTCCCTTCCTCGGTCACGGTGCGAGCCAGGGTCCGGACCTCGGTGGCCGTGTCGTCGGGAAGTTCGAGGTACTCGGCGATGTCTTCGGGCCGGTCGAGGAATTGGGGGCTGCTCGCGGTGCCGCCGAATACTCCGGCGTCGGACGCCTCGGCGAAGATGGGTGAGAGCGTGCCTCCGGTGGACGCCAGGTAGTTGATGTCCGGGATGGGCACGTTCGCCTCGATCTCGTATTCCCACCCGGGGTTGGTCCTGAGGTCGATTCCCACCGAGCCGTCTTCTCGGACCCGGAAGCCCTCTCGGATCAGGTCTTCGTCGCTGCGCAGGACGTACGGGGCGTAGAGAGTGGGAAGGACGGATTCTCGAAGGCTCGCGACCTGCACCCGGGCCGCCACCGGCACGGTGGGTCCCTGGAATGCCAAGTCCTCGCGTTCCCACCGGGTGGCGCCTTGCTTCGCCCATGATTGCGAGCCCGGCAGCCAGTTCTCCCCGTCGTAGGTGTCGAGGGTGATCAGATTCCAGTAGAGCTCGCTCTGGGCCGGCGCAGATTCCGAGACGGTGGCGTAGAACAGCGGCTCGTCGGAGAGCGAGACGAGGCTCTGCTGCATTCCCACGAACAGGTTGAACGATGAGCCCCCGTACAGTCCGGATCCGATTCCGGTCTGGGTGCGCCATTGGAGGGTGCCGGCCTCGGGGACCGTGGCAGCGAAGGTGTTGGCGCCGGCCACTGCACCCGCGGCGCCGAGCACCGCCACCGTGACTGCCGCTGCGGTCGAAACCCGTGGAATCAGCATGCCGGTGCGTCCCCGCAGCCGCCCTGCGGCAGGGTTGCCCGGGTTCGCCAGCGACACGACGGCCATGCCGCCCACGAGGGCGAACGCCACGAGCCATTGCAGCCCCGGCGGTTGGCGGTCGAGGGTGGCGAGTTGCAGGTAGAAGGCCAGCGCCGGGATCGTGACGAGCGACGGTCGGCGGCTGAGCATCCCCGCGGTCCCGACCGCGCCCAGGCTCCAGTAGACGACGGCCAGGACGGCCACGAGGCCTGCGACCGGCAGCACCGGTGCTGCTCCGAAGCGGATGATCTCCCAGGCGAATGCGAGTTCGGTCTGCACTGTCCGGAGCGTCTCGGCGGTGGGGATGATCCCGGCCGCGAGCGTCGAGGGCGCAGTGATCCGCAGGACGGCCACGCTCAGACCGGCGATGTTCGCGGCGACCACGATCGGTGTGGAGAGCCGGTAGGAGCGAGCGACCCATGTGAACACGGCACCGAGCACCACCGCCGCGAGCAACACGATCTGCCATGCGGGCCCCTCGGTCTGCGGCTGGAGCAGTCGGCCCAAACGGGCGAGGCTCAGGACGACGGCGCCGAGACCGGTCAGCCAGATGAAGCGTTCGACCATGTCTTTCCCACCACCTTCGCCCACGCTGTGGCCCACGACTCGTTCGGGGAGACGTTCACCGTGACCGCTCCCGCCCGTTGAAACGCGATCTCGCCGCGGGAAGTGGTTTCGCCGGCAGACAGCACCACTGTCGTGCGGTATTCCCGAGACATGAGGCGTTGGACTTCCAGGAGGTCGGAGTCCGGGACCCCGGTGACGAGCACGAGGGCCCCGCCGCGGCCCACCGACTTGAGACGTGAGGCGACGGCGCGGATGTCCAACCTTCCTTCGCGTTCGACGACGGCGAGTTTCTCCATCACCGCGCCGTAGGCACTGATGGGTGTGGAAGTGACACCACCAGCCCACAGGTCGGCGTCGAAGCCTTCCGTTGCGAGATGTCGCACCATCGAAGCCGCGCCCCGCACTGCCTTCTCGAAGCATTCTTCGGACTCGTAGGCGTTCCAGCGGAGATCGAGGATGACCAGCGCCCGGCTCTGCCATGGCGTCTCCAGTTGACGGATCATCAGTTCGTCCCGCTTGGCCGATGATGGCCAGTGCACCCGCCGAAGGTCGTCGCCGTAGACGTACTCCCGCAGGGTGTAGAAATCCTCACCGCCCCGCCGCGAGAACTCCGGTCGCGACGCCTGCATCGCGGGATCCCGGCCTCGGGTCATCGGGAAGCCGACGAGGTCTTCGACCTCCGGATAGACGATGAGCCGGTCGACGGCGGGAATGACGGTCGAGGCCGACGCCAGGCGCAGTGGATCGGTCACGGTGGCTGTCACCGGGCCGACCGGGTACACCCCCCGGGGTCGACAGAGGATCTGGTACTCGGCGTCTCCGGTGGTGCCGGGCGGAATCGACCCGGCCTCGAAGACTGCCTGACCGAGTTCGCCGACCTCATCGACGAACGCCACGTTGGTGAGCGGCCGCGTGCCGTGGTTGGAGATGACGGCGTCGACGGATGCACGGTCGCCTTCGTGGACGAGACTCGGCGACAGTCGGCGGACGACGCCCACCTCGGGTCGCGAGACTTTCGTGAGGATGACGGCGGCGACCAGCGCGACGCCGACGATCACCGCGGCGGCGAGGAGTTCGATCTCACCGAGCATGATCCACAGCACCACGAGTGCTGCGGCCACTCCGAGACCTGCCCAGCCCCGCTCGGTGAGCATCGTCAGGTGGCCATGCGACTGCTGCCGGGGACGGTCAGGTTGCGGAGGATCGAACCGAGGACATCTTCGATGACGGTGCCCCGCATCTGGGCTTCGGGACGCAGTGCCATGCGGTGGGCCATCGTCGGGGCGGCCAGCGCCTTCACGTCGTCCGGCGTGACGTACTCGCGACCTTCGGCCGCGGCACGCACACGGGCGAGACGTTGTAGGGACAGTGACGCTCGCGGGGATGCTCCGAGGAGCAACTCCTCGTGGGAGCGGGTCGCTTCCACCAGCGAGATGATGTAGCCCTGCACCGACGGAGCGACATGGATGCGACGTGCGACGTCGATCATTCCCACGACGTCTTCGGCGGAGATGACGGGGCGAAGGGTGTGGAAGCCGGAGCGGACACCGTGAGTGTTCATCATCTCGAGTTCCTTCTCACGGGTCGGATATCCGATCCGCACCCGCATCGTGAAACGATCGAGTTGGGCTTCGGGCAGGGGATAGGTGCCTTCGTGCTCGAGCGGGTTCTGGGTCGCCACCACCATGAAGGGAGCGCCGAGTTCTCTGGTCACGCCGTCCGAGGTGACCTGGCGCTCTTCCATCGCTTCCAAGAGGGCGGCCTGGGTCTTCGGGCTGGCCCGGTTGATCTCGTCGCCGACGACGATGTTGGCGAAGATCGCCCCGGGCTTGAAGGAGAACTCCGACGCTTGCCGGTCCCAGACGCTCACACCGGTCACGTCCGACGGCAAGAGATCGGGCGTGAACTGGATGCGGTGGAACGTGCAGTCGATGCTGCGGGCGATGGACTTTGCAAGCAGGGTCTTGCCGACGCCGGGGACGTCCTCGATCAACACGTGGCCTTCGGCGAACAGGGCGGACTGCACGAGGTCGACGACGTCTCGTTTGCCCTGGATGACGGTCTCGACGTTCGATGCGACCTCATCGAACCGCCCAGCGAACCACTCGACTCGTTCGTCTTCGACCGGTGTTTCGACTGAAGTCAAAGTGGCATTCTCCCGGATGTTCGACAACACGGCACTCTACCCCTGGTCAGATTGAACCCCTCGGGTAGCCTTATGGGAAGGGAGTGAAACACATGTCGGATCCGAACGCATCGGATCGGGCACAGATGATGTGGGGCAACACAATGGGGCAACGGATGGGACGCCTGCTCAGGCTGGTGAAGTCGACAGTGGTCACGGGGCTCGCGCATGTGCGGCGCGGATGGTGGCGTCGCCGCCCTTTTCTCCCACTTCCCGACCGCCGGCACCTGGCGTGGCGCAGGTGGACCGCGTACGGGAGCGACCAGCCGGCGGAACGCCGGGACATCACGACATTCCTCTTGTGGGCAGACCGCCAACGGAGGGCAGGAGCGTGATGGGGCTGGAAGACCGCCTGCGCAAGGTCCGGGGCGTCGCGGACATCACCGTCGAACTGGGCGAGGTCGGACTCGAATCCATTCGAGTGCGAATCGACGAAGGAACCGACGAAGCGGCAGTCCTCGACGAGATCCGCCGAATTCTGGTGGCGTACGGGCTCCGCTCCCGCAAGACCGAGCCCGTGTCCGTCGAAGCTTCCGATCCCGCCGCGCTCGGCGAAGCCGAAGCGCCGCTCCGTCCCCGAATCACCGTTGGCCCCCGCGGCGACGGGCTCTACGTTCGTCTCACCGAAGGCGAACGCATCGTCGAACGAATGGGGGAGCGATCCGCGATCGGAGTCGCCCAGGCGATGGTGCAAGCGGTTGCCGACTGGCGGTCGGTCGGTTCACCCTCACGCATCGCGGTGGCTCTCGACGAACTCGACACGACGCCAGTCGTGACGATGCTCGCCCGCAGGGAAGGCCGCACAGCCGTCGCTGCGGCATCGTGCGCAGTGTCGCTGGCAGGCGGTATCTACCAGGCCGCAGCAGGCGTGCTGACCGGACTCGAACCGCTCGGCCAGCCCGACACCCCTCCATCCACGACGGGGTAATCTGCCGGAGGCGTGACACGGACCCTGGTTCTCAATGCCTCGTACGAGCCACTCTCGGTGGTCAGTGCGCGCCGCGCCGTTGTCCTCGTCATTCACGGCAGAGCGGTCTCTGTCGCCGACCGTGACGACGCATGGCACGCCGAGACCGTCGTCGTCCGCGTCCCGTCGGTGGTGAAACTGACCTCCTTCGTCACCGTGCCATACGTCCGGACCGTTCCCGTCACCCGCCGCGCCGTGTTCGGCCGGGACGAATACACCTGCCAGTACTGCCCTGGCGAGGCGGAGAGCATCGACCACGTCGTCCCCCGATCCCGCGGCGGCCAGCACGTGTGGGAGAACGTCGTCGCATCCTGTCGCCGATGCAACGTCCGCAAAGGCAACCGCACCCCCGCCGAAGCAGGAATGCCCCTCCTCCGCGACCCCCGCGCCCCCAAACGCTACGGCTGGATCTACGCCTCCACCGGCTACACCGTCGACCCCTCCTGGCGCCCCTACTTGCAGAGCGCCTGACGGCTTGATTATGCGAGGGGACGACCCCCCTGCACCCCCCGGACGGCGCGGCTGCCTCTTCAGTTTCAACCGGGGGTCCACCCTATGGCCCATGACGGGAGCTGACCGCGGAGGCTTGGGTCGCTGTTTGATTGTGCGGGGGACGACCCCCCTGCACCCCCCGGATGGTGCGGCCGCCTCTTCGGGTTCAGCCGGGCCTCACTCGATGGCCCATGACGGCTTGATTGTGCGGGGGGCGACCCCCCTGCGCCCCCCGGATGGCGCGGCTGTCCCTGGTTGGTTCACCGGGGATCTCACTCGATTGCTCATGACGAGCGCTGATCACGGAGGCTTGGGTCGCGCCCACCTTGATCCTGTGGCTCATGGCGGGGCGTGGTCGCGGGTGAGCGCCCCGGCTGGGCGAGGCTCGTGCGTCGAGTGATTGCGCGGGTCTGGCGAGCAACCACAGTATTTCTTCTCCCAGCGGGGGAGCACGGCGTCAGCCGGGATCGGGGACGGATCTCACGCGACCACCTCGACGGGTTCGGCCCGCGTATTGAAGTGGGAGACGGGGTCGCTTCCGCTCGCGCCCCCCTCGACGGCTCAGAGCAGCCGTCGGTCCCCCCAGACTCGCTGCGCTCGAGGGGGGACAAACAGGTGATCTCATCGGAGACGCGCCATCAGCCAAACCCGCAGCTTCGCCCACCGTGGTTCTCACCCGCGTCAGACCAGACGATGAGTCATTGGGTGCGACCCCCGGTGAACCAACCAGGGGCAGCCGCGCCATGCGGGGGGTGCAGGGGGGTTCGACCCCCCGCACAATCAAACAGCGTCCCGAACCTCCGCGACCACCCACCGTCATGAGTCATAGGGCGCGACCCCGGGTGAACCGACACGGGCTGCCGCGCCGTCCGGGGGGTGCCGGGGGGTCGCCCCCCTGCACAATCAAGCAGCGTCCCAGTCCTCCGCGACCACGCCTCGTCATGGGCCATTGAGTCAGACGCAGGCAAACCCGCCGACGGCAGCCGCGCCATGCGGGGGGCGCAGGGGGGACGCCCCCCGCACAATCAAGCCGTCATGAGTCATCGAGCGCAACCCCCGGTGAACCGACGCGGGCGGCCGCGCCGTCCGGGGGGTGCCGGGGGGTCGCCCCCCTGCACAATCAAGCAGCGTCCCAAACCTCCGCGACCACATCCCGTCATGGGCCATGGGGTGCATCCTCGGCTGACCTCGAAGAGGCGGCCACGCCATCCGGGGGGTGCCGGGGGGTCGCCCCCCCGCACAATCAAACAGCGTCCCAAACCTCCGCGACCACATCCCGTCATGGGCCATGGGGTGCATCCTCGGCTGACCTCGAAGAGGCGGCCACGCCATCCGGGGGGTGCCGGGGGGTCGCCCCCCCGCACAATCAAATTGTCACATAGTGTTGACAAGTGGCACGAAGTGGGTCATAGTGGCGGCAGCGATGGACGAGTGCCGCTCGGGCGTCTGCGAAATGGCAGGCACACCCGGATGGTGGATGGGATCGACGTGACGTGTTCCTCGGTGAGGACAGACACAATGTGGACGGCAAAGGACGCCTCGTGCTTCCTTCGCGCTACCGCAGCCAGCTCAGCGAGCAGGGATGTGTCATCGCCAAGGGACAGGATGGGCATCTGATGGTCTTCCCGACGACGGTGTATCAGGGAAAGGCCGACGAAGCCAACGCCATGCCGAACGACAAGGCAGGCCGTCGATACCGCCGCATCCTGTTCGGTGGGGCGGATCAGCAGGTTCCTGACTCGTCGGGCCGCCTGCTGGTCCGTTCCGAATTGCGTGAGTACGCCGGTCTCGAGATCGGCGAGCCCGTCGCAGTGATCGGTGTCTATGACCACATCGAGCTCTGGAACGCCGAGAAGTACGACCGCGAGCGCGAGATCGGCGATGCCGCCTATCTCGACGACGACGACGAGGAGGAGGACGAGGAACTCGAGTGATGCACGGACCATTGGCTGGCCTATCGCCAGCTCCCCGGAACCAAAGGAAGGCCCCTGACTCCGCC
>JBBDHV010000031.1:0-109039 GCA_040880725.1 Acidimicrobiia bacterium
CGAGATCCGCCTCTCCCAGACCTCTCAACCCTCAGCCAAGGTTTAATTGCAAGCTGAGAAGCCGGGCGGATTGCGAGTTCGCGGACCCCATCCGTCGGCTTCCCGCCCGAAAGCGAAGCTTTTTCGGGCGGAACAGAACAACAGACGGCGAAGCCGCCCTGCCTATCCGCTGACCCTGTAATTACCGCCAACCGCGTGGACCCGGCACCATCGGCGGTCACACCGAGTTCAGGAGGGCCAATGGCCCAGTACCGCTGCCGAATCCGCACCGCAAAGTCGGTGCCCGACGCCTTCACATTCATGTCCGATGTGTGCAACTTCCAGGAGTGGGATCCCGGGGTGGTCTCCGTGCAACAGATTGCGGGAGACGGCCCCGGGCCTGATGCGGTGTACGACGTACTCACGAAGAATGGCGGACGCGAGTTGGTATTCCGTTATCGCGTGACCGCGTTCGACAGCCCCGTCTCGTACACCATCGTGGGAAAGAAGACACCGTTCACGTCGACGGACATGATTGCCGTGGAGCCTGATGCTGATGGCACGGTCGTGACCTACGCCGCAGAACTGGCGATGCCGTTTCCACTGTCGTTGGCCGATCGCCGGCTGCAGGGCCGGTTTGATCAGATCGGCGACGCCGCCGCCGAGGGACTGGCTTTCGCACTCGACGGCACCTGGCTGCGATGAACCTCGCCGATGTGATCGACGGCCTCATCGAAGCTCCGGTCGTGACGTCGTTCTCCAGGGTGGGCTACGCGGTGCGAAAGCGTGTCGACGACTGGCGTCCGTCGTGGACCTACGACATGCGTGACAGGACGGTCGTCATCACGGGTCCCACTTCTGGCATCGGAGAGGCGGCCGCCAACGCGTTCGCCCGCCTCGGTGCCACCCTCGTCCTGGTGGCGCGGAATGAATCCAAGGTGTCGGAGTTGGCCGAACGTCTCAGTCGTGACTTCGGAAACGATCGGATCTCCACGGTCCTGGCGGATCTCGGGGATGTCGACATGGTGCGGGAGGCGGGACGCAGAATCGCAGGCGAGCACGACCGTGTGGATGTCCTCGTCCACAATGCCGGTTCACTCTTCAACGACCGGCGCACGCAGCCCGACGGCACAGAGACGACATTGGCGGTCCACGTCGTAGGGCCGTTCCTCCTGACGGGGGTGCTGCTCGATTCTCTCGAGGAGGGTTCGCGTGTCATCACGATGTCCTCGGGCGGCATGTACACGGTGCCTCTGACGGTCGGCGGGATCGAGATGGATCCGTCGTCGTACAAGGGGGCCACCCAGTACGCCCTGGCCAAGCGCGCCCAGGTCACGCTCAATGAGATGTGGGCTGAGCGCGTTCGGAGAGTCCGCTTTCACGCGATGCATCCCGGCTGGGTCGACACCCCGGGTGTGGAGGACTCGCTGCCCGGCTTTCACCGGCTGGTCGGTCCCGTGTTGCGAACACCATCCCAAGGTGCCGACACGATGGTCTGGTTGGCCGCAGATCCCGAACCAGGGACGTCGAGCGGTCGATTTTGGCTCGATCGCCGTGTGCGCGACATCCACAAGCTCGCCCGTACCCGGCGCTCGGACACCCCGGAGCGTCGGGGCCGGTTGTGGGAGTGGGTGTCCGCCCGAGCCGGATGGGACCTCCGATGACAGAGGTGCTGACGGCCTCAACATCCGACGACATCATCTCGCACTACCTCGCCGACGAGCGTCCGGCCCACGCGAGTCGTCCGTGGATCACGCTGGGGATGATCGCCTCGTTCGACGGATCGGCCACGCTCGGGGTTGGCTCGTCGGGACTGGGCGGCCCACCTGACCGAGCGGTGTTTCGGGCACTGCGGGCGATGTCCGACCTCATCGTCGTCGGCGCCACGACACTGAACACCGAGGGATACCGGGCCGTGAGCCTGCCCGAGAATCTGCGGTCCTGGCGCGAGAGGCGGGGGATGACGTCGGTGCCGGGGGTCGCCATCGTGTCCAAGACGCTCGAACTCGACATGAGCGACTCGCTGCTGGCGTCTCGTCCCACGATTCTCACCTGCCACAGCGCCCCAGACGACCGGCGGGCCGCGCTCGCGTCCGTCGCGGAGATCGTCGTGGCCGGCCAGGCGGACGTGGATGTGGAAGCAGCCATGACCGAACTCGCCGCCCGCGGGGTCGAGCGCGTCGTCCTGGAGGGTGGGCCGACTCTCAATGGCCACATGTCCGCCCTCATCGACGAGGTGTGCATGACGGTCGCTCCCTTCCTGGTCGGTGGAGGCGGTCCGCGGATCGTGACTGGCGGTGGGGCGGTGCGTCGCGCCACGTTGGCACGGGTCATTCACAGTGAGGACTTCCTGCTTCTCCGGTATCTCCTGGGCTGAACGGAGGGACTGCTTGCACCCTTTCGCAACCGCTTGCATTTGCTAGCATGAGGGCATCATGACGGCTGCAGCATTCTTCGATCTCGACCGCACTCTCATCTCAGGTGCATCCGCGTTCCCGTTCGCGGTCGAGGCCTGGCGCGCCGGGCTGGTCACGAACCGTGAGATCGCCCGCTGGACGGTGGCCGCGCTGATGTTCCTACTGACAGGGGACAGGGGAGCCGACGTCTCGGACAACGCCCGGTCCGAGTTCCTCGACAAGGTGTCCGGCGTGAGTGTGGAGCAACTCGACTCCATTGCTCGTGAGATGCTTCCGAACTTGGTCAACGACATCCGGCCGGAATCCAAGAAGCTCCTCCAGATGCACCATGACGCCGGTAGGGAGACCTGGATCGTCTCCGCGTCTCCCCAGAAGATCGTCGAGCCCCTCGCACACGCTCTCGGCATGGACGGGGCGATCGGAACGCGCGGCCGGGTCATCGACGGCCACTACACCGCCGAGCTCGACGGTCCGTTCGTGTACGGCCACGGCAAAGCCGAAGCCATCAGGGCACTTGCGGCGCAACGGGGGTACGACCTCGAGAAGTCGTACGCCTATTCGGACTCGATTTCCGATCTCCCGATGCTTGAAACGGTCGGCCACCCGGTCGCCGTCAATCCCGACGGAGTGCTGGAGCGCATCGCATACGATCGGGGTTGGCCGATCGTCATCTTCGCCCGAAGGACGAAGCGGGTCATCGCGCTCGGGTCCGCAGGAACCGTCGCCACCGGAGGGATGGTCGCCGCCTACTTGGTGGGGCGCCATCACGGTCAGAAGTCCCGGCGTCTGGCACTGTTCAACTGATCAGAGTTCGAAGCGGTCCCCTGGCCCGAACACGGAGTTCTCGGTCACTTTGACCGCAGTACCGATGCCGTAGACCTCGTAGTGCACCAGGTCGTCGGTGACGATGGCCGTGTGCTCGTCGATCCCGACGACGGTGACCCCTTCGGGAGCACCGTCGGTGAAGCGGCGTGCCATTCCACGCCGCCGGCGACTCATCGCGTCGTAATGGGGGATCACGGCCAACCCCGGGATGACCGCCAGTCCGAGACCGCTCCCTTCACCTGACCGGACATCGGGTGCGACCGCCGTCAGCGCAGCCGCCCCCGCTGAGCACCCGGCGAGGGCCGTTCCCTCCGACCACAGGACGTGGATGCGAGCCATCGCCGCCGTCCCCCTGAGTGCCGCCGCGAGGTATCCGGGGTTTCCGCCCGAGAGATAGATGAGGCCGGCCCCGTCCAGCATCGCCACATTCCGGGGGTCGTTGGACGAGTTCAAGTCCAGGACTCCGAGCGTTTCGACCTCGACGCCGAGGTTCCCCTCGAAATGACCACGAGCGAGATCGCGCCAGTAGCGGAGGCGGGGCCCACTCTCCTGGCCGGCGGCGGTCGGGAGATGGACCACTCGTTGGGGACGACCTGACAGGAGCCGACGATCGAGACCCTCCATCCCCGGGAGGAACTCCCCGCTCCCCACGAGCGCGACCGGACCCGCCATTCGCGTTCGCTCTTTCCGTCGCCCTACTTGGTGTAGATGTCGTCGATCACGGACCCGTACAAGTCGGCGACGACTCGTCGCTTGACCTTCAACGTCGGTGTCAGCTCTCCGCCTTCGATCGAAAAGTCCGCCGGGAGGATCCGGAACTCCCGAATCGATTCAGCTTTGGAGACGGCGGCGTTGGCGTCATCGATCGCCGCCTGGATGGCGGTGATCAGATCCTCGTCGTCGAGGAGTCCCGTCACAGGTCCTGACTTCTCGTGCTGTTCCGCCCACCGCGGGAACTCGTCGGCGTCGATGGTGATCAGGGCTGCGATGAATGGCTGGCTGTCCCCAACCACCATGGCCTGGCTGATCAACGGATGCGCCCGCAGGCGATCTTCGAGCACGGCCGGCGCGACATTCTTCCCGCCTGCAGTGACGATGATCTCCTTCTTCCGTCCCGTGATGCGCAGGAACCCGTTCTCGTCGAGTTCGCCGACGTCCCCCGAATGGAACCAGCCGTCGTCCATCACCTCGTCGGTGGCCGTCTGGTTCTTCCAGTATCCCGCGAAGATATGCCGACCCTTGATGAGGACTTCGCCGTCGTCGGCGATCCGCACCGACACTCCTGGGATGGGGAGACCGACCGAACCGATGGAGATCGCTTCCGGGCGGTTCACGGTGGATCCGGCCGACGTTTCCGTGAGCCCGTACCCCTCGAGCACGATGACGCCGATCCCCGAATAGAAGTGCCCGAGTCGCGCACCCAGTGCCGCAGCACCGGAGATCGCGTATTCGCACCGGCCACCGAAGACATCGCGCAGTTTGCCGTACACGAGCTTGTCGAAGACTGTGTGCAGCGCCTTGGTCTTGAGCGACACCTTGCCGCGCTGGGACTGCTCGGAGAACTCGATCGCGGTGTGGGCGGCGGCGGCGAAGATCTTTCCCTTGCCGTCGGCATGGGCCTTCTGGGAAGCCCCGTTGTAGATCTTCTCGAACACGCGGGGAACGGCGAACATCCACGTCGGACGGACCATCTGCAGCTCTTCGAGCAGCACTGGCACCCCGTTGGAGTAGTTCAGTTTCGCCGCGGCGTTGATCGATGCGACCTGAACGACCCGGCCAAAGATGTGGGCGAGCGGCAGGAACATGAGCGTCGATGCACCGGGATGGAGGAGCTTCTCGGTCACCGACTCGACCTGCCGTGTGATCCACACGAGATTCCCTACGGTCAGGACGCAACCTTTCGGGCGGCCCGTCGTGCCCGACGTGTAGACCAGCGTCGCGAGTTCGTCCTGAGTGACCGACCGAGCTCGTTCCAGGACTGCGCCGTCGGAAATGTCGGCTCCCGCCGTGGTCAGCTCATCCAAGCCGCCCGACCCGAGGCTGTAGACGTGCTCACAGGAGCCCAGTGTCCCGGCCTTCTCTGCAAAGACCTTCTGCAGGTCGTCGGTGGCACAGATGATCACCTTGGCCTCGGAATCCCCGACGATCCACTCCACTTGCTCGGCGGAACTCGTCTCGTAGATGGTGACCGTTGCGAGACCGGCCGTCCAGATCGCGTAGTCGAGCACGGTGAATTCGTATCGGGTGGGGGAAAAGACGCACACCCGGTCGCCTTTCGAGAGACCCAGCGACATCAGGCCCGCGGCCGCGCGGCGTACCTGGTCCGCGAATTCGGAGAACGTCACGTCCCGGAAGGGACCGTCGCCCTCGCGGTACGCCGCGATGGCGTGGCTGGGCAGTGACTTCTCGTTTGCCCACAGTTGCGTGGTCAGGTTCTCGGCGGGGTCGACGGCGACCTCACCGGGACCAGTGAATTCCTTCAAGATGTTCTCCTCCAGGCGTTGGCCAAGGCTACCGGCCTTCCGAACCCAGCGTCAGGGCGGCGTAGCATTGACGCGGATGAAAGGGCTCGGTGACCCATGACGGGCGACGATACGGCCCGCGTCCTGGAAGACCTCGGCGACCGGCGCAAAGCTGCACGGATGGCGGCTTATCACAAGGCGCCACGTCGCTACCTCGGCGTCTCGAACCCGGACATCGATCTCGCCGTGCGTCGGTGGCGGGCATCACTCACTCCCGATGGGCCGTTGCCTGGTGGCTGCGGGAACTGTCCAAGGTGGACTCGGAAGCGGTCCGCGAATTCATCGAGACCCATGGCTCGGCGATGCGCAGCTTCGCTCGGCGGGAGGCAACGAAGTACCTGTGAGCGGACGGCCCCGGTCGGGCTCGGGTGATCAGGTTCCCGTGTAGTCGGGGGGTCGCTTCTCGATGAACGAGGAGATCGCCTCGGTGAGATCGTTCGATGCGAGGAACGCTGCGTTCCACAGCGCCATGTGATCGAGTGCAGCCTCCGTGGTAAATCCGTCCTGGAGGCGGAGCACCTCTTTGGCGCCCTGGACGACGAGAGGGGAGTTCGCCGCGATCTCCGCAGCGACTTCGGCGGCATGGACGTGTACGTCGTCGACTACGCGATTGACCAGGCCGATACGCGCCGCCTCGTCGGGACCGAAGTCACGGCCTGTGAACAACAACTCGGCGGTGTGTCCCGGCCCGACGATGCCGGGGAGTCGCTGGACCGTTCCGACGTCCGCGACGAGTCCCATCGGGGTCTCTCGGATGCCAAAGGTGGCGCTGGTGTCGCTGAAGCGGATGTCACATGCCGTGATGAGGTCGATTCCTGCCCCGAGGCACCAGCCGTGGACGGCGGCGATGACGGGGACCGTTGCCCGTTCGAAAGCCGTCATCGTCTGCTGGAGCCGGAGGATCTCCCCGCGTACGCGCTTGCTCGACGCGGCGTGAGATGGATCGTCGGACACGAAGGAACTCAACATCCCCAGGTCGATGCCGACCGTGAACGACGGTCCGCGGCCCGCCACAACGATGCAACGGATGTCGTCGCTCGACGTCAGTTGCGAGACCGCCGCGGGGAGGTCCGCCCACATGTCCGCCGACATCGCGTTGTGTTTCGCCGGCCGGTTGAGCCAGACCCACCCGACCGCCCCATCCACCTCGACCTCGACGTGTGCAAACCCCATCCGCCGGAGCATACGGTGGGGACGTCCACTTTTACCCAGGGTTAGATCGGACGCCGGCGTCCATTTTTGCGCAAAGAACGGTTCGAGCGAATCCCGCTGTCCCGAACCTTGACGCAAAGTGGACGCATACGTCCGAACAAACCCCGGGTTCGCCAGGCTCTCCAGGTGCCCCGGGGGCCCACGGTTCGGATCCGGTTCGTATGCTCGGAGGATGGAACTCTTCGAAGCGCTGTACACGACGCGAGCGATGCGTCGCACCTCCACCGATCCGGTCCCCGACGACGTGGTGGCCGCGATGCTCGACGCGGCGGTTCGGGCGCCGTCCGGGAGCAACGCCCAGAACTGGCGATTCGTCACGGTCGCAGCCCAAGAGACGAAGGACGCGCTCGGTCCGGTCTACCGGGAAGCGTGGGATGAACTCAACACCACCCTCTACGCCGGCGCACGGGAGCGCGCCGAGGCTGCGGGGGACGACCGGTCCCTGCGGATGCTCGCATCCAGCGACTGGCTCGCCGAGAACTTCGAGCGTGTCCCGCTGTGGCTGATGGTGTTCTCCCGCAACGACCCGACCGGGGCTTCGATCTATCCCGCCGTCTGGAACGCCATGCTTGCGGGGCGGGGCCACGGGGTCGGAACGTGCCTGACCACTGTTCTCGGGATGTTCCGCCAGCAGGCGGTTTTTGACATTCTCGGGGTGCCGGCGGACAAGGGCTGGGTCATGAGCGCGGCGGTCTCCGCGGGGTATCCCCGCGGACGGTGGGGGCTCGCCAAGCGCAAACCCGCACACCATGTCGCCTTCGCCGAGCAGTGGGACAACCCCCTCGGTTTCACCATCGACGAGCCGCGCTGGCAGGAGGTTTGAGATTCAGCCGATGGCGGCGATGACTTCGTCGAGGTCGGCGTGGTCGCCTGCAAAGTCCTCGAAGTCCGCATGACGTAGGACGTCGCCCGGGGCGATCACCAGGGTGGCTCCCAGTTGGAACGGTCTCCGTCCCGCGTTGTGCTGGCGCTTGCCGCTCATCCTCGCTCGGATACCCGCCGTGATCTGACGAGGCGAGAGCAACCCGATCGCCGACGTTGACTTCATGCCGACGATCTCGGCTGCCGTCCCGTCTTCGTCGAGCAGGACGGAGAACGGTACACGTTCATCCTCGATGAATGCCTTGGCGTATCTCTTTCCGCCGGTCCCGATGGCGGTGACACCGGCCCCGGTGGCGAGAATCTCTTCGTATCGATCGCGGACCTGACCGGCCCGTTCGCGACAGGTCAGTCAGCCGAAATGCCGCAGGAAGAGGATCACCTGCGTCTTCTCGGCCCACAGATCTCCCAACCGAACCGGGTTCTCGTCGGGATCGATCACCGAGGTGTCCGCCAGCGTTGCCACATCAAAGGTCATGGGAACCAGGGTAGGAGGGAGCGAGGACCGCAACGCCCCCCGAGGGGTCAGAACAGCCTGGGTCGGAACAGGGTGTCGTGGGTGCTGAGTGCGAAGCGGTCGGTCATCCCCGACACGTAGTCGATGGCCCTCGTGAGGTCGTCGGTGTCGTCGACTTTGTACGAGTCGGGGATCTCCTCGGGGTGGAGGGCGTAGTAGTCGGTGAGGTTGCGGATCACGGTGATCGCACGCTGTTTCTGCTCTTCGGCCTCTGCGCTGAGATACACGTGGCGAAACATGAAGTCGCGCAGCTCGTTCATGACATCGAGGGTGGGCTCGTCCATCATGACCCGGCCCTCGACGGCGGACGTCTCGACGACAGCGGTGATCATCGAGTCGATCCACTGTCTCGATGAATCGCCGAAGCGCCGCACTGCACTCTCGGGGACCTGTACGAAGGAGATGACCCCGGCCCGGATGGCGTCGGCGACGTCGTGGGTGAGGTAGGCGATCCGATCTGCGAAGCGGCACAGATCTCCTTCCGGAGTCGAGGGTGGCGGCTCGATCTTCCACGAGTGTGCCCGAACGCCGTCGAGTACCTCCCAGGTGAGGTTGAGCGGTTCGAGTACCGACAGCACCCTCACACCTTGGGCCGAATGCAGCCATTCGCCTTCGACGTACGGGGTGAGGGCGTCTTCCCCGGTGTGCCCGAAGGGCGAGTGTCCGACATCGTGGGCGAGGCAGATGGCTTCGGTGAGGGGCTCGTTCAGTCCGAGCGCGGTCGCCATGGCCCGGCCCACCTGTGTGACGTGAACGGTGTGGGTCAGCCGGGTGACGTAATGGTCGCCCTCGGGGTTGAGGAACACTTGGGTCTTGTGTTTCAGACGTCGAAAGGCCTTCGAGTGGATGATGCGATCGCGGTCGCGCTCGAACACGGTCCGATAGTCGTCTTGGGCTTCTTCCACGGCGCGCCCACGGGTGTCGGTCGACTTCGTCGCCAGCGGTGAGAGTTCGCGTTGCTCGCGAGCTTCCCGCTCTCCGCGGAGAACCCGACGGAGGGGGCTCGTCATGCCAGGGGGTCGAGGGCGACTTCGAGCTGATACAGCACGAAGACCAGCATCGCGGCGGCGGCGAGAAGACCGAGGATCGCCAGGCCACGCTGCCACGTGTTCATGCGGAGGAACGAGGCCACTGGACCCGTTTCTGTACGGCCGGTGATGATTCGACGCCGGAGCCGGCCCGAGGTCATGTCCACCAGGAGCACCACGGCGACAGTGATGAACAGGACGGTCCCTGCCCGTGCGAAATCGCGGAAGCGGAGCTGGGAGACGAGTTCGGCGCCAATACCACCGGCACCGACGATGCCGAGCACGGCCGATGCACGGATGTTGACCTCGAACCGGTAGAGCCAGTAGGCGACGATGTTCGGCATCACCTGGGGGACGATCGCGAATCGCATCCGCTGCATCCATGTTCCACCTGACGATGCGACGGCTTGCACCGGACCGGGATCGATCCCTTCGATGACCTCGGAGGAGAGCTTGCCGAGGGTGCCGATGGAGTGAATGCCGATGGCGAGCGTCCCGGTCCAGGCACCGAGGCCGGTCACGGGGATCAGGACCATGGCGACCAACAGTTCGGGCACCGCCCGGATGGCGTTGAGCACCTGGCGCACGACGTTCGGGATCCACCCCGGTGTCACGTTCTTGGCGGCCAGGAATGCGAGAGGAAATGAGAAGAAGGCGCCGATCAGCGTGCCGATCCACGCGATGTAGAGCGATTCGAGCATCTTCGGCACCGCACGCTGGAGGGCGTCGGCGCTCAGGTCCGGCGGGAACAGTTGGCGAACGATGGTCCAGATGTCACCCGGGGCCTCGAGGAGGCGTTCCATCGAGACGTTCATCCCCAGCGCCGACCACAGGGCGGGGATTACGATCGCCAGGGTGATGCCCCAGCGGAACAGTCTCGGAGCGAGCGGCCGCTGGGGGCGCACGGGTGTGCCCGCGACCGGATCGGTCGTCGTGGTCATACGAGCCTCCGCCGGAGGGCAACGCTGATCTGTTCGATCGCGAAGACCAGCACGAAGATGAGAATCACGATCGCGAGGACCCGGTCGAAGCGGAAGAACGAGCGCTGCGCCTCGAGCACCCGACCGATGCCACCGGCTCCGGCGAGACCGATGACGACGGAAGCTCGGATGTTGATCTCGAAGATGTACAGCGCATAGGCCACGTAGTTCGGGAGGACTTGGGGGAGCACCGCGGCGCGAACGGCCGGGAAGTGAGAACTTCCTGTGGACCGAGCGGCTTCCAGTGGTCCGGGGTCCACGGCGTCGATCGTCTCGGAGAACAGCTTGCCCATGATGCCCAGTGAGAAAAACACGAGGGCGAGTGCTCCCGGCAGCGGTCCGACGCTGAGTGCTGCCACGAAGAGCAGCGCCCAGAACAGGTCGGGGATCGTGCGGATCAGGCTCATGATCCCCTTGTCGACCAGATACACGGCGTTGCTCGGAGTGGTGATCTTCGATGCCATGAAGGCGACCGGCAATGCCACTCCGCATCCGACCACGGTGGCGATGATCGAGATCCGAAAGGTCTCGAGCAGCGGGTTGGCGCGGTTGACGGAGCCGAACTCCCACGACGCAGGCCACCACCACGTGCCGGTCTCGCCGATGGCCCAACCAAAATCAGGAGGGAGAAAGTTGGGAACATTCACGACGTTTCGGAAGTCTCGGATGAGCGCGCCGAGGCTGAACCCGACCTCGCCGGCGGCGAAGAGCGTGATGATGACGACGATGGTGACAACCCCGAGGAGCGGGAGCTCGGCTGTTGCCCCGAGGGTGGGTGCCAATCCCACCATCCCGACGATGAAACCCACGACCATGAACACGCCAACTCCCAGAGTCGGCTCTGCGCCTGGAGCGAGATCGGAGACCGGGGTGAGCACTCCGAAGGTGGTGGCGGCCGGAAGGGCGATGGCGCCGGCGCCCAGCCATCCCAGCAGGATGTTGAGCGCAGTGGTGGTGGAACGCCCTCGAGTGCGCAGGACCCAGGCGGTGGCGAGGCCGGTCACACCCCACGCCCCTGCCATGGCGAGACACAGGGTCACGTTGACCCGCTCAGGCAGCTCCGAGATGAGACTCGCGGTGAGCACCGACGAGGTGGCCACTGCGGCTCCGAGGATCACTGCATGTGGTGTGGCGAGGGGGTGGCGAGTCAACCGGAAGGCGGCGATCACCCCGGCCGCACCGATCACTCCCCACAGCAGTCCGGCGCCGGCAGTGGCCGTCGCACCACCGACGACCAGGGCGAGGATCCCGATCGCCAGGCCAGGGACCAGCTTCGACGAGCGGGCGGGGGGAACCGGTCGGACCGGCTTCTCCGCCACCTGGGTCACAGCCCGGCGCCTTCGAGGAGGTCGTCGGGGGTCACGGCCCGTCCGTAGATCTCCCGGAAGGTGTCGTCGTCGACGTCCTTGATCTGGCCGTCGTACACGAGCTGACCGTCCCTGAGCCCGACGAGGCGCTGGCCGTAGCTGCGGGCAAGGTCGAGAAAGTGGAGGTTGATGATGGTCGTGATCTCCAGTTCCCGATTGATCCGGCGGAGGTCGCGCATGACCGTGTGCGATGTCACCGGATCGAGTGAGGCGACCGGCTCGTCCGCGAGGATGACCGTCGGCTGCTGCGCGAGTGCGCGAGCGATGCCGACACGCTGCTGCTGTCCTCCGGAGAGGTCGGACGCCCGTACATAGGCCTTCTCAACGATCTCGACACGTTCGAGCGCCTGCAGTGCCAACTCGCGTTCGCTCGCCGGCCACAGGCCGAGCATCGAACGCCAGCGCGGCACCATCGACAGCCTGCCCATGAGGACGTTGTTGATCACCGACGTCCGGTTCACCAAGTTGAAGGTCTGGAAGATCATCCCAATATGGGAGCGGAGCTCACGCAGTGTCTTGGCGTCCGCCCCGCGCACTTCCACGCCGTCGACCTTTACCGAGCCCGCGGTGATCGGGACGAATCCGTTGATCGCCCGGAGAAGGGTGGACTTCCCGGCGCCGGAGAGGCCGACGATCACAACCAGCTCACCGGTCTCGATCGTCAGCGACACGTTCTTCAGAGCCTTCAGCCCACCCGGATAGGTGACGTCGACGTTCTCGAATTCGATCATCCAGTTCTCCCTGAGCCGAAACAGAGGCCGTCGACTTTCGTCGGCGGCCCCTGAACCTAGCTCTCGATCAAGTCGGCGTCAGCTGCCGAAGCCGAGTTCGTTGATGGCTTCCTCGATTGCCTGCAGTGACTGCGCGGTCACTTCGTCGGCCCGGGTGAGGTCGGTCCATGAGTAGAGATTCTCCATCACGGCCTGGCCCTCTTCGGTGCTGATGAAGTCCGACATCGCCTGGAAGAGCGCATCCTTCAGGCTGTCCGGCAGATCGCCACGGACGGCGATCACGTCGTTGGCGATACGCGAGGTGATGTTGAAAACGATCACCTTCTCGCCGACGTCGGGATTCTCCCCTGCGATCGTCCCGCGTGCGTCGTCGAAGGACACGCCGATGTCGGCGCTGCCGTCGTACACGGCCTGCACCGATGCGTCGTGACCGCCGGAGAAGATCGACTCGTACTGATCCTCGGTGATCCCCTGACGGATCAGCTCGAGGGTCGGGAAGATGTATCCCGACGTCGAGGTCTCCGTGCCCCAGGCGATGCTCTTGCCCACGACGACTTCGAGATCGACGGGCTCGGGACAGATGAGACCGGCCGACACTTCCTCGTTGCGAGTGTCGTCGCCGTTCCATCCGACCTGCAGCGCCGGCGTGTCGGTGGGTCCGACCGCGATCACGGTTCCGTCTTCGTCGTACCAGTACGCACCCTCCACGGGATCTGCACCGCAGAGGCTGGGATCGTTGGTGAACCATTGGCCGTGGTAGGTCGGATCGCCGAAGCGGACCGACTGCGCCAGCAACTCGAGGTTGTCGTAGGTCTGGTTCGCCAGCACGTAACCGGCGGGCCCGAAGGCACCCAGATCGGCCTGACCGGTACCCAGGGCCACACCGAGGCCGGTGTAGTCCGTGGTCACTGTTCCCTCGACATTGATGCCGAGGGCATCGGAGAGCACCTGGGCGAACGTGTCGACATCGTCCTGGAGTTCGGCGACTTCCTGGCTGGGGACGAAACCGAAAATGAGCGTGTCGGGCCAGTCGGCCCTCTCATCGTCTTCCATTGCCTCGGTCGTCGTGGTCTCTTCGGCAGCTTCGGTTGTCGTGGTTTCCTCTGCGGCGGTCGTGGTTGTCGTCTCGTCGTCGACGGCGTCATCGCCGCCACACGCTGCAACAACCATCGCCAGCACTGTGAGGAGTGCAAGCAGTCGTTTGGTCATATGGATTCTCTTCCTTCGTCGTGGGAACGCGGCCGAGCCGGCTCAGTCCTTGAGGGTGCCCTTCCGCGTATGACAAGGCTACGAGAAAATGATGTCAAGGTTGAAAACGGATGGGAAACGTTTTTCGCGGTCAGAGTGCGGCGACGACCGTCTGAAACGCCGGCCAGTCCTCGACGTCGACCGCTCCTGGCACCGGATGATTCCACGGGCGCACATACCGGCACACCACCGATTGGGGTCGTCCGGCGACCAGCGCGGGGAGGACGTGAGGTCCGTCGTCGAGGAAAACGTCGCAGTCGACTTCCCATTTGTCTTCGGTGATGTGGACTTCGCTGGTGGGTATTTCGTGTTCTGCGATCCAGGCGTACGTGTCGTCGACGGCGAAGGCCGGCTTCGTCGTGACGATCACGATCTCGTGGTCTCGGGCGAGTTCGTCGAGCGCCTCGAGGGCGCCGGGAAAGGTGTCGAGGTGACGGAAGAGGCTCGCGCCGTCGAGATCGGCAGCCCACTTCCAAAACTCTCCCATGTGCCGAAAGTGGGTGAGGTCGGGGATGTGGTTCCACCGGGTGACCGACGATCCCTCGAGGCTCGTTCCGTGTTCGCGGTTGTACAGACGCGTCCAGCCGCCGTTGAAGTCGGCCACGACGCCGTCGAGATCGATACCGAGTCGCATCCCGTCGAGGGTACGGGTCAGACGGTCTGTACCCAACTGACGACCTCGGGCAGGCGTCGCCGGAGGATCGAACCGGAGACGAACAACGACAGGGTGTAGAACGCCACACCCCACACCAGTGCGAAGAGGTTGGCGAACCACGAGGGGATCGGGGCACCGAATCCTACCGTGAGGACCGAGACCGACGACGGCACCACCAGCAACAGGCCGATGACGAAGAAGGAGATCGCCTGTGCCCCGATCGCCAGGCACCCCTGCTCCGACGCCTGCGCGAAGACGTCGGTCCCTTCACGGGGAAGGCGGAGCGGCGAGATGACCGAGACCAGATTCCCGACCGCGAGCTGACAGCCGATGGCGGCGACGGTGAGTCCGGGGACGAGCACGAGGCTCGACCACCCGCCGCTGATCCATGCGAGCAGCAACGCCAGGGCGATCGTTTCGATGACGAGCGCCCCGGACGCAGCGAGGTTCTTTCCCCACAGCAGCGTTCGGGGACGCACCGGGAGGACGAAGAGGAAGCTGGCAGCGTTCCGCTCCCATCCGAACACGTTGAGGGCGATCGGCAATCCGACGAACAGCACCAGGGCGGGAGCCAGCAGCGGCAGCCAGTCTCGAGAGGCGAGCCGGCCGAAGCCGCCCGTTCCCACGAGGACCGACGCGGCAGCGAGACCGATGAAGATCACCGCACCGGTCCACACGAGCCGCTGCCGGGGGTCGCGGACATAGAAACGGATCTCCTTGCGGGCCAACACGCGCCCCGTCGACCAGCGGCCCCGTCCGGCGAGTCCCCGATGGGATCGGCGGCGACTCCGGCTCGGACTTGCGTCCGGCGTCGTCAGCATCCATGAGAGCAGTCGTTGCCACACCCAACCCAGGGCGGCGATCCATCCCACGGCAACCAGCGCCCAGCCCACCGCGCCCCAGGCGTCCCCGAGCTCCGCGGAGGTCGCCACACGCTGGGCGGCCACCGGGGGCAGAAACGCCATCACGCCGTCGAGACGGTTGGCGAGCACCGCACCTTCGATCCCCAGGCGTCCGACGGCATCGCGGATGGCCGACTGCGCCCCGAAGCCGGCAAGACCGATCCCGAGCACGATCAGAAGCGCCGCGTCGCGGCCATGGCGGGTCTTGAAGACTGCCGAGATGACCGTCGTGAACACCTGCCCGGACAGAATGATCACGGCGAGCAGCAGAACCGCCGAGATCACGGCCGCGCCCAGGACATGGGAGAACTCGACGATCCCCGCGCCGAGAACGATCAGCGGGATGATCACACTGGGTGCGATGAGTGCCGATGCGGCCAGTCCCGCCACCAACTGCCCGGGACGGACCGGGGCGAACGCGAACTGCGCCGGGTCGAGGTTCTCGTCGAGGGGAAAGATCACGACCGGCAGCGCCACCCAGACGAGCCAGAACAGCAGGGCGCCCCACAGCGTGAACTGAACACCGGCGTCTCCTTCGAGAGTCGCCAGCGTCGTGCGGAACTGGTCGACGAGGAACCACGACACCGACCCGAGAAGGATGAGGAGCGTCGGGAATCCGAGTCGTCTCTGCCAGTCCTTCCGGAGCCCGTTCCAGAGCAGCCGCAGCTTCAGCCAGGCGAGTCGTGCAACCACGACACCGCTCCCCGCTCGTCATCGCCGCCGACGGCTGCAATGAAGGCATCCTCGATCGTGTCGACTCCGAAACGGTCGCACAGTTCGCTTTGGGTTCCCTCGAGTGCCAGCCGGCCATGAATCATGATTCCCACCCGGGTGCAGAGCCGTTCGACGAGATGCATCTCGTGGGCGGAGAACACGACGGTCGCACCTCCCTCGGTGTAGCGGACGAGGAGTCGCTGGATCAGCCGCGCGCTGAGCGCGTCCACCCCTTCGAAGGGTTCGTCGAGGAACAGCACATCGGGGCGGTGGATGATCGCGGCTGCCAGCGCCACCTTCTTGCGCATCCCTCGGGAGTAATCACCGACCAGCTTGCCGGCCTCCTCGGAGAGGTCGAGAAGGGCGAGGAGTTCGTTGCGTCTCGAGAACGCCACGTCACGCTCAAGGCCGTGCATGGCCGCTGTGAAGTCGAGGAGCTCGGCACCGGTGAGCCGTTCGTAGAGGTTGAACTCCTCCGGGAGCACTCCGATGCGGCGCTTGACCTCGATCGGTTGACGCCACGTGTCGAACTCACCGATCCCGGCTCTGCCTGCCGTCGGGCGGAGGAGGCCGACGATCATCTTGATGGTGGTGGTCTTGCCGGCGCCGTTCTGGCCGAGGAGTCCGTAGAACTCGCCGGGCTGAATGGCCAGGTCGAGACCGTCGACGGCAGGCGCCTTGCCGAAGCGGCGGACGAGGCCCTTCGCCCAGACGGCTGGGAGATTCCCCGGCGGTGTGGAGTCTCCGTGCTGAGTTTCCGTCATCGTCACCCGCCATCCATCGGCACGCCGTCGGGGTGTCTGAACCAACACGGCAGTTGGCAAACGGTTGTCATCGATGGACGAAGCTAGTGGTGCGCCGCCGAAACAATGAGGCGGTCTTTCCTTTCCGGCCCATGACGCCCCTGGCGGCGTCCTCCTCCTCGCCGAACGGGCCAAGTAGCTGACGGATTGGGTGAGCTGCGAGCCCCATCCGTCGGCTTCCCGCCCGAAAGCGAAGCTTTTTCGGGCGGAACAGAGAAACAGTCGGCGAAGCCGGCCCGCCTATCCGCTGACCCTGAAGTGCGACTGCGTCGGAAGTCCTTGCCAGATGACGCCATGTGCTCGGAGACACCGCGCACCTCTTTCGGCGACACACCACCAGGCCATCGGGTCCCCAACGCGACATCGATGCGCCACGATCCATGTGTCCGAGCCGCCCGGTACTCTCGCCTTCGTGGATTATCAGGCGCTCTATCGGCGGTACCGACCCCAGACATTCGACGACGTCATCGGCCAGTCCCACGTGACGACCACCCTTGCTCGCGAGGTTGCCGACGGCCATGTCGCCCATGCCTACCTGTTCGCAGGCCCCCGTGGCACGGGCAAGACGACCACCGCACGCATCCTCGCCAAGGCCCTGAACTGCGAGAAGCGAAACCCCGACGGGAGTCCCGACAACGAGTGCGGGTCGTGCGTGGCGATCACCGAGGGTTCGTCGCTCGACGTGATGGAACTCGACGCGGCAAGCCACAACAGCGTCGAGGACATCAGGGAGATGCGGGTGAGCGTGTCCACGGTTGCCTCGGCCGCCACGGGTCGGCGCGTCTTCATCCTCGACGAGGCGCACATGCTCTCCAAGGCGGCCGGCAACGCCCTGCTCAAGACACTCGAAGAGCCCCCCGAGCACGTGCATTTCGTCCTCGCCACCACCGAGCCGTACAAGCTGCTCGACACCATCCGCAGCCGGTCGCAGCGGTTCGACTTCCACTCGGTGCCCATCGAAGGCCTGGCCGCTCACCTGTCCAAGATCGCCGATCTCGAAGGTTTCAAGACCGAGCCGGCTGCGCTGGTGGCGGTGGCCCGCCATGCCACCGGCTCGGTCCGGGACTCGCTGTCGCTGCTCGAACAGGTCGCCGCGCTGGGCGACGGCACCGTCGATCTGACCGGTGTCGGGCGTGCACTGGGGCTGGCGGACGCGGAAGCCTTCGAGGTGCTCACCTCCGCGGTGAGCGAACAGGACGCCAGGAAAGGCCTCGAACTGGTTGCGCGGATGGCCGCCCAGGGCGTCGATCTCCGCCGGTTCGCGTCGGAGTCCGTCGGTTTCTTTCGGGGGGTGTTCCTCGCTCACTACGCCCCGAACCTCGCCGAGGTCGCCGACGAGCCTGCCGAAGTGCTCGAGTCATGGCGGAAGGCCGCGTCTCGGCTCCCGGCCTCGGAGGTCGTCCGGGCAGTGGATCTGCTGGGTGATGCGCTCGTGAAACTTCGGGAAGGTCGCGAGGAGCGCCTGATGCTGGAGTTGGCGATGATCAAGCTCACCCGCCCCGAGACGACGAATGACCCTGCGGCGATGCTCGCGCGTCTCGACCGCCTCGAACGCCTCGCCAAGACCCAGAGCCTGGGCGCCCCGGCGCCCTCTGCCGCCCCTGCATCCACGACCGCATCGACTCCCGCCCAGTCGTCCCCCGCGCCTGAGCGTGCGCCCGAGAACGCCGCTGCGGCCCCGTCGGCCGCGGCCGCAGCGCAGCCCGAAACTGCGCCGAGCCCGGCTCCCGAGACCGCTGCCGAACCTTCGATCGAAGACGAGGCTCGTCCGTTGGCGGGTGAGCCCGCCGAACCGCCTCCTCCGGCCACTGTCACGATGGAATCCTTCCGCTCGATCTGGCCGGGGTTGTTCGGTGGACTCCGCGAACTCCTTGGGGCGCGTCGCTGGGCGCTCTTCCGGGAGACCGAGCCCGGCGGGGTGGAAGGGTCGACCCTCATCATCCATGTCCGCCACGACTTTCATCTCGAATCGTTGAAGGGCGACCCCGCAGTCGCCGCGGTGGTGGCGACCAAGGCCGGTGACCTCCTCGGCGGGACGGTGTTCGTCCAGTTCCGGCCGGCCGACGGCACCGCCGCGGGCTCCGGCTCCGAGGGTTCCAGTCTCTCGGAGAGTCCAGTCGACGAATCGGAGGGCGAAGTCCCCGACAAGGACTCGATGGCCGAAGCGTCCGCGGAGTCCACCGACCCCTTCAAGCTGGTCGAAGACGAGCTGGGCGGCACCGTCATCGACGAGTTCGACACCTAGCCCGCCGACCGCCCCGCGTACCCTGGGTTCCCGGGGCGCTCAGGGTGCCCCGCCAACCCTGGGTTCCCCAGTCACTCACGGTGCCCTGCGAGCCCACGGTTCGTCAGGAGAGAGGTGTGACGCGAACGCGCGGACAGCGCGCGGCTGACCGGTACGATCAGGGCCCGGTACTCGACGAGGAACTCACAATGAACCGCCCACCCAACATGCAGCAGATCATGAAGCAGGCCCAGCAGATGCAGGAGCAGATGATGACGGCCCAGGCTGAGCTGGCCGACATGACGTTCGAGGGGACCGCCGGCGGGGGCGTGGTGAAGGCGACCGTCAAGGGCTCCAACGAGCTGGTCGCCGTGGAGATCGCAGCCGACGTGATCGACCCGTCGGATCCGGAAATGCTGCAGGATCTGGTCGTGGCGGCGGTGAACGGTGCGATGCGCGCCGCATCCGAAGCGGCCGAAGAGCAAATGGGTGGACTCGCCGGCGGGCTCGGAGGCCTGGGCGGTCTGCTCGGCTGATGTACGAAGGCCCGCTCCAGCGCGTAGTCGACGAGCTGTCACGACTCCCGGGCATCGGTGGCAAATCTGCCCAGCGCATCGCCTTTCACCTTCTCAGCATCGCCGACGAGGATGCTCGTCGTTTGGGTCAGGCAGTGCTCGACCTGCGTGATCAGGTCCGCCACTGCCGCCGCTGCTTCAACGTCACCGTGTCCGACGAGTGCACCATCTGTCGCGACGCCCGGCGGGACACGGCCGTGGTCTGCGTCGTGGAACGGCCCCAGGACATCATCGTCGTGGAGAAGACCCAGGAGTATCGGGGCCTCTATCACGTGCTGGGAGGATCACTCTCTCCCATCAACGGGATCGGCCCTGATCAGCTGCGCATCCCCGAGCTTCGCCAGAGGGTGTCCCAGGAGACCCTCACAGAGATGATCATCGCCACGAATCCCACGATGGAAGGCGACGCCACCGCGATGTACCTGGCGAAGGAGTTCAAACCGAAGGGTCTGCGCGTGAGCCGCCTCGCCAGCGGACTTCCCGTCGGCGGGGACCTGGATTACGCCGACGAACTCACCCTCGGCCGCGCCCTCGTCGGACGCATGGAGATGTAGCCAACTCGGATGCGCGTCCTGCTCATCGAGCCGTACTTCGGAGGCTCCCATCGGGTGTGGGCGGAGGGATACGCTGCTGCCTCAGGTCACGAAGTGACGATCGTGAGTCACGCCGCCCGCGGGTGGACCTGGCGCATGCGCGGCGCCGCGGTGACGCTTGCCCGCCAAGTGGCAGAGCTCGCCTCGACCGGGTATCGACCGGATGTGGTCCTGGTCTCGTCCATGGTGGACGTCGCGGCCCTGCGAACCTTCCTTCACCCCTCGATCGGCCGACCACCGCTCGCGGTGTACTTCCACGAGAACCAGCTCACCTATCCCATCGGTCCGCGGCAGAAGCCCGATGCGTCCTTCGCGTTGCTCAACTGGACGTCCGCGCTCTCGGCCGACCGCGTCTACTTCAACAGCGGCTACCACCACGATGTCTTCTTCGCCGAGATCCGCCGACTGCTCGAGAGCTTCCCGGACCACACGCACGCCGGGTTCGTCGGCGAGGTCGAGGAGCGTTCGGCGGTGCTCCCCGTTGGTGTCGATTTGCATTGGGCGTCCGCGCAGCCTTCACGAAGCGGGACGCCGCTCGTGCTCTGGAACCATCGATGGGAACACGACAAGGATCCTGAGTCGTTCGCCGACGGAATCCGGGCGGTCGCCGAGACCCACCGTTTCCGTTTGGCGCTCGCCGGGGAGCGGTTCGGAACCGTTCCCGGCGTACTCGACGAGGTGGCATCCGAGATGGCCGACCGCATCGAGGTGAACGACCACCTCGATGTCGACGGGTATCGGGCGCTGCTGCTTCGCAGTGACATCGTCGTGAGCACCGCCCTGCAGGAGTTCTTCGGCATCAGCGTCGTCGAAGCGATCGCTGCCGGCGCCCGGCCCGTGTTGCCGCGTCGGCTGTCCTACCCATGGCTGATCCCGGAGAGCCATCATGAGTCCGTGCTGTATGAACCAGGGGCCTTCGCTTCGGCGTTGCGAATCGCCCTCGATCATCCGTATGCGCCCGACGGTCTCCGCTCATCGATGTCGACGTTCGACTGGAGCGTGATTGCGCCACGGTATGACGCCGCCCTGGAGGTCTTGTGATCCGACATGTCGTCTGGGACTGGAACGGAACCCTCTTCGATGACTTCCACCTCGTGGTCGACGCGGTCAACGTTGGTATCGCACCGATCGGCATCGGTCCGATCACCGCCGACGACTACCGGACGCACTACACGCGCCCGGTGAAGCTGTTCTATGAGCGACTTGCGAAGAGACCGATCAGCGACGCCGAATGGCGCGACCTCGATCGGCGATTCCATGACGCGTACCGCGAGCGCGTTCTGACAGCTGGACTGTCTCGGGACGCCCACGAAGCGCTGGTTGCCGTCACGGAGGTGCCGGCGGACCAGTCACTGCTTTCGATGTTCCCCCACACCGAACTCCTGCCGCTCGTGGACCGGCTCGGCGTGACGTCGTTCTTCCGCCGAATCGACGGTCTCCGGGGCGAACCGGGAGCGCAGAAGGCGATGTTTCTCGAAGCGCATCTCAAGGAGCTGATGCGGCATGAGGATCCGGGGTCGGTGTTGCTGATCGGCGACGCGACGGACGACGCGCGGGCGGCGGCCCATGTCGGAGCAGCCGCAGTGCTGGTGGACAACGGCTCCCATCATCGGGGCGGACTCGATGCGATGGGCGTACCCGTCGCCTCCACGCTGATCGAAGCCCTCCGAATGGGTGGCTTGGCATGAAGTGGTTGGACGGTGCCGTTGCCCGTGGCACCATCCGACGACCGTGAAGTACTGGCTCATCAAGTCCGAACCCGATGCGTATTCGATCGACGACCTCGAGCGCGACAGCGTCGAGCACTGGGACGGCATTCGCAACTATCAGGCGCGCAACATCATGCGTGACGAGATGACGGTGGGGGACCGGGTTCTCTTCCATCACTCGAATGCCAAACCTCCGGGCATCGTCGGCATCGCCGAGGTCGCGAGCGAGCCGTATCCCGATCACACGCAGTTCGATCCGAAATCGAACTACTTCGATGAGACGTCCGACCCCGATGATCCGCGCTGGATCATGGTCGACATGAAGTTCGTGGAGAAGTTTCCGCGCATGGTGGGCCTCCCCGAACTTCGGGAGCATGCCGCGCTGGCCGACATGGTGCTCCTGAACCGGAGTCGGCTCTCGGTCCAACCGGTGACGAAGAAGCACTTCGACTACATCGTCAAGCTGGCGGCCAAGCCACCGCCCAGCTGAGTCCGACGGAGAGTTCCGGCTCAGCCGTATTCGACGCTCGAGAGCGTGCCGAGCTTGTCCAGGTTGTGGAAGGCGTCCATGTAGCGGATGGATCCCGTCTTCGAGCGCATCATCACCGAGTGGGTGATCGCTCCGTCGCCATGGAACGCGACGCCCTTCAGGAACTCGCCGCCGGTGATGCCCGTGGCCGCAAACGAGACGTTGCTCCCGCCGACGAGGTCGTTGGTCCCCATCACCCTGCCGAGGTCGTAGCCGTTCTCTTCGGCATAGTCCCGGTCGGCGTCATCCCGCGCCCAGAGCCGGCATTGGATCTCGCCACCCATGCATCGCATCGCTGCCGCGGCGAGCACCGCCTCCGGGGAACCACCGATTCCGAGGAGCATGTCGATGCCCGCACCTTCTCGTCCTGTGGCGATCGCGCCTGACACATCACCGTCCCGGATCAACCGGATGCGGGCTCCCGCGCGACGCACCGCGTCGATGTGCGGCTGGTTGCGGGGACGTTCGAGAATGATGACGGTCAGGTCGTTGACGTCGCTCGACTGCGCCCTGGCCACGGCGGCGAGGTTGTGTTCGATGGGTGCGTCCAGGTCGATGACCCCGCGAGCTTGCGGACCGACGGCGATCTTCTCCATGTAGACCATCGAGTTGGGCGAGAACATCGTGCCGCGTTCTGCGACAGCGAGCACCGCCAACGCACCGGGCATTCCGGATGCAACGAGGCGGGTGCCTTCCACCGGGTCGACGGCGATGTCGACCTCCTGGCCTTGGCCGTTACCAACCCGCTCACCGTTGTGGAGCATCGGCGCCTCGTCCTTCTCGCCTTCACCGATGACGACGATGCCGTCGAGGTCGAGGGTGCCGAGGTGGGCGCGCATGCCGTCCACAGCGGCTTTGTCAGCGGCCTCCTTGTCGCCGCGGCCCTGCCAACGGGCGGCGGCCATGGCGGCAGTCTCGGTGACACGCGCCAGGTCCAGTCCGAGGTTGCGGTCGGGAATCTCAGCCATCAGTTCACCTTCACGATCAGTGCGTCACCCTGTCCACCACCACCGCAGAGCGTGGCGGCTCCGATGCCGCCGCCCCGGGCGCGCAGTGCGCTGATGAGTGTCACGACGAGTCTCGTCCCCGTGCACCCGATCGGGTGTCCGAGTGCCACGGCTCCGCCGTTGACATTCACCTTGTCCTCATCGATGTCGAGCATGCGGGCCGACCACAGGGCGACGGCGGCGAACGCCTCGTTGATCTCCACCAGGTCGAGGTCCGAGGGTTCCATGCCGGCCTTCTTCAGCGCGATGCGCAGTGCCTCGGCGGGACGCTCGTGCAGCGTGGCATCGACACCCCCGATCTGTCCGTACGACACGATCTCGGCGAGAATCGGGCCGCCGGTGGCTTCCGCCGCTGCCCGGTCCGCCACGATCACCGCCGCAGCACCGTCGGAAACCTGTGACGCGTTTCCCGCTGTGATGGTTCCGTCACCAACGAAAGCGGGCCGCAGATTCGCCAGCGCGTCGGCAGTGGATTCCGGCCGCACCCCCTCGTCGACCGTGACCTCGACCGGCTCACCTTTTCGCTGGGGGACGGAGACGGGAACGATCTCGTCGGAGAATGCGCCCGATGCTGTGGCGGCCGCCGCCCGTGCATGCGAGCGGGCCGACCACTCGTCCTGTTCTCCCCGGCTGATCCCGAGGTGGGCGTTCTTGCGGTCCGAAGACTCGCCCATCGTGCAGTGGTCGAAGGCGCAGAACAGTCCGTCGTGGGTCATCACGTCCACCATCGTTGCCTCGCCGGCGCGCACACCCCAGCGCAGCTCACGGAGCACGTGCGGCGCATTCGACATCGACTCCATGCCACCGGCGACGGCGAACGTGGTATCTCCGGTCGCCACCGCCCGATCGGCGAGCCCGATCGCGGCGAGCCCGGACAGACAGACCTTGTTGACGGTGAGAGAAGGCACCGTCATGGGCAGTCCGCCTCGAACGGCGGCCTGTCGGGCGGTGATCTGGCCTTCGCCTGCTTGCAGCACGTGTCCGAAGATGACCTCGTCGATCGCCCCAGCGTCGGTGCCGGACCGCGACATGGCGGCCGAGATGGCGTGTCCGCCGAGCTCGACGGCACGCAGGGGGGCCAGCCCTCCCCCGTATTTTCCGATCGGAGTCCGGGCCAAGCCGGTGATGACTGCACTCATGTCTCTGAGACTATCCACCAAACCAAACCGCGGGCCCAGGACACCACTGGGTGTCGTCACGAACCCAGGGTTCCAGACGACACTGGGGGTAGTCCTGGGCCCACGGTTCGGCGATGGGGGAGGGTCGCGGCTTGAATCCGTGACGATGAAACTCTTGAACCTCGACCACACGGCCATCGCGGTGCGGGATCTCGATGCGGCGATCGCCGGCTACGACGACCGCTACCGCGTGCGTCCCCTGTACCGGGAGACCGTCGAGTCCCAGGGGGTCGAGGAGGCGATGATCCCTGTCGGTGGATCGTTCATCCAGCTGCTCTGTCCGCTGTCACCCGACACCCCGGTGGGGCGGTTTCTGGAACGCAACGGCGAGGGGCTGCATCACGTGGCGTTCGCGGTCGTGGACATCGAAGCCGCCCTCGCCCATCTGGAGTCACGGGGAACTGCGCTCATCGACCATCATCCGCGACTGGGCGGCCGCGGGGCACGTATCGCCTTCGTCCATCCGAAGGATCTGGCCGGTACGCTCGTGGAACTCGTGGAGCCGCATGCCTGAGATCACCGACATCCAGATTCGTGGCGGCATCGGACCGTATGAGGCTGCGGCGATCGCGGCAGTGATACGTCAGAGCCTCATCGCCGAGGAGATCGCCAGGTCGCGCCCGCCTCAGGAGCGCCGGCCGCCGGCCTGGGTCCGAATCGGGATGCAGACGCCGCTGGGCCGTTTCGACCCGCCCACGCTGCCCGACCCTGGCAGGAACTGGCCGGAGCCCTGATGCGATGTCGTAGATTGCGGCATCCAGATCCGATCGGAGGTCCCTCGTGACGTCATCGTTCCCTGAAGCTCCCACCGGCGCGTTCGGCACGGTATTCGCGGACTCGATGGCCGTGGCGACGTGGAAGGACGGCGCGTGGTCCGAGCCTGCGGTGCAGCCGACGCAACCCTTCTCCTTCCACCCTGCCACTCATGTGCTCCACTACGGAAGCGCCTGTTTCGAGGGGCTGAAAGCTCATCGCGGATCCGACGGCCGTGTACGGGTGTTCCGAGCCGACGCCCACGCCCGACGGATGGTGACGAGCGCGGACATCCTTCGTCTGCCTGTCCCGCCGACCGAGATGATCGAGGACATGATCTTGTCGACCGTCGCCGTCAACCAGGATGCGGTCCCCGTGTCCCCGGGTTCGCTCTACCTGCGTCCGACACTCATCGGTACCGAAGCGAACATCGGGGCGGCGGCTGTGCCCAGCAAGGAGGCTCTGCTCTTCGTGCTGGCTTCGCCGGTCGGCGACTATTTCAAGGGCGGCGACCGGGCACTCAAAATCGCCATCGAGCAGGATCAGCCCCGGTCGACTCCCACCTTCGGGAAGGTGAAGAGCGGAGCCAACTACGTGATGGCACTCGGCATCACGATGGATCGCCGCGAGGAGTACGGAATCGATCAGGTGCTGTTTGCTCCCGGCGGCGAAGTCCAGGAGACGGGGGCGTCGAACTTCATGCTCATCGATTCGGAACGAATCGTCACGCCGCAACTGACCGAGAGCTTCCTGCATGGAGTCACCCGTGACTCCATTCTGGAGCTGGGCCGCGACCTCGGATACGACGTCGAGGAACGGTCGCTGACCGTGGCCGATGTCGTCGAGTGGGCATCGCGGCCTGAGGCCGAAGCCGCCCTCACCGGGACGGCTGCGGTGCTGGCGGCGGTGGGCACCCTCGTCATCGACGGTGAAGAGATTCCGGTCGGGTCGGGCGCGGCGGGCTCAAATGCGACACGTCTGCGTGCCGCGCTGCGGGACATTCATCTCGGCACAGCCGAGGATCGTCACGGCTGGCTCAGCGAGATCTGAGGAGTCGCCTCGCCAGCGCGGGTATCTCTTGGATTCCCAGTAGGTGACCGGCGACCGCGAACGTGACGAGCGAGGCTGCGGTGGCGGCGACCGGGTTCACACCGACCAGCGCGACCGCGACACCGGCGGACAGCAGGACCGCCCCACCAAGGCGCATCGTGAAGAGTCCCATCGTCCTGCGTTCACCCGTCGGTGCGTCCCGGTACCACGCCAGGGAGATCGCCAGGGCGTACGTGCCCACTGCGCCGGCGGAGACCGCGGCGATGCCGGTCCCGTCCCCTGCGACGAGGAACAACAAAGGGACGGTGACTGCGGTGACTGCGGTGCCGATGATCACGGGAACCCACATCCTGCGCGTCGCGTAGAACGCCCTGGTCACCACCTGGTGAGCCACCCAGAAGGGTGTGGCCGTGGCGTACACCGCGAGGAGCGATGCGACGACCGCCGTGTCCGAAGCGGTGAACGCACCCCATTGGAGGGCGAGTCGCACCCACACCGGTGACAGCACGACCACGACGACGGTGACGGGTACCGCCACGACCATCCCAACCCGCATCGACCGGTCCACCGTTTCCCGCAGGCCCGCGTTGTCGCCTCGGGCAGCGAGGCCGGCGAGGAACGGATACGCGGCGACTCCCGCCGCCTGGGCGATGACGCCGACGGGGAGCATCATGAGTCGCCGGGCGTACTGCAGTCCTGCGGTGGTCCCGTCGGGGCCGAACTGCCCGAAGGCCCGCGGCCACTGCTCGTCGAGGGCGATCACGGTTTGTCCGACCATGAGCGGAACGGCCAACGTCAGGTACTCGCGTACGGCTGGATCCCCCGCTCGGGGCTGCGTGAAACGGAGCCCCAACCGACGCGCCCCCCACCACTGCAGCCCGAACGAACCCACCAACGCCCCGACGATCCCGCCGACCAGGAAGGCTTCCGGATTCGGCGGGCCAGTGAGTTGTCCGATTACTCCCCCGAGGATTATTCCGGCGTTGTAGATGATCGGTCCGAGGGTGGGGATCAGGAAGCGGCGATGGGTGAACTGCACCGCCGAGAAGAGTGCGCCGAGCGCGAACAGCACCTGGAGCACGAGGGCCAGCCGTGTCATCGTCACGAGACGATCGGCGGTCTCGCCGGTCACCTCGGGAAAGACGAGGTCCACGAGAGCCGAAGTCGCGAGCGCGGCAACCAGTGTGACTGCGCCGAGGATGACGGCGACGGCGCGGAAGACGGCGGTGAACGCCTGATTCCGCCCCGCATCGTCGCCCTTCTCGACCCGGGTGGCGAGGATCGGGATGAGGGTGATCGAGAGGAATCCCCCCGCGACGAGGTAGAACGCGAAGTCCGGGATCGTGAAGGCGTACTGGTAGAGGTCGGCCTCGGCGCTTCGCCCGAGGATCACCGCCATCGTCAGGTCTCTCCCGAAACCCAGCACCCGGGATAGCAGCACTCCGCCGGCGACGATCGCCGCTGCGGTCCCGATGCGGGAGGAGCCGCTCATGACCGCATGGACCGCAAGGGCTCCAGGATTTCGGATGGCACGCCGATTCCGACTGATCCGGTGCCCAACAGGACTCCTGTCTTGTACGTTCCGTGAAAGTCGGATCCGCCGGCAGGAAGCAGACCGAAACGACCGGCCATTCGCGCATAGCCCGCCCGTTCATCGGCCTCATAACTCCCGTAGTGGCATTCGATCCCGACCAACCCGGCGCTGGAGAGACGCCGCATCATCGTTTCGACCTCGGCCCGGTTGTCGAGGCCCAGAGTGTGCGGATGGGCCAACACCGGCACTCCGCCGGATCGGCGGGCGAGGTCGATGGCCTCCTCGGGACCCAGCCGCCAGCGGGACATGTAGCCGGGCCGGCCATTGGCGAGGTACTCGTCGAATGCCTCCCTGATGTCGGTGACGTAGCCCTTCCGCACCATGACCGCCGCGAAGTGCGGGCGTCCGACCGAGCCAGTGCCGGCTTCGGATTCCACTTCTTCGAGAGTGATGTCGAGGCCGAGTTCGTTGAGGCGGCCGATGATCCGGGCGTTGCGGCTGTTCCTGGCTCCCTGGAGTTCGGCGAGCCGATCCTGCAGAGGCCCGGATCCCGACTCCAGCCACAGGACCAGCATGTGCATCCCCCCGCGATCCCAGTCCAGGGACAGCTCGACTCCGGGGATCAGCTCGACTCCTGTTGCGGCGGCGGCGAGGGTGGCTTCGAGGATTCCGTCGAGGGTGTCGTGGTCGGTGAGCGCCATGACCTCGATCCCGAGGAGCGAGGCGTGCTCGACCAACTCTGTCGGAGTCAGCGACCCGTCCGATGCGGTCGAATGGGTATGCAGGTCGATCGGCACCGCTGAGACGGTAGTCCTCGCGCGAAACCCAACCGGCTCGATGACTTGGTCGCCCTGGGTCTGGCGACCTATGGTCACTGGCGCCAGTGCGATTCTTGCCCCTCGCCCTTGTCGCGGTGCTCGCCCTTCCGGCGATCCCCGCGTCTGCCGACGCCGTCGACTCCGCCGTCAACGGGACTCGCGCGACGCCCTTACCGTCCCGCGGGGAGCTCGAGGCGGTGGCCAACTCGTCGGCCGCCAGTCAGGCCTCGCGCGGTCAGCTCGCCCACACTTCTCTTTCCGGGGTGACTTCGGTGTGCTTGGCCGCGGGAGAGATCGTCGGGGCGGGTGCTTCGATTGCGCCGATCTTCGAGTTGTTCCTGCAGTCTGCAACGCACCGACCCCTGCTGCTGTCGTCCAACTGGACCGCGATGGGGACAGGGTCGGCGACCGGTGCAGACGGGAAGATCTACGTGTCGGTGGTGTTCTGCACCGAGACCAATCCGAGTTCGGCTGCTGTTGCACCGCCACCGCCACCACCGAGTTCGAACCCGGCACCTGTCACCAGTAATCAACCGGCCACGACTCGGGGGTCCGCACCGATTCAGGCAGTGACCCCGGTCACGCCGATCACGGTCGCCGTTCCGTCCTTCGATGACGTGTTCTACCGGCTGTTCACTGGGGACCTCCACGAACAGTGGATCGTGCTCACCGGCCCCTCCAATGGTCTTCCGATGATCGGCCCGTCGCTGTTCGTGTCGCCGGTGTTCTGGACCATTTCGGTGGGCCCGACGATCAGCTAACCGTTTCGTTCTGGTCAGCCGACCAGGAGTTCGGCGATCTCCACGGTGTTGAGGGCCGCACCCTTGCGCAGGTTGTCACCCACCGCCCACAAGTTGATCCCGCCCGGCTCGCCCACGGTGTTCCGGATTCGCCCTACCAAGACGTCATCGATCCCCGCGGAGTCGAGCGGCGTCGGGGTGGTGTCGTTGTTCCACACCTGGACGCCGGGAGCGGCGGTGAGGATCTCGGTCGCTTCGGCCACATCGAGAGGCCGCGCGAACCGGGCGGTGGCGGCGATTCCGTGGCCGACCATCACCGGAACCCGCACACAGGTGGGTTCCACCGCCACATCCGGCGCTCCGAGGATCTTGCGGGTCTCGTTCACCAGTTTCCACTCTTCGTCGGTGTACCCCAGTTCCTTCTCGGTGCCGGCGTACGGGAGGACGTTGAAACCGATCGGGCGCTGATAGAGCGACCCGCCCGGGTCTTGCCAACCGCCATGCTGCAGGGCATCGGGTGTGTCGATGAAGTGACGCGTCTGGCGCAGGAGTTCGTCCATTCCCTGTTTCCCGGAGCCGGAGACCGACTGGTACGAGGTCGCGACCATCGAGGTCAGCCCGGCGGCGTGGTGCAATGGTCCGACCGCCATCAGCAACGTCATCGTCGTGCAGTTGGGGTTGGCGATGATGCCGCGGGGCCGGTGCGCGATGTCGTCGTTGTTGACGTTGGCGACGACCAGTGGAACATCGGGATCCATCCGGAACGCCGAGGAGTTGTCGACGACCACTGCACCGGCGGCGGCGAATCGAGGAGCATGCTCCCTGCTGCGATCTCCACCTGCTGAGAAGAGGGCGACGTCGATGCCTTCGGGGTCAACGAGGTCCAGATCTTCGATCTCGATCTCGCCCCACGGTGTCTCGACCTTCTGCCCCGCAGAGCGGGCGGAAGCCATGAGCCGGAGCGCTCCGACGCCGAATTCCCGCTCTGCCAGGATTTGGAGCATCGTGCGCCCGACTGCTCCTGTTGCGCCGACGATCGCGATGTTGGTGGTCACGCTCCCACCTCCTCGCGTGACAGTGCGACTTCAAACCCGTCATGAAGGAGGCGCACCGCTTCGGTGACCTTCTCGGCACGAATGACACACGAGATACGGATCGTGGAGGTGGAGATCATTTCGATGTTGATGCCGGCGTCGGCGAGGATGCGGAACACCTTGGCGGCGATTCCGGGATGCGACTTCATTCCGGCGCCGACCAGCGAGACCTTGGCGATGTCGGGATCGACTTCCACGCCGGCGGCGTCGACCTCCGTCGCCACCTCGTCGGCGATGGCGCGGGCGGCTGCGAGCGACGCCTTGGGCACGGTCAACGAGATGTCGGTGGTGCCGTCATGCGACGTGTTCTGGACGATCATGTCGATGTTGACCCCTTCGGCGGCCAGGGGCTCGAAGAGCCGGGCGGCGACGCCGGGACGGTCGGGGACCCCGCGGACGGTCAGCTTGGCCTCCGAGGTGTCGTGTGCCACTCCGCTGATGATCGCTTGTTCCATTGTTTCCTCCTTGACCCAGGTCCCCTCGTCGTCCTTGAACGAGGAACGAACGTGGATCGGGATGTTGAATCGGCGACCGAACTCGACCGCCCTGCTCATGAGAACCCCTGCCCCTGCGCCGGCCAATTCCAGCATCTCGTCGAAGGAGATCTCGGGGAGTTTGCGTGCGTCGGCCACCACCCGCGGATCGGCGGTGTACACGCCGTCGACGTCGGTGTAGATCTCACACACGTCTGCGCCGAGGGCGGCGGCGAGGGCCACGGCAGTTGCGTCGGATCCGCCCCGACCGAGGGTCGTGACCTCCTTCGAGTCGGGATCCACACCCTGAAAACCGGCGACGATGACGACCTTGCCCTCGTCGATGGCCTCGCGAACGCGGCCTCCGGTGATCTCGGTGATCCGCGCCGATCCGTGCGACGAATCGGTCAGGATCCCCGCCTGACTTCCGGTGAAGCTCACCGCGCCCACACCGCGGGCCTGAATGGCCATCGCGGTGAGCGCCATCGAGATGCGTTCGCCGGCAGTCAGCAGCATGTCGAGTTCCCGGGCAGGAGGTGCGGGACTCACGGCTTCGGCGAGTTGGAGCAGTTCGTCGGTGGTCTTTCCCATGGCGGAGACGACGACGACGACGTCGTTGCCGTCCTTGTGGGTGCTGACGATCCGGTCGGCGATCGCGGTGATGCGTTCGGGGTTGGCGACGGAGGTGCCGCCGTACTTTTGGACGATGAGGGCCATTCTTCAGATCTTGGTCGTGAGTCCTTCAGGATACGTGAGTCCGGGGATGACCCAATCGCCGGTAGCCTGCCGCCTCGATGACTGATCGACGTGAACGACAGAAGCAGGCGCGTGCCGCCGCCAAGGAAGCACAGCGCAAAGCCGCAGCGCGCAAGGAGCTGCGACGCCGTATCACGGTCGGTCTCGGCCTGGGTGCAGCCGTGGCGATCTTCCTGCTGGTGATCGGGACGTTCTCCTCGTCGGACGAGAACGATCTCCCCGAGGCGCTCGAAGCCTTTCGGAACCAGCCCACCGCGTGTGACGGCTCAGTGCCGGATCCTCCCACGGAGATGCAGTTCGACGAGCCCATCAACCAGGCGCTCCGCGCGGACTCCGAGGTGACTGCGACCCTGGAAACCTCGTGTGGAACGATCGTGATGGAACTCGACAATGCTCAGTTCCCCCAGACCGTCAGCAACTTCGTGTTCCTCGCCCGCAACGGGTACTACGACGGCACGGCGTTTCACCGGGTGGCGCCCGATTTCGTGATCCAGGGTGGGGATCCGATGGCGACCGGTAGCGGCGACCCGGGCTATTCGATCCCCGACGAGGTTCCCTCCGAGGGGTTCGTCTACGAGCCCGGGGTGGTGGCGATGGCCAACAGCGGCCGCAACACCACCGGAAGCCAGTTCTTCATTGTGAGCGGCGAGAGCGCGGCGACGCTCAACCCGTCGTTCAATGTTCTCGGGAGGGTCGTCGAAGGCATGGATGTGGTCGAGCGCATCGCCGAGATTCCCACGCGCACCCAACCCGGAGCCCGGGAACGCTCCTACCCGACCGAGTCGATCTACCTCGAGTCGGTCACCATCACCGTCGACAACTGACCGGACGACGTCCATTCGAACCCAGGGTTCGTTCGGACGTATGCGTCCACTTTCGATCAGAGAATACGCGGGCCCACCTTGATTTGATCGCTCCAGCGGGGTCTACACTCAGATCTCCAATCGGGACGTAGCGCAGCTTGGTAGCGCGCAGCGTTCGGGACGCTGAGGTCGTGGGTTCAAGTCCCACCGTCCCGACTCAGAGAAACACCAGGTCAGGGCCGCTCGATCGAGCGGCCCTCTGGTTTGTGAGGCCGGTTTCATCGCGCGTCGCGAAACCGTGATCCGGGCGGCGGACCGTACCATTCGCTCATGGCAGGCCGCTCGACAGTTCTCAACTCTCTGATAGAGGCTCACCGAGCCGAGATTCGGGCCCTGTTGGAGCCGCACAACGCCCGTTCGATAGCGGTGTTCGGTTCGGTTGCGCGGGGCGAGGCAACGGTCGACAGTGACATCGACTTCCTCGTCGAGTTCGAGCCTGGGAGCTCGCTCTTGGATCTGATCCATCTCGAGGAGGCGCTCGGTGACCTTTTGGGCGTCGATGTCGACGTCATCTCGCTCGGAGCACTTCTCGAACGAGACGACGAGATCCGAAGCGACGCCGTCACGCTGTGAGCCGATCCGACGTCCACCGCCTGGCCGACATGCTCATGGCGGCCGACGAGATCGCGGCGATTGTCCAGCGGGGACGGGATGCGTTCGAGGAGGAAGTGGTGTTGCGTCGCGCCGTCGAACGCTGCCTCGAGATCATCGGTGAGGCATCGAAGGCCATGTCGGGGGATCTCACTGACGCCTACCCCAAGATCCCTTGGTCCGACATGGCGAAGGTGCGTGATCGACTGAGTCATTGGCCATCACTACCACCGGATCGACCCCTCACAGCTGTGGACGATGGCGACACAAGACGTTCCGGCCGTCGTGAGACTCCTCCGGGAGGTGGAACGACGCCGATGATCCTGCGTACCCACCTTCGGAAGCGTCGGTTTCTCAGCCGGGCCGGTAGACGTTGCCACGATGTCCCACCCTCAACACGATCACCTCGTGGCGCTCGTCATCAATCCAATACAAGATTCGATACGTCCCGCGCCGGGCGCTCCACACCTTCAGTTCGCCTCGCAGGGGGGATCCGACCCACCTTGGACTGTCCGACAGGGGTCCGGTCATGAAGTCGATGACAGCGAATGCCACTGCCTCCGGCAGCACTTCGCGAATGGCCCGAGCGGCCGGGGCGGTGATGACGATCTCGTAGGGTCTGGCGCTCACTGAGGCCGCAGGGCCTTCACAGCCTCGACACCACGCACCACATCGCCCGGAGCGACTCAGTCGACATGGCCACAATTGTGCCACGCCGACTACAAGAATATGGAACAGCAACTCGAGCTCCGGTTCGCGAAATGAGCGGAGTCTGGGCTCGCTGGCTCGACCCTCCGGGCCTGTCTGGCTGGTGATGAGTCGGTCTGCGATGTCTTCAACGTCGAGACGTCCCTCCGCGACAGCCTGAACGAGCTGGATTGCTCAATCATGACGCCTTGCGCCGTCGTGAGCAGTCGAGGTGCTCAGACCGCGATGGTGGCGCATGCGTAGATTGGGCCGGTGACTATTCGAAGCGCGATGCCGGTGGGAGTTTCGCCGTTCATCGGCCGCGAGCGTGAGCGTGTGAAGCTGGCCGAACTGGTGGCGGATGCCCGGGTGGTGACGTTGACCGGTTCGGGTGGCTGCGGAAAGACGCGGCTGGCAGTGGAGGTGGCGGGGGATGTGGCGTCGCGGTTTTTCGATGGGGCCCATTGGGTGGATCTGCAGGGGGTGAGCGATCCGGGGATGGTTGCTCCGGTGATTGCCGCGGCGGTGGGGGTCCACGAACGACCCGACCAGGCGCAGGTCGACTCGCTGGTCGAGCAGTTTGGTGCACGGCACCTGCTGGTGGTGCTGGACAATTGCGAGCACTTGGTGGAGGTGTGCGCGGAGCTGGTCGCCGGGTTGTCGTCGGCGTGTCCGGGCCTGCACGTGCTGGCTACCAGTCGTGTGCCGCTCGTCGTCGACGGTGAGACGACGTTCGAGGTCGCTCCGCTGCCGGTGCCTGCCGCCGGCGCCCGCTCGGCGAGCAGCGTGGCGGGAGCGGATGCGGCGCGATTGTTCGAGTTGCGGGCCCGGCAGGTGGCCGCAGACTTTCGGATCGATGACGACAACGCGTCGGCGGTGGCTGAGATCTGTCGACGTCTGGATGGGATCCCGTTGGCGATCGAGTTGGCGGCGGTGCGGGTGCGGGTGCTGGCACCGGATCAGATCGCTGCGGGCCTGTCGGACCGGTTCGGACTGTTGACCGGTGGCCTGCGGGGTGCGCCGGCTCGTCAACGAACGCTGGAGGCATCGCTGGATTGGAGCTACTACCTGCTCGACGACGGACAGCAGTTGGCGTTGGCGAGGCTGTCGGTGTTCGCCGGCTCGTTCGAACTCGACGCGGCAGAGGCGGTCGTGGTCGGGAACGGAGGCGGCAGCAACGATGTGCTCGACCTAGTCGCCGCCCTGGTCGAGCAGTCGATGTTGGAGGTCGTCGAGCGCCAGGGCAGCGCCCGGTACCGGCTGCTGGAGACCATCCGGGCCTATGCCCGACAGCGCCTCTCCGAGCTCGGGGATCCCGCCGGGGCGCGTGATTGCCACCTGGCGTTCTACATCCGGCTCGGGGCGCGGGCCCACGCGGGCCTGAACGGTGGACAGCCTGAGCCCTGGATGGCGCGACTCGCCGCCGATCTGGATGATCTGCGGGCCGCCATGGACTGGGCGGCGGAAACGGGAGACCTGCGTGGACTGGTGGGGCTCACCGAGCCGATCGTCCGCTTCTGGTTCGAGCGCGGCCTGGCTGGGGAGGTGCACCGCCGGCTGCACGACGCGGCCGATGCCCCAGGAATCTCAGATGAGGAGCGCGGGCGGGGTTTGATCACCGCGGCGGCCCTCGCCCTCGCCGCCAACGAGCCCGCCAGCGCCTATAGGTCGGCGAGCAGGGCGGTCGACGTGGCACGCGTGGCCGCTGTTAACGGTGCGCTCGCGGTCGCAGTGGGACAACGAGCCTTCTCGGGGGTGCTGTCGGGACTGGCGACCAGTGAACAGGTGAACGCCGACATCGACGAGGCGGTCCAGCACGCGCAGCGGTGCGGAGACGCTCCGACTCACGCCTACGTGTTGGCGTTCGTCGGGGCAGCCCTTCTCCACAGCCGCTCGATCGACGACGCGTGTGGCCTGTTCGAGCAGGCCGTCGAGGTGTGCGAGGCCAACGAGCTCGCCTTCCAACTGCCGGCCGCCATGGCGACGCTCGGACTGTGGCCGGTCTGGTCCGGTCGGCTCGACTGGACCCGAGGACACGCTCGGCGCACCATCGAGCTCAGCCGGCAGGTCGGACGACCTGGATGGGAGGTGTGCGGGCTCACCGGTCTGGGAGCGGCTGCCGTCCTGGCAGGCGACCACAGTCAGGCGCAGGAGTGGCTGTCCAAGGCGAGGGCAGTAGTCCAGAAGCACGCGTTGGAGGGATCCCAATACGGGATGTTCGTTCGGCCCTGGCTCGCACTATCGGCCTGCGTAACCGGTGATCTGAAGACTGCTCGGGCCACGGCTGCCGAGATCGTGCGGATCGGTCGTGGTGGCGGCAGCCGAGTGGACGAGGCGATGGGCGAGTGGCTGCTGGGCGTCCTGGCCCACGTCGAAGAGCGCCACGAGGATGCGCGAGCACATCTGACGACTAGCCGCTCGCTTTCGACCGATCCGCGGTTCCCGTTGCCGCTGGGTCGGTCGTTGTTGGGTCTCGCTGAGCTGGCCCAGGAGGACGGGGTCGTCGACGAGGCGTGGGAACTGGCCCACGAGGGTATGGAGGTTCTCGACGACTACGGCGACCGAGTGGGGGCGGCCGCCGCGTTGGAGCTGATCGCCGGCCTGGCCCTGGTTCACGGCGAGCCGGAGCGGGCGCTCCGCCTGTTCGCTGCGTCGCAACGGTTCCACACCGAGTCAGGCGTCGTCCGCTTCCCCCTCCAGGCCGACCGCTTCGAACGTGCCCATAACACCGCATGGGCCGAACTGGACCCCGTCGATGCGACCGCATGTTGGGACGCCGGCAGCGAGCTGTCACTGGCCGAGGCGCTCGCCTATGCCCGCCGTGGTCGGGGCGTCCGTCAACGCCCCCTGATCGGCTGGGCGTCACTGACCCCGGTCGAACGTGACATCGTGCGGCTGGTCGCCGAGGGCCACACCAACGCCAAGATCGGTGAACGTCTGTTCATCTCGCCCAACACGGTGAAGAAACACCTGACCCACGTCTACGCCAAGGTGGACGTCGACGGACGCGCCGATCTCGCCGCACAAGTCGCCCGCCGCGACCTGTAGTACCACCTGGCAGCGGAAACGTACCCGGTCGGGTGATGTTCTCCGACGCCCTATGCGGCATAGTCGCAGACATGACCGCAGGCGACCCCGGGAGACAGCACATGAGCACCCAACGCACCCACTACGTGACCACCACCGACGGCGTCACCATCGGTGGAACCGTACACGGCGAGGGGCCTCCGCTCGTGTTCCTGCAAGGGTCCATCGGCGATGGAGACCTCGATTGGCAAGCTGTGGTGGGGCACATGACCAGCCGGTTCACTTGCCATCTGCCGAGCATGCGAGGCCGTGGCCTCAGTAGCGACCACCCCGATCTCAGCTTCGGTCCGGTCGTCGAAGACTTCCTCGCGTACGTCGACAGCATCGGGGAACCAACCGGACTGGTGGGTTGGTCCGCCCCGTATGGACTTGTCGCAGCGGCGCAGTCAGACGCCGTGGCCGCGGTGGCCTACTTCGAGTCTTCGATGCTGAGCCTGATGGACGAGCAGGAACATGTGACTGTCGGCGCCATCTTCGCCCGCACGGGCGAGCTGGCCGCCGAAGGCAGATTGGTGGATGCGGCCCGGGCTTTCGCTGGTTTTCCCTTCAATGATGAGGAGATCGCCGTGCTCGAAGGCGCCGGCTACCTCGAGGCCGCAGGGCGCTACGTCCCGAACCTGCTCAACCACCTCCAGAAGGTGATGGAGCAGGGAGACCCCATCGCTGATCCGGCCGTGCTTGACGCAATTTCCGTTCCGGTGTTGGTGCTCCACGGATCGGACACCAAGCGACTCTTCGCCTCCAGCGCGCAGACTGTGACCGACCGCGTCCCCGACGCCCGGGAGCAGAAGATCGCCGGCGCCGGGCACGCCGGCCCCCTCACCCATCCCGAGGCGCTCGCCGAAGCCTTCGCGGAGTTCTTCTCGTCAATTCAACAGCCGGCCTGACCCTGGTCACGGACCGGCCCCCACTAGGGAGTAATGACCATGGCCGAACGACATCTCACCGTGCGACGACGAGTCGCCGCGTCCCCAAACTCGATCTGGGAGGTGTTCGCGGATTTCCCGAACCTGGCGGACCACTGGGATGGCCTCAGGGCCTCTCGAGGGGTCGGAGACCAAACCCAGGGGGTAGGCGCACGCCGTCAGGTGGATCTGGTGCCTCTTGGCACACTGGATGAAACCGTCACCGCCTGGGAAGAACGGCGCACCATCGCTACTGCGAATCAGCCATCTGCTCTCGTCCCGTTCAAGCAGGCCGAATCCCGACTCACCATCGAGCCCGATGGAGACGGGACCTTGATCACATTCGACTACCGGTATGTGCCACGGGGTGGCCCCATCGGCCGACTGACCGGTCCCGTGATCGACATGATGCTGAAAAACAACTTCGAAAGCATGCTGGCCGCCGTCGAGACCGCCGCCCGCAACGCGGGCTGAAATATGCGCGATGCCAACGCCCAGCGAGCACTTGGCGGGTTGGCCCCCTATGTCCAGATCATCTCGCCTTTGTCGTCGAGTTCGCCAGTGGGATGGAGACCGAGCTTGGTGGCGACGGCGATGGATGCTGAATGGTCGGGATGGATGTGGGCTGTGAACCGGACGACGCCCTGGCCGGCCAGCCAGTTCCGCATCGCCACGCTCGCCTCGGTGGCGTAGCCCGAGGCCTTGCCGGGGAGTGGCGACAACCCATGCCAGGTCGGCGCTCTCACCCGTCACGGTGGCCTGCACGTATCCGATGGCAGTGCCGTCGAGTCGGAGGATTCAGTTGTGCCGGGTTTCATCGTCATGGGGGCAGCCCATCGATTGGTGCCGATAGATCTCCTCGAGTCGGCCGAGCGCGGGCGGTTCGCCGCCGGTGAAGGTGTACAGGACAGGGTCGGAGAGCACGTCGACCATGCAGCCGCGTCAGCGGTTTGCAGTGGGGCCAGGGCCAGCCGTGTGGTTCGGAGTGGTTCGGTCCCCGTCATCGAACCTAATGCTCGCAGATAGAGACGAAGCACGTCCCGAAGCCGCTCGACTCCAGGAGAAGGGAAGTCGATCCGCGAGGCGAGGTCGCCCGAACGACGACACCCTCGTTCGGCTCCACATCGCGCGTCCGTTGACGTCCACACCGATCCGCACGCGTCGCCGCAGCGCATTCAAGGTTGCGCTCTCGATCGGAAAGGCCGTCTCCTTCTCCCCTGGCCGGGACGATCACGGATTGCGTGCCCTTCCGTCACTATTTCGTATTACGATATTGTGATGTGGAGATCCACTGGTCGGCTCGTAAGCACGGAAATCCTCGACGCCGTCATCCTCCACGCCTGGACAATGCCCTCACTGTCATCGACCTCGATCGAGACGCCGACCCACCCAAGGTTCTGGCAATCGGACCCGACCACTCCGGCAATTTGCTGGAGATCAGTTGGCTTGGGCTCGCCGACGACGTCAACCTCGTGATCCACGCAATGCCTCTACGCCCGACCGTCTACGACCTGCTCCCACAGACCAGCGACGACATGCCGTGACCGAACCGACGACCCATCGCACCAGAAGCGGCCGCATCCTCACCGACGAGGAGATCGACGCCCTCTCAGCCGAGGTCGCCGAGACCGACTACGACGCCGAGGCCCTCAAGACTCGGCGTCGGGGTCGACCCCCGATGGGGTCGGGTCCGGCCGATGTCGTGCCGGTTCGCATCGACCCCGAGTTGCGGGCGGCGATCGAAGCGCGCGCCAAATCCGAGCACACCACCGCCAGCGAGATCATCCGCGAGGCGATCCGGAGGTTCCTAGCGGTCGCCTGACCGAATGACAGTGGCTTCGGCTCGCCACGCATGGCGCGCATTCAGGCGTCCCACGCGACCTCGGCCAAGGTCGCGTCGGGGAAGGAACCGTTCGCCGAGGCGTTCTGCGACTTGACGGCCGGCTTCGGTGCTGGCCTGGGTGTAGATGCCCGAGGGTGGGCCTGGGGTCGGTGTGGCCGAGCCGGGTTCTGTTCGGATCGGGAGAGCGGGTCTCGCGGAGGTTTCGAGCTAACCCAGAGCTAACCCGACAGGGTGTTCGCTGGCCACGAGGTTGAGTCTCCGGTCGGTGTCGTGTATTCCGCGCCTCTCACGTACCAGCGTTCCCCGACGCGCTCGGTCTGGACGACCACCTCGCCGCCGTCGACGGTTTCGACCGAGAACTCCTTGGGCTCGGCAGATCTCACATCCGATCGGCTGGGGAAGTCGAACAACAGAGCACTGTTGGTGTCTGCGAGGAGCATCAGCTGGTCGAAGGCGAACCACCTGTCGTGAGACTCGGTAGTGCGGAAGTTGAGCTCGCTCGACCATTGGGCTTCGAAGTCGTCGAATGCTGCGGTGTCCACGATGCTCCCGTCGTCGAAGAAAGAGAACGCCCTCCACGTGTGTGCTTGGGCGTCCCGATGGAGGAGGAGCCACACGTCGAGAAAGTTGTCAGCCGCATAAGCCTCGACAAAGTGCGTGACAGCGGCCTCAGGGCTGCTGAGGTCGAGCGACTCGTAGTAGGTCCGAGCCTGGGGTTGATCGCGCGAACACGCTGCCATGAGCAGACCGAGTAACACCACGAGGACGGCAATCCCTCTGAGTGAGCTACCAGGTACCACGGTCACTGTTCCACCCCTCTCGCGGCTGTGCCGACATGTGATCTGTCGTTCTCGCTCCCATCATCGTTGTTCGCCGATCCGCGCGATTGGGTTCCGACGGCACGGCGAGTCATCAAACCCTCAGTCAATGTCCGCACACAGACCTAGTCGCATGAACACAGCTCGCTTGGGGACATGCCTCGGAAGAAGCGGCCAGACCACGGCTCGAATGGAGCTGAAAGGAGAGTTTCATTCGGGGACCACGTTAATAAAGCAATCCGTCACTCGCTTTAGTAAGATGGGGGACTCTGAAAGTCGACCTTCGCAAACACCAGCATGCAGCCTGACGCCTTCACATCGGATGAGCGTGGGACCGTGCGCCGGACGCTCGACGGATACTGGGCGTTCTTTCCTCACCCGGTACCCCGGCGTCTCGACTTGTCTCCAGTCACGGTCAAGCTGCTGGACGAGGCAACCGGTGCAGTGCACCGTCTTGGAGGGGTGGGCAGGCTCGTACCCAATCCCCACCTCCTGATTGGCCCGCATCTTCGGTTGGAGGCGGTGCTGAGCTCGCGGATCGAAGGCACCAAGACCGACGTGTCCCAGCTACTCCGCTTCGAGGCCGGTCAGGTGCTCGGAGGCGAGGAGGCCGATGATGCACAAGAGGTTGGGAACTACGTGGTGGCGATGGAGCACGGCCTCCAACGGGCGGCCGAGGGGTTCCCGATGTCGGTGCGGCTGCTGCGTGAGATGCATGGGCTGCTCCTGTCGGGGGTTCGGGGTCAGCATCGACGGCCCGGTGATCTGCGAGAGTCACCGGTCTGGATCGGCGGGAGCACGCTCGAAAGTGCTGTGTTCGTTCCACCCCCTCCGGACGCGATCAGCGCGGCACTCACTGACCTGGAGCGATTCCTCCACGAGACCGACATGCCACTGTTGGTCCAACTGGCGATTGCTCACTACCAGTTCGAGGTCATCCATCCCTTCCTCGATGGGAACGGGCGAATCGGTCGTCTCCTGATCCCGGTGATGTTGGTGTTGCGGGGAGCCCTGACTCAGCCGCTGCTCTATCTGTCTGTCTACTTCAACCAGTACCGCACCCAGTACTACGACCATCTCCTGGCCACCAGCCAGAACGGCGACCTCACACCCTGGATCGACTTCTTTCTCCGTGGTGTTCGCCAACAGGCACGCGACGCTGAAGAGAGGACCGTACGGCTCGTCGAACTCCAGTCGCGCCTCCGCAGCGAGCTGCTCGACGAAGGTCGGCCCAACTCAGTCGTACGACTCGCCGACCAGCTCTTCTCGGTGCCGATCGTCACCGCGGCTCGAGTGGAGCACCTCCTCGGGGTCACTCGCCCAACTGCCCAGGCCGCCATCGATGCGCTCATGGAGCGGGGGGAGCTGGCCGAGGTCACCGGCCGGGAGCGAAACCGGATCTACGAGTCGTCCCGAATCTTTGACGCGGTGTATGGCCCCGTGGAGGTTCCAGAGGCTGCAGACAAGCCACGGCTCGACCTCGAGTGATCCATCGCGCGCCCATCGCGCGTGCACAGGCGTCTACGGCAGTCCGGAACAGTCTCCGCAGCGCTGAGACCTGGGGTTTCGGTCCGCAATGGTCCACCTCGATCCAAACCGGGAGCCTTTGGGACGCTGAGGTCATGGGTTCAAGTCCCACCGTCCCGACTCAGAGAAACACCAGGTCAGCCGCTCTTCGGGGCGGTCCTCTGGTTTTGTGAGGCCGGTTTCCCCGCGCGTCCACCTTCCGAAGAGTCCGTTTTCTCAGCCGGGCCGGTAGACGTCGCCGCGATGTCCCACCCTCAACACGATGACCTCGTGGCGGTCGTCATCAATCCGGTAGAGGATTCGATACGTCCCGCGCCAGGCGCTCCACGCCTTCCAGCTCGCCTCGTAGAGAGGCTCCGACCCTCCCGAGATGAGGACCGATGCCGTCCTTCTCGGCTGCATTGCGATTCGTTATGCTTTCCGTATGACACAGCTCGTCGCCCGCATTGACAACGACCTGGCCGAGAGTATCGACCAGCTCGTCGCCGAAGGAGTCGTGGAATCTCGCTCGGACGCCGTCCGCAAGGGCCTCCAGGCGCTCATCGAACAAACCCGACGCCGCCGCACCGCTGAGGCGATCATCACCGGCTACACGGATCATCCCCAGACCGCAGACGAGGTCGCGTGGGCAGACCAGGCGACGGTACGGATGATCGCTGACGAACCATGGTGACACCCCGCCAAGGCGACATCTGGTGGGCCGAAGCCGAAGACAAGCGGCGACCTGTTCTGGTGGTGTCACGGTCCGAAGCCATCCCCGTGCTCAACTGGATCCTGGTCGCGCCCCTCACCCGAACCATTCGCGGCATCCCGACCGAAATCCATCTCGACCAAGACCACGGTGTCGACACACCCTGCGCGGCTGCCTTCGACAACCTCCAGCCCATCGGCAAGACATTCCTGACCTCACGAATCGGCTCGTTGCCGTTTCCGCGCCAAGAGATCTGCCGGACGCTCGCAGCCCTGGCCGACTGCTAGCGACGCTGTCGCCAGCGGGCGCCGGCGGTCGGCTCGTTGGACTGATCTGGTCGACGTTGACTACTGGCCGGGCCGAGCCAAGCCCATTGGACGCCTGGGTCACCTGTCGATGGCTTGCCCGTTGTGCCGATCGAGCTCGAGTGGAGCACCTCGTCGGGGGCACTTGCCCAACTGCCCAGGCCGCCATCGATGCCCTCGTAGAGCGGGGGGAGCTGGCCGAGGTCACCGGCCGGGAGCGCGAAACCGGATCTACGAATCGTTCCGAATCTTTGACGCGGTGCACGGCCCCGGGGAGGTTACGTCGTGGGCGAAGCTGGCGTCCCGTGCGCTGATCAGCCCTTCGGGGATCTCTGGCTGGTGATCAGCCGGCCCGCGATCTGTTCAACGGCGAGCCGTCCCTCGGCGACGTCGAGAACGAGTCCGAATGCCTCGTCGTCACCGAGATCGACGTTCTCCCCGTTGATGTCCAGGAAGACGGTGGTCGCCAGCCATCCGAGACGCTTGTTCCCGTCCACCAACGAGCGATTGGCCACTATCGAGTGCAACAGTGCCGCCGCTTTGAGTTGGAGAGTCGGATACGCATCGTCTCCAAATGCACTCGAACGAGGTCGGGACGCCGCAGAGTCGAGAAGGCCCAGATCTCGTACGGGCCCGGCGCGAAGACGGCGCACGAGACCGAGGAGGTCTTCGAGCGTGAGATACTCGACCTCGGTCACACCGAGCCGAGTCGATCGAGGACGTCGCCCCACCGCTCGATCATCCGATCGGTGCTGTCGGCAGCCTTCCTGGCATGACCAGCACGCTCGTATCGGTCGAGGACCGCCCGCCGGATGATCTCCTGCCTGGACAGGCCCTCATTCTTGACGAGCTCGTCGAGAACCCGTTCGAGTTCTTCGTCAGTACGAAGTGTGAACGCCATGGGCCGCATGGTATCACAACGGTATCGTCCACGATCGGACGGCCCGGGGGTTCAGGCCGAACGCACCAGGCGAAGTGCATCACGGATGGACAGAGATCATCTCAGTCCTGCCTGGCCGGGGGTAGTGGTCACCCGGGAGGAGGGACCGTCGGCGCGCCAGGTTCCTGAGCGATGCGTTCATCTACGACCATCACGAAGACGGCACCCCACTGCAAGTCGACAACGGGTTGGTAGCAATCGGAGACGAGGCGCTGATCCACCGATGTGAACTCGACGCGGAGCCAACTCGTCCCGAGGTTCTTCACGGCTTCATCAGCGAGGGCACTGGCTTGCTCGTAGTCGAAGCAGTGGTTGTGGGACGCTCCCGTGAGGGCAATCTCGAGATGGCGGGTCCGGTTGATCTTGTCCAGATCGAGGTCGTCAGTCAGAACGACCTCGTTGGTCGTGTCGAGCACCTCCGTGGCGCAATCCGCCTGCCAGCCGAGCACAACAGGAAAGCCCGGATGTGTCTCGTCGACATCACCTGAGAGCACCCGGAACTCACCGCTGTCCAGCCACTGCTCGTACTCCGTTCTGGCGAAGACTCCGCGGCAGAAGGTGAGTGTTTCAGGTGGAGCATCCAGCATCCGCGCCGAGTCGTTGCCTGTCGCGCACTCGTCTGTGAGTGCCTCGAACGAGAGGTCCTCTTCGATGGGGAACTCCGATGCCAGGGTGTCCGCCCCCGGCCCGCCCTCGTGGAGACACCACACGGCCTCACTTCGGAGAGAGTGTCGCCACCCGGGGAGATGGACCTCCGCTGACGCGTCGGTGAGTGCGTCGAAGACGGCGAAGTCGTCGTTGTCGAGGGTGAGCCAGCTCGGGTCGATGGTCCATACGGGCGCGCTTGGTGCGGGAGCTCCACCGGCGACATCACCGTCGGAAGTGCGGGTCGACAGCATCGGCAGGACGAAGAGCGCCATGACGGATGCGAAGGCCGCGACAGCGGCGACGAGTTTCGGCGTTGGTCTGCGTCGGCGGGCTGCGACGATTTCCCCGACTCGTCGATTGACTTTCGTGGACTCGGCGACGCGGTCGAGTGTTTCCCGGAGACGATCGTCCAGGTCGTTCATGTGCTCAGTTCCCTCCTCATTGACAGGTGTCCCCGATGGATCAGGGAGCGGACGGTGGGTGGACGTACGTGCATCACCTCGGCGATCTCGTCGACTGACAGATCGGCGTAATAGCGCAGGACAAGGGCAGTTCGTCGCTTGACCGGGATTCGTGACAAGGCAATCCAGACTTGGTCGAGCTCCGGCGGGAGGTCGGCGGTGGAAGCGTCCATCGGATGCCTTGCTTCGAGGACGCGGCGCCTCACGACCGACCTCGACCGGTTGACGACCGCTCGATACAAGTAGCCGTGGTGGTCGTCGATCCGGTCCCACCTTCGGTAGGCAGCCACGAACACGTCGTGCACCACGTCCTCGGCCGCTGAGTTGGAACTCGTGATCAGGTGAGCCAGCCGCACCAAACGGGGCAGCGCGGACTCGTAGACCTCTCGGAACCCGCCGACAGTCTGCTCAGCGTCGAACCCGTCGCCGATCCATGGCGAGGCTGGAGTCGCCGCCTTTTTCGTGCTCATACCCTCACGACGCACAAGTCATCGAGAATGTTGCAGGCAGTTTCCAAGCAGCAGCACGAATCCAGGGAATCAGCGCCTCTCAGGTCACCCGCACTCGCTCTCCGTTTGAACTCGGCCACGACATCATTGGTGGTGTCTGCGCGTGTCGTGCCGGTGTGACCCGTGGGCTTTCCACAGCAGGTAGATCGCCGGTAGCTGCGTGACGCCGTATGCGAAATGGGCGAGGTGGTGGCCGAGACTCTGGTCAGGCACGAAAGGCCACACGGGAAGCGGGACGATGCTGAGGATGGCGCCGACCAGGAGGTTGATGCCGATCCAGACGAGGGTGGCCCACCACAGTGTTCGGCTCCGGTCGAACCACCACCAGCCCATGAGCGCGATGGTGGGCAGGACTGCACTGGCGGTCTCGGGCGACGCGGTTCCCATTCCCTCGGTCACGTTGTGAAACCAGGCTCCGACCGCGGCGATCGCCAGGGCACCGACCATCGATTCACGTCGTGCCGTCATCGGCACTTTCTCCAGTGCGGCGGGATGAGACATGGCGTTGTTCCAGAGATCGACGAGTGAGCGGTCGAGGCCCGTTCTCGGCCCCCCTCGTATGGTGGCACTCACGACACACGACATGTGGGAGAGCGGATGAGCAGCCAGCGCACGCATCACGGGACTTCCACCGACGGCGTCAGCATCGGCGGGACCGTGCACGGCCAAGGGCCGCCGCTCGTGTTCTGGCACGGTGCCTATGGCGATGGCGACCTTGATTGGCAGGCCCTGCTGCCGCATCTCACAGACCGGTTCACGTGCCATTTGCCGAGTTGGCGAGGCCGTGGCCTCAGTGGCGACCATCCCGACCTCAGCTACGGCCGGCGCGTCGACGACGTCCTCGCCTACGTCGACAGTCTCGAGGAACCGACTGGACTCGTGGCCTGGTCCGGCGGTGCCAGCCCGGCTCTTGCCGCCGCGGCCCAGTCCGATGCGGTGAACGCCGTGGCCCCTTTCGAGCCCACGATGGGAACCGTGATGGACGAGCACGACGGCGCGGCCATGCGCGTCGCCGTCGCCACCATGGGCGAACTGGCCGCACAGGGCAGGTTGACGGATGCACTACGCGCGGCCGCCGACTTTCCCTTCACCGACGAGGAGGTCGGCGTGGCCGAGGACACCGGCTACTTCGCGGCCGCGGGGCGCTACGTCCCGAACCTGCTCGACGCCTTTCGGCAATTGATGGACTACGAAGGCCCGGTCGCCGATGATCCTTCCGTGCTGGCCACGATCTCGGCGCCCGTGCTCGTGCTGCACGGGGCGGAGACGAAGCCTTTCTGGATCCGGAGCGCGCGACACGTCGCTGACCACGTCCCCAACGGTCGGATACAGGAGATCCCCACCGCCGGGCACGCCGCCCCGCTGACCCATCCCGAGGCGCTCGCCGGAGCACTCACCGAGTTCTTCATGGTCGGCCGGGGAGGGTGACGACGACCACGGGCATCTGGTTCGTTCCGGCGACGCGGTTCGCACCCACGGTGGGAACTGTCCCGATGGATGGCGTTCATGGTTGATCGCAGTTGGTTCACCGGGCGGCGGCTCATCATCGGTCTCGGCATCGTTCTGACGGCCAGTGTGTTGGCGGTGTGGGTCTGGTGGACTGCACCCGACCGTGAACTCGCCGCCACCCTCAACGAGGTGGAGTTGCCCGCCGGCCTGACGTACCTCGGAGCCGAGCAGCAAGGGGATCGCATGTGCTTCTTCGACAACTGTCCTCGCCTCACCCGCTACTACGGGTCTGATCGCGAACCGACCGAGCTGTCTGCTCTCGTGCAGGACGAGTTGCCGGAACTCGAGGAGAGTTCCCCCCTGGGATCGGTGTGCTCCTACCGGCTCAGGGATCTGTCTGGCCGTGCGGTATTTCTCCTTGTCCGGGAGCCGATCTCGGAGATTCCTCCGGAGAACGAAAATGATTTGATCGAATCACGCCCGTCGACATTCCACACCAGTCTGTCCTCTACCTGACGATCCGCGGCTGATCGCCATGGGGGCCACCGGCCGTCTCACACCGTCAGGCGAACGACCCAGCGATGCTTGCCGATCATCCGATCCCGGGTGAATCCCAACTCCTGATAGGTCGACAACGCCCCGTTGAAGAGGAATCCTGCCGGAACCGAACCTGCAGGCTCCGGGTAGCCTTGCACGACGCCCCCTCCCAAATCGGCGATCAGGGTCAGTGCTCCGGAGAGAGCGTCGCGGGACACGCCTTGGCGCCGGTGTCCTCGCCGGACGTAGAAGCAGGCGATCCGCCAGTCGCGCTGGGTCGTCACGGTCTTTTCGTATGCAGCCCTGCTCTTGATTCTCGGAAGTTCGTCGAAAGGTCCGAACTGGCACCATCCCACGCCCGGGCGGTCTTTCCACGAACCCAACTGGCTCGCCCCCGGTGAGCAAGCGTGCCTGTTTCGGATCTGTCCCGCCGGGGTAGTGCAACCTCGGGCATCCCGAAAGGACCGGGAAATGTCTCATTGACCAAATTCGAGGATGAGATGACCCCGACAAGCGGCATCAATCAACTTTCTGCACACGATTTGCACCTCTGGAACGAGGGCACCCACCACCGTGCCTACCGGATGCTCGGCGCGCACCTGCGACCCGACGGGTCCGGCGCGGACTTCGCCGTGTGGGCTCCCAGCGCTCGGTCGGTGTCGGTTGTCGGGGACTTCAACGACTGGTCGCCACACTCGCTCGAGCCGACCGGATCCTCCGGCATCTGGGCGGGTTTCGTGGATGGGGCGACCAGGGGCCAGGTCTACAAGTATTCGATCGAGACCCCCGCCGGTCAGGTCCTCGAGAAGGCCGATCCGTTTGGCTTCCTGCATGAGACGCCTCCGGCCACCGGATCGCGGATCTGGGACCTGGAGTATGAGTGGGACGACGCCGCGTGGATGGACTCTCGCGCGGACCGGCAAAGACTGGACGCTCCCATCAGTGTCTATGAGGTGCACCTCGGGTCATGGATGCGCCGTCCCGAGGACGGCCGGTCGCTCGGTTATCGCGAGATTGCGCCGCACCTCGTGGACCACCTCATCGACAAGGGTTTCACTCATGTGGAGCTGCTTCCGATCATGGAACATCCGTTCTATGGATCCTGGGGCTATCAGACGACGGGTCACTTTGCGCCGACGAGCCGCTACGGCACGCCCCAAGACTTCATGTTCCTCGTCGATCGCCTGCATCAGGCAGGCATCGGCGTCATCCTCGACTGGGTCCCGTCGCATTTTCCTGCTGACGCCCACGGGCTGGCCCTCTTCGACGGTACGCACCTGTTCGAACACGCTGACCCCAAACAGGGATTTCATCCCGATTGGCACTCGGCGATCTTCAATTACGGCCGGTCCGAGGTTGCCTCGTTTCTGATCTCGAGCGCCATGTTCTGGCTGGACCGCTATCACGTGGACGGAATCCGCGTCGATGCCGTCGCCTCGATGCTCTACCTGGACTATTCCCGCTCGGAGGGTGAGTGGGTGCCGAACGAGTTCGGTGGCAATGAGAATCTGGAGGCGATCGACTTCCTCCGTCGACTCAACGAGGCCGTATACGGCGAGTATCCCGACATCCAGATGATCGCCGAGGAATCCACCTCGTGGCCGATGGTGTCGCGGCCCACCTTCCTCGGTGGACTGGGCTTTGGCATGAAGTGGGATATGGGTTGGATGCACGACACCCTGTCGTACATCCAGCACGAGCCGATCCACCGGCGCTACCACCATCACGAGTTCACCTTCCGCATGGTGTACGCGTTCAGCGAGAACTTCATGCTTCCGCTCTCCCACGACGAGGTCGTGCACGGGAAGGGCTCTCTGATCGGGAAGATGCCGGGCGACGAGTGGCAGCAGTTCGCCAACCTGCGACTTCTGCTGGGGGTGATGTGGACACAGCCGGGCAAGAAGCTGCTGTTCATGGGCTCCGAGTTCGCCCAGTGGTCGGAGTGGAACCACGATGCCGGCCTCGACTGGCACCTGCTCGACGGTCTCCGTCATGCCGGGGTGGCGTCACTCGTCTCCGATCTCAACCGCGTCTACCGGGAGGTGCCCGCCCTGCACGGTGCAGACTGCGAGAGCGACGGTTTCGAATGGATCGACGCCAACGACGCCGACGCCAGTGTCTTCACGTTCCTGCGCCGTTCCCGTGACGGGGACCTCGTGGTCGTCGCAGTCAACGCCACCCCGATACCCCGCCACCAGTACCGCATCGGCATTCCGGAAACCGGGACCTGGGACGAGATCCTGAACACGGACGCTACGCAGTACGGGGGCAGCGGACAGGGGAACCTGGGATCAGTCGAGAGCGGGCCGTTGGCGCTTCCCCGCCACGGACGGCCGAACAGCCTCGATCTGGTGCTTCCGCCCCTGAGCGTGGTCGCCCTGCGGCGTCGGCGATGAGACCAGGCGTGACGTGGTCCGCGGAACACAGCCGTGCTCGGGTGTGGGCTCCCCACGCCGACCGCGTGGAGTTGCAGTGGTCGACTGCCGCTCAGCTGACTCCCCTCGAACCGAAGGAACAGGGATGGTTCGAGGCGGACCTCGAAGACGTCGCCCCGGGTGACAGATATGTGGTCCGACTGGACGGCGGTGCGGGATTGCCTGATCCGGCCTCCCTCTCCCAGCCCGACGGCGTGCACGGGCCTTCCCAAGTCGTGGACTTGTCGCTCAACTGGACCGATGACGAGTGGCGCAACCCGCCGTTGCACGAGCACGTCATCTACGAACTCCACGTGGGAACCTTCACCCCGGCCGGCACCTTCGATGGCGTCATCGACCGCCTGGCCCATCTCGTGGATCTCGGCGTGACGGCTGTCGAGCTCATGCCGGTGGCCCAGTTCCCGGGGACGCGGAACTGGGGGTACGACGGAGTGGACCTGTACGCGGTCCAGAACTCATACGGAGGACCGCATGGCCTGGCCCGGTTGGTCGATGCCTGTCACGGCGCGGGCCTCGCAGTCATTCTCGACGTCGTGTACAACCACCTCGGTCCGGAAGGCAACTACCTGCGACAGTTCGGGCCATACTTCACGGATCGCTATCAGACGCCGTGGGGTGAGGCGGTGAACCTGGACGGGCCCGGGTCCGATCATGTGCGTTCATTTCTCTTGGAGAACGCGCTGTTGTGGACCGAACAGTTCCATGTCGACGGACTCCGGCTGGATGCGGTGCATGCCATGTTCGACCGTTCTGCCCGGCCGTTCCTGCGCGAACTGGCGGACTCCGTGCATTCCCGCACCGAATCGCAGGACCGTCAGGTGTATCTGATCGCGGAGAGTTCGTCGAATGACCCCACCCTCGTGGAGGCACGCGCGGTCGGGGGCCAGGATCTGGCTGCCGCCTGGAACGACGACTTTCACCATGCCCTACACGTGACCCTGACCGGCGAGACGGCTCGGTACTACGCCGACTTCGCTGATCCGGTCGAAGACCTCGCGACCGGGATCTCCGACGGCTACATCATCTCCGGCCGGTACTCGGCCTACCGGGGGCGGCGCCACGGTGCGTCGTCGCGGCACCTCCCACGCTCGTCGCTGGTGGTGTTCGCCCAGAACCACGACCAGATCGGCAACCGGGCCCAGGGCGAGCGCCTCTCGATCCTCGTCGACCCGGCCCGCCAGCGGTTTGCCGCCGCCGTCACCCTCCTTTCGCCGTGGGTGCCGATGCTGTTCCAGGGTGAGGAATGGGGCGAGACGCGACCGTTCGCATACTTCATCGATCACGGCGACGACGCGCTGTCCCTGGCCGTGCGCCAGGGTCGGAGCCAAGAGTTCGCAGGATTCATCGCACCCGGCGAGGAGGTCCCTGATCCTGCCGCTCCGTCCACTTTCGAAAACTCAAAACTCGACTGGGACTCGATCGCACATCAGGAGCACCGTCCCACCCTGGAACTCCACAAGGCCTTGATCAGCGTGCGGCATCGGCACCATGCGCTGGCCGACCCCGACCCGGCGTCTCACACGGCTTCCCGGACCGGCTCGGTCATCACCGTCGAGTCGAGCGCAGGAAACCAACGTGTGGTGACCGTGTGCAACGCCGCGGCACAACGTGGGACGGGCCGCCTACCGCCCGGCAGGTGGCGCCGGCTCATCGACACCTCCGATCGGCAGTTTGGTGGCGGTGGGTCGCGGACACCGGCGAGCTGTGACGGAGGCGAGTTCGATCTAGACCCCTGGGGATGCGTTGCTTATGAGGAGACACACCCATGAAGCGGGCAATCTGCATTCACGGCCACTTCTATCAGCCCCCGCGGGAGAATCCCTGGCTGGAGGACATCGAACTTCAGGACTCTGCCTACCCGTATCACGACTGGAACGAACGGATCACTGCCGAGTGCTACGCCCCGAATGCCCGGAGTCGAATCGTCGACGAACAGGGGTTCATTCTGCGGGTCGTCTCGAATTACGAGCGGATGAGCTTCAACTTCGGTCCCACGCTTCTGGCGTGGATGGAGCATGCCGCACCCGACGTGTACGCAGAGGTCATCGCGGCAGACGCCCGGGGTGCCGGCCACTTCGGCGGTCATGGGCCCGCCATTTCCCAGGTTTACGGGCACGTGATCATGCCCCTGGCGTCGCGTCGTGACAAGGAGACCCAGATCCGGTGGGGGATCGAGGACTTCCGGCACCGTTTCGGGCGCGACCCCGAAGGGATGTGGCTGCCCGAGACCGCCGTGGACCTGGAGACTCTCGATCTGATGGCTCAGCAAGGACTCGCGTTCACCATCCTCGAACCGAATCAGATCTCCGCCGTCAGGCCAGTCGGACTCGAGGACTGGTCCGATGTCTCCGGGGGCCGAGTCGACCCGACGCGGCCGTATCTGGTCCGTCTCCCCGAGGGGCGGTCGATCGCGGTCTTCGTGTACGACGGACCTGTTTCCCAGGGCATCGCATTCGAAGGTCTTCTCGACGACGGTGACAAGTACGCGGACCGTCTCTTGGGGCTCTTCGGGGGCGATGATCACCCCCAACTGGTCAACGTCGCCACTGACGGCGAGACGTACGGGCATCATCAGGAACACGGCGACATGGCACTCGCTTGGGCCCTCGAACGCATCGACGCCGAACCGACGGTCGATTTGACGGTTCATGGGCAATGGCTGGAGCTGCATCCACCCACCCACGAGGCCCTGATCGTCGAGAACACGGCTTGGAGCTGTGTGCATGGGGTGGACCGGTGGCGCACCGACTGCGGCTGCTCATCGGGAATGCGGCCGGACTGGCACCAACGGTGGCGCGCCCCTCTGCGCGAGGCGCTCGATTGGTTACGGAGCGAACTGGACCCGGCCTTCGAGGCAGCCGGGTCCGAGGTCTTCGGTGACCCGTGGGACGCGCGCAATGCCTACATCGGACCCATCCTCGATCGGGCATCGACCGACGCCTTCCTCGAGACATGGATGGGGCGTGGTCCGGATCATGCGGAGGCGGTCAGGGCGCTCCGGCTGATGGAACTGCAGCGGCACGCCATGCTGATGTACACCTCCTGCGGCTGGTTCTTCGACGAGCTCTCCGGCATCGAAACCGTGCAGGTCATCGAGTATGCGGCCCGAGCCATCCAGCTCGCCAAGGAGGCACTCGATCTCGATCTCGAAGAAGGTTTCGTCCGCCGTCTCTCCGCCGCCGAGAGCAACGTGGCCGAGCTGGGGGACGGAGGCGCAGTCTTCACGCGTCTCGTACGTCCGTCCCGCGTCACCTTGGCGGGCGTTGCCGCGCACTATGCGGTGACGTCGATGTTCGAAGACGTCGACGACGAAACCGAGGTTAGGGCTTTCGATCTGATCCGCACCGACCATCGATTCGACGCGTCCGGGCCGTGGCAGCTGGGCGCCGGCCGGGTTGCGGTGTCTTCCCAGATCACCCGGGAACGAGCGGAGATGATCTACGGGGTTCTCCATTTCGGCGATCACAACCTGACAGGCGGCACCAAACCGGCGGGGCCTCCGCGCCGCTACAAAGAGCTGGTCGACAGGATCTTCGCCCCGTTCGAGCAAGGCGACCTCCCTGCCACTCTCCGGGAACTCGACTCGTTCTTCGGATCCCATCGCTACACACTGGCCAGCCTGTTCCGAGACGAACGGCAGACGATCGTGAACCGGATCATCGAGGCGACAGTCGAAGACGTCGCCGAGCAGTCTCGGTCGGCCTACGAGGGCAGAGTTCCCCTGTTGCGGTTCCTGACGTCCCTTGGAGTGCCCCTGCCCGACGAATTGACGTCCACGGCCCGGATGGTTCTCAACCGCGACCTGTCCCAACGTCTCTCTGATCCTGATCTGGATCCCGGCCAGGTCGCGCGCTTGCTCGAAGACGCCGTCCAACTGGGGGTGTCACTCGATCGGGAGGGGCTTGGCTTCAAGCTCGCGAAGACCATCGAGAGCACGCTTGCCGAACTCGAGGAAGCCCCCGCCGACCTGTCCCTGGTCGGTCGGGCCACGGCGCTGGTCGAACTCTCCCAAAGGACGCAACTCGAGGTCGATCTGACCGCCTCCCAGGACATCTTCTTCCGCCTGAAGGAGGCCGTCTTCGCAGAGATGACCACCCGCACATCGGGTCGGGCGCGGCGCTGGGAGGCCGGCTTCCGGGAACTCGGCGCGGTGCTGAAGGTACGAGTCGACTGATGGACCTCCCCTCGGCCACCTATCGCCTGCAACTCGATCCGGCGCAGATGGATCTCGCCGCAGCCGCCGAGCTGGTTCCCTACCTGGACCAACTGGGTGTCTCCCATGTGTACGTGTCCCCCCTCCTCCGGTCCCGCCCCGGCAGCCCGCACGGTTACGACACGGTTGATCCCGGTCTCATCGACCCCCAGCTGGGAGGTCGGACCGGACTCGACCGGATGGTGACCGCACTTCACGACCACGGCATGCGGCTGATTCTGGATGTCGTCCCCAACCACATGGCGATCGGACAGCACAATCCCTGGTGGATGGACGTCCTGGAGAACGGCCCGAAGGCGGACCACTCGGGTCACTTCGATCTGTTCTGGGATGACGACGGGCTGTCTCTCCCGCTGCTCGGACGACCGTACGTCGAAGCCCTCGATGCCGGGGAGCTCACGATCGGGATCGAAGGCGGGGCCGTTCGGGTGGCGTACTGGGACGAGCGATTCCCCCTCTCGGCTGAATCACTGCGAAGCGCCGGGCTCGACGCGGCGGATCCTGAGATCCATGCGCGGATCGCCGCGATCAACGCCGATCACAGACGCATTGCATCGGCTTCTCGATGACCAGCACTACCGGCTCGTGTGGTGGCAACTCTCCCGCGAGCGCCTGGGACATCGAAGATTCTTCACCATCAACGAGCTGGTCGGTGTCCGTCAGGAGCACACCCGTGTGTTCGACGACACCCATCGTCTCGTGATCGAACTCGTACGGTCGGGAGCCGTGGACGGTCTACGTGTCGACCATGTCGACGGTCTGCGTGATCCGCTCGGGTACCTGGAGAGGCTGCAGGAAGCGACCGGGGGCGATACCTACGTCGTCGTCGAGAAGATCTTGGCGCCCGACGAAGGGCTCCCCGAGTCGTGGCCGGTGGCGGGAACGACCGGTTATGAGTATCTCACGGCCTCGGCCAAGACGTTCGTGGATCCGTCTGGCCTCGAAGTGCTCGCCGCCCACTACCGCGATGTCACAGGTGGCTCCCTGGACTTCGACGCCTTGGTGCGTGAACAGAAACGGTTCATCATCCATGAGCGCCTCGGCCCCGAAACTACCAGATACGCCGCCGCGCTGGAGGATCTCGCGCGCCGAGACCGCATCGCACGGGACGTGCTGCCGTCAGAATTGATCGCTGGAGCGATCGACGTTCTCGCCGCGCTTGGCGTGTATCGCACCTACTCCCGACACGGGTCGGTTTCCGAAATCGATCGCGCCATTGTGGGTGCGGCGATCGGGACCGCCAGAGCGCTGGCACCCGACCGGGACCCGCGGGTGTGGGATTTCCTCCGCGAGGTGCTGTTGCTCGACCACGGACCGGACCTGGAAGAGTCCGAGTTGATTGCGCGAGTCGATTTTGTGGAACGGGCCCAGCAGTTCACAGGGGCCGTCATGGCCAAGGGGGTCGAGGACACTGCCTTCTATCAGTTCAACGTGCTCGTTTCGTTGAACGAGGTGGGGGCGCACCCGCTGCCACTTCCGGATGATCCGATTGCCGCCTATCACGACCACAACGACCGTGTCGCCCGGTCCTGGCCCGCCACGATGACCACCATGTCGACGCACGACACCAAGCGCTCGGAGGACGTACGGGCCCGGATCTCAGCCATCAGCCAGGATGCCGCGAGCTGGGTGGGACGTGTCGAGGAATGGCACGAGCGTCATCGGCGGCATCGCGTCGTTCCGATGGTTCCCACCCGGAACGAAGAGCTCCTCGTGTATCAGACGGTCGTCGGGGCGTGGCCGCTGCTGGGCGACGACGACTTCGGGCGCCGGGTCGCCGAATATTTCGTGAAGGCGGCGCGGGAAGCGAAGGTGCACACCGCCTGGCTGGAACCCGACGAGGAACACGAGGCGGCGCTCACCGGGTTCGTCTCACGATTGCTGGGTGACGAGGAGTTTGTCGCGGACCTCGAGACTTTCGCCGACCCTTTGTGGAGAGCGGGCGCGCTCGACTCGATCGCCCAATTCGTGCTGCGGGTGTGCGCACCGGGTGTGCCCGACATCTACCGGGGTCAGGAGCTGTGGGATCTCTCTCTCACCGACCCGGACAATCGTCGTCCCGTGGATTGGGATCTGCGGCGACGTCACCTCGCCGAGCTGGATGACCGATGGGGGGAAGCAGGTCTGTTCCGCTCCCTTGCCGAGACGTGGCAGGACGGAAGAATCAAACTCGCCGTGACCGCGATCGGGCTGCGGCTGCGCCGGCGTCATCCTGCCCTTTTCGCGGATGGCGCCTACATTCCGCTGGAGGTGCACGGTGACCGTGACGAGTGCGTGATCGCTTTCGCCCGCCGGCTCGGCGAGCAGTGGGTGGCGGTGGTCGCTCCGCGATTGACACAGCACCTGGAGAGCACCGGGCTGTGGCCGACGGAGGGCTGGGAGTCCACCGAGGTGATACTCCGGGAGGGTGCTCCGGTGAACTGGACCGATCAGATGACGGGTCACCAGCGCACCTGGCAGGGACGGATGTCCCTCGCCCGGATCTTCGCGGAAACGCCGGTGGGCCTTTTCGCGACCAGCGAGGAGGACAGGAACGAGAGATGACAGGCTTCACGGACATCGAACCCACCACGCGCAGGGTGGTCATCGAGAACATCGCTCCCACTGTCGACTGTGGTCGCTTCCCGGCCAAGCGGATAGTCGGCGACGAGGTCACGGTTGAAGCGGATGTCTTCGCGGACGGACACGACCACGTCGCCGCCGTCATCGAGTTCCGCGCGGGCGCCGGAGAGTGGCGGATCGCCCCGATGTCCCAGACGGTCATGGACCGGCTGCAGGGTTCGTTCCGTACGGACGAAGTCGGTGGGTATGAGTTTCGGGTTCGTGGTTGGATCGATCACTTCGACACGTGGCGAGATGGCCTCGAGAAGAAGGACGGGGTCGGTCAGGACGTGTCGGTCGATCTCCAGATCGGTGCCGAGCTAGTGGATGCGGCCGCCAGCCGCGCCGAGGGAGCGGCGTCCACGACTCTGACGTCGTTCTCGTCCCGAATCCGCCAGGCCGGTTCCACGCAGCCCGAACGGGTCGCCGCCGCACTCGACCCGGATCTCGCAGCGCTGATGTCGGAGTGGGGTGACAGAACCCGCAGCACCGTGAGCGACGCCTACCCCATACGTGTCGATCGGCAACGGGCGAGGTTTTCGTCCTGGTATGAACTCTTTCCGCGTTCCTGGGGCCCGACGGGGGAGCACGGTACGTTCGCACACGTCACCGCGAAACTGCCGTATGTCGCCGAGATGGGCTTCGACGTGCTGTACCTGCCGCCCATCCATCCGATCGGGACGACCAAGCGCAAAGGGCCGAACAACTCCCTCGACGTCGATCCCGATGATCCAGGCGTCCCGTGGGCGGTGGGTTCATCGGAAGGCGGGCACCTCGCCATTCACCCGGAGTTGGGCACCCTGGCCGACTTTCAGACACTGCGCGCCGAGGCGAAGAGCCTCGGCATCGAGTTGGCAATGGACGTCGCATTCCAGTGCTCTCCCGATCACCCCTGGGTGTCGGAGCATCCCGAATGGTTCAAACATCGTCCCGACGGCTCGATCCAGTACGCCGAGAACCCCCCAAAGCGATATGAGGACATCTATCCGATCGACTTCGAGACGTCCGACCCGCAGGGGTTGTGGGCTGCCCTCCGCGACGTGTTTCTGTACTGGAGTGACCAAGGAGTCGAGATCTTCCGCGTGGACAATCCGCACACCAAGGCGTTCCCGTTCTGGGAGTGGGTGATCGCCGAGGTGTCCGCGCGGCACCCGAACGCGATCTTTCTCGCCGAGGCCTTCACCCGTCCCACTGTGATGCACCGCCTGGCGAAGCTGGGGTTCACGCAGTCCTACACCTACTTCACCTGGCGCAACACGGTCTGGGAGTTGCAGTCCTATGTGGAGGACCTGTTGGCGGTGGCGGACGTTCTCCGGCCGAACTTCTGGCCCAACACGCCCGACATCCTCTCCGAGTACCTCCAGACGGGCGGACGACCGGCGTTCGTCACCCGAGTGATCCTCGCCGCCACCTTGTCGTCGAATTACGGCATCTACGGACCCGAATTCGAGTTGATGGGAAGCATTCCCCGTTCGGCGGGCTCGGAGGAGTATCGAGATTCGGAGAAGTACCAGATTCGGGAATGGGATCTGGAACGTCCCGAGTCGCTCGCGCCCCTGATCGGGCGACTGAACCAGATCCGCCGGAGCCATCCCGCGCTGCAGCGGAGCGACAACATCAGATTCCACCAGACCGACAACCCTGAGATTCTGTGCTTCTCGAAGGAGTGGAAAGACGATCTCGTCCTCGTCGTCGTCAATCTCGATCCTCATCACACCCAGTCCGGACATGTCGAGATTCCCGTCGACGAGTTCGGCATCGATGAACACCACTCGTTCCAAGTACATGACGAGTTGGTCGCCCGTCGGTACCTGTGGAACGAGCGATGGAACTACGTCGAGCTCGATCCCGAGGGAATTCCCGCCCACGTGTTCGCGATTCGCCGTCTGGCACGGACCGAACACGACTTCGACTACTACCTCTGAGGAACCGACATGAACGAGAAGTGGTACGAGAGTGCCGTCATCTACGAGCTGCACGTCCGGGCGTTCCACGACTCCAACGACGACGGGATCGGTGATTTTCGCGGTCTGACCGCAAAGCTCGACTACCTGTCCGAGCTGGGGGTCACCGCCGTCTGGCTGCTCCCGTTCTACCCCTCTCCGCTCCGGGACGACGGGTACGACATCGCCGATTACCGATCCATCAACCCGTCCTACGGGACGATGCGGGATTTTCGACGCTTTCTCGACGAAGCCCACCGGCGGGACCTCAAGGTCATAACGGAGTTGGTCATCAACCACACCTCGGATCAACACCCTTGGTTCCAAAGGGCGCGCCGGGCGGCCCCGGGGTCCCAGGAGCGTGACTTCTACGTGTGGTCGGACACCCCCGACCTCTACGCGGACGCCCGCATCATCTTTCAGGACACCGAGACCTCGAACTGGGCCTGGGATCCGGTGGCGAAGGCGTACTACTGGCATCGGTTCTTCTCCCATCAGCCGGATCTCAACTTCGAGAGCGAAGCCGTGCAGCAGGCGGTCTTCGACGCACTGGACTTCTGGCTGGAGATGGGGGTCGATGGCCTCCGCCTGGACGCAGTGCCCTACCTGTACGAGTCCGACGGGACCATGTGCGAGAACCTCCCCGAGACACATGCCTTTCTCAAGCGGTTGCGTTCCCACGTCGATGCCAACTTCGACGATCGGATGCTGCTCGCGGAGGCCAATCAGTGGCCGGAGGTTTCTGTCGAGTATTTCGGAGACGGCGACGAATGCCACATGAGCTTTCACTTCCCCCTGATGCCCCGGCTCTTCATGTCGGTGAAGATGGAGAACAACTTCCCCGTCATCGACATCATGGATCAGACTCCGGACCTGCCGGAGGGGTCGGCATGGGCCATTTTCCTCAGAAACCACGACGAGCTAACGCTCGAGATGGTGACCGATGAGGAACGTGACTACATGTATCGCATGTATGCCTCGGACGAGCAGGCGAGGATCAACGTCGGAATCCGGCGCAGGCTGGCGCCGTTGCTGGGCAACAACCGGCGCACCATCGAGTTGCTCAATGCGGTGTTGTTCTCGCTTCCCGGCACCCCGGTGGTCTATTACGGGGATGAGATCGGGATGGGCGACAACATCTACCTCGGTGATCGCAACGGGGTGAGGACCCCGATGCAATGGACGGGTGATCGCAATGCCGGGTTTTCACGGGCGAATCCGCAGCGGCTGTATTTCCCGGTGATCACGGACCCTGAGTACCACTACGAGGCGATCAACGTCGAAACCCAGCAGGCGAATCCGAATTCACTGTGGTGGTGGATGCGACGGATGATCGCCCAGCGCAAGAACCTGCCCCCCCTGTCGAGCGGCACTCTTGTGTTCCTCCAGCCGGAGAACGCCAAAGTGCTGGCCTTCGAGCGTTCGCTGGAAGACGAGTCGGTCTTGGTCGTGGCCAATCTCTCCCGGCACGTGCAGTCCGTGGAACTCGACCTTTCCCACCACGGGGGCTCGCGACCGGTCGAGGTTTTTGGACGGACGCCGTTCCCCAGGGTTGGTGAGCTTCCCTATCTCCTGACGCTCGGTCCTCACGAGTTCTACTGGTTCAGATTCGAACGAGCCTCCGACGTCTCCGAGAATGGAGACCGGTACCCCCGGATCCGCTTGCGGACCGGGGACGCAGACGTCTTTCGAGCCCGCGCGCAGTTGGGCCGGGCGCTCGTCTCGGATTTGCCGCACCGTCGCTGGTTCCGATCCAAGGCGAGCACCATCACAGCAGTCGACGTGGTCGATGTGCTCACGTTCGAGGGGACGGATGTGCGAACCATCGTCGCCGAGGTCCATTTCGCGGAGCGCGAGTCGGAGACCTATGTCGTGCCTGTAGAGCTGATCGGAGCCGAACGAGGCGCCCACGTTCGCGAGCACGAGCCGCACCGGCTCTTGGCCACGGTCAGTGGAACCGGAGACGACGCCGCATTGATCCACGCCATCGACGACCCCGATTTCGGACGTGCGCTGGTTGCCGCGATGACCGGGCGAACCCGCCGAGTCGGGTCTCGTTCAGAGGTCAAGAGCGCGGGCGTCGCCAAGCGTTCGCGCGTCAAGGTCGACCCCGCGGGGTCGGTCCGGACGCTGGGAGTCGAACAGTCCAACACCTCCATCGTCCTTGGCGAGGAGGTGATCCTCAAAGTGTTCCGCAAGCTGGAACAGGGCCAGAACCCCGAGGTGGAGCTGGGTCGGTTTCTCACGGAGCGAACCAACTTCACCCACACGCCGGCCACACTCGGAGTTCTCAACTGGATCCAGGACGGCGAGGAGTCCGCATTCGGTTTCCTGCAGGAATACGTTGCGAACCAGGGCGACGCCTGGGCGCACACCGTCGACCAGATGGCACTGTTCATCGAGCAAGTGATCACGTCCCGCGCCCAGAATCGTCCGCCGACTCAGAGTCTCCATCCGTTGGACCTGATCTCCGCAGAGCCGGACGATGAACTGCTCGGGATGTTCGGCACTGCGGTGCTGGAGGCCGGGCTGCTTGGTCGACGGACCGCCCAGATGCACATCGCGTTGGGCTCCGACCATGAGGATCCCGCGTTCGCCCCCGAGCCAATGACCACTCTTTATCAGCGCTCGCTCTACCAGGCGATGCGGACCGGCGTCCGTCAGAGCTTTCAACTCCTGCGGCGCCGCAGGAGGTCACTCGAAGGGCGCGCCGCCGATCTCGCCGAGATCGTACTCGAGCGGGAAAAGGAGCTTCTCGATCGGCTCTCCGCCGTGTCCTTGGGGAAACTGGACGCGATTCGGACGCGGATTCACGGCGACTATCACCTCGGTCAGGTGCTCTTCACCGGCAACGACTTCTTGATCATTGATTTCGAGGGAGAGCCGGCGAGGCCCGTATCGGAACGACGGATCAAACGCTCGCCGCTGCGGGACGTGGCCGGAATGATCCGCTCGTATCACTATGCCTCCAACGCCGGGGTGTTGAAGGCAGAGGAGCAAGGGCTCGTTGACCTCGGTTCCGAGCAGGCGGAACGGATCAGACGTTGGTCCCGGGTGTGGTTCGGCCGGGTGTCAGCGGGGTTCGTGAGCGGTTACCTCGCCGAAGTCGAGGGCACCCAAGTGATCCCGACCGACCCCAGACAGCTGCGCACTCTGCTCGACGCCTACCTCCTCGAAAAGGTCGTCTACGAGCTCGGATACGAGTTGGACAATCGCCCCGATTGGATAGGGGTTGCCTTGGATGGTGTGCTTCTCCACCTGGACTCCTGACGTGCGGGCCTGACGACAGCGCTCCTCAATTTGGCGGTTTCGGCCCTGTCCCACCAGGGTATGTGCACGATTCGCGACCCACAAAGGACGGGATGTGACAACGGTCGATCGACAGACGCAACGGAAACTGGACCGCCTGCGCGAGACAGAGTCACGATGGCTGCAGAAGGCCGCGTTCGCACTCGGCAAGACCCGGGAAGCGCGCGAGAAGCTCTCCGACGCCCTCGCGGAGCAACTCGACCCCGTGGTCACACTCGATGACGGCACCACCGTGTCCCTCGACGAGGTCGAAGAAAAGCTTCGCGAACGCGTCGAGACGCTCCGCTCTGGCTTGGGCGAGGGCAACTTCCGCTTCGGTCCCAGCTGAACGCCGCGACCTGAACCGCGTCAGCCGATGGATGCCGCCAGCCGGCTTCGCAGCTGCTGGGCGGTGAATGGCTTGACGATCGAGGCGTCGGCACCCGCTCGTGCGGCCAGGAAGCGGTCAGCCTCACGGTCGAGCAGGAGCACGATCCCCATGTCGCCGGTCTCCGCGGCCAGGATCGCAGTCCGGAGCATTCGGACGACCGCCATCCCTCCCATTGACCCGATCTGCAAGTCGACGATCGCCCAGTCGAAGGACTGCTCCCGAACGAGACCTGCCGCGGCCCTGGGGTCGGACTCGACGGTCAGCGTGATGTTGGGATCCGAGAGCGACGCCTGAACGTCGTTGCGAACCCAGTCGTCGTCGGCGACGAGGAGTATGGAGGCCATGCTCGGTACACGATAGCCCTGGGCGAGTGGGCGGTTTCCGGAGTGTCGTGTCCTTCTAACATCCCGCGACGTGCGCCTCACCCGTTGCCTTCTCGTTGTGCTCGCGCTGTTCGGAGTCGCCATTCCGGCGCTCGCGCAGAGCGAACAGCAGATCGTGGAGTTCGTCGACCTGTCCGGGATCTTGGACGATCGCATGATGGAGTTCGCGATCAGCTCGATCGAGGACGCCGCCGCTCGAGGGGACACCGAAGTCGTTGTCCTGCAGCTCGACAGCCCTGGCGTGGTCGGATCCTCCGAGACGCTCTCTGATCTCGTCGAGTTGGTGGCTTCTCCGCCGCTTCCCGTCGTGACGTGGATCGGTCCTGCCCCGGCGGAGGCATTCGGCGGTGCCGGCGTCGTCGCGTTGAGCGCCGAGCTACGGCTGGCCGCGCCGGGATCCGATGTGGGACTGCTCGATCCTGCCATCGCAGGCGGCCCACGGTCGGCGTCAGCTGACGGCCTGTTCACTCAGGTGCTGGATACCCAAGACGTCAGTGAGTTCGAAGTCTCGGTGGACACGGCCGCTCCTCGGCAGGTGGCCCAGCTCCTCGATGGGCGGACCGTTCGTGACGCCAATGGCGAGCAGGTGCTCTCCACGCTCGTGGCGATCGAGGACGGCACCACCGTGGCGACGATCATCCGCAGCCCCGGGTGGTGGGACGGTTTCCTACGCCTTGCGTCGACTCCGGAGGCCGCCTTCTTTCTGCTGGTGGCGGGTCTCACCGTTGCCGCCTTCGAGTTCTACGCCATCGGACCCGGGATCGCCGCCGGGGTCGCCGCGGTCTGCTTGTTTCTTGCCTCCTACGGCATCGCCGTGCTGCCCGTTCGTTGGTGGGCGGTGGGTTTGACGGTGGCGTCCGCCTGGCTGCTGGCAGTTTCATATCAGCGCGGGAGCATTCTCGGCCTGAACATCGTGGGACTCGTCGGGTTGAGCATCGCCGGCTTCTCCTTCACCGACGCAGCTCCGCAGTTCTCCCCCGGGATCGGTGGGGTCCTTCTCACGATTGCGTCGGCAGCGTTCTTCTTCCTGCTGGCCATGCCGACGGTGGCGCGCAGTCGCTTCTCCACTCAGACGATTGGACGCGATCATCTCGTCGGGAGAACCGGTACGGCCGTTTCCGACTTCGGCCCCGACGGTCTTGTCGAGGTCGACGGCGCTCGCTGGCGAGCCAGTGCGCATCGTGAGGCTGGGATCCGCGTTGATGACCTGGTGGTGGTCACCGCCGTCGAAGGCTGGTACTTGGAGGTCTCACCCCCCGAGTGAGAGCGCGAAAAAACCTCGCGGGTCTTCCAGAATTTCCCTGGTGAATAGTGGAAGTTCTTCCTAGGTTTCGGGTCGATCCCGGAGGCTACGAGGAGGTTTTGTGAAGACTGACGAGTGGCAGGAGCATGCCCTGTGCCGCGGCCATCACGCCCAACTGTTCTTTCCACCGAGCACGTTCGAACGCAAGGACGATCGTGAAAGGCGAGAAACTCGTGCAAAGGCGATCTGCAACGTGTGCCCGAGTCAAGGTCCGTGCAGCGAGTACGCCGTCACCATTCGAGAACCCTTTGGCATCTGGGGCGGGATGACCGAAGCAGATCGAAAAGCCCTCGTCGGCGGCGCCGCAGCCCGCTGACATCCCCCACTTCCCGACGCACGCCGGACCCCAGCGGTCCGGCGTCTGCGCGTTCACACCTCACCTGTGCGGCGAGCATTCTTCTGTCGGACCGAGTGCCCTGCCCGGCGTCTGCGCGTCTGCCCTCATCGTGCCCGACGAGCATCACCTTGGCGGACAGTGTGGCCGGCTCTGTCCGACCACTCGAGAAACGGCACCGCGTATTTGCGGGACAAGCCTGACTGGTCCCGGAACTCCGAGACGGTGAATGGCTTCTCGAACGACCGGACGACCGTGAGCAGTTCGTCGACGTGCTGAGGAAGGAACACGAAATCGCCCGAGATGCGCACGAGTTCCCCGCCGCGGACCAGCGCATGGATCAACTCGGGGTCAAGGCCGAGTTCGTCGGTTCGAGGTGCGCCGGCCGGCCCCGTGTCGACGAGGCGGGCGCGGGTGCGTTCCCAGGCATCGTCCTGGTCGGGGGTGCGGTCCCCCGTGAATGTCACGGCACGCACCGTGGCACCGTCGAACTCGGCTCGTTCGTCGCGATCGACGAGCAGGGCGAGTGTGTCGAGATCGATGCCGAGGCGGGAGGCAGCTTCGGCTGTTCCGAGACCTGAGCGCAGCGGATGGTCGCGGTGGTAGGACTCGATGAGATCGAAGAGGACGTTCGCCAGGTGCTCAACCGCCGGCTTCGTCATCGCCAGATCCCCCGCCACGATGGCATCGGGTGGTCTTCCGCCGCCGCTGTCGGCAGCCAGCGCGCTCAGCGACGACCGGGAGCGGGCCTCGAGCAGCGCTGTTGCCCGGGTGTTCGGGTCTGCGTCGAGCGCACCCAATAGCTGCGGGAGGTGGGGTCGGATGCGCCGGGGGCGTCCCGGCGCCGGATCGAGCACGCGACCTCCGCCCACCACCAGGCGACGTCCCGTGTCCCGGAGGATGAACCGGTCACCCATCGTCAGCGGCAGGCTCGTCGGCAGGTCGAGTACAGCCACCCCGTCGTCGACGGCACGGAGACGGACCGGCCACGCCCCGCTTCCGGTGTGCAGGTGATATGCCCCCCGGTCGGGAATCTCCTCGACATACCGTGCCGGTCGGATGGTCGCGACCACCCGGTCGGTGGTCCGCCACTCTCCGGGGCGTCCCAGCATCGAACCGCGCTCCAGGTCATCAGGGGCAACGCCGCCGAGGTTGAGGGCGACTCGGCGGTGTGGTTCCACGCGGTCGAGGGTCGTTTCGTGGCTCTGGATTCCACGCACCCTGGTGTCGGCCTCACCGGGAAAGACTCGCAGTCGGTCATCGACGGCGACGCCCCCGCCCAACAACGTCCCCGTGACGATCGTTCCTGCACCCACCGCCGAGAACACCCGGTCGATCCACATCCTGGGGCGGTCGGCGGACGGCAGTGCGAGTGACTGGAGTGTCACGATCAGCGCCGCTCGGAGGGCATCAAGTCCCTCACCGGAGATGGCCGACACCCCGACGATCGGTGCGTGCGCGAGCGAGGTTGCCTGCAGGTGCTCCTCGATCTCCAGGGTGGCGAGCTCGACGAGATCGGAGTCGACTCGATCCACCTTGGTCAACGCGACCACCGCCCGGCCCACGTCGAGCAGATCGAGCACTGCGAGGTGCTCTTCGGATTGCGGCATCCATCCCTCGTCCGCGGCCACGACGAGCAGGGCCACATCGATCGCCTCGATGCCCGCGAGCATGTTCTTCGAATACCGCTCGTGTCCCGGCACGTCGACGAACGAGACATCGACCCCGCCCAGGCTGGTCCAGGCGAATCCGAGATCGATCGTGAGCCCTCGATCCTTCTCTTCTTTCCAGCGGTCCGGATCTCGTCCGCTCAGTGCGAGAGTGAGCGTGGATTTTCCGTGATCGACGTGGCCCGCGGTGCCTACGACCGGCATGACTCTCGTAGGAGCTCTGCGACGATCTGGTCGTCGTCCGGTCGCACCGTCCTGAGGTCGACGATGAGATCCCCGGCATCTCGGCGGGCAACCACGGGAGGATCGGCCCGCAGCCACGAGATGAAGTCGGTCTCACCACGACCGGCCACTCGAATCACCGGGCCCCGAATGCGAGAACCAGGCACGCTTCCGGCCCCGATCGTTGACGCGCCTTCGATGATGGAAGCTCCTTCCAGCGACCCCACGACCACTTCGGACCGAGCGGACAGGGCCTCTGCCGACATCGTCGCCATGCTCCAGAGCGGAAGTTCGGCCGCTCGTCGGTCGGCGTAGGCCTCGAGCGTTGCCTCGAGCGCCGCGAGGCCGGAACCGTCCATCCGCAGGGCCCGCGTCACGGGGTGTCGCCTGAGCCCGGCGACCAAATCGCCGTCGCCCACGATGATGCCTGCTTGCGGTCCGCCGAGGAGCTTGTCGCCGGAGAACATCACGAGGTCCGCCCCCGCTTCGAGGGACTGGACGATTCCCGGCTCGCCCGCCAACCAGGCGGGCGTCGGACCCGGGAGCCATGGCGTGCGCTCGTCGAGAAGGCCGCTGCCGGCATCGAAGACGGCGGGGACAGCGTGGCTGTGGGCGAGTTCGATCACCGACGCCAGGTCGGCTTCCTCGGCGAACCCTTCGATCCGATAGTTGGACGGATGGACTTTGAGGAGGAGCGCCGTCGTGTCGTCGATGGCCTCGCGGTAGTCGTCGATCCTGGTGCGGTTCGTCGTTCCCACCTCGACGAGCCGAGTCCCGGTGGATGCCATCAGATCAGGCAATCGATACGAACCCCCGATCTCGATGAGCTCACCTCTCGAGACAGGGACGCTCCTCCCGGAGGCCATCGCCATCAGGCTGAGGAAGAGGGCGGCGGCGTTGTTGTTCACGACCAACGCGTCGTCCGCACCCGTCAATGCACACAGCAGCGAGATGACGTACGACATCCGGCCCCCACGTGACCCGTCCTCCAAGTCGAGCTCGAGGTTCGTGTAGCGCGAGGCAGCATCGGCTGCGCGCTGGGAGATCGTTTCATCGAGCGGTGCTCGTCCGAGGTTGGTGTGGAGGATCACCCCCGTGGCGTTGATGACGGGTCGCTGCCTGCTCGCAGTGAGGTGCGCGCCGAGGCGCTGGGTCTCGGCGACCGGATCGACCGTGGGGTCGCGGCGGGAGTGTTCGACCGCCGCCCGGGCGATCGACACCCGAAGCCCGGCGGGGAGCACCACAGGCAACAGACGACTCAGTGCATCGATGCTCGGGGGGTGAGGGGCCGTCACAGTCTGCGAGCCTATTCGGTGTCGCCGTTTCCGTCCGGACGGACACCGCCTAACGTCCGTTGTCGTGATCCGCCTGCTCCTGTTCGTCGCTGTGCCGGTGCTCGAGCTCGTGCTGCTCGGGCTCGTCGGTGACGCCATCGGCTTCGGGTGGACCGCGCTCATCGTCGTGATCACCGGACTCGTCGGTGCGCGGCTCGTCGCCCGGCAGGGCCGCGTCGTCTGGCGCGAGATCGTTGCCCGGCTGCAGGCCGGTCAGGTTCCCAGCGTCGAACTCGCCCACGGCGCCATGCTGCTCGTCGGCGGTGCGCTGCTCATCACCCCGGGCATCCTCACGGACGTCTTCGGACTCAGCCTGATGGTCCCGTGGTTCCGGGAGCTCATACGGGTGCGGTTCTTCAACACGATGCGGATCTTCGTTCTGTGACGGCGGTTCGGTCGGCAGCCACCCTGCTCGTGCTGCGCGACGGCGCCGATGGGATCGAGGTGGTGATGGGAAAGCGGCCGCCCGGAGGGCCGTTCGGTGATGTGTGGGTCTTTCCTGGCGGCGCCGTCGATCCCGAAGATCTGACGGCGGCACCGGACGCCGAGACCGCCTGGCGCCTCGCGGCGCTGCGGGAGACATGGGAGGAGGTCGGTCTCGGGATCACCGACCCCGCCGGCGCCGAGGTCCCGCAAGGTGCTGGATCGGTCCATTCTCGCCTGGAAGCAACCGGGGCCCGTTTTGCCGTGTCCCGACTGGTGTACCTCTCCAATTGGGTCACGCCTCGCACGGTGTCCAAGCGGTACGACACGCGGTTCTTCGTGATCGAGGCCGACGGTGACGTGCGGTCCGGAGACGAGCTGGCTGAGGTGAGATGGCTCGCCGCCGACGACGCCCTGGTGCGTCACGAGCGGGGCGAGTTTCCGATGATCTTTCCGACGGTCAGCCATCTTCGCTATGTGCGACGCTTCGCAACGACCGCCGACTTCCTGGCCGAGGCGCGGGAGGTCGACTTGATTCCCGCAATCGAGCCGCGCTTTTTCGAGCGGGGTGACCGAACCGAGCCCATCGTCGACAACGATCCGAGGTTCGAGGCGTGAAGATCCAACGGGTGCTCGCCCCCAACCCGGGTCCGTTCACCGGCCCGGGAACGAACACGTGGGTGGTGGGGGATGACCGCGAGGTGGTGGTCATCGATCCCGGTCCGGTCGAGAGTTCGCATGCCGATGCCATCGAAGGGGTCATCGGCTCGAGAGTCGTCCAAGCCGTCATCGTCACTCACACCCACCCCGATCATGCACCGCTTGCCAATCCCCTGGCACGGACGGTCTCCAGTCCCGCCCTGGGTCATGGACCGGGGCCTGACTTCGTGCCAGACGGGTTGCTGGTGGACGGCTCGGTGGTCGAGTTCGCCGGAGGGAGCCTGAGGGTCCTCTACACGCCGGGACACGCCGACGATCACCTCTGCTTCCAGATGGACAGGATGCTCTTCACTGGCGACCACATCATGGGAGGTTCATCGGTGATGGTCGACGACCTGAGCCGGTACATGATTTCGCTCGAACGACTTCGTACCGAGAACTGGGAACGGATGTATCCGGGTCACGGTCCCGAGATCGAAGACCCTGGCACGGTCATCGACTGGTACATCGCTCATCGCCTGCAGCGCGAACGCGAGATCCTCGATGCAGTCACCGAGGGGTCGCATTCGATCGATGAGATCGTGGCCGTCGTGTACGCAGAAGTCGACGTCGAACTGCATCCCCTGGCGGCGCGGAATGTAGCGACCCACCTGCGGAAGTTGGCAGCCGATGGCAGGGTGCGATTCGACGGCACCCTCGCCGAACCTGTCTGACGGCCCTGGCCGAACGGCACCCGGTCCGTACACTCGCGACGTGACACGGTCCCGCCCTCGCCCCACCACCAGCCATAACGCGCGTCGCGCAGCGGGCGTGTCTGTCGTGTTGGTGCTGGCGTTGCTGGTCGGATCCGTTGCCGCGGCCGACACCGCCGAGGACATCGCACAGGCCGAAACGGAACTGGCCGAACTCGAATCTCGGGCAGAGACGCTCGCCAGGCGAATCGAAGACGGGCGAGCGCGACACGCGGAATTGGAAGCTCGCGTCGCAACGCTCACCGACGCCCGGACGCTGATCGAGATCGACTTCGCCTCGGCCCTCGCCGATCTCGAGGACAGCGCGGTTCGCCTCTACATGGATGTGGCCGCAGGGGAGGGCGTCGCCGCCATGCTCATGTCGAGTGATGAGGTGTATGCCGCCGCCATTCAGTATCTGTCGACGGTCGCCGACGACTCCGAGAACGCCCTCAACCGGCTGACGGCGATCGCGAGCGAGTTGGAACGACGCCGAGCAGAGCTGACCATGGCCCTCGACGAGCAAGCCGAGACCGACTCCGAGCTCGCAGCACTCGCTGCCGAGGTGACCCTCGCACTGGACCAGCAGACCGGTCGTCTCGAACGGCTGGAGGAGTTGCGTGCCCAAGAGCTGTTCCTCGCCACCTCCACCACCACCACGTCCACCACCACGACGCTCCCTCCGACATCGACGACGTCGACCGCCACGTCGACCACGACCGTCCCTTCCGAGACGACCACGGCGAGCACCACCACATCGACTTCCACGACCACGACATCGACTTCCACGACCACGACCACCCTCGCGCCCACGACGACCACCACCGCACCGCCCACCAGCGCGCCCTCAGGGGGTGGTGCGTGCCCGGTGACCGGTGCCGTCACTTTTGTGGACTCGTGGGGCGCCCCGCGCTCGGGCGGTCGATCCCATCAGGGGGTCGACATGATCGCTTCCCGGGGCACGCCTCTCGCCGCCATCTACTCGGGCGTCATCCAGCGCACCTCATCGAGCACCCTCGGTGGAGTCAGCATCTGGATGGAGAGCAACGCCGGTGACGTCTTCTACTACGCCCACCTCGAAGCCCACGCCGACGGGATCGCACCCGGGGTCGCCGTCAGCGAAGGACAGACGATCGGCTACAACGGCTCGAGCGGCAACGCCCCGGACTACCTGCCGCACCTCCACTTCGAATACCACCCGGGAGGTGGGGGAGCGGTGAATCCCTACCCGCTCGTGAAGTCGATCTGCGGTTGAACACCGTTTGAACGGGGAAAGCCCCCCAAACGGAAGAGAGAGGGTCCGAAGGGGGAAATCGGGACCCTCTCTCTTTCGTTTGACACGGGCGACGAAAACGCCGATCCGTGTCGTGTCCAAAGCCGGGAGTTGCCCCTCGCCGACGTAAGGCACGTTCCCTCTCATCATCGGTCGCAAACACACCCACCCGTACGGTGGTTCCAAACCCACCCAAAGTGACTAGTTCATTGTGCGGGGGGGCGACCCCCCTGCACCCCCGGACGGCGCGGCTGCCTCTTCGGGTTCGGCGGGGGTCTCACCCGATGACCCATGACGGGAACTGGTCGCGGCGGATTGGGACGCGTAGGAGCGACTCTTCGGAGCGTCTTTGTTCCCCTTGGGGGGAACCGGACGGGGACACGCAGTGGACCGTTCGAAGGGGGGCGAGCACCCTGCGAGCGAGGCGAGGGCCCTGCACCCCCGCATGGCGTGGTTGCCGCGGTCGGGTTTGCCTGCGGTTCCACCCGATGGCCCATGACGGGAACTGATCGCGGAGATCTGGGACGAGTGGGAGGTGTCTCTTCGGAGCGAATTTGTTCCCCTTGGGGGGAACCGGACGGGACACGCAGTGGACCGTTCGAAGGGGGGCGAGCGAGTTTGCGAGCGAGGCGGGGCCCTGCACCCCCCGTCGCGAGCGGAAGCGACCCCGTCTCTCACATCCACACGCGGGTCGAACCCGTCGAGATGCTCGCGGGGGAGGCCACCCCATCCTGGCTTCTTCTCTTCCGGGGGTGAGAAGTACGGGTGAGCCTACGCAGGCAACGCTTCGCTGGTTTCCAGGGACTCGATGAGTTTGGCGATGCGGCCGGTGCAGGTCTCCATCTCGGCCGGGGGGAGAAGTTCCACCAGGCGGGCAGCGGCGGCTCCGAATGCCTCCGAGGCCGGATTTTTCGGGTGGCCGACGATGACCGGCTCGCCGTCGTCGCCGCCGGTGACGACAGCCGGATCCAGCGGGATGCGACCGATCAGCGGCACGTTGAGCGCAGCGGCGAGTTCGTCGCCGCCGCCGGACCCGAACAGCTTGTAGGTGGTGCCGTGCCCGCAGGTGAAGTCGGCCATGTTCTCCAGGACGCCGACGATGGGCATCGACGAACGCCGGGCCATGTCGGCCACGCGCACCGCCACCTTTTGGGCGGCCTTTTGTGGCGTCGTCACCACGACCATCTCCGCCTGCGGGAGAAGGCGGGTGAGCGCCATCTGGATGTCGCCGGTCCCGGGCGGCATGTCGATGACGAGGTAGTCCAGCTCACCCCAGGCGACCTGCTTCAGGAACTGTTCGAGCGCCTTGGAGAGCATGAGTCCCCGCCACATGAGCGCGGTCTCTTCGGTTTCGATGATCAGTCCGGTCGACACGACTTTGATGCCGTGCGCCTGGGCGGGCTCGATCAGGCGGGTGTCTCCGTTCGCCTCCATGCGCTCGGTCGCTCCCAGCATGCGAGGGATCGAGAATCCCCAGATGTCGGCGTCGAGGACGCCGACGCGAAAGCCCATCGCGGAGATGGCGAGTGCCAGATTCACGCTGGCGGACGACTTGCCGACGCCGCCTTTTCCGGAACTCACGGCGACGACTCGTGTCGTCGGGGAGACCTGGGTCGGTTCGGCGCTGTCCCGGGCACGCCGGCGGGCGACGGTCATCAGTTCGGAGCGCTGCTTCTTGGTCATTGCAGTGGTCTCCACGACCACGTCGGTCACACCGGGCATCGAGCGGATGCGGCGGGCGGTGTCGCCTTCGATCTGCGAGCGCATGGGACATTCGGCGATCGTGAGCGCAATTCCCACAACCACCAACCCGTCGGGATCGATCTCGACGCCGGACACCATCCCCAGCTCGACGATGTTGCCCCCGAGTTCAGGGTCGACGACGCCTTTCAGCGCGTCGTAGACCTGTTCTTTCGTGGGTGTCATCGGTCGTTCCTCGGATCGCTGGCTTCTCAGTATGGAACGCCGTCGGTGGGGACGGGAATTCCATGTCGCCGCTGACGTTGTACCCTGGGAGGCACGACCGCACGCCAGAAGGATTCCTATGTCGCAGTTGCTGAGTATCAAGTCGAACAAGCCGCAGAAGGCGGTCGACGTGACCGACGCTGCCGCGGGCAAGATTCGTGAACTCCTCGAAAGCGAAGGGGACCCGAATCTCGCGCTCCGTATGGCAGTCCGCGCCGGAGGCTGCTCGGGTTTCTCCTATGAGATGTTCTTCGATGCGGAGGTCGAGTCCGGAGACATCGTCGAGGAATTCGACGAGGGGGTGCGCGTCGTCGTCGACTCGCAGTCCGTGGAGCATCTCCGCGGTTCGGTGCTCGACTACAAGGACGGCCTGATGGGCGCAGGGTTCGCCATCAACAACCCGAATGTCACACGTTCCTGCGGGTGCGGCAACAGCTTCAGCTGAGCCCGCCACCAGCATGTGCGAAGGCCCGCCGCTCGGCGGGCCTTCGTCGTTCGGGTCCCGTTAGCCTCCGCGGCACGCTCCCCAAGGAGGCCCTGTGCCGAAGACGATTCCTGCGCTGAAGAATGCTCCGACCCCAGTGGCGCCGTACTCGGTGGTCACCGAGGCGAACGGCTTCGTGTTCGTGTCAGGGCAGGTGGCACTCGACCCGGCCGGGGGACCCACTCCGGCAGACACCGCGGAGCAGGCGGACCTGGTGCTGCGCAACATCGGTGCCATTCTCGACGAACTGGGTCTCACCTACGACGATGTGGTGAAGACCACGGTCTTCCTCGCGGACATCCGTGACTTCGCCACCGTCAACGAGGTGTACGCCCGGTTCTTCCCCTCGGAACCTCCGGCCCGTTCGGCGATTCAGGCCGGCGCCCTTCCGGCACCGCAGTTCCGGGTCGAGATCGAAGTGATCGCGGCCCGATGACTGTTGACGCCGGCTCCGTGCTCGCTTCTCTGGGTATTTCCGAGTCGAACAGCGGCGCCTACGCCGGTCGATGGCTCGACGCCGGTGGCGACGTCATCGAGGTTGAGAACCCTGCGACGGGCGAGACGCTGGCGTCGGTGACGATGGCCTCGGACTCGGACTACGAGTCCGTCGTCGCCTCGTCGGTGGAGACGTTCCAACGCTGGCGCATGCTGCCCGCGCCGCGGCGGGGAGAGTATGTCCGCGCCCTGGGCGACGCACTCCGTGAACATCGCGAAGACCTCGGTGCCCTCGTGAGCCTCGAAGTCGGGAAGATCCTCCCGGAAGGCGTGGGCGAAGTTCAGGAGATGATCGACATCTGCGATTTCGCGACTGGGCTCTCCCGCCAGTTGTACGGCTTGACGATGACCTCGGAACGACCCAGGCACCGCATGTACGAACAGTGGCATCCCCTCGGTCCGGTGGGAGTCATCTCTGCGTTCAACTTCCCGGTGGCGGTGTGGTCCTGGAACTCGACGGTCGCTGCGGTGTGCGGCGACACGCTGGTGTGGAAGCCCTCCGAACGCACACCTCTCACCGCCATCGCGGTGACGCGTATCGCCTCCGAAGTGATGGACGGCTCGGGGTTCGAAGGTGTTTTCAACCTGGCCGTCGGGACCGGAGCCTCCGTCGGCCGGCACATGATCGAAGACCGTCGGCTCCCGTTGATCTCGGCCACCGGGTCATGTCGGATGGGTCGTGTCATCGGCCCCACCGTGGCAGAGCGGATGGGACGGTCGATCCTCGAACTCGGCGGCAACAACGCCATCATCGTGATGGACGACGCCGACCTGGATCTCGCGGTGCGCGCCGCGATGTTCGCGGCAGTCGGCACTGCTGGACAGCGGTGCACGTCACTGCGGCGGCTGATCTGTCATCGGGATGTGATCGACGAGGTCGCCGAACGACTCGCCACGGCGTACACCCAGGTTCCGATCGGGGACCCTCTTGAGGAAGGCACGCTGCTCGGTCCCGTGATCTCCGAGGACGCGATCGACGCGACCCGACAGGCAATCGTGACCGCGCAGTCCCAAGGCGGCGAGTTGCTGGTCGGTGGAGATCGCGTCGACCGACCAGGTCACTTCATGCAGGCGGCCGTCGTTCGTGTTCCGAAGGAAGCCGAGATCACCCAGGAGGAGACGTTCGGTCCCGTGCTGTGGCTGATCCCCTTCGACACCCTCGACGAGGCCATCGCCATCCAGAACGGGGTCACCCAGGGCCTGAGTTCGGCGATCTTCACGGACTCGTTGAAGCACGCTGAGAGGTTCCTGTCCCACATCGGATCCGACTGTGGGATCGCCAACGTCAACATCGGGACGTCCGGTGCCGAGATCGGCGGGGCGTTCGGCGGCGAGAAGGAAACCGGCGGCGGGCGCGTAGCGGGTTCGGACGCCTGGAAGGCCTACATGCGACGTCAGACGACCACGATCAACTGGGGTGACGACCTTCCCCTGGCCCAGGGAATCGAATTCGGCTGACCGGGGCCGCTTCAGCCGTTGTGGTCCGCGAGAGCGTCTTTCAACGGGACGACCAAGGCCCGATGAGCGAGTTCGAGGTGGTCGAGAGCCGACTCGTCGACCCACCGGATGTCATCGTGTTCGTCCGGGGCGATGTTGCAGGGTTCCCCCCACCACTGATCAACGAGGTAGATGTGGAGTTCGACGCCCTCGGCGCGGAGCGTTCGCCAAAGCCTTGGCGAGGTAGCGTCGACTCCGATACCGAGTTCTTCGGCCAGTTCTCTGGTGAGTGCATCAGTAGCCGTTTCGCCGTCCTCCACGTGACCACCCGGGAGATCCCACACGTTCGGAAAGTTCTTCCGTTCGGGTGCGCGGTGACAGAGCAAGATGCGGCCATGACGAAGGAGTAGGCCGGCGACGACGGTTTCGGTCACGAGTTCAGCCGAAGCGGTAGCCGACCGAGCGGACGGTGGTGATCCATCCGGCCCGCTCCTCACCGACTTTCGCCCGGAGGCGCCGGACGTGAACGTCGACGGTGCGCGCCCCGCCGTAGTAGTCGTAGCCCCACACCTTCGACAGAAGTTGCTCGCGGGTCCACACCCTGGCCCGGTTCTCGATGAAGAAGCGCAACAACTCGTACTCCATGAAGGTCAGGTCCAGCGGGCTGGCGCCCAGCGTGGCCTGGTAGGTGAGTGGGTTGAGTTCGAGATCCTGATAGACCAGCACCTCATCGGCGGCGTGCTGTTTCATCATTCGCCGAATGCGCACGCCGATCTCGGCGGCATCCGGCGGATTGGCGATGAAGTCGGTGACTCCCGATGCCTGCTCGATCAAAGGGAACTGGGCGGGGTCGGCGACCACGAGCACCGGCACACCCGTGGCATTCGTCAGGTCGCCGATCTGACGGAGGCGCCGCATCGGTTCGTCGGCCAGCTCGACGACCAGTACGGACCATTCCCCGGCCTCTCCGGTGTCGGGCGAGGCGATCGAATCCACCAGCTTCGGGGTGAGCCCTGCGATGGCCAGCGCGACCGCCACGGGCTCGGAGCTTTCGGCGGGAAAGAGAGCGACGGTCATGGGCTCAGAGGATCGGCAGGTAGGTGTCGAGTTCGAACCGCGACACGTGGTGTTGGTAGCGGTCCCACTCGTCTCGCTTGTTGCGCAGGAACCAGCCGAACACGTGGTCTCCGAGGGCTTCGTGCACCAGGTCCGAGGACTCGAGCAGGTCGAGCGCCTCGGAGAGTGTCTCCGGGAGCCGTTCGATGCCTGCTTCCTTGCGCTCGGTCGACGACATCTCGAGGACGTTGCCGGGGACTTCGGGACCCAACTCGTAACCCCGCTCGATTCCCCGCAGCCCCGCCGCCAGCAGCACGGAGAGCGCCAGGTACGGGTTGGTGGCGGCGTCCGGTGACCGGTACTCGACCCGCACGCTCGACGGCTTGTTGGCCTTGACGGTCGGGACTCGGACGAGGGCGCTCTGGTTGTTGTACCCCCATGAGACCCAGATCGGGGCGTCGAATCCCCGCACGAGCCGCTTGTAGGAGTTCACCCACTGGTTCGTGACTGCAGTGATCTCCCTGGCGTGGGTGAGAAGCCCGGCGACGAACTGCTCACCGGTCTTCGAGAGTCCCACACCATCGTCACCTGCGAAGACGTTCCGGTCATCTTCGAACAGGGACATGTGAAAGTGCATGCCGGAGCCATCGTGGGCTTCGAGGGGCTTGGGCATGAAAGTGGCGTAGATCCCGTGTTCGAGTGCCACTTCCTTGACCGTGAGCCGAAAACTCATGATGTTGTCTGCCATCGTCAGCGCGTCGGTGTAGCGGACGATGATCTCGTGCTGGCTGGGAGCGACCTCGTGGTGGGAGTGCTCGATGGGGATGCCCATCTTCTCCAGTGCGTTGATCGTCTTGCGTCGGTACTCCTGGGCGGAGTCGAGGGGCGTCAAGTCGAAGTACCCACCGCGGTCCAACACCTTGGGGTCCGGACCGGAATCAGCGAAGTAGAAGTACTCGATCTCCGGTGCCACGAAGAAGGTGAAGCCCATGTCGGTCGCCTTCGCGAGATTTCGCTTGAGCACCGTGCGCGGATCGCCGAGGAACGGCGCTCCTCCCGGGGAGGTGATGTCACAGAACATCCGTGCCACCTGCTCCTCCTGTCGCCAGGGGAGTATCTGGAAGGTGGCCGGGTCGGGGACTGCCAGCATGTCCGCCTCCTGGATCCGGGCATACCCGTCGATGGACGAGCCGTCGAACGTCATTCCCTCGGTGAACGCGGTCTCCAACTCCTGAGGGTTGATCGAGACCGACTTCAAGAATCCCTGGACATCGGTGAACCAGAGGCGGATGAAACGGATCCCGCGCTCCTGGACCGTACGCAGGACGTAGTCGGCTTGGCGGTTCATCGGAACAGTTTGGCGGGCGGGACCCGGATCCTCCAAGCCCGGGTCAGAAGATGACCGGGCTCCACGGGGCTCGCGATCCGCGGAACAGCCCGTCCAACCGGACGACGGCCTCGTCCGAGCCGGAGATCCTTCCCGCGTTGGCCATCTGTACGGCGGAGCGCCCACCCAGACTCAGTGCACCCAGGTCCTCGACGTCGAGCGAGAGCTCGCTGTCGCGGCCGGTTTGGACGGTGGTCGATGTGCCGTCGGTCTCCAGGACGTAGCTCCCGCCGGCATGACCGAGCGGATCGTGCACTGTGAAGGACACCGCCCCGGTGCCGGAGTAGGTGCGTGCCTCCAGCACCCCGGGAACGTCAAGCACCCGGAACCACAATCCGTCGCTGACTTTCGTCTTGGCGCGGCGCATTCCGTGAAGAAGCGAGTGGATCGGGTCGTCGATCGCCCGCAGGTCGGCGCGAATGGTGTGTCCGAAGTCGTGTGCCATCACATGACTCCACAGTCCCGACCACGCTCCGGGCGTCTCGGCGTACAACTGGATGACGATGACATCCTGGGCGGGGTGGCCGTCGCCCTCGACGTCCTTGAGGCGGTACTTCGTCCAGCCGGTGGGTGTGCCGTTCTCGACGACGAGAGCGTATCGGGCGCGGGTGCCGCCGTCTCGGGACCAGGAATGATCCGAAAAGATCCGGTCCCACCAGCCGTCGCTGTGAGCGACCATTCCCGGAACGTGCCGGCGGATCCGGTCATAGACCTCGATGGCCGGATCCCTGATCGCGTCCACATCCTTCAGTTCGACAGGGGCGGGGGGAGCGGCCAGGCGGTGCAGGTCCACATGCCGCCGGTCGACCTCGATCTCGGTGTTCCACGCTCCCATGCCGTAACCGAACCGGCCGTAGATGGCGCTGTCACTCGCCCACAGCGCCGCCGCCGCATCGCCGCGTTCGCGGGCTTCGTCGAGATGTGCACGCATCATCTGGGTGAGCAGGCCGCGGCGGCGGTGAGTTGCCTGGACCGTCACCTGTGTCGTCCCGGCCACCGGGACCGTTCCCCCTGGCACGGTCATGGTGAACGAGAACACTCCGAGGGTCCCGACGATTCGGCCGTTCTCGAATGCGCAACGGGCCCGCTCGGGTTCGAAGTTCTTCCCGATGCGCTCGAGGAGCGCCGTGCGGTCTGCCTCGTCCTCGGGAAGATCGAAGCCGAAGGGTCCGCTCAAGGCGTCGACGAACGGTTCCAACTCGCCGGTTCGAAGGGCGCGGATCTCCGTCAACTCGAGAGCGACGCCTGGAATTCGGCTTCGTCGGCGGCGGCAGTGAACGCCCGCACGGCTTCGTCGAAGGAGTCGAGGGCGGCACGGCGCGCTTCTCCGGTGTCCGAGGACTGCAGGCCGGCCACGACGGCATCCGCCGCATTCGCCGATTCGGCGGCAGCGGCGCTCAGAACGGTGTGAACGCCTTCGAGACCGAGTGGGGCCACCACTCCGGCCACATCCTGGGCCCAGGTCCGCACCCGACCGGCGAGGTCCGTCAGTGCGGCCTCGGTGTCCGGGTATGTGACGGTTCTCTCCTCGGCGTCCCACTGGCCGTTGATCGTCGCCATCTCGGTTTGATATCCCGTCAGGGCCGTTTCCTGGCTGTCGACGAGATTGAGGTAGTCCTGCACCGACGGGTCCAGCACGACGGCCTCGGTGGTGGTTGTCGTCGACGTATCGGATTCCGGTTCGGTGGTGGTCGTGGTGGTCGTCCCAGACGACAGGTCATCGCCTTCGGCGTCGGCGCCGGGCAAGGCCTGTACGAAGACATAGGTGAACACCACCATCCCCAAGATGACGAGGGGGAGGAGCCACCGGCCTGGGCGCGGATCGGGATTTACGGCCATCGTTCAGGAAACTTAGTCCCAATGAGGCCGGATGCCCGGGTTCGCGGGGGTCTGGTATCTGAGCGTCGGGGTTCGTACGTTCGGCTGATGTCGAGTTCCAACCCCTTCCGAACAAGCAATCAACCGATCGGCGAGGAGGATGGCGAGTCCATGGACTCCATCCCGTGGGAGGCCTTGGACACCCTCGGCCAGCCCAGGAATCACCGCCGCTGGTACGTGGTCGCCGCCGCGATCGCCGTGGTCGCGGTCGGGATCTCCGCGGCGCGGACTTTGGGAACGTCCTCACCGGAGCCTGTTCCCGTGACCACCACGACCGTCACAATCTCGGAAGCCGAGGTGGTCCCGTCGACCACGATTTCCCCCAATCCGGCGCTTGTCACCGAGGCGGACCTGATGGCCATCGAACCGCACATGCGGGAGCGATCCGCCGCAGCGTTCGCCGAGGTGGCGGCCATCGAGTACTTCAGCGGTTTCGCCGAGGGGGTCTGGGCGGGCGTCGAGTTCGACCGGAGCAGGTCGACCTTCGTCGAGTATGCAGCGGTCGTCGAGGTCACACCACTGAGTCCCTCCGAGTTCGACGTGTTGGTGGCCGTGTCCGTCCTCGATGCCGCCCCCGACGAAGCCTTCACCCGCAGGCCGGTGCGAGGAATCTCCATCGTCGTCGATGCGGCAGACGGAGAATTTCGACCACTTGGGCTTCCCGCGCCGGCCACGTTGCCGTTTCAGCGACTCGAAGACCTGTCGACAGACTCGGTCACTCCCGGCGGTGACTTGCTCGAAGCCATCTCCCGAGCCGGTGAGGAGTTCGGCGAGGTGCGGTCGATCGAATACCGCGAACACCCTGGGGGTGGAGGAACGGCGACCGTCACCATCGTGGACGAGGGCGGAATCGGCTGGCCGATGGCCCTGGAGGTCCGCCCGGACGGGACCGTCGAATCGCCCGACTGACGGGTCTTCAGTCGTAGACCCGTTCGAGGATCTCCACGCAGTCGGGGATCAGCGAATCCCAATCACCGTCGGGGGATTTCGAGACGGTCACGAAGTCGGCGGTCATGAATACGCTGACGATGCCGGAGAGCGCAAGGATCTCTGCTGCGGCCGGGTCGTCGGTGTCCTTGCCGGCGAGATGGGTGGCCGGCCCACCGACGGGCTTGCCGACGGAGAACTTCATGGCGTTGGGATTCGGCGTGGGTTCGGTTCGAACTGGCATCCTGGCCTTCTCTTCGAAGGAGCGAATCGTAGTGAGAGGCGCGCTGTGACGATTGGGGCCGATGTCGGAGGAACCTTCACCGACCTCGTGTGGTGGGACGGAGAGACCCTCGTGTCGACCAAGGCATCCTCCACCACCGACCAGAGCCAGGCGGTGGCACGCGGCGCTCTCCGTCTGCTCGAGGGACAGCGGGTGCCGCTTCTCCTGCACGGGACGACGGTCGCGACCAACGCCCTCCTCGAGCGCACCGGAGCGAGGGTGGCGCTCGTGACTGACGCCGGGTTCGAGGACCTGTTGGAGATCGCCCGCCAAGACCGACCGAGTCTCTACGACCACGACGTCCTGCGGGCGGCGCCGCTCATCGACCGTCGTGACCGACACGGCGACGTTCCCGACTCCCTCGACGCCGACGTGGCCGTCGTGTGCCTGCTCGGCTCGTACCGCGACCCGACCGCAGAGCGTCTTCTCGCAGACCGCCTCCGGGCGCGTCATCCCGAGGTGATCGTGGTGGCGTCCTCGGAGGTCTCAGCTGAGTTCCGGGAGTTCGAGCGGCTGTCGACCACGGTGCTCACCGGTTATCTGCGTCCCGTCGTCCATCGGTATCTCGCCCGTCTCGAAGCCGAGGTGAGGGAAACCATCGCCGACCGGCTGGCGGTGATGCAGTCGAGCGGCGGTTTGATCCCCGCGCCCGCGGCCGCGCGGAACGCCGCCTCGATCCTGCTGTCGGGACCTGCCGGAGGAGTAGTCGCGGCGGCCGCGTTCGGTCGGCTGCTCGGGCACCGATCGGTGATCTCGTTCGACATGGGAGGCACCTCGACCGATGTCTGCCGTATCGAAGGTGGCGTCCCCGAGGTCGCTTTCGAGCGGGAGATCGAAGGCTACGTGTGCCGGCTGCCGAGCGTGGCGATCCACACTGTGGGAGCGGGCGGAGGCTCCATCGGATGGACGGACCCCGCAGGAGGCATGCGGGTGGGTCCGAGAAGTGCAGGCGCCGTCCCCGGGCCCGCCTCGTACGGTCGAGGCGGCACGGAGCCGGCGGTGACCGACGCCGACCTCCTCATCGGCCGTCTCGGTGGAGACATCGGACTGGCGGACGGTCTGATGCTGGACACCGTGGCGGCACGGAGGGCACTCGAGGCACTCGGGTCATCAGTCGGCCTGAGTCCCGAGGAGGCAGCCCTCGGGATGGTCGAGATCGTCGAAGCACACATGGATCGCGCCATCCGGAGGGTGTCGGTGGAGGAGGGGTTCGATCCCGCCGGGGCCGCCCTCGTCGCGTTCGGCGGGGCCGGCGGTCTCCATGCGGCTTCGTTGGCCGGCTCTCTCGGCATGGGAACGGTGCTCGTGCCGCCCCATGCCGGTGTGCTGAGTGCGCTCGGCCTGCTGTTGGCGCCTCCCCGCATCGACGGCGCCCGAACCGTCCTCACCGCCCCGGCCGAGACCGCCCGGCTCGATCAGGCGGTCTCCGAACTCGCCGGTTCGGTCCGCCGTGAATTCCGAGCCGCGTTGGGTGGCGAAGCCGACGACGTCGAATCATCTGTCGACATGCGGTACGTCGGCCAGTCCCACGAGACCTCGGTTCCGTACCGGCATGGGGAGCCCCCTGACGTGCTTCGAGACCGGTTCGATCGGGCACATCACCGCCGCAATGGCTTCAGCCGACCTGAGGACCCCGTCGAAGTGGTCACCCTCCGGGTGGTGGCGACCGGGAGGGCGGCGCTCACCATCGACGAACTCCCCGAACACGTCCCGGAAGGCCACGCGCGTATGGGGAGTCGGCAGGTTCGCACGTCCGAAGGAGAGACCGCCGCCACGGTGTTTCGGCGAGCGGGACTGGCTGTGGGAGCCGAAATCGTGGGGCCCGCGGTTGTTGTCGACGCCGGCTCCACGATTTGGATCGACCAGGCGGGGAGAGCGCGGATGCACGAGAGCGGGACACTGGTGATCGAACGATGACCGACGTGGTTCGTCTCGAGGTCGCCCGGAACCGGTTGGCGGGTATCGCCGAGGAGATGGGGGCGGTTCTTCGCCGCACCGCCTACTCGCCCAACATCAAAGAGCGGGCTGATTGCTCGGCGGCCGTGTTCACACCCGACGGCACGATGCTGGCCCAGGCCGAACACATTCCGGTGCATCTGGGGGCGATGCCGGCGTCGGTGGCGGCGGTGCTCGCTCGCCATGGGGCAGAGCCCGGAGTGCAGTACGCCGTGAACGACCCGTTCGAAGGCGGAACGCACCTCAACGACCTGACGATCGTCCAACCCGTGTTCGTGGACGGGGCGCATGTGGCGTGGGTGGGCAACCGCGCCCACCATGCCGATGTCGGAGGTGAGGCGCCGGGATCGATGCCGGCTCACGCCACCACCGTGGACCAGGAGGGCATCACGGTTCGACCGATGTCCGCGGTGCGCAACGGAGACTGGCTGCCGGACTTCCTGGGTCCGTTTCTCGACGCAACCCGCACGCCCGCCGAGCGGCAGGGCGACCTGGCCGCCCAACTCGGAGCGAATGCGGTTGCGGTCGAACGAGTCGAGGCCATGGTCCGCTTGGACGGAGTGGACGCGTTCGAGCGGCTGACGCACGAACTGCTCTCCTACGGCGAACGGCGGATGGAAGCCGCCCTCGAGGACATTCCCGATGGTCGCTACACCTTCGCCGATCGAATGGAGTGGGGTGACCGCGACGTCACGATCCGTGTTGCGGTTGTCGTGGACGGAGGCACCCTGCACGCCGACTTCGCGGGCACCGATCCCCAGATCCCGGCGAACTTCAACGCAGTCGAGGCGGTGACGCGGTCCTGTCTGTACTACGCGGTGCGTGTGGCGACCGACCCGTCCATTCCTGCGAACGGCGGTGCCTATCGCGGTGTCACCCTCGCCGCCCCGCCCGGGTCGATCGTCAATGCGCGTGCGCCCGCCGCGGTGGCGGCGGGCAACGTGGAGACCTCCCAGCGCATCGCCGACGTGCTGCTCGGAGCCCTCGCCAAAGCCGTTCCCGACCGTGTCCCCGCCGCGTCGCAGGGGACCATGAACAACGTGCTCATCGGCAATGACCGGTTCGCGTACTACGAGACGGTGGGGGGAGGCCAGGGCGGCCGTCCCCACGGACCCGGACAGTCCGGCATCCACACCGGAATGACCAACACACGCAACACCCCGATCGAGTCACTGGTGACCCACTACCCGTTCCGCATCACCCGTTACACGCTCCGACGCGGGTCCGGGGGCGACGGTCTTCATCCCGGCGGCGACGGCATCGACCGGGAGATCGAGTTCACCGAGGACGCAGTCGTTTCGCTGCTGGGCGAACGGCGTCGACATCGCCCGTGGGGTCTGGCCGGTGGCTCGGACGCAGCGGTGGGCGAAGACGTGGTGATCCGGGCCGGGGGCAACGTCGAGTCACTTCCCGGCAAGGTGACGTTCGAAGTGGCGGCGGGCGACCGGCTCCGGGTGCGCACTCCCGGCGGCGGGGGATGGGGTGACCCACAGCGCGGCCCGATTTGATCGGGGAGAGCACGGAGTAGCCTCGCACGGATGGGACTGCCAGAAGATCTCGCGGCGGTGGTCGGGTCCGATCACGTGCTCACCGACGGGCTCGAGAGGTTCCTCTACGGCAAGGATGCCGGGGTCTTCCGCGGAACCGCCACGGTCGTCGTCATGCCTGCGACCACCGGCGAAGTCGCCGAGATCGTCCGGATCGCCGAGCGACACGAAGTTCCGATCGTCGCCCGGGGAGCAGGGACCGGCCTCGCCGGCGGCGCGGTGCCACTCGAAGCGGGTGTCGTGGTGTCGACGACGAGGATGAACACGATCTTCTCGGTCGATGCCGCCAACCGATCGGCCTGGGTGGGGCCCGGCGTCATCAATCTCGACCTGTCCCGCCACACTGCGCCGCTCGGCCTGCACTTCGCGCCCGACCCCTCCTCACAGCAGGCGTGCACGATCGGCGGGAACGTCGCCAACAATTCGGGCGGTCCGCACTGTCTCGCAGACGGCTCGACCACCGACCACATCCTCGGGATGGAAGTCGTCCTCGCCGGGGGAACCGTCATCACCGTCGGCGGGGATGCGCCCGACGTTCCGGGCGTGGACCTGCGGACGATCCTCGTCGGTTCGGAAGGAACGCTCGGCATCGTCACAAAGGTGCTGGTGAGGCTCACTCCGAACCCGCCAGACGTCAGGACCCTCCTGTGCGTCTTCGACAGCGTGCGCGCGGCGGCCGCGACGGTTTCCGGCGTCATCGGTGCCGGGATCGTGCCCGCCGCCCTGGAGATGATGGACCAGCGCATGACGGTCCTGATCGAGAACTGGCTGCATGCCGGGTTCCCGGTTGATGCCGCCGCGATCCTGCTGGCAGAAGTGACGGGGGAGACCCCATCGGTCACGGCCGAGGCGGAAGTCGTCGAGCGGATCGCCTGGGAGTGCGGGGCCACCGCGGTGAGCACCGCCGCTGACGACGCCGAGCGCGCCCTGCTGTGGAAGGCTCGGAAGTCGGCTTTCGGTGCGGTCGCCCAGACCGCGCCCAACTACTACCTCCACGACACGGTGGTTCCCCGCACCCGCCTCGTGGAGACCCTGGAAGAGGTCTATCGGATCGGGGAGCGGCACGGGCTGGTGATGATGAACGTCTTCCACGCAGGCGATGGGAATCTGCATCCGCTCATGACCTTCGACGCCTCCGAGCCCGGCACGCTGGACCGGGTGCATGCCGCGTCCGCCGAACTGGTCGCGTTGAGCGTCGACAACGGCGGGGCACTCACCGGTGAGCACGGTGTCGGCGTGGAGAAGCGGGACCTGATGCCGCTCATGTTCTCCGATGTCGATCTCGATGCGCAGGCTCGGGTCAAGGAATCGTTCGATCCCGGAGGAATCTTCAATCCGGACAAGCTGCTTCCGCGCGGGTCGCGCTGCTACGACTTCGGCAGGCCCATTCCCGAGGGCACCTGGATCTGATGGTGATGCGAGTTCGCGGGCTCGAGGACTTCCCACCTGCCGATGCGCCGGTGCGCGACGGGCTGCCGTCGGCGGATCACCATCTCGCTCCCGACACCGCCGAAGAGATGGCTGAGGTCATGGCCGCCGCCAGCGACGCGGCTGCCGTCGTCGTGCCGTGGGGCGGCGGGGTCCACCAGGGATTGGGTCACCGCCTGTACCCGGACGTGATCGTGTCGACTCGCCGGCTCGACCGGATCATCGTCTGGGAGCCCGAGGACCTCACCGTCGTCGTCGAGTCCGGCGTGCTGGTGGACGAACTCGAAGCCGAACTGTCGACCAGGACACAGACCGCGGCGTTTCCCGAGACCACTCCTGGCGCCACCGTGGGCGGCGTGATCTCGGCGGGGGTGTCCGGCTACCGACGGCCCCGCTACGGGCCAACCCGCGACCGAATTCTGCAGGCGACGGTGGCGACCGGCGATGGACGACTCGTGACCGCCGGCGGCCGGGTCGTGAAGAACGTGTCGGGCTACGACATCCAGCGCAGCGTGTTCGGAGCGCACGGGGCGCTCGGCGTGATCACGTCGGTGTGTCTCAAGTTGTGGCCGCGGGCCGCGGCCTCGGCCACGGTCGCCGTCGACGATCCGGTGGCGGCCTGGGCCGGCCTCCACCGACCGCTCGCAGTGCTGCAGACACCGACGGGTTCGGCGGCCTACGTCGAAGGCCCCGCGGCACAGGTCGACCAGGACGCTGCCCGGCTCGGCGGCGATCGGAGGGACGGCCTGCACTGGCCGGACCCGCCTCGCGGCGAAATCACAGCCGCGGTGACCGTGGCGCCGGCGATGACCGCAGAGGCAGTGGGACGCATCACCGCCATCGGACCGTTCGTCGCCCAGCACGGCGTGGGCCGCATCGACGTGGCCGGCGATCGGTCGAGCGGGTGGGTCGAGGTGCGGGGCTGGGCGGAGTCGGTGGGTGGTCGCCTGACGATCACGTCGGCGCCCGCTGACTTCTACGACTCGTTCGACCCGTGGGGAACGGCACCTCCGGCGGTGGCCGTGCAGGCACGCCTGGTGGCAGGTTTCGACCCTCTGCGCACGATCAACCGCGGCCGACTGCCCGGGGGTTTGTGATGGGTTATCGAACCGTCGACGCCCCGACCGCTTCCGAGCTGTCGGCGTGTGTGCAGTGCGGTCTGTGCCTTCCCTATTGCCCGACGTTCCGGCTCACGGGCAAGGAGTCGGCCTCGCCGCGGGGTCGGCTGACCGCGATGCGTGCGGTGCTCGAGGGACATGCGGAGATCGACGAGGCCTTCGACGAGGCGATTTCGTTCTGTTTGGGATGTCGAGCGTGCGAGGCGGTGTGTCCCGGCCTCGTCCCGTACGGCCGCCTGTTGGAAGGAGCTCGGACCGAACTCGTCGCGGCGCGCCCGACCACCTTCCGACGTGTCCGCCGATTCGGCCTTGGCCGCATGCTGCCCAGTCGTTCCCTCGTGCGGCTGGGTACCCGACTCGTGGCGTTAGCCCAGCGGCTCCGCTTGGACCGTCTGGGTGGAATCGCCGGCCGTTCCCTGGGTGGTCTTCGCCGACTCGAGTTCGGGGCCAAGAGCTGGATCGGACGGTCCGCTGATCCCGAGGGCGAGCCACGCGGGACGGCGATGATGCTGGCCGGCTGCATCATGGACGGGTGGTTCGGACCGGTCCACGACGCCACAGTCGAACTGCTCCAGCGGGCCGGATATCGCATCGAGGTGCCGGCGTCGCAGACGTGCTGCGGAGCCTTGGCCGCCCACGACGGTCACGCCGACACCGCTCGGCGGCTGGCGGCACAGAACGTCGCTGCGTTCGCGGCCGCGGATGTCATCGTTGCCGACGCCGCCGGCTGCAGTGCGCACCTCAAGGAGTATGCGCACCTCGCCGCGGGCGGTGCAGAGATGTCGAAGAAGGTGCGTGATGTCACCGAGCTGGTGGCCGAACTCATCGCCGATGGATCGCTTCCGACACTCGAGTCCACCGGCGAGAAGGTGGCGATTCAGGATCCGTGTCATCTACGCCACGCCCAGCGGGTCATCGCCGAGCCCCGTGCGATCCTGCGAGCCGCGGGGATCGAACCGGTGGAGATCGACCCCGACGGCCTGTGCTGCGGGGCGGCAGGTATCTACTCGGTGCTCCGCCCTGCGGCTTCCGCAGAGCTCGGGGCGATGAAGGCCGCACAGGTCGAGGCGACCGGTGTGGCAGCGGTGGCGAGCGCCAATCCCGGATGTGAGATGCAGTTGCGCGCCTATCTCGATCGGAACGCCCGGGTGGCGCATCCGATCGAGTGGTACCTGGAGAGGCTGCTCGCCTCCGAGGCCGGGCGGTACGCTGCGTCCACGACATGACGTTTCTCGACCGGTCCGATCTCATAGGGTCCCATCCTCAACCCTTTCGGTACTACTTCACACTGGTGGTGGGCACGTTCCGGTCCGGTCTGGATGTGGCGATGCTCGTTGTCGGCACGGGGCTCGCCGGTCTCGCCATCACGGTCTTCCTCGCCGGTTTCGAGGTGGTCGACCTCGACACCGGCGCCGGCATCGGGGGAACGCTCGGTGCGGCCCTGGTCATCGGCGTGTGCGGAGGTTTCGCACTCGGGGTCGCGTCCGAAGGCCGCTACGGGATGGCGCGATCCCTCGATGGTTTCCCGTCACTCGAGGTGGCGATCGGGCGACTGATCGCCATCGTGGTCATGGCCGTGGCGTTGCTGTACGCGGCAGGCCGCCTCGAATCTCTCATCGCCGATCTTCCCTACCCGTTCGAGGTGGCCGTCGAGGTGGTCCGCAGCGTCGGTGCGTCGGGCTTCGCAGCCGCGCTGGTTGGTGTGCCTGCGGCGTGGGCGGTGCGGCGCGGCTTGGATCGTCTGGGCTGGGGTGCGGGGCTCGTGATTCCCACGTTGTACGTCGTCTGGTTGGTCGCCGCGTTGGTCGTCTTCGAGGTGCCGTGATCGGGGTTCGTCCCGTCAGGCGACCGTTTTTGCCCAAATCTGTTCTTCTGAGTCGACCGTCAGGCCACCGTCTTCGCCCAGATTTGTTCCTCTGAGAGGTCGAATCCGCCTCTCGCGAGGGCGTCGGTCATCCACTCGATCGTCGGCACCATCGCTCGAATCCGGGTGTAGTCCCTGCGATCGGCGCGGTCGACCACGGCACGCACCATTCGGTACGCATCGTCGTCGGTGGCGACGAGCAGCGGCACGAACATCGTGTCGTCGTCTTCGTGTTCGGCCACGATCCATCCTGACGGTCCGTGCAGAAGCCGCTTCTGGTCGACGGCATCTTCGAGATCCGAGCGCAGCATGCGACGCATCAGCCATCCTCGCGGGTACAGGTTGCGGCCGGCCCGGGCGAGTTGCGAGGTCGACCACGCCACCCACGCCGGCTCGATCTCGGCAGGTGTCCCCACGACGAGTTGCTCGTCGCCGGGGACACGACGTCCGCCGTTCGTGCCGGGATCGGGTTCCGATCCCAGCCCGCGCACGGCGTTCGTCCACGTGCACACGAGGCGGTACCCGGCGAGCTCGACCTGTCGTTGGGCAGGCTCATTCCACGCTTCGATCATGAGACGCACCACGAGCCCGCCCCGCTCCGCGACCCAGTCGCACAGATGGTCGTTGAGGCGCGTGGCGAGGCCCTTTCGGCGATGATCGGTATGGACCCTCGCTCCGTGCATCCATCCTTCCGTCGCCGACATCATCACAGCCCTGGCGAGCGCCACCGGCTCGTCGTCGACGACGGCGACCGCCACCTCGGCGTCGGGATCTGTCAGCCAACCGGCGAAGGAGTCGGCGACGTAGTCGCCCCAGGTGAACGTGTCGGTCGTGAACGCTCGAATGGCATCGTGGTCGTCCGGCCGGGCGGAGCGGATCAGCGCGGTCACATCCGGTCCGGAACGTCGATGCCGAGCAGTTCGAGCCCGGTGTCCAAGGTTCGGCGGGTCACTTCCGCCAGGCCGAGCCAGCTCGCACGCAGTTCCGCGTCGGTCTCGGAGAGGATGTGACACTCTTCGTAGAAGCGGTTGAAGACCTGCGAGAGCTCGTAGCAGTACTCGGCGAGATGGTTGGGGGAGCGCAGCGCAACGGTGCGCTCGACGATCTCGGGAAAACGGGTGAGCGCGAGGAGCAGCCCGCGATCGGCCTCGCCGGCCAGTTTCTTGATCGGTCCGACCGGTTCGCCTGCCGCGTTGCGCAGGATCGATCCGATGCGGACCGAGGCGTACAGCAGGTACGGGCCTGTCTTGCCCTCGAAGGAAGTGAACCGGTCCAGGTCGAAGATGTAGTTGGAGCTCCGGTGGTTGGAGAGGTCGCCGAACTTGAGCGCGGCAACGCCCACCATCCACGCCACCCGCGCCCGCTCGTCGGCCGGATAGTCCTCGGCCAGGCCTCGCTCGTTCATTCGCAGCGTCGCCCGCTCGACGACATCCTCCACGAGGTCCTCGAGGCGCGGCAGGTTGCCGTCCCTGGTCCTCATGGGCTTGGCGTCTGCTCCGTTCACGGTGCCGAATCCGATGTGCTCGAGCACCATCGCTTCGGTGGCGATGCCTCCCTTGCGCGAGGCCCGGAACACCTGCTCGAAGTGGAGCGCCTGGCGCTGGTCCACGACGTAGATCACCTCGCGGCAACCCGCTTCGACCCGCTCGTCGATCGTGGCCAGGTCGGTGGTGCCGTAGGTGTACGCGCCGTCGGACTTCACGAGCATCAGCGGCGGTATCTCGGTGTTGTCCTCTGGAAGCGTGACATCGACGATTACCGCGCCCTGGCTCTCGGTGACAGCTCCTGTGGCACGCATCCGCTCGATCATGGGGGCGATGCGGTCATGGACCGACGCCTCTCCCAGCCACAACTCGAAATGCACTCCGAGGGTGTCGTAGATCGCGCGCATCGCCTCGACGGACACGTTGCGGAAATGACGCCACAACGCCCGGTATCCGGGTTGGCCCCCCTGCAGTTCGAATGTCGCCTTGCGGGCCGCCTCGGCGAAGGACGGGTCGTCCTTGGCCCTTTGCGAGGCTGTCGGATAGAGCTCCTCGAGTTCTTCGACGGTGACCGGCGAGGTGTCGTCGTACGGGCCCGTGTACCCGGGGTCGAAGTAGTTCCATCCGGGATTGCGGCGTTGCAGTTCCACGATCAACTGGCCCATCGGCGTTCCCCAATCACCGAGGTGGACATCGCCGAGCGCTTCATGGCCGGCGAAGGCGAGGACCTTCTTGAGGGCCTGGCCGATGATGGCCGGTCGCAAGTGCCCGACGTGGAGGCTCTTGGCGACGTTCGGCCCGCCGTGGTCGACGATCACCTTTCGTGGATCGGCCGGGGCAGAGACGCCGAGCCGGTCGTGGAGGCGCATTGCTTCGCCGGCCCCACAGAGGAACGTGTCGGTGACCGTGATGTTCAGAAAGCCCGGTCCGGCGATGTCGATCGTGGCGATGCGTGGATCGTCACCGATGGCGGCGACGATCTCGGCAGCCACGTCGCGGGGATTGCGTCCGGCCTGCTTCGACCCGGCCATCACGCCGTTGCACTGGAACTGCGCCAGCTCGGGGCGCTGTGAGGGGACCACGTCGCCGAGCGTCGGATCGAGTCCGACCTCCACAAAAGCCTCACCGAAACGTGCGCTCAACTCCGACAACAGGGACATGTCGGTGAGGATAGGAGCGCGTCGACGGCCGCCTTCCGCCGCTAGAACTTCACCAGTTCTCGTGCCCGGAGTGCGATGCCCTCGGGGTTCGGATACAGCATGTCCTCGAGTGACTGGGCGAAGGGCATGGCGGGGACGTCACCCAGCGCGTAGCGCTTGATCGGGGCGTCGAGCCACATGAACGCCTTGTCCGCGATCTGGGCGGCGAGTTCTGCGCCGTATCCCACGAACTCGTTGTCTTCGTGGACGATCAACACCCGGCTCGTCTTCTTGACCGAGGTCTCGATCGTCGGCCAGTCGAGCGGCTTCAGCGTCCGCAGATCGATGACCTCGGCCGAGATGTCCTCGGCCCGGAGGATGGCCTCGGCCTCGAGAGCGAAGTGCGCCATCGCTCCGTAGGTGAGAATCGTGAGGTCGGTGCCTTCGGTTCTGATCGCGGCGGACCCGAGTGGGACGACATGTTCGCCATCCGGATAGGGCCCTTTGCCCAGGCGGTACAGCTTCTTCGGCTCCAGGAACAGCACGGGATCGGGGTCGTCCACGGCGGAGAACAGCAGGCCCTTGACGTCTGCCGGTGTCGACGGGACGACCACCTTGAGCCCCGGGACATGGGCGTAGAACGCTTCGATCGATTGGGAGTGATAGAGCGCACCGTGGATGCCGGCGCCGAACGGGGTGCGGATGGTGATCGAGCACGTCCACCGGCCGTTGGACCGGTAATGCACCCGCGCCGCTTCCGAGACGATCTGGTCGAACGCCGGATGGATGTAGTCGGCGAACTGAATCTCGGGGATGGCCCGGCGGCCGGCTGCTGCCATCCCCACGGCGGCTCCGATGATCGACGACTCCGCCAGCGGCGTGTTGAAACAGCGATCCACGCCGAAGCGGTCGGTGAGCCCCACGGTCGCCTTGAAGACGCCGCCCTTCTCTCCGGCGACGTCTTCGCCGAAGACCACTGCGTCCGGATACGCGTCCATCACGTCGTGAAGCGCACGGTTCACGGCGGTGATCACATTGACGATCTCACCCTCGGGAACGGGCTCGATCGCCGTCTTCGGTTCGGTGGGCTCGATCACCCTCGCATACACATGGGAATACGGATCGGTCGATTGCGGCCGCTCCTCGGCGAGGCGCACCGCCTCGGAGAGTTCGGTGTCGAGCTCGGATTCGATCTCGCTTTCGGTCCTGTCGCTGAGAAGGCGCTCTTCGATCAGGTACTGCTTGATCGTGACGACGGGATCGTTGCGACGCCACTCGTCGACTTCCTCACGGGTTCGGTACAGGCGGTCGTCGTCGTCGGATGTGTGGGCGTAGTAGCGGTAGGTCTCGGCTTCGATGAGTGTCGGTCCGCCCCCGTCGCGAGCGCGCGCCACGGCGTCGTTCATCGCCCGGTAGACCATCAGCGGGTCGTTGCCGTCGATGATCCGCCCTGCGATGTCATAGCCGCGGGCACGGTCGGCGATCGACCCGGCGACTTCCTCTGTGCTCGGTACCGAGATGGCGTAGTGGTTGTTCTCGATCACGAAGATGACCGGCAGCCGATGCACTCCCGCCCAGTTCATCGCCTCGTGCCAGTCGCCCTCCGACGTCGAACCCTCCCCGCCATAGACCACGACGACGCCTTCCTCGTGCGATTGGCGTAGACCGTGTGCGATTCCCACCGCGTGGGGGTACTGCGTTCCGATCGGAGACGACTGGGTGAAGATCCGCCGCTTGTCGTCCGACCAGTGGTTCGGGATCTGGCGGCCGCCCGACATCGGGTCGTCGGCGCGGGCGAAGGTGGCGAGGAACACATCGAGCAGTGGCATCCCCCATGCCAGGGCCACTCCCATGTCGCGGTAATACGGGAGGATCCAGTCGATGGTCGGGTCGAGCGCCATCGCCGACGCCACCTGCACGGCCTCATGGCCCGAGGACCCGACGACGAAAGGGACGCGGCCCTGCCGATTCAGGGCGAACATCCGATCGTCGACCTTGCGCGCCAGCCGCATGGTTCGGTACATGCGCACGGCGTCGGCGTCGGACAAGCCCAGGTCGCGGTGGTGGATCTCACGCCGCATCCATTCCATGTTGTGTTCCTCCTCGTCGGGTCGAGCCGCGATCGAACGCCTGGTTCGCAGGTCGTGCGTCGTGAATCGACAGTCGCCATCCCGGGTGCGGAACGGCCGATCACCGATGTCTGGGTTTCACTCTAGAAAGGGGTTGGGGGCGTGCGCATGGTGTCCCGCCGGCACCTAGGGTCCGCTGGTGATCAAGACGTCGCATCTTCGGGTGTACCTCCCGGCGGAACGTCTCGCTCCGATGCCGGAAGCGGACGCGGTGTACCTCGGCCCCACACGTGACCTGACCTTTGCGATCGCCGCAGTGCCGATGTCCGACGACGCACTGGTCGCCGAATGGCATGGGCGGCGCTACCAGTGCCCCCGCACGCCGCGGCTCCGCATGCTCGAAGGTGTGCTTGCGGTCCGTCACGCGTATACCCATCTCGGGGCAGGAGCGGTCGTCCCCGAACTCGTCGCGATGGCCGCTCGCGCCGAGCTGGAACGTCTCTACACCGAGTCACCGACCCTGCGCTCGCACATCCTGACATCTGCATGGCATGTGCCGGTGCGGTGGTTCGTCCCCTTCGTGACCGCCGGGAAGGAAGTGGTCGGAGGGCCGGACTCGGTGCGCATCCGGTACCGGTGTGACCAGCGAACTGCGATGGCGAACCTCGATTGGGCCGTCGAGGCGCTCTCCGGTGTCGACGCTCTCGAGCATGTCGTCAGCGAGGTCAGGGAGCTGCGCCGTTGGCTGGGCGAGTTCCCGACAACATCGATGGCTGAACTCGACTACGGCTCGGTGGCGTCGATGTTCTCCGAGGTGGAGCTGGTGATGGACGACAGCGTCGATCAGATCCGTGGAGCGCTGGCCGCCCTCGACCGGGGTAACGTGAGCTCGGCGATCCGGCGGTACCACCGTGTGGTCGCCCGCTGGGCGCCGTCTTCAGCCATCTCGGCGTCCAACTGACGCTTACGGGAGCGGGTTCCCGGCCGACGAGGACCTGCCGGTATGCTCCCGCTACGACCCGACCGCGGGCGACCGGATCGGTTCGGTCCTTGGGGTCGGTGGAGAGCCGGGAAGTCTGGTCGGCAGTATCGAGTGTGTTGGAGTTGCCGTGACCACGCTGTCGACAGTCGCCGAAGAGACCTGGCCGGTGGCTGATGCGGCGCGATGCGCCCCCTGCACGGTGAGCGGGGTCCGTCCCACGTGATCGGGATCCTCGTCCTCCATGCCGCGGTGGCGTCAGCCGCCGCCTACCTCGGACCGCGCCTCGGACGTCGAGTGCTCCTCGTGGGCGCTCTCGCCCCTTTGGTCACGGTCATCTGGCTGGTGGCGTCCTTGCCGGGAGGTGGTTCGCCGCTCATCGAGACGTTCGCGTGGGTTCCGGCCATTGGGCTCGATCTGGACTTCCGGCTCGACGGCCTCGCGGTGCTGATGGTGGCGCTCATCGGCGGTATCGGGACGCTGGTGTTCGTGTACGCCTGGCGGTACTTCGACGAGCGGGAGGGCCTCGGACGGTTCACGAGCTACCTGGTCGTCTTCGCCGGCTCCATGTTCGGGCTGGTCACCGCAGACAACCTCCTGGCACTGTTCATCTTCTGGGAGCTGACGTCGGTGACGTCGTATGCGCTCATCGGTTTCGACGACGAGAGTGCAGCAGCGAGGGCGGGAGCGCTCCAGGCGCTCCTGGTGACCGGTGCCGGCGGTCTCGCCATGCTCGGTGGCATCGTCCTCCTGGCACAACAGGCGGGGAGCTACTCGCTGGCGGCCGTGCTGGCCGATCCTCCCACCTCGGCGTCTGCGGGAGCGGGCCTTGCGTTGATATTGCTGGGAGCGTTCACGAAGTCCGCACAGTTCCCGTTCCACTTCTGGCTTCCCGGAGCGATGAGTGCCGCAACGCCGGTCAGTGCTTTCCTGCACTCGGCGACAATGGTGAAGGCGGGTATCTACGTCATTGCCCGCCTCGCCCCGGTGTTCGCCGGCGCCTTCGTGTGGTGGCGTCCCACGATCATGATGGTCGGGGTGGTGACGATGATCGTGGGCGGGTGGCGCGCCCTCGGCCAGTACGACCTGAAGCTGCTCCTCGCCCAGGGAACCGTGTCCCAACTCGGGTTCATCGTGGTGCTGGTCGGTCTGGGGCGGCCGGAACTCACCTCCGCCGGGATGGCGATGATCCTCGCGCACGCGGTCTTCAAGGCCGCCCTCTTCATGTTCGCGGGGATCGTCGATCACCAGGCGCACACACGGGACATCCGTCGTCTCGACGGGCTCGGGAGTCGCATGCCGGTGACGGCGATTGCGGCCGTGGTGGCGACTGCCTCGATGGCGGGGATCCCGCCGCTCCTCGGCTTCGTGACCAAAGAGTCCGCACTCGAGGCACTCGTGCACGAACCGCAGTGGTGGTTCGTCACGGCCGGGGTGGTCGTGGGCTCGGCGTTGACCGTGGCGTACGGCCTGCGGTTTCTCTGGGGCGCGTTCGCCTCGAAACCCGAAGGGACGGTGACCGAGCGCGTCGGGCCGGAGGTCGACACCCCTCCAGCGTGGTTCGTCGCTCCACCGGCTCTCCTCGTCGCCATCACGGCGGTGGTGGGCTTGGCCCCTGGTGTCGCGGATTCGCTTGTCGGGAATGCGGCCACCGCAGTCGATCCGGCGGCCGGTGAGTTCCACCTTGCACTCTGGCACGGGTTCGGCACTGCTCTCATGTTGTCGATCGTGGCTGTCGTGGCCGGGGTGGCCTTGTGGCGACGCCCCCTCACTCGTGTCCGGATCCTGACCGGACGAGTGCCCGAAGCATCCGGCGTCTACGCCGCGACCGTGACCGGACTCAACCGGTTGGCCGATCGAGTCACGGGTGTCATGCAGAGCGGTTCTCTGCCGGTGTATCTCGGGGTGATTCTCACCGTTGCGGTGATCGCGCCGGGCGTTGTTCTGGTACGCCACTGGACCGCTCCGACCGATGTCGTGTTCGCAGCCTCCCCGATCCAAGTCGTGACCGCCGGCGTCGTGATCGCCGCCGCGGCCGGGACGATCATTGCGACTCGCCGGCTGGGGGCGGTGCTCTTCCTCGGTGGTGTGGGCTACGGGGTCGCCGTGTTGTTCGTCATCCAGGGTGCCCCTGACCTCGCCCTCACCCAACTGCTCGTCGAGACCCTGGCGCTGGCCCTCTTCATCCTCGTGCTCCGTCGCCTCCCCGGACGGTTCGAAGTCGTGCAGTCGCGGATCCGTCGATTCGCCAGGATCGGCATTGCGACCGGCGTCGGACTCATGGCGGGGGCCTTCTCCCTCTGGGCAGCGTCTGCGCCGAAGGGTCCGGCCATCGCCGACGAGTACCTCGCGCGGGCGCTGCCCGAAGGCGGGGGACGGAACGTGACCAACGTGATCCTCACCGACTTCCGTGCCTTCGACACGCTCGGCGAAATCACCGTTCTGGCGGTGGTGGCGATGGGAGCGATGGCGCTGATCCTCGCCCGCCGGCCCGAAGACGACGACGAAGCCTTGGGCGACGGCGAGGTCGAGCGGGCGTCGAGTGAAGGGGGTCGGACCGGATGATCAAGCCTTCCATGGTTCTCGACGTTCTCATCGATCTCGTCGTGCGCACCGCCCTGGTGTTCGCAGCCTTTCTCTTGTTCTCCGGGCACAACGCGCCAGGCGGGGGGTTCATCGCAGGACTGGTCGCCGGGATCGCCATCGTGTTGCGATACATCGCCGGTGGACAGAGCGCCGTGCGGGCCGTTCTCGGGCTCGCTCCGGCCGGACTCCTGGGCGTGGGTCTCTCGGTGGCGCTCTTCACCGGCATTGCCGGCTGGCTCTGGGGGGACACGTTTCTCGAGAGCGCCAAATGGGAGGTCGAGGTGCCCGTCCTGGGAATGGTCAAGGCGACGTCGGCGCTGCCCTTCGACATCGGGGTCTTCGTCGTCGTGGTGGGTGTCACGCTCGCCATGTTGTCGGCGCTCGGGAGCGACGACGAGGTGACGGAGTGACGGTTGTGCTCGCCTTGACAGTGGCCGTCCTGTACGGCACCGGGGCCTATCTCCTGCTCCAGCGGAATCTGAGTCGGATCGTCATCGGACTCGGAGTGCTCGGCCATGGTGCGAACCTGATGCTCCTGATGGCGGGGCGTTCGGGGAATGCTCCGATCGTGAGCGTCGGCGGCGGTCCGTACGCAGATCCACTTCCGCAGGCTCTCGCCCTCACCGCCATCGTGATCACCTTCGGCGTGAGCGCATATCTCCTGGCGCTCGTGTATCGCAGTTGGCTGCTGACTCGCAGCGACGAGGTCGAAGACGACGTCGAGGACCAGCGGATCGCCGCGTTGGCGTCCCGTCTCGCCGCGGCCCAGGAGAAGGCACAGCGGTCAGGCGAAGAGTCCGCCGATGGGGGTGACGAGTGAACTCCGTCGTCCTTCCGATCGTGCTTCCGCTGGCCGCCGGAGCCCTCTCCATGGCGCTCGTGCGCTGGCCGCGGGTCCGTCAGTACCTGGGGTTGGCGGCCCTGACCGGAACCATCGCGGTGTCCGTCCAACTGCTGATGCAGGTCGCAGACGGCAGCGTGCTGGTGATGCGCCTGGGGGGGTGGGAGCCGACCGTGGGGATCGTCCTGGCGGTCGACCTCTTCTCGGCCATCATGCTCGTCGTCTCGTCGGTGATGCTGCTCGTGGTGCTGCTGTACGCGATCGGGAGCCCCCGTACCGACGTGAGCGGCGAATACTTCTTTCAACCCGTGTACCTCGTGCTGGCGGCCGGCGTCTCGGCCTGTTTCCTGACCGGCGACCTCTTCAATCTGTTCGTTGCCTTCGAGATCACGCTCACCGCCAGCTACGTGCTCATCACCTTCGGCGGCTCGCGGCTGCAGGTCCGCCACGGGATGACCTACATCGTCATCAGCCTCCTGGCATCGACACTGTTCATCACCGCGATCGGTCTCACCTACGCGGCCGCCGGCACCGTGAACATGGCCGAACTCGCCGTGCGGTTGGGGGAGATCGATCCGGGGCTGCGCTCTGCCCTGGGTGTCCTGTTCCTCGTCGTCTTCGGGATCAAGGCGGCGATCTTCCCGCTCTTCTTCTGGCTGCCCGATGCCTACCCCGCCGCGGCGTCCCCCGTGACCGCGATCTTCGCCGGCCTCCTGACCAAGGTGGGGGTGTACGCGATCATCCGTAGCCAGACACTGCTGTTCTCCGACGGATCGTCGTCGATGCTCCTGCTCGCAGTCGCCGGGCTCACGATGGTCGCGGGCGTGCTCGGTGCAATCGCTCAAGACGACGTGAAGCGGATTCTCAGCTTCCACATCATCAGTCAGATCGGATACATGATCTTCGGGCTCGGGCTGTTCACGGTGGTCGGGCTCGCCGCCACTGTCTTCTACGTCGTCCACCACATCATCGTGAAGACGACGTTGTTCCTCGTGGGAGGTCTGATCGAAGAGGGCACGGGAACCGCGGCACTGCGCCGCCTCGGTGGTCTCCTCCACACGCGCCCTCTCCTCGCGGTGCTCTTCGTGCTGCCAGCCTTGAGTCTGGCCGGGATCCCGCCCTTCTCGGGGTTCATCGCCAAGCTGACCTTGATCCAGGCCGGCCTCGACATCGGTTCCTACCTCATCGTGGCGGTCGCCATCGGAGTGAGCGCGCTGACGCTCTTCTCGATGGTCAAGATCTGGTCCGGTGTGTTCTGGGGGGTTGCAGAAGAGCCGCCCCCGATCAGCGGAGCCCTCGAACCCGAGCCCATGCGGCTCCCGCGGCTCATGACGGCGTCCACTGGAATTCTCGTCGTGGCGAGTATCGCGTTCGTCGTTGCTGCGGCTCCGCTCTACGAACTCGGTGAGACTGCCGCACGCGGTCTCATCGACCCGTCCGTCTACATCGAGGCGGTGAGAGGCCCGTGATGCACCGTGTCACCTCGATGGTGTGGCTGACCGCAGTGTGGGTCATGCTCTGGGAATCGTTGTCCTGGGCGAACGTGCTCGGAGGTTTGGCAGTTGCGGCGCTGGTGATGGTGAGCGTGCCGTCGCACAAGGCTGAGACACCGGTGGGATTCCGGCCCGTCGCGGCAGTCCGCCTCCTCGGGTATTTCCTGTGGAAGCTGACGGAGGCATCGGCGCGTCTGACCTGGGAGATCTTCACGCCACGGAACAAGATCAACGCCGCCGTCGTGTGCGTACCGCTCCGCAGCCGCGTGCCCGGCATCGTGACCGCCGTGGCGAACATGGTGTCGCTGACTCCCGGTTCGGTGACGATCGAGGTCGACACCGATGACATGACCCTCTACATCCATGTGCTCCACCTGACGACCCTCGAACAGGAACGCGAGTCCGTGCGGTACCTCGAATCGCTCACTCTGGCGGCGTTCCCACCTTCCGAACCGGACACCCTCGTGCCGAAAGGGGGCTCGACATGACGGTGCTCTCGACTCTGGCCCTGGTGTTCCTGACGGTGGCAGGCGTCCTCTGCATGGTGCGGATGCTGCGGATGGGTTCGCTCGCCGACCGCATCGTTGCGCTCGACTCGTTGCTGCTGGTGGTGGCGAGTGGTCTGGCCGTACAGGCGGCGAGGACCGGCGACGGGATCTACCTGAACGTGATGGTGGTGGTGGCGCTCCTCGGGTTCGTCGGGACTGCGCTCGTGGCACTGTTCATCGAGCGGAGGGGCGCCTGATGACAGTGATCGCATGGCTGCTCATCGTCTCCGGCGCGTTCCTGGCGTTGGTGGCGGCGATCGGGCTGCAGCGTTTCGACGATGTCCTCGCCCGAATGCATGCTGCGACCAAGCCCGCCACCCTCGGGCTGCTGCTCATCGTGATCGGGGCATCGTTCGTCTTGGGAGAGCCAGGTTCCATCCTCAAGCTCGTCCTCGTGATCCTGTTGCAGATGGTGACGGCACCGGTGGGTGCGCACCTGGTGGGAAGAGCCGCGATTCGATCCGGGCAGGCGAGTCACGACACCTTCTTCGACGAGGGCGCCGAGGATCTGCAGTCCGGCTGAGGATGCGGCCGTCTCGTCGCAAGCCGGTCACTGGCATACTTGACCCATGTCCGACATCTCGATGATCCGACCCGACCCCCAGGACTTCCTCGACACCGACTCGCTCCTCACCGATGAGGAGAAGCTGCTCCGGAACACCGTGCGGCAGTTCGTGGCAGATCGGATCCTGGGAGAGGTGGCCGACTGGTGGGACCAGGGCATCTTCCCCCGGGAGGTCGCCAAGGAGATGGCGTCGCTCGGCCTCTTCGGGATGCACCTCGAAGGCTACGGATGTGCGGGCACCTCGAACGTGGCGTACGGGTTGGCCTGCACCGAACTCGAGTACGGGGACTCCGGCGTCCGGTCGTTCATGTCCGTCCAGGGCTCGCTGTCGATGTTCCCGATATGGAAGTTCGGGAGCGAAGAGCAGAAGGAAACATGGCTTCCACAGATGGCGGCCGGCGACGTGATCGGCTGCTTCGGGCTCACCGAAGCTGACTCGGGGTCGGACCCGAGTTCGATGCGTACCCATGCCCGCCGTGACGGAGCGGACTGGATCCTGAACGGATCGAAGATGTGGATCACGAACGGCACCATCGCCGACATCGCAGTCGTCTGGGCCCGGACCGAGGAGGGGTTGCGGGGGTTCATCGTGCCCACGGACGCCCCCGGCTTCGAGGCGCACGCCATCAAGAAGAAGGCCAGTCTGCGAGCGTCGGTGACCGCAGAACTGGCGTTCAACGACGTCCGGTTGCCGGACGGGTACATGCTTCCCGAGGTGGCGTCGCTGCGCGGCCCGCTGTCGTGCCTGAACGAGGCGCGTTTCGGCATCCTGTTTGGCGCGGTAGGGGCGTCACGGGCCGTCTACGACGCCGCGTTGGCCTATGCACTCGATCGCGAGCAGTTCGACCAGCCGATCGCGAGCTTCCAGCTCACCCAGCAGAAACTGGTCGAAATCATGGTGTCGACCAACCGGGCCATGCTGGTGGCGATGCATCTGGGCCGTCGCAAGGACGAAGGAACCCTCACCCCCGAACAGATCAGCTTCGGCAAGATGGACAACGTCCGCAATGCCCTCGACAACGCACGCCTCGCCCGTTCCATCCTCGGCGGGAACGGGATCACCCTCGAGTACCCGGTGTTCCGGCACATGGCCAACCTCGAGACTGTCTACACCTACGAGGGCACCAACGAGATCCACACCCTCATCATGGGCAACGCCATCACCGGCATCCAGGCCTTCAGCTGAAGCCGCTCAACTGCGCACGGCTGTGACCCACTGCACGAGCCCCGGGTAGGCCACCTCGTAGCTCTGCCTCTCGGCGGGAATGAAGAAGTTGATCGTGCTGGACGGGCGCAGCGACTCGATCGTGACCGCATAGAGGATCCCGTTCGTGGTGAACCCGATGTCGGTGACCTCCTCGCCAACGAAGCCGTACACCGGCGCCGTCTGGATGAGCGGGTCTTGCCAGTATTCGAGTCGTTGCTCGTTCCCGAAGCCGCAGCGCACCGCGGCCTGATTGCCGGTCGGTCCCCACACCACTCGGTGACAGTCGGTGTCCCATGGAGCGACAGCGACCGCTTGCAGGTTGTGATCGAGGATTACCCCGGTCCCATCGAGATCGGTGGCGAAGATCAGGTCGCGTCCGACCGCCAGCGGACCGCTGGCGATCTCCCTGCTCGTCAGGATCTCGCCGGCGCCGTCCCGAAGTTCGAGTTCGCCAGATCCTGGGCCATACCGAGTCATGAGAAATCCGGCGTCGGTCCACCCGACGAGATTCGCCGTGTCGTCGACCGCGACGATTGGCCGCCGGGTGGCGGTCTGGCCGGCGACGAACTGGGTGGTGTACAGGAAGCGTCCCTCCGGGGTGGTTTCGAGCCAGGCAACCTGGCCGGGAAAGCGGGTGTGCCAGACCGGCCCGGAGGCGAGGGACGACGTCACCGGTTCCATGTGGGCGGTGTTGCCCACCCAGAGCGTCGCCCCCGTCACCCACCGGTTCCTTATGTTGGACGCCAGCCACGTTGCAGAGGCATCGGAGATGAAGACTCCCCACGGGAGGGTTTCGACGGTGGGTGCCCGGTCGGAAGGCTCCCACTTCGTGACCACCTGCATGCCGTTGCGATTCACCGCACCTGCGACGAGCACGTCGAGCATTCCCGGAACCATCGTCGCCAGTCGGGACGGAACCACTTCGGTCGTCGTGGTCGTCGTGGTCGTCGTGGTCGTCGTGGGAGCAGCTGTCGTTGGGCTCGAAGCGGGTTCGCCGACTGTCGTGCCGGCGGTCGGGATCTCCCCCGGGGGGCCGTTCCCCGTGAAGAGCGACCCGAGTGCAAGGCCCGTCGCCACCCCGAGGACGGCCAGCAGCAGCCCGCGCGACCGTCCGTCGCCGGGTGGCGGGGGTTGGATTGGCTCAGAACCGCCGACTGTGACCATGGTGGATGGCATTGTCCCTTCAATGCGTTTTCGTTGCGAAGCCTGTCACAACCGACGCGGTAGCGTCTCCCGGTATGTCTGTTTCAGCCGTGTCGTTTCGAGGACTCAGCAAGCGTTTCGGGTCGACTGTCGCCGTCGACGAGATCGACCTCGACATCCCGGCCGGGTCCTTCTTCGGGATCGTCGGTCCGAACGGCGCCGGCAAGACGACGCTGCTGCGGATGGCCACCGGTCTTCTTCGACCGGATGAAGGGTCGGTCGAGGTCGCGGGTTTCGACGTGTGGACCGACCCCGCCACCGCCAAGTCTCGCTTCGGGGTGGTCCCCGACAGCCCCCGCATGTTCGAAAGGCTCACGGGGTCCGAACTGATCGAGTTCACCGGCCGCCTGCGGGCGATGGATCCCGCGGTGGTCACCGCCCGGCAGGGCTCGTTGCTCCGCCTGCTCGATCTCGAAGAGGCTGCGGACGTGGTCGTAGCCGACTACAGCCTGGGGATGAGGAAGAAGGCGGCGATCGCCTGCGCGCTGCTGCACAACCCTGCGGTGCTGTTCCTGGACGAGCCGTTCGCCGGGATCGACCCGGTCGCTCGTCAGACCCTGGAACAGATCCTCTCCCGCCACATCGCTGCCGGCGGCACCGTCGTGTTCTCGGATCACGCCATGGACGTCGTCGAGCGGCTGTGCGACCGGATCCTCGTCATCGATCACGGCAAGCTCGTCACATCCGGACCGACCGACGAGCTGACGAGGGGACGCCGCCTGCAGGACGTCTTCGTGGACCTGGTCGGCGCCCACATCACCGACGAAGGAGATCTCGAGTGGCTTGGGTCTTCGTCCGGCTGAAGCTCCGCATGCTGAGGAATCGCCTGTCGACGGGCGGTTTCCTCTCCGGCGTGGGCTTTGTCGTGATCTGGCTGGCGGCGCTCGCCGGGGGCCTCGGCGGCGGGCTGATCCTGGGAGTGATCTCCCGCGCCTCGGATGTTCTGATCGGCCCGTTCACGGTGCTGGCGTTCGCGCTGGTCGGACTGGCGTGGCTCGTGGTCCCCGTGGTCATCGCTTCGCTCGACGACTCTCTGGAACCGCGAACCTTCGAACTCCTGCCGTTCACCCCTGCGGAACTGTCCCGGGGACTCCTCGCGGCGGCGCTCGTCAGTCCGGGCACCCTGGCCACCGTGCTCGGGCTCGGGTACGGGTCGGTGCTGGCATTTGGAACAGTGGCGACCGCGGTGCCAGTGCTCATCGTGGCGACGGCCGGGGTTCTCCTTTGTGTGGTGGGCGCCCGCTGGGCGACGACGAGGCTCTCCGACCTGCTCCGGCAGCGCCGTGGCCAGGAGGTTGCCCTCCTCGTCGTGGTGGGACTGAGCACGCTTCCGGCCCTCGCCTCGGTGACGCTGGCGGAATCCGCCGAAGACGGAGCAGACATCAGCGGAGCGTTGGAGGCGTTGGCGGGCATCGTGCAGTGGACCCCGTGGGGGGCGCTCGGTCGGTCCGTGGTGGCGATCGGCGCCGGCGACTGGCTCGTTGCCGGGGGAGCGTTCATCTACGGAGCGGCCGCACTGGCGGGTGCATTGGTCCTCCTGGGTCGGTCGATGCGTCGGCTCACGACTCTCGCCCCGAGCGATAGCGTCGCCCGTGGCCGCACCGGGTCCCAGCTGCTCCCCAAGCGGCTCCCGCTCCCCGCCTCGCCGGTGGGCGCGGTCGCGGCGAAGGAACTCATCGCTTTGCGTCGGGACGTGCGGATGCGTAGCCAGATTCTCGGCGGTGTCGTCGCCATCGCAGTACTCGGGTTCATCGGCGGGTCCGTGGTGATCGAGACTGCCTTTGCGCCGTTCCTGTCGGTTCTGGCGGTCTTCATCATCGTGACGTCGGTCACGCCCAATCAGCTCGGGTACGACGGAGGATCGTTCTGGGCCTACTTGACGATGGCACCGGATCTCGGTGCCGTGATCCGAGGCAAGAACCTGGGTTGGGCGATCGTCAGTGTTCCGCTCGCGGTGGTGATCGCGGTCGGCGCCGCGGTGGCATCCGGGCGGTGGGTGTACGTGCCGGCGGCACTGTTCGGTTGTACCGCGGTTGCGCTCATCTGGCTGGGAGTCGGCAACATCACCTCGATCTACGGGGCGTTCCGCCTGCCTGAGACGAACCTCTTCGGGAGCCGCAACATCTCGGGGGGAGCGTTCATCGCCACGATGCTGGGCATCATGGCGTCCGGCTTGCTCACCGTCCCTCCGCTGCTGTTGGTGGGAGTCCCGGCGTTCCTGTCATCCCCCCTGTGGGCGACGGTGGCGGCCGCGGTGGCCGTCGGATACGCCGTGCTCGTCTACCGAGTGGCCACCCGCCGAGCCGGCCTCCTCGCCCACGAACGCCGATTCACCCTGCTGGAGACACTGGACGCCGACTGAGGGGCCGTCCGGCGGGCTCTTGGGCCCCGCCTGTCACAGATCCACCCCGCAGTCAGGCGGCATTGCGGGTGGCACGGCATCTGGTCGGAGTGCGCTCGCAAGCTGGCGCACATTGAGGGGGATGACCCCGAACGCCGATCCGAACTCGCGGGCGGAGAGATGGTCGCGAAGATACGCCGCAGTCGCCGCAGGCACCCGGCGAAGGCGAGGCCGAAGGCCACAGTCGCCGGCCACGGCCACACGCCTGATCCGATCAGGAGTATCAGCGACGTGGAGGCCATGGACGAGCAGACACGATTGCTCGCGCTCACCGGCCGCAGGGCATGACGGCTTCTACCCCTGTTCAGCGAAGCCGGGTCGATCCGACCGACATCGTTCGTTCTCCCCGTGCATTGACGGAGTGCGTAGCCTTGCTGCAGCGAAGGAGGGTTCTGTGTTGCTCGATGCGTTCGGAGACTTGAACTGGCCGGCGGTCCTGGTGGCAGGGCTCGCCTATTTCGGGATCGGGGCGCTCTGGTACACCGACGCGCTCATGGGCCGTCAGTATCGCTCGGCGCTTGGACTCGACCCCGACGTCAAAGGAACGCCAGACATGACACCCCTGGCGATCAACTTCGTCGGATGGCTGGTGTCGGCGGTGGTGCTCGGTCTCATCTCGGTGGCGGTGGGTGCGGACAGCTTTGCGGACGGACTGGTGCTCGGACTGGTCGTCGCGGTGGGTTTGGTCGTCACCCAGATGCTCGTGACCACGGGATACGAGGGCCGGGGAAATGCCCTCTTCAAGGTCAACGCCCCTTACGTCATCATCGGTTACGCGGTGATGGGCGTGATCCTGGCGGTCTGGCGATAGCCGGGGTCCGGCTTCAGACCATCATCCGGCCGCCGTTCACATCGAGGGTCACCCCGTTGACGTAGGAACCGTCGTCGCCGGCGAGGAACGACACCACTGATGCCACCTCGGACGGCTCGGCGCGTCTCCGCAGAGGGATCTGTGCGATCGATTCCGGCGATGGCACCGGTGCCGCCATCGCCGTGGAGATCCCTCCCGGGGCGATGGCGTTGACCGTGATGCCGTGTTCGCCGTTGTACTGGGCGAGATATCGGGTCAGCGACAACAGCGCCGACTTGGATGCCGCGTACATCGAGGATGGGGGCATTCCGCCGTGCCGGGCGCCGATGCTGGAGATGTTGATGATGCGCCCCCACCCGGCCGCTCGCATGTGAGGCAGCACCGCCTGGGCCAGCAAAACCGGGGCGCGGAAGTTGACGGCCATCGTGAGATCGATGACCTCGGGAGTGACGTCGGCAAACTCGACCTGGGTGAGGATGGCGGCGTTGTTGACCAGCACATCGACCGGTCCGACACCTTCCAAGGCCCCGGCGATCGCGTCAGGATCGATCAGGTCGACTTCCAGTACCCGGTCGAGGTGCGGTCCGTCGTGCGGGAGACGGTCGAGACCCACCACTCGCAGGCCATCGGCAGCCAGCCTGCGAGCTGTGGCATCCCCGATTCCCCGGGCAGATCCTGTGACGAGTGCGGTGCGTTGCGGCATCGAGCCACGCTACCCGCCAGGTCCTGGCCGATGGTCGGGAAGCTCAGATGCCCTTCGAGAGGAACTCGGCGAGGGTGTCGAGTTGCTGCTTGTAGCCCCACTTCATGCCGAACGCCGCCATCTTCGCCTCCGAGCCAATGCTCGTGATGGAGATGTTCAGTTTGAGCACCGTCACACCACCTTCTTCGGTCAACGTGAGATCGTTGACGTGGTGGATCGTCGTGGTCTCTTCCTTGCCTTCGGTCCAGGACCGGGCGTCGTAGGTCAACCGGGCGTTCTCCTCGATGTGTGAGATGGTCCCGGCGAGCGGCCACCGCGTGCCTGCGTACTTGCCCATTCCCTCGCCGGCTTCCATGACGACGCGGATCTGTCCGCCGACACGGGGATCGATCTCGCACTCGACGATCGTGGTGTTCTCAGGACCCCACCACTCCCGGAGTTGCTCGGCCTGCGTCCATGCCTGCCACACGGCTTCCACCGGCGCCTCGTAGGTGCGCTCGAAGTTGAGGTCCTTCTTCTTCTTGAACAGTTGGGTGATCATCGCGAGTCCTCGGTTTCTTTCGCTGTCATTCGGTTTCGGCGGCGCGCCTGACGGAGTCCAGGTACCGCTCCAGCGAATTCAACCGGGCGTCCCACAGCCGCTCGAACGAGTCCACCCAGTGAACGATCTGCTCGAACGGCTCTTCGTCGAGGCGATAGATCCGATGCCTCGCCACGGGCTCCACGACGACGATCCCGGCCTCGCCGAGTACTCGCAGGTGTTTCGAGACCTGCGGTTGCCGAATTTCGAGAACCTCCGCGAGTTCTCCGACCGAGGCCGGTCCATGTCGTAACGCCTCGACGATCCGCAACCGACTCGGTTCGCCGAGCGCTCGGAATGTCGATGCCTCCATGTCAGCCAACCTATCAGTGCAATATATTCCTTGCAAGGAATATATTGCACGTCAATCCTCCTGTTGAACTCCGCGGACCGTGTCCTTCAGGCGTTCTCCTCGACCTCCGCCCGGCAGATCCAGCGGTCTGACCTGAGGAGGTTGTTCGGCAGTCCGCGAGGAGTCCGCACCGCTCAGGCCTGGGCGGCGAGTTCGAGGATGGAGCGCATGGCGCGGATCGCCCTTCTCGCCTCCGGGATCGTGGGGTCGACCTCTTCGTACTGTGCCTTGTGTTTGATCGACAACAGCGTCTCCAGATGGCGCCTCGCCCCCTGGCCTACGTCTCCTGCCTCCTCGACGAGCGCGATTGCTCGTTGGTGGTCGTCCCCTGCGGCGTGGCGGCCGAGACGTCGGCAGCAGATCGAATCGGCAGCTGCGATACCCGCGAGGACAGCGTTGCTGACTGCCGCCGAACGTGTCGGTCCGTCGTCGGATGCAGGATCCAATTCAGCAAGTTCGGCGAAGGCCTTGGCTTGGGCGTGTCGCTGGTCTGCGTCGTAAGGCCCGCAGGGCCGGGTTCTTGACGATTTTCTGACCATCACCGGGACAGAGCTCCAATCAGATCGATCCCCTCGGACTCGATGGCGACGTACAACTCTGCTGCCCTCTCCGCGAGGTCGTCGAACTCGACTGCGGTGTAGTGAAGGAGGTTGCACGCGTTTCCGGTCAGCTGATCGACCCGAACAGCGATGTTCTCGTTGGTGTTTTCCTGTGATTCCTCATCTGGCCATACCAAGGCGATGTCGATGTCGCTCTCCTCGTCGGCACTGCCGCGGGCCAGAGAACCGAACAGGATCGCCCGATTCGCTTCGGAAGCTTCCTCGCCGACGATCGTCGCAATTCGGTCGATTAGTTCATTCCTCAGGTTGACGATGCCGATGATGTAGGGAGCCAGGATGTGGTCCCGGTTCAGGGTGTTGAGGATCGATCCCCCGGCGAAGACCCGTTCGACCAGCCCGTGAGAAGCGAGTTCGTCGAGGGCATTCTGGACACCCTGCTGGCTGGCTTTTCGACGCAACAGCCGCATCACATGGCGGCCTGACAGGGGATAAGAGGTGTTGGCCAACACCTCGAGGACCTGTCCTGAAAGGTTGGTCACCAAGGATGAGAGCGGATGTCCAAGATCCATGATGCCAACTCTAGTAGGCAGTTACCAACTTGACTAGGCAGTTGCCAGGAAGAATAGGCAGCCTCTGACGTCAGGGCGCCCCGCCGTCTGCCATCGTTGCGGTGTGACGCAGCTCGTCTCAGGAACAGCGCGAAATCGTCCGAAAACCCGATTGCCACAACGCGCGTCGGGCGTGAGCGCAGCTGGTTGGACGGTGGTCAGGGGCGGGGTCGAACCGCCGACCTCTGGTTTTTCAGACCAGCGCTCT
>JBBDHV010000032.1:0-22389 GCA_040880725.1 Acidimicrobiia bacterium
GCGTACCCTGGGTTCCCAGGGCTCCTGGGGGTACCTGGGAACCCAGGGTACGCGACACTCGGCCCGGCGAAAGCGCGAAAATCGGTGCCTGGACCTCCTTCGAGCGGCGCGTACGGTGTCCGACCGTCCAAGGAAGGACTGGAGGCTCCCAATGAACCGGACGCGACATGGAGTCGCACTCGTCATCGTCGCCGCTCTCGCGGCGTTCACCATCCTGGCGATACGGCCACCCGAACAGGTCGTGGTCGCCATGGCATCCACCACCACCACGGCACCGGCAACGACCAGCACGACTCCGCCTCCTCGGACGACGAGCACAACACAGGTCGACCGTTGGTCGGAGATCGAAGGCATCGTCGCCGACTTCTACTTCGCCTGGTTCGACGGCATCCATCGCCAGGATCCCGAAACCCTCGACCGGGCGGCAGGGAGCGATGCAGTCCTGGAACAAGGCATCGCCGCCTTCGAGACCCTCCAGTTCACGGCGACACCCACTCGCGACACCCTCGGCGTGGAACTCAAGAACGTGCTGTTGGACCGACCGGACTGTCTGGTGACCTCGGCCGACGTCGACTTCCGGGCCTTCGTCGACATCGACGAGGTGATGGAAGCCGTGGACGTCTTCTTCCGGGTCGGCGACGGGTGGGGTCGGGCCGTGTCGTACAAGTACGAACAGGAGTTGTGGCAGGTCGCATGCGATCACATGCAACGGCGCTGATCGTCGTCCTCGTCCTGTCGATGCCGCTGACGGCCGACGCGGCCGAGACGTGGACCTGCTGGACCGAAGTCGACGACAGGGGCGACGAGAGCGCCGTCCAGACCACGCGCTGTCGTCTCGCCGGCGAGGCTGAGACCGTCGAATACGGGTCGGTCTCCGAGGTGCCCGTGGTGCTCGCACCCCAGGTGGGTACCGATGGCGACGGGGTGTGCTGGTTTTGGACGACCCGAGGTTCGGACTGGGTCCTGCTGGGAGTCGACGACGACGGGAACGCCACGATGGGCATCGATCCCGACGGGGTGGAGGGCGGACCGATCCTCATCGATGCGGTGTATCCACGGTGTGTGTCCGAACCCACCGAAGCTCCCACCGCGCTGATGGAGGCGTACGAGTTGCTCGCCCGCTACGACCATCCCACGCCCGGGGCCATCGTCGACCCGCCTCCCGGGTCCGGCGTCGTCGGCATGGAAGTGTTCGTCACCGACCGCCCGCCGGCGACGTGGACCGATTCGCTGGTCTCGCCGCACTCGGGTCGCACGATCGAGGTGGAGACGTACGTGGAGGTGGTGGAGATCGACTGGGGCGACGGGTCGACGGTCGTGGTGCCCGCGGCGGCATTCGGGATGCTGACCGGCTGGCCTGACGGGGGATTCGGTCACCTCTACGAGGTGAAGACCTGTGAGACGCCGGGCGGACCGCGCTGTCATCGGACACTGGATGCGTACGAACTCGTCGTGTCGTACCGCTGGGCAGCCCGCTACCGAGTGGACGGCGGCACCTGGGAACCGATCCCGGTGCCGCCCACCGAAACGTCGGTGGACTACGACGTCGACGAGATCCTCTCCCTCACCACCGCCGTGGGCTAAGAAGCAAACCCAGGGTTGCATCCCGCGTATACGCGGGAATCAGCGTCGAGAATGCGGTGGAGGGCGAATCCGTCACTGAGCTCCGAAGCCCGACAGCACCGTCCAGATCGAACGACCGAAGATGTTGATGTCGAGCCAGGGCGACATGTGCTTGACGTAGTAGAGGTCGTAGGTGAGCTTCTCGATCGTGTCCGCCTCGTCGTCGGCGTAGCCGTAGTTGACCTGCGCCCAGCCGGTCAGACCCGGTCGAATCAGGTGGCGGTGCTCGTAGAACGGGATCGACAAGGCGAACTGCTCGACGAAACTCGGCTGCTCCGGACGTGGGCCCACCAGGCTCAGATCGCCCCTCAGGACGTTCCACAGTTGGGGAAGCTCGTCCATCCGCACCTTGCGCAACACCCTCCCCACCCTCGTCAGACGGGGATCGGCGACCTGCGCGAACTGCGCGCCGTCCGCGTCGGCTCCGTCGACCATCGTCCGAAACTTGTACAGGGTGAACGTGCGGCCACCCCGCCCCGTCCGCGCCTGGCGGAAGATCGCCGGACCTCGCGAGTCGATCCGGACGGCGATCCAGATCAGCATTCCGAGCACGAGTGCAAGCGGTGCGGCGAGCACCGTCAGGGCGACGTCGACGACACGCTTCATGGATTGGAACGTCTGGGTGGCCCGCATCGGCGTCTGCAGTTCCCATCCTTCGGCGAGATGCACGATCGCGAGTCGTCCCGTGTGCTCTTCGTAGACGTCGACCAACGGGCGAATGCGGTATCCCGCCAGGTTCGACGAGGAGATGTACTGGGCCATCGGGTCGGAGAGGACCGCACGCAGGTCGAGAGCGAGCGTGGTGCCTCGTGGCAGGGGTCCGGGAGGTGCGTGCGATTCGGGGTCCAGCACGTCGACCACCGTGATGTGCGGGGCGCCTTGCAGGTCTTCGACCAGCTTCTTCTCATGGGTGATCAATGCCACCGGCTCGTTCCAGGGCCGCGCCCGTGCGATCGCCCGATGGAGAAGGGCCGCCGCGAACGTCACGACCGCGGTCGCCGCCACATAGGTACGGGAGTAATAGAACTGGTCACGGACGAAGAACTCGGCCAACGCAACGACCACGACCATCGCCGTGACGTTGGAGACGGCTCGACCATAGGTGGGGCGCGGCATGCCGGCACCCCAGCTGCGAGACGACACGAACGAACCGAGTGCGAGGCCTCCCACCAGGATGCCGAGCAGTGGGAACACACTCTGGCCGGGCCGGACGAACTCGAACCCGGCGTTCCACGGGAAGATCGTCCCGAAGGTGTAGACCGAGGCCGCGACGAAACCCACGGCCAAGGCTGCCAGGTCGAGCAGAAAGATCCGGGCGAGTATCCGACGCCGCATCGGCGCGATGGTACGCCGCAGACGCTCCCAGGACCGTTTTCGCCACGCGAACCGCGTCATTCCTGACGCGCTCATTCGCGAAGCCGCGCGGATTGGGCGAGCTCGCGAGCCCCATCCGTCGGCTTCCCGCCCGAAAGCGAAGCTTTTTCGGGCGGAACAGAGAAACAGTCGGCGAAGCCGGCCTGCCTATCCTGACCCTGTGCGTCAGATGCGGGCGAGGAAGGTGGTGCCGAGGACGGTGAGGGTGGCGAGGTAGGACAGGCCGGTGGCGGCCATCACGCCCTCGTAGCCCTTCTCCCGCAGCGAGTACCAGACGGCCACCACGAGAACGAGTGACGTCACGGCGAGCATCAGATAGGCAACTCCCATCAGGTCGCGGGGTGCCGGCAGGGTGCCCACCACCGCGGCAACCACCACGTCGGCGAGGACTCCCGCACCTGCGATCAGGTCGAGTCGTTTCAACACCCAACGCGGCAACTTCGGATCCACCAGATACCAGTGGCCGAGCAGCATCTCTGCGGTGATCCCCCCCAAGGCGGCGGCACCCGTGAACACAGGGATGAAGCTGTCGCGTTCGACGCCGACGACGAAGAAGGCGACGGCCGCAGCGGCGAACGCGACGGCGCTCAGCTGCGGTCGGCGAGCCAGCAGTCCGCCCCCGGCTGCCAGGACCAGTGCCACGACGGCGACCGGTTCGGAGAATCCCGCGGCGAGACCGACCAGCACGACGACCCCGCCCGCCAGCCACAGATATCCGGTTCGGGCCACCTTCCACCACCCAACCAGCGCGGCACACAGTGAGAGACCCGCCGCCCACATCGCGAGCAGCAGGACGGGATCGAATGTCACGACAGCCAGTCGGCGATTCGCTCGGCAACGGCGGGACCGGTGAAACCGAACTGTTCGGCGATCACGCCAGCCGGGGCACTCGCGCCGAAATGATCCAACCCGATCGTCAGGCCGTCAATACCGACGACACGTTCCCATCCGAAGGTGGAGGCGGCTTCGACGCTCACCCGGGGAATCCCCTCGCCCAGGACTTCGCGTCGGTACTCGTCGGACTGGGCGAAGAAGCGGAACCAACTCGGCAGTGACACGACCCGCACCGAAATCCCGCGGCTCTCCAGCACGTCCGCGGCGTCCAGTGCGACAGACACCTCCGACCCGGTCGCGACAACCACCACGTCGGTGCCGTCCCGCAGCACGTACCCGCCTCGTGCCACCCCGCCGGTGGGGCGGTCCAGCGTCGGCACGTTCTGGCGAGTCAGGACGAGTGCGGTGGGGCCGTCGGTGCGATTCAGTGCGAGCTCCCACGCCTCCAGCACCTCCCCGGCATCGGCCGGGCGGATGAGATCGAGATTGGGCATCGCCCGCAGCGACGCCAGATGTTCGATCGGCTGATGGGTGGGCCCGTCCTCGCCGAGGAAGACCGAGTCGTGCGTCCACACCCAGATCGACGGGGCGTCCATCAGCGCACTCAGCCGCACTGCCGGACGCATGTAGTCGCTGAACACGAAGAAGGTGGCGCCGTACGGCCGGAGCCCGCCATGCACCGCCATGCCATTGACGATCGTGCCCATCGCGTGCTCGCGGATGCCGAAGGCGATGTCGCGGGCCCCGGGATCGTCTGCGGAGAGGATGCGGTCGTGATCGAGGAGGGTCTTGGTGGACTCGACGAGATCGGCGGAGCCTCCCAGGAAGTTCTGGGCTTTCTCCCCGATCTGTTCGAAGAGCTGTCCCGACGACGCCCGAGTCGCTTGAGCTTTTCCGACCTCGAACCCGGGATCCTCCAACACCACCGGGTCGGAACCGTAGAACGCGTCCCATGTCGCCACGGTGAGTTCGTCCTGCATGGCGTCGGCGTGCCGGCGCTCCCACCCAGCATGCGCGTCGCGACCCCGATTCATCGCCTCACCGAAGAACCCGTAGACCTCGTCGGGAACGTGGAACGCCTCGTCGACCGGAAGACCCATCGCTTCTTTCGCACCTCGGATCTCGTCGTCGCCGAGTGGGGAACCGTGCGAGCCGGCCGTCCCCGCCTTGGTGGGGGCGCCCCGGGCGATCACGGTGTGACAGACGATCAGCGAAGGCTGGTCCTCCACTTCCCGAGCGGCGACGGTGGCAGCGGCGACGGCTTCCCGATCGTGGCCGTCGATGTCGAGGACATGCCACCCGACCGCGCGGAACCGGGCCGGCACGTCCTCTGTGAACGTCTTGTCGGTGTCCCCGTCGATGGAGATCTCGTTGTCGTCGTAGTAGTAGGTGAGGCGCCCGAGCTCGAGGTGTCCGGCCAGAGACGCCGACTCGGCACTCACACCTTCCTGCAGGTCGCCGTCGGACACGAAGCCGTACGTGCGGTGGTCGACGAGATCAGAACCCAGCCGAGCACGCAGATGGGCTTCCGCGATGGCCATCCCGACGCCAGTGCCGAAACCCTGTCCCAGCGGCCCGGTGGTCATCTCGATGCCGAGGCCATGATCGATCTCGGGGTGGCCCGCCGTATGACTCCCCCACTGCCGGAAATTCCTCAGCTGGTCCATGTCGAGGGGAAAGCCGGACAGGTGCAGGAGCGAATAGAGGAGCATCGAACCGTGCCCGTTGGACACGACGAAACGATCCCGATCGATCCACTCCGGCGCATCGGGGTCGACGGTGAGGAAGCGACCCCACAGCGTGACCGCGATGTCGGCCATGCCCATCGGCATCCCCGGATGCCCCGAGTTGGCCTTCTGGACCCCGTCCATGGCGAGGCCCTTGATGGTGTTGACGGCGAGTTGCTCCAGTGAATCGGACATGACAGCGAGGGTATACGGATCGAGGTCGTGTGCTGCTGCCTCCCGCTCGTCGGTCATCCCAGCAGGGCGAGTATTCGCTCCACGCAGCTTTCGGTGTCGATGACGGACGTGTCCAATGCGAGCTCAGGAGCGGACGGCGCCTCATACGGGGCGTCGATGCCGGTGAACGACGGAATGAGTCCGGCGCGGGCCCGGGAGTAGAGGCCTTTGGGGTCGCGGGACTCACACACGTCCAGCGGTGTCGAGATCCACACCTCGATGAAAGGGATTCCTGCCGCATCGTGTGCTGCGCGAACCCGCTCACGATCGGCGCGATAGGGACTGATGAGCGGCACGGCGACGACGAGGCCGGCATCTGCCATCAGTCGGGCCACTTCACCGACGCGGCGCACGTTCTCGGTTCGATCCTCAGGCGAAAAGCCGAGGTCGGCGTTGAGGCCGTGGCGGACGTTGTCGCCGTCGAGCACATAGGCGGCGCGTCCTGCGGAGACGAGTTGTTCTTCGAGACGGTAGGCGATCGTCGACTTGCCGCTCCCGGACAGGCCCGTCAACCACACGGTCCCGCCGCGCCCGCCGGTCGTGGCGACCCGCCGATCGGCTTGCACCGAACCTGCATGCCAGACGACCTCGGTCATTTCGGCCCGAGGAGCATTCCCGCCCCGACTGTGGCGTTCGTTGACTCCTCCACCAGGATGAACGATCCGGTGGTCCGGTTCCGCGAGTACTCGTCGAAGAACAGCGGCGCCGTGGTGCGAAGAGACACCCGCCCGATCTCGTTCAGCTCCAACTTCGTGGCGCTGTCGTCTCGATGCAGGGTGTTGACGTCCAAGCGGTACTGGAGACCCTCCACGAGCGCCCGTCCCCAACGTGTCGTGTGTTTGATGGCGAGTTTCTGTCCGGGCTGCAGGGTGCTGTCCGAGGACATCCAGCAGACCATGGCCTGCACATCCTGTCCGACATGGGGACGGTTGTGCGGGCGGCACAGCATGTCTCCGCGACTGATGTCGATCTCGTCGGAGAGCCGCAGTGTCACCGACATCGGCGGGACCGCCTCGTCCACGGGCCCGTCCGGAGTGTCGATCGCAGCGATCCGGGATGTGAACCCGCTGGGCAGCGCCACCACGTCGTCGCCCACCTTCCAGGTGCCCCCGGCGATCTGGCCCGCATATCCGCGGTAGTCCTGGTGTTCCATCGTGTGCGGTCGAATGACGTACTGCACCGGGAACCGACAGTCGACGAGGTTCCGGTCGGACGCGACGTGGATCTCCTCCAGCACCTCCAACACCGACGGACCGTGGTACCAGTCCATGTGCTTCGAACGATCGACGACGTTGTCGCCCTCCAGTGCGGAGATGGGGACGAACCGCAGGTCGGTGACCTGCAACTTGGTGGCGAAACCCCGGAACTCGTCGGTGATGGCGTCGTACACCGCCTCGTCCCAGTCGACCAGATCCATCTTGTTCACACACAGCACGAGATGCGGCACCCCCAACAGGGATGCGAGAAACGCGTGCCGGCGGGTCTGTTCGAGAATGCCGTTGCGGGCGTCGACGAGAAGCATCACGACATCGGCGGTCGACGCCCCGGTCACCATGTTCCTCGTGTACTGAATGTGCCCCGGAGTGTCGGCGAGGATGAACTTTCGCTTCGGGGTGGCGAAGTACCGATACGCGACATCGATGGTGATGCCCTGCTCGCGCTCCGCGCGGAGCCCGTCGGTGAGCAGGGCGAGATCGACGTAGTCAGCTCCTCGCCGCCGCGAAGCCTCTTCCACGGCCATGAGCTGGTCTTCGAAGATCTGCTTGGTGTCGAGCAGCAGTCGTCCGATGAGCGTCGACTTGCCGTCGTCGACCGATCCCGTCGTGGCGAGGCGCACCAGTTCCATCAGAAATACCCCTCGCGCTTGCGGTCTTCCATGGCCGCCTCGGAGGTCCTGTCGTCGGCCCGGCTGGCCCCGCGCTCCGACGTACGGCTGATCGCAACCTCGGCAATGACCTCATCGAGCGATTTCGCACTCGATTCCACCGCGGCAGTACAGCTCATGTCGCCGACGGTGCGGAAACGGACCACGCGCTCCACCACCTCCTCGTCATCCATCCGGGAGATGAAGGGGCTCTCCGCCATCCACATTCCGTCACGCAGGAAAACCCTGCGAGTGTGGGAGAAGTAGATCGACGGCAGTTCGATGGACTCCCGCTTGGAGTAGTCCATGACATCCATCTCGGTCCAGTTGGAGATCGGAAAGACGCGCAGATTCTCGCCGATCCGTTTCCGAGGGTTGTAGAGGCTCCACACTTCGGGACGCTGATTCTTGGGGTCCCATTGTCCGAACTCGTCGCGGTGCGAGAACACCCGCTCTTTTGCCCGGGATCGTTCCTCGTCGCGCCGAGCTCCGCCGAACAGCAGGTCGAACCGATGCTGGCTGATGGCGTGAAGCAGCGTCTCGGTCTGGAGACGGTTTCGCGATGCACGGGGTCCGGATTCCTCCACGACCCGCCCGGCGTCGATCGCCTCCTGGACCGACGCCACGATCAGCTCTGCGCCCACCTCGGCCAGGATTCGGTCTCTGAAGTCGATCACTTCCGGGAAGTTGTGACCGGTGTCAACGTGCAGGACGGGGAACGGAAGCCGCGCGGGAGCGAAGGCCTTCACGGCGAGACGGAGCACAACCGCCGAGTCCTTGCCACCGGAGAAGAGCACCACGGGTCGCTCGGATTCGGCGACCGCCTCCCGGATGATGTGAATCGCTTCCGCCTCGAGAGTGTCGAGATGGTCGAGTCGATACGCCATGAGTCCGACAGGCTACCGGCGGATGCCGGGGGCCGGTGGGCCACGGCGGGCATGCCTTGCGGGGAGGGATCACCGCTACCCTGTCACGTCATGTTGGAGGGGTGGTATTTCATCACCGTCGCCCTCCTGGTGCTGAGTGGGGGAAGCAAGCTCCGTGACCCGGAACCGACGCGGGGCGCGCTGGGAATTGCCGGTCTCCCGTCGTCCAGGGGAGTCGTGACGATTCTGGCTGTCGGCGAGATCGTCGTTGGGGCGGCCGCGCTCGCGCTGACCTCTCCCCTGGTTCCTGCCGCGGTGGCGCTCTTCTACGCGGGATTCGCCCTCTTCGTCGTCACCGCCCTGCTGCGCCGACTGCCGCTTCAGTCGTGTGGGTGCTTCGGCACATCGGACACACCGCCCGGGTGGATCCACGTCGGTGTCAACGTGTCGGCCGCGACGACAGCCGTGGCGGTCATGGCTGACAGCGGTGCCGACCTCTTCGGCCTTCTGTCCGCACAGCCCGCATCGGGCATCCCGTACGTCGGGTTCCTGGGCATCGGAGCCGCGCTACTGGCGCTCGTGCTGTCTGACGTACCGACTGTCCTCACGAGGGGTGCCACGTGAGCCGCCGACTCGTGGAACTGGCATCGCGGACCCTCGGCGAGCACACCAGCCGACGGGGATTCCTGCGCCGTATGGCGATGGCCGGTTCGGCGATCGTCACCGCACCGATGGCCTATGCGCTCCGACCGATCACCGCGTATCAGGCAATCGTGCTCCCCAACGACTGTCCGCCGGGTTCGCAATGCCGCTCCGGATGGACGGAGTTCTGTTGCACTGCCACCGGAACCAACACGTGTCCTCCCGGCTCGGTCGTCGGCGGATGGTGGCGAGCCGAAGGATCGGGCTACTGCAACGGAAACTCCCGCTACTACATGGATTGTCACACCGAGTCGTGCGGCGGATGCGGCTGCGGTTCCTCCGGAACCTGCGGCAACGATTGCGTCGACTGCAACTGTCATTGCGAACTCGACCGGTGTGACCTCTGGAAGACCTGCTGCACCCGCTTCCGCTACGGCCAGTGCAACCAGCACATCGAATGCATCGGCCCCATCGTCTGCCGGGTCATCACCTGCGTGCCGCCGTGGGAGTGGGACTCGACGTGCACCACCGTCGACGCCAGGGACGACGGGACCGCCCGCCATGACTCCGCCTGTCTCCACCCGCCGCTGGGACCGTATCGCGCCCGGCCCGGTGTGGTCCGGTCGAACACGTGGTACCTCCGCGACACGCTCGACAACGGCAACCCCAGCCAGCAGTTCGCGCTTGGCGCGGTGGGCGACATTCCGTTGATGGCGGACTGGCTGGGCTCGGGAGTCGCCACGGCGGCGGTGGTTCGCGGGGCACGCCACGGGACGATCGGCCGGGACACGCTGACCTGGTATCTCCGCCATATCGAAGGGCCCGGGCGACCCGACCACTCCTTCGAGTACGGCCAACCGGGGGACATCCCCGTCGCAGGCGACTGGGTGGGCAATGGCGTCCACACCGCGGGAGTCGTGCGAGGGAACCAATGGCTTCTGCGCAACCGCAACTCGTCGGGTCCGTCCGACATCTCCTTCACATTCGGCGAGCCGGGCGACATCCCCGTTGTCGGGGACTGGACGGGCAACGGACGCGACGGCATCGGGGTGGTGAGGGGGACCCGATGGCTGCTTCGCCACACCGCCACCCCCGGCCCACCCGACCTGGAGTTCGACTTCGGATCCCCCACCGGTACGCCGATCGTGGGCGACTGGAACGGTGACGGGGTCGACACCCCGGGCCGGTTCGAAGGCGGGTCCTGGTCGCTTTCGAATTCGTTCGACGGCTCGAGCGAGGTCCAGTTCGCGTTCGGCACCCCCGGAGACACCCCCGTGGTCTGGAGGCGACGCTGATGCTCGCCCTGGTCATTCTGGAAGGCATCGTGATCCTGCTGCTGGCCGTGCTCGTCGCGGGCCTCCTGCGGTCTCACGCCGACATTCTCCGCACCCTGGACCGTCTCGGTGCGGGGGACGGGCCGGCCCCGAACGCGCCAGGTTCGATCGGACTCGGCCCGACCCGTCGCAGTACCGGTCAAACGCCCGTCGGAGCCATCTCCGGAATCACGTTGGAGGGAGAGGCCCGCAGCTTCGCCCTCACAGAATCGCGGGGTTACCTCCTCGTCGCATTCCTCTCCAGCGGGTGTTCGACCTGCAAGGCTTTCTGGACGTCGTTCGGCAAGGAACTCGACCTCCCCCATCCGGACATACGCCCGGTCATCGTGACCAAGGATGCCGCAGCGGAGAGCACATCGGAGCTCCGTACCCTCGCGCCCCGAGACATTCCGATGGTCCTGTCGTCGGACACGTGGGACGCCTTCCGGGTGCCGGGAACTCCGTACTTCCAGTTGATCGACACGGCCGACGGCGCCGTGCTCGGCGAGGGCTCGGCCGCGAACTGGTCACGGCTCCTGGAGATGATCCGGCGCTCTTTGGGCGATGACGGCTCGGCCACCGATCTGCGCCGTTCGACCCGAGAGCGGCTGGTCGACTCGGATGAAGAACTCCGCCGGGCAGGTATCGCCCCGGGCGATGCGACGCTCTTCCGAAAGCCCAACGGTGCATGACCCTCCTCGCCTCCCTCCTCGCCGTGGCCGCTGCCATCCGATCCCACTGGTCGCCATGAGGCGAGTCGATGCTGTCCAGCATCCACCCGCTCGGCGAGCGGGCACGCGGAAATCGGTGGTCGGTGACGATCGCGGCGTTCACGGCCGGCGCGGTGCTGGGCGGTGCAGCCGTGGGATCGGTGTTGGGCGCCATCGGTTCGACCTTCGCGCCCAGGACCGACGTCGCCTTGCTGGTCGTCGGATGCCTGGCGCTGATCGCCGGCGGCCTCGACCTCAGCGGAGTGCGTGCCCCTGGCCCCAGCAGACAGGTGAACGAACGATGGATCGGCAACCTCCGTGGGACGGTCTACGGCTTCGGTTTCGGTGTCCAGCTCGGCTCCGGCATCAGCACGTTCATCGTCACCTGGGGCGTGTGGGCGGTGCTCGCCGCCAAATTACTGTCCGGATCGGCGGTCTCCGGCGCCGTGGTTGGGGGAGTGTTCGGAATGACCAGAACCGTGGCACCGCTCGCAGCCGGCTGGATCGACCGCCCTTCGCGTCTCACCCGCTTCCACACCGTTCTGGCCCGGCTGGCCCAGCCGGTACACGTGGGTGCGGGCATCGCGATCGTGCTGATCGGGATCACCGGACTGGTGTGGGGAGTGTGACCCGGTGAGCCTCCTGGCTGCCTCGGGCATCTCCGTGGAACTGCCACCCGGTTGGGACGGCGGAATCGCCGAAGCAACCGTCCTCGACGATGGCGCCATCCGGCGATCTGTGACGCACCTCGCCAGCTTCCCGCTCCCCGAACGACGAGGGGACTACGGAGGAGGGGCCGTCGAGTTGATGGGCTGGACCGACACTCTCATCGTGCTGCTCGAATTCGACCCATCCGCCACGGCCCAGCCCTTGTTCTCGACCAAGGGTCTCCCCCATCCGCTCCGGGCGAGTGACTTCGGGCGAGACACGCTGCAACGACGCGTCGAGGGACAGGGGGGCTGTCAGGCGTTCTTTCAGTCGGCCGGACGTGCGTTCTGTCTCTATGTGGTCGTCGGTTCCCACGTCGACCGTGCCGACCTGCTGGCAACCATCAACGACGTTCTCGCCCGGATCGAGATCGCATGAAACGTCTCGTGGTCCTCGGACTCGTTGTCTCGCTGCTGGCTGTCGGCACACCGTCCCAGGCGGCGCCGCTGAGCGGGACCTTCACCGACGACGACGGAAACGTGCATGAGCCGAACATCCAGGCGATCGCCGTCGAAGGCATCACCTTGGGGTGCGGCGCCGGCCTGTACTGTCCCGCCGGCACGGTCCGGCGCGACGAGATGGCATCGTTCCTGGCCAGGGCACTCGACCTCCCGGCGCAGGCCACCGGTGCGTTCTCCGACGTCGCCGGCAACATCCATGCCGGTTCGATCAACGCCATCGCCGAGGCGGGCATCACCCTCGGCTGTGACGCCGGCCGCTACTGCCCGGCGAGCCCCGTCCGAAGAGACGAGATGGCGTCGTTCCTGGCGAGGGCCTTCGAGCTCGCCGCCGCGGCGAGTCCTTTCACCGACACGGCGGGCAACGTTCACGTCGCAAACATCGGTGCGATCGCCGCAGAAGGCATCACGCTCGGCTGCGCGGCAGGTCAGTTCTGTCCTTCCGGTCTCGTGCGGAGAGACGAAATGGCGTCGTTCCTCGCCCGCGGACTCGACCTCGAACCTGTCTACGTCCTGCTGGGGATGGCTCAGGGCCTCGGGCTGGAATGCAGCAAGGACGGACTGGTCTGCTCAGGCGCGTTCACGGTTCCCAACCGCGCTGGGTACGAAATCTCCGAGGGGATCTACCTCAGCCTGCCGGCCACTCCGATCGAACAGAGCGAGTTCGCATCATCGGCCACCCGCTTCGAACTCCTCATCGACGGGGTCGCCCAGACGCTCGATTCCGAAACGGTGGAAACTGCGACCAGGGAAGAAAAGCGCTTCCGGACGACCGTGAGCCTGACTCCTGGAACCCATACTGTGGTCGGACGGTGGTTTTGGAACAGCGGTCTCGTCCAGAACACGGTCCTGGAACTCACCGTGACGGAATGACGACGGCTGCCGCAGTGCGCATCGCGCCGCGTCCGGTCGGAGTCAGCGACGGGCAGAAATCGCCACAGGCTGTCCACCCGGGACTGCTGCGGGACGCGATCGGCCGATCAGGTCGAACACCCGCTCGGAGGCGTCCTTGGCGTGGTAACTCGACCGCACCAGGGGCCCCGATTCGACGTGGGGTATTCCGAGGTGTTCGCCGAACCGCTTGTACTCGGCGAACTCGTCGGGATGGACGTAGCGGTGAATCGGCCGGTGGCGTGCGGTCGGGCGCAGGTACTGGCCGATGGTGATGATGTCGACCCCGACGGCACGCAGATCGGCGAGTGCCCCCAGGACCTCCTCGCGAGTCTCGCCCATCCCCACGATCAACCCGGACTTGGTCACGGTGCTCGGGTTGATCCACTTTGCCCTCGCCAGCAGGGCGAGCGACCTCCCGTAGCTGGCGGATGTGCGGATCTCGCGCTGTAGGCGCAGCACGGTTTCGGTGTTGTGGTTGAGAACCTCCGGGTCTGCCGCGAGCACCGTCTCGAGATCGTCGTGTGATCCCTTGAAGTCCGGGATCAGCACCTCGATGTCGGTGGACGGCGACCTCAGCCTCGCCTGGCGAATCGTGTCCGCGAAGATGCCGCTCCCGCCATCGGCGAGGTCGTCCCGGTTGACCGAGGTGATGACGGCGTGGGACAGGTCCATCTGAGCGATGGCATCGGCCGCGCGGAACGGTTCGAGCACGTCGAACTCGGTGGGCTTGCCTGTCATGACGTTGCAAAAGCTGCAGGCTCGGGTGCACTTGTCCCCGAGGATCATCAGGGTCGCGGTCCCCATCCCCCAGCATTCGAAGATGTTCGGACAACGTGCCTCTTCACAGACCGTGTTGAGCTCGAGGCCGCGCATCATCTTCTTCAACTCGGTGTAGTCACCATCCATCCGGGCGGTGACCTTCATCCAATCCGGTCGGGGTGGCTCGCCGGGGAGCCGCCCATTGAGGAGCACAGGCTCTTCGGCTCGCTTCTCCGGTGAGAACGTTCCCGCCTCGAGCAACCGGTCGACCTCGAATGAGCGCCCCTGTTTCCGGGAGAAGGCGCCCAGCTGCACCTCGTTCTCGAGATAGCCGAACACCCGGGCGAAATGCGGCACGAGAACCTCGACGGTTTCTTCGATCGACAGGCTGCGACCGAGGAGCTCGGACACGTTCGCGACCGGACGGTCAGTGATTCCGCACGGGTTCATGCGCGCGAAGTACGACATGTCTGCGTTCAGGTTGAGGGCGAAACCGTGCATGGATGTCTTGCGAGCCACGCGCACTCCGATGGCTGCGACCTTGCCGGCAGCCGTCCACACCCCCGTCAGCCTCGACTCGCGCCAGGCGTCGACGCCGAGTTCGGCCAGCGCGTCGATGAGCACCTGTTCGATGTCGCGCACGAACGGGACGATGCGCTTGGGGTCCTCGAGGGTGACGATCGGGTACCCGACCAGTTGGCCCGGCCCGTGGTAGGTGATGTCGCCCCCACGATCGACGTGATGGAGTTCGGCATCGAATCCCGCCAGGGCGTCTGGCTCGACGAGAAGGTTGGAGCCGTCGCCGTTCCTACCCACGGTGTAGGTGTGCGGGTGCTCCAGCAGCAGCAGGTAGTCGTCCGCGGTGCGGCCGGTGTGTTTGCCCTCGTGGATGGCGCGTTGCAGGTCCCACGCTTCCCGATATGGGAGCCTGCCAAGCCACCGGGTCCGGAGTGTCGGAGTCTCTGTCATACCCAGCTCATCGCACCGTACAACGCGATCACGTCAGTTCCTGTTCCCAGTCCCAGTTCTCGAGGTTGTCCTTGATGCGCTTGAGGAAGAGCACGGCGGTCGACCCGTCGAAGGCCCGGTGGTCCCAGGACAGACCGAGATACCCGATGTGACGAATTGCCAGCACATCCTCACCATCCGCCGATGTGACCACGGCCGGGCGCTTGGCGACCGTGTCGGTGGAGAGAATCCCGGTGTTCGGGATGTTGATGACCGGCGCGGACATGAACGAGCCGAACGGACCGGGATTGGTGAGCGTGAACGTCGATCCGGTGACATCGTCAGGTTCGAGCTTGCCCGAGCGCGCCTTGTCGGCGAGGACCTTGACCTGGCGGGCGAGACCGACAAGGCGCAGTCCGTCGGCGTTCCTGATCGACGCCACAACGAGTCCCTTCTGGTCCAGGTCGATGGCAATCCCCAGGTTCACGGTCTTGTGGAAAATCGCCTGTCGTTCCTCGAGATGGAACTCGGAGTTGACCACAGGGAACTCTCGTAGCGCATCGATCGTCGCCCGGGCGATGAACGGCAGATAGGTGAGCGAGAAGCCCTCCTCGGACTTGAACGCCTCCTTGTGCCGGGCTCGCACCCGCTCGACCCGCTCGTAGTCGACCTCCATGGACGTCCACACGTGCGCAGCCGTCTGCTTGGACTTGATCATGTTCTGGCCGATGCGCACCCGCAACCGGTCCAGTTCGACGACCTCGGAATCGCCGCTCCCCGTCTTCGGTGCCGCAGGCGGGGTTGCGGACTTCGCGGCGGGTTCCGGCTCGGGCTTGGACGGCTCCGGAGCGGGCGCGGGCTCAGACGGTGCCGTCGCCGGCGCGGGCTCGGACGGTGTCGCCGCAGCAGGCTCGGGTTCCGTCGCCGTTGTTGCCTCCGCCCCGCCGGACTCGATGTGTGCTTCGACGTCCTTCCGGGTGATGCGACCGCCCTGTCCCGTGCCGGGGATCGCGTCGAGATCGAGGCCATGCTCGCGCACGAGCTTTCGCACCACCGGCGACAGAAGGCGGTCGGACAGATCAGCCGCATCCGAGGACGCAGCCGCCGAATCGGACCGCTCCGGAGCCGCGGTTTCGGATCCCGAAGCCGCCTGCGGCTCCGGCTCGTCGTCCTGTGGCGCGGCTGCGGGAGCGGCGCCGGCCTCCCCGATCACGGCCAGCGCGGTCCCCACTTCGACCGTGTCACCTTCCGCAACCAAAATCTCCTGAATCGTGCCCGCCGCAGGAGACGGAACCTCGGTGTCCACCTTGTCAGTGGAAATCTCCACCAACACCTCGTCGACGGCAACAGTGTCACCCACCTGCTTCGCCCAACGCAGAATCGTCCCCTCCGTCACCGTCTCCCCCAACTGGGGCATGCTCACCGTCGTCGATTGTCCCGACGACGACGATCCCGCGGCGGGCGCAGGCTGTGCCGCGGGCTCGGGAGCCGGCTCAGACTCGGGAGCCGGCTCAGACTCGGGAGCCGGCTCAGGCTCGGGAGCCGGCTCAGACTCGGGAGCCGGTTCGGGTTCGGGTGCGGACTCGGATTCGGGCGAGGGCTCGTCCGCCGACTCCTGGTTCGGAGCGGATTCGGTCGGGGCCGCCGTGCCTTCTGACGACTCGCCGGACGACGCGCCGTCGCTCTCACCGGCCTCTCCGATCACCGCCAGCGCGGTCCCCACTTCGACCGTGTCACCTTCCGCAACCAAAATCTCCTGGATCGTCCCCGCCACAGGAGACGGAACCTCGGTGTCCACCTTGTCGGTGGAAATCTCCAACAACACCTCGTCGACGGCAACAGTGTCACCCACCTGCTTCGCCCAACGCAGAATCGTCCCCTCCGTCACCGTCTCCCCCAACTGGGGCATGCTCACCGTCGTCGACATCTTCCCGCTCCTCTCAGTGCAAGCTCTTACCGGCGGCCGACAGCAGGGTTTCTCCAACCGCTTCTGACAGCGTGGGATGGGCGTGAATGAATGCAGCCGCCTCCGATGGAAGCGCTTCCCAACCGACCGCATACATCAACTCGTGGATCATCTCACCCGCGGACGGTCCAACGACGACGGCGCCCACGATCGGCCCGTCCTTCATCGCGATCGTCTTCACGAACCCCTGATTCTCACCGATGATGATCGCGCGACCGACACCGTTAAAGAGGTGCTTGGTCACTTCGATCTCGCCCTGCTCGCCGGCCTGCGCCTCGGTGAGCCCGACTTCGGCGACCTCCGGGTGGCTGTAGGTGACGCGGGGGATGGCCTTGTAGTCAACGGGTGCGGCCTTCTCGGTGGCGATATGAGTGACTGCAGCGATCCCCTCGGCGAACCCCACGTGGGCGAGTTGCGGAGTTCCGGCCACGATGTCACCCACGGCGTAGAGGCCGGCCTGGTCGGTCTGCATGGTCGTGAGGTCGACTTTGACGAAACCACGGTCAACGACCGCGGCAGTCGACTCGAGGCCGACGTCGTCGGTGTTGGGGCCGCGACCCACCGACACCAGAACCACATCGACTTCCGCGGATTCGTCGCCGTACGGGACTCGGACGGACTCAGCACCGATCTCGGCAGGACCGACACCCACGCCGGTGTGGAACTTCACGCCGCGACGGGTGAGCTGGCGGGAGAGCTGCTTGGCGGCGTCCGGGTCTCCCCCCGGCAGGATCTGGTCCATCATCTCGAACACATGGACCTCGGCATCGAGGTCGGTGAGCAGCGATGCAAACTCACAACCGATCACACCGCCACCGACGATCGCCACACGGTTCGGGCGTCGCGGCCAGTCGAGTGCATGGTCCGAAGTGACGATGCGGTTCCCGTCGATCTCATATCCGGGAATGCTGCGGGCATGGGACCCGGTGGCGAGGATCACGGCACGCCCTTCGACGGTGCGGGTGCCGTCGCTGGACTCGACGATCACCCGTCCGGCGCCGTCGAGGCGGCCGAAGCCCTCGATGACATCGACGTTGCGCTTCTTGAGCAGTCCACCGAGGCCGCCGACGAGCGACTCGACGCTCTTGGTCTTGACGGCGAGCGCAGCGTCCCAGTCCATCTCGGGGGCGGAGGTCATCACGCCGAAGTCGGAGGCGTGTTTGACGGTGGCATACACCTCGGCGATGTGCAGCCACTGTTTGGCGGGGATACAGCCCCGCAGCAGACACGTCCCTCCCGGGCGGTCCTTTTCCACGAGGGCGACGGTCAGCCCGTAGTTGTGGGCGTAGAGCGCTGCGGCATACCCGCCGGGCCCGCCACCGACGACGACAATGTCGTACACCGATTCTGCCTTTCCTCGAGATCTCCCGCCCGAGGCTAGTTGACCATGGCGGAACCACTCGATGCACCCGGGCAACCGCCATCGGCGGAACGGAAACCGCGCGACCCCGTACGATCAATCAGTTCGCCCGATCGTCTCTGTGCTGCCGAACCGTACACTCCCCCGTCATGTCCGAGTACGAGCCGCGCCTGCCAGACCGGTCGAGCGTGAGCAGTGGCACCATTGGCGCTGTCGTGTGCCCACATGACATGGCGTACGCGCATCGGACCGGAATTGAATCCGTCTCTGCCCTCTTCCCATGAAGCGTGCGACCTTCGCAGTTGCCGAACAGGGCGCCTGGTCTCTGGCTGGGTTCGCAGCCTCGGTGGTGCTCGCTCGACTCCTCGGCGTCGAGGACTTCGGGCTGTTCGCGCTGGCGATGGTCGTGCTCAACGGAGTCGGCGCGCTGATCAACAGCCTCGTTCTCGATCCGGCCCAGATCGTGGGGCCGACCAGGTTCGACTCCGACCTCCATCGCTATGGAGGTCTGCTACTCACGGTGTCCCTTGTGGTGGGTCTCGCCGTTTGCGGACTGGGACTGATCCTGTTCGCCGCCGCTCCGAACCCATCGGTGGCAACGATCGCCATGGGCCTCGTGATCGGCCTGCCGACCTATGTGTCCTGGACTGCGCGAAGGCTTCCGTACCTGACGTCCGAGCCGGGCAAGGCGCTGGCCGGCAGCATCATTTATCTCGCTGCGACCATTGGCGGCCTCTTCGCCTGGAACGCCCTTGCGTCGCTCACCGTGAACTCGGCGCTTCTCATCCTGGGCCTGGCGGCTGCAGTCCAGTCCGTGCTCGTCATCGGTGTATGGAAACCGACGTGGGGCGGAGCGCGAGACAAGGCGATGTCGAAGTCCGCCCGTGACTCACATTGGATCTACGGCCGCTGGTACCTGGCCGGCGAAGGCTCAGCTTGGGTTCTCGACAATGGCTTCGTTGGCTTCAGTGCCGCCGCGCTCGGCCTCGGGGCGGCAGGCGGATACCGCTCGGGCCAAGTCCTGATGCGCCCATACGGTGTCGTGTCCCAGGGTCTGAGCATGTTCTTCATGCCCAGGTACGCACGCAGGGCGACCACGGGCGGCATCGCGGGACTCGTTCCGGCCACGAAACGCATCGGACTCGTCCTCTCGGCGCTCGCCGCCGCCAACTTCGCCGTGTTCGCACTGCTCGGGGAATTCGTGATGGAAACCGTGTTCGGGCCCGACTTCGCGCAATACGCCTACGTGGTGGTGATCATGGCTGGATTGAAGGTCGTGCACGCATGGATCGTGGCACTGTCGATGGCGCTCACAGCTGCCGAATTTCCACGTGATGTGTTCTTCGGGCAGCTGGCGAGCGGAATCACATCCATAGTTGCCGGGCTGACGCTGGGCGTGGCGTTCGGATTGGCCGGCCTTCTGGCCGCGATGTGGATCGCTACGATCGCCAGAGGTGTCGTCCTCTACGGTTTCTTCCGTTTGCGTCTCAACCAGCCACCGGAACCAAACACGATCAAGCCGACGTCGTAGCTCCGGACAGGATCGGCCGGAAGCTCCGGTTCCGTGCTTCGGTGAGGGTGTCCGGACCGAAGGTCTGGAAGAGATTGAGGCCGTCGAGTTCGGCCGCTCTGGCCTCCAACTCGTCGAACTGGGCTTCGTCGTCGCAGTCATAGACCTTCATGGTGTCGCGAGTTCCGACGAAGCGATGATCTTCGAACCGTCGCAGGCGGCCCATCACTCGCCGTTCTCGGGGGGAGTCCACCCTGTCGGGACCTCCGACGAACAGTTCGGGCAGGTCGCCGTCTCGATGGCCCCGACGATGAAGGAGAATCCGCACTCAGGGCAGGCCAACTTCGGGGAAGGCGGATCGGGACGGGGGGGTGGAGGAGTTGGGGGCGTCACCAGACCGCCACCCGGACCCGGTGGAGGAGCGGCGGAAGGGCCGCCGGGGCCGCCGGGAGCGGCTCGCACCATGTTCACCGATCCGCACACGGGACAACTGAACCGGCCAGGACCGGGGACATCGAACTCCGTTCTACAGGATCCGCACCGAACGATCACTCTTCTCCATCTCCTTCAGTCACAACCGGCTCACCGAACGCACCCGCGGCCAGCAGATACTCGGCCTCCCAGGCCAAAACGGCCCGGACGTCATCGTGAGGGTAGGACACGCCGTGAAACTGAGCGATCCCATCGACGATGTAGGCGACCGAATCCTCCGTTCCGCCGGCCACCGCGCCTTCGCCCCCGTCTCGCTGCAGGTATCGAAGCTCCCAGTTCACGATTCGCTCGACGGCGTCGCGTCCCAACCGTTCTGCGACGCTCGGATCGAGTCGGGACTCGACGAACGTGACCAGCTGATCGACCACGTATTCAGGCATGGTGTCGAAGGAACGGCGCCGCCCCTCCTGCCAGAGAAGGAGGGCGACCATCCCGAGGAGCAGGGCCACGAGCACCCCGACGAAGACGACGAGCGTCGCTCCGGACATCTCAGAACCCGAGTCGCTCCGCGAGCTGCCTGCGATGCTCGGCGGGTGTCCCCAGCATCAGCTGGGAGCTCTTCGCCCGCTTGAAGTAGAGGTGGGCGTCGTGTTCCCAGGTGAATCCGATCCCCCCGTGCACCTGAATGTTCGCCGCGGCGCATTCGAAGAACGCATCCGAGCAATAGGCCTTGGCCAGGGGAACCACCGTCTCCGCCTCGGCGTTGCCCTCCGCCACCGTCCACGCTGCGTAATACGCGGCGGCACGGGCGCTCTCCACGTTGACCAACATGTCGGCACACATGTGCTTGACGGCCTGGAACGATCCGATCGGCTTGCCGAACTGCCGGCGGTCCTTGGCGTACTGCACTGCCATGTCCAGCGTGGCTTGGGCACCGCCGACCTGTTCGAGGGCCAGCGCCACCGCCAGGATCTCGTGGACGCAGCGCATCGTGGAGGCATCACCCTGCGGAAGCCGTGCGTCCTCGCTGACAGTGACCTCAGAGAACGCGATGTCTGCCTGTTTGCGCGTCTGGTCCATCGTCGACAGCGGTGTCCGGGTCACACCCTCGGCGGCGGCGTCCACCACGAACATGCCGACTCCATCTGCGGTCTGAGCCGCCACGACCAGAAGGTCCGCGGTGTGCCCGTCGATCACGTGACGCTTGCTGCCTTCGATGATCCACCCGCCGTCGCGAGCGACCGCTGACGTCTTCATGTGCTCGCCGTCGTGACGACCTCCCTCCTCGGTCACCGCATAGGCGGCCACGACCTCTCCGGCGGCAATCCTCCCGAGGATGTCGGACTTCTGTGCCTCGGACCCGGCAAGCAGGATCGCGTTGGCGGCTCCGACGACCGTCGACAGGAACGGCCCGCCGAACATGGCGCGACCTTGTTCCTCCAACAGCACCGCAACCTCGAGCAGCCCGAAGCCGGCACCGCCGTACTCTTCGGGGATCGCCATCGCCTGCCATCCGAGTTCGGCGATCCCGGACCAGTCAGCCCGATCGAAGCCCTCCGGGGTTGCCATCAGCTCCCTGACACGTGCGAGCGGCATCCGGTCGCCGAGCCATTGCCGGGCGTAGCGACGGAGCTCTTCCTGCTCCTCGGAGAAAGCGAAATTCACGACGTGGAGACTAGAATGACGATCACCACGCCCCGTCGGGGAGATTCATCAACGATCCGTCTTCACGGGCCGCTCGATCGCGTCGTGTCCGGATCTTGGGCTCGACGTCGGCCAGGAAGAAGGAGACCGCAGCCGCCTTCCCCAGGGCGAAGTCATCGGTTCGGTCACCGAGCACCTCGAGTTGACCCAGGAGTTGCCAGCCGATGACCAGCTCGGCCATCGAGTCGAGCAGGGCGTTGGCATGCAGCCCGACTCGATAAACCCGTTCGGGTTCACCGCCCATTGCGGCCATGCCTTCGGAAACCATCGTTCCGACCTGTGCCTGAACATCGTCGAGCATCCTGCCAAGGGTCTCCCGATGTCCGGCGATGGGGTCGCCGTCCGCGGTGGCCTTGACGAAGGCTGCGATGTCCTGGGCCAGCGCGCTGATCGTGCGGCCCTGATCCCTCGCGATCTTCCGGAAGAACAGGTCGAGCGCCTGGATTCCGGTGGTGCCCTCGTA
>JBBDHV010000033.1:0-3391 GCA_040880725.1 Acidimicrobiia bacterium
CTGATCCGAATTCGCCATCTGCACAACCGAGCGTTACCTTGCAGTGCTATGCATTCTTGTTCCAGGTATCCGGACCCCGTATGGAGGCGCTGTGCAGATTGAAAAGGACCTCGTGGCGGCTGCCGCGACGCCGCTCGTGCTGGCGATCCTGACCGAGGGCGAAAGCTACGGGTACGCCATCCTCAAACGCGTCCGCGAACTCTCGGATGGCGAGCTCGAGTGGACCGACGGGATGCTCTATCCCCTCCTCCATCGCCTCAACCGGTTCGGTTACGTGACGACGGAATGGCGGACACCTCCCGGCGAGCGCAGGCGTCGCTACTACGCGATCACCAAGGACGGGCACGCCGCGCTCGCCGAGCACAAGCGACAGTGGGTGACCGTGACCCGCGCGCTCGGCGACGCATGGGGCCGGAACGATCTGCTCTCCTTCGCGTACGGGAGGGCATGACCATGGAACGTCTGGAGACCGAAATCGCCGAATGGCGAGCATTTGTGGGACAGGGTCCCGCTGTCGACGGCCGGGACGTGGACGAGCTCGAAGGCCACCTGCGCGATCAGATCGGCGATCTGATCGACGCCGGGCTCGCGCCGGACGAGGCCTTCATCATCGCGGCCAAACGCATGGGCAGCGTCGACGATCTCTCCCAGGAGTTCGCGCGGGAGCACAGCGGGCGACTGTGGAGACAGCTCGTCGTGTCGGACGATGACGATGCGAAGGGCAGCGGCGGATCCTGGGTCGAAGCCGTGACATTCGCGATCGCCGCAGCCATCGGCGTCCATGTTGTCCGACTGATCTCGGGATTCCCCGGTGACGAGTCGTTCTGGCTCGTGCGGAACGCCAGCCTCTTCGTGCTGCCGTTCCTCGCCGCCTACTTCGCGAAGCGTCACCGCTTGTCGCTGCGGCAATGCCTGATCGCGGCCGCCCCGTTCCTGGTGGCGGCGATCGTGATCAACGTCTACCCCTATGACGAAGGGTCGGGGACCGAACTCCTCGTCGCTGCCCACCTTCCCGTGGCGTTGTGGTTTGCAGTCGCATATCCGTACATGGGCGGCGTGCTGAGATCGCACGAACGGCGCATGGACTTCGTCCGGTTCACCGGCGAGTGGTTCATCTACTACGTGTTGATCGCCCTGGGAGGCGGTGTGCTCATGGGGCTGACCGCGCTCATTCTCGAGCCCACCGGAGCGGAGAACGCAGAAAGAGTCATCCTGTGGATCCTGCCCGCGGGGGTTGCGGGTGCGGTCATCGTGGCCGCCTGGCTCGTCGGGGCGAAACAGCGGGTCGTCGAGAACATGGCTCCGGTCCTGACGATGATCTTCACGCCGCTGTTCGCAGTCATGCTGGCCGGCGCCGCGCTGGTGTATGCGTTCACGGGGCTCGGGGGAGCCTTCAACCGGGAGATGCTCGGGGTGTTCGACGCCCTCATGGTCGTCGTCCTCGGACTCGTCCTCTACGGAATGTCCGCCCGAGACGCCGACGCGCCTCCCGGCTGGATGGACCGGATCCAGCTGGTTGCCGTCGTCAGCGCGCTGGCGCTCGATGTCGTCGTCTTGGGAGCGATGATCGCCCGGGTCGGTGAGCTCGGTTTCACGCCGAACCGCGCGGCGGCACTCGGTCTCAATGTGCTGTTGCTCGTGAGCCTGGCCGGAAGCGCATGGTTGTCCGCCCGTTTCCTGTCCGGGCGAGCGACCTTCCATCAGCTGGAGCGCTGGCAGACGGCATACCTTCCCGTGTTCGCCGTCTGGGCCGGAGCGGTCGTCGTGGCGTTCCCCCCCGTGTTCGGCTTCAGCTGATGTCCCACGAATGGGCGCCGCGACTCACGGAGGTGTGCCAGTGATCCAACTGCAAGGTCTCACCAAGCGATACGGCGATGTCGTCGCCGTCGACGATCTGACATTCGACGTCCGTCCCGGCTGCGTGACGGGGTTCTTGGGACCGAATGGGGCGGGTAAGTCAACGACGATGCGGATGATCCTGGGACTGGATCATCCAACAACCGGCCACGCCCTGGTCGACGGGCGCGCGTACCGGATGCTCGACCCGCCCCTCCGGCATGTGGGCGCCCTCTTGGAGGCGAATGCCCTCCACCCCGGTCGCAGCGCCCGCAACCAACTGCGGGTCGCAGCCCGCAGCAATGGGATTCCGCTCACGAGAGTCGACGAAATCCTGGAGGAGGTGGGTCTTGCGCAGGTGGCACGGCGTCGCGTCAAGACCTACTCACTCGGGATGCGGCAACGCCTCGGCATCGCCGTGGCCTTGCTGGGCGATCCCGCCACCCTGCTGTTCGACGAACCGGTCAACGGCCTCGACGTCGACGGAGTTCGCTGGATACGCCACCTCGTCCGTTCCCTCGCGGCCGAGGGACGCACCGTGCTTGTTTCGAGTCATCTCATGAGCGAGATGCAGCAGACGGCCGATCACTTGATCGTGATCGGACGGGGCAAACTGGTCGCAGACGCGGCGATCTCGGACTTGCTCACAGGTGCCGGAGGACACGCCGTCCGGGTACGCACGCCGGATCCCATCACCCTCAGCGACTCCCTCGGGCGGCTCGGCGGAGGGATCGAACGTCTCGACAACGGCGCCCTACTGGTGACGGGCGTGTCGACCGCAGAGATCGGTGAGGCGGCCCACGCCTCGTCCGTGGCCCTTCATGAACTCACTCCCATTGCATCGTCTCTCGAACAGGCATTCCTCGAACTCACCGCCACGAGCCTCGAGTACACCGGCTCCGACGAACCGGGGTCCCGACGATGACCACCGAGACGCTGGTCGCGCAGCCCGCCGTCGCCTCCACCCTGGGGATCGCGCGGCGGGCGATGGCCGCCGAGTGGACTCGGCTCCGCACGACACGCTCGACATGGTGGTCCGTCCTGGTCGCGGCCGCGCTCATGGCATTCGTGGGCGGGGTCGTCGGAGCGGACGCGGGAGGGGAGGCCACACCGATCTGGTACCCGGCCGAGTTCGCCATCATTCCGGCCCAGTTCGCGTTCTTGCTGGTCGCGGTTCTGACCGTCACCGGCGACTACGCCACGGGGGCAATCCACAGCAGCCTCACCTGGGTCCCCCGGCGGGGAGTTCTGTTGACGGCCCGGAGCCTGGTGACCACCGCCTTCGTCGCCGTGTCGTCCGCGATTGTGTCTGCCGCCGGCGGGCTCATGGCATGGAGCTTTCTGGGAACGGACGCGGTGGTCGACGTCGGCGCCATCACCCGGAGCCTCGGCGCGATCGCGCTGCTCGTAAGCAGCGGTGCCCTCATCACCATCGGAATAGGCCTGGTCCACCGCAGCACGGCGGGCACGCTCACCGCCGTCTTCCTACTGATGTTGCTGCTTCCGATCGTCCTGCCGAACTTCGGGGTGGCTTGGCTGACGGCAGTCGCCGAGC
>JBBDHV010000034.1:0-21417 GCA_040880725.1 Acidimicrobiia bacterium
CTGCTTGATTGTGCGGGGGGGCGACCCCCCTGCACCCCCCGGACGGCGCGGCCGCCTTCGTTGGTTCACCGGGGGTTGCGCTCGATGGCCCATGACGAGAACTGGTCGACGCGGGCTGGGACGTGTCGGGTAGGCCGAACGGCGGCTGGGGCCTACACTGAAGCGCATGAAAATCGAAAATGTGATCGACGAAGTCGGCAATCGGTTCGCAGCCGTCATCGTGTCCGCCCGGAGGGCCCGCCAGATCAACGCGTACTTCCACCAACTCGGTGGCGGAATCGGTCATTACGTCCCGCCGCAGGTGTATTCGCTCAGTCGGAAGCCTCTGACGCTGGCGATGGAAGAGATCGCGGCCGGCAAAGTGACCGTGGAGATCGAGGAATCCTGATGCCGCTGGATGGCCGGCGCATCGTCGTCGGCGTCAGCGGGGGCATCGCCGCCTACAAATCTGCCTACCTCGTACGTCGGCTTCTCGAAAGGGGAGCCGACGTTCGGTGTGTGATGACCGCATCCGCGACCGAGTTCCTGGGCCCGGCCACCCTCGCCGGTCTCTCAGGTCGTCCGGTGGTGACGTCCCTGACACAACAGGCCGACTCGGTGTCCCCGCACACCGAATTGGCCGCCTGGGCCGATCTCATCGTGATCGCGCCGGCCACCACCGCAACCATCGCCCGTCTCGCAACCGGTCTCAGCGAGGATCCTGTGTCGGCCACGGCCATCGCGGCACGGTCGCCAGTGATGGTCGCTCCGGCGATGCACACAGAGATGTGGGAGCACCCGGCGACCGCCCGCAACATCGCCCGACTCCTCGCCGACGGCGTGCACATCGTGGGACCGGCCGAAGGCGAACTGGCGGGCGGGGACATCGGCACAGGCCGCATGGTGGATCCCGACGACATCGTGCGCGAGATCGAGGCGCTCTTCTCCGGTTCGCTCGACGGCCGCGTGGTCCTCGTGACGGCCGGCGGAACCCGGGAGGCGATCGATCCCGTCCGCTATTTCGGCAATCGGTCGTCCGGCAAGATGGGTCACGCAATCGCGGAAGAGGCCCATCGGCGGGGCGCCAAGGTCGTGCTGGTGACCTCCAGTGGGCTCGAGTCCTCTCCCGGCATCGACCGTCGCCAGGTGGAATCTGCCGCCGAAATGCAGGAGGCGGTCGACACGGTTCATGCGGACATCGCAGTCATGGCGGCCGCGGTCGCAGACTTCCGGCCGGTCGATTCCGCCGATTCGAAGCTCGCTCGCACCGACGGGCCGCCCGAGATCCGTCTGGAGCCGACACCCGACATCCTCATGTCGGTCGCCGGCAGGGACCCTCGCCCTTTCCTCGTGGGTTTCGCCGCCGAGACCGGCTCGCTGGACCGAGCGGTGGACAAGGCAAAACGCAAAGGCGTCGACGTCCTCGTGGCGAACGATGTGAGTGAGCCCGGCTCGGGATTCGCAGTCGACACGAATCGGGTCTCCATCATCCGTGACGGCCAACTCGAACCGTGGGAACAGATGCCCAAGACCGAGGTGGCACGGCGCCTGTGGGATGTGATCGAATCGATGCACCCTGCGGGTTCCGATCCTGGACTGCAAACTGGCAGGGCACTGACCCGGGGGGTCTAACCTCCCGGTCCGTCGAGTGAATGGAGCACATGTCCTCCCGCACCTGGTATTTCAGTTCGGAGTCGGTCACCGAAGGTCACCCCGACAAGGTGTCAGACGCGGTGTCCGACGCCGTGCTCGACGCGGCGCTCTCCGGCGATCCGTGGTCGCGGGTCGCATGCGAGACGCTCGTCACCACCGGTGTGGCCATCGTGGCCGGCGAGATCACCACCGAGTCCGTCCTCGACATCGACCGGCTGGTGCGCGACGTGATCCAGGAGATCGGCTACGACGGTTTCGATCCCGACTTCGCCGCCGAGACGATCATGGTCGAGAACCGCTTGCACCGGCAGAGTCCCGACATTGCGGACGGTGTGAGCGGTTCGCTCGAAAAGCGCATGGGGAGCACCGACGAACTCGACTCCCTCGGTGCCGGCGACCAGGGGATCATGTTCGGCTTTGCATGTGACGAGACGCCCGAGCTCATGCCCCTCCCGATCCAACTCGCCCATCGGGTCGCCGAAAAGCTCAGCGACGTGCGCCGCAGCGGCCTGCTGGCCTACCTCCGACCGGACGGCAAGACCCAGGTCAGCGTCCGATACGAGGGGCAGCGTCCGGTGGCCGTCACCAACCTGCTCATCTCGGCACACCATGCTCCTTCTGTCACCCTCCGCAGCCTCGCGGCGGATCTCGAGTCCGAGGTGGTCAAGCCGGTGCTCGAGGCCCACTTGGAGGGCGAGAGCGTCCCGCTCCTCGTGAACCCGTCGGGCCGGTTCGAGATCGGCGGTCCGGTGGCGGACACCGGACTCACGGGACGCAAGATCATCGTGGACACCTACGGCGGCTACGCCCGCCACGGCGGAGGGGCATTCTCGGGCAAGGACGCGACCAAAGTCGATCGCTCGGGTGCGTATGCCGCTCGCCACGCTGCGAAGAACGTGGTCGCAGCCGGCCTCGCGAACCGCTGCGAGGTCCAACTCGCCTACGCCATCGGCCAGGCGCAACCTTTTTCCATCCACGTCGAAACCTTCGGGACCGAGAACGTCGACCCCGCCCGCCTCGAGCGCGCGCTGGGAGAGGTCTTCGACTTCCGGCCCGCCGCCATCATCGCCCGCCTGGGATTGCGTGCCCCGATCTTCCGGCGGACGACCGCCTACGGACATTTCGGCCGCGCGGACTTCGCCTGGGAGCGGACCGACCGGACCGCCGACCTGGCGGAGGCGGCCGGACTCTGAGCCTGCGCCGGGCGGTCGTCGTTCCGGCAGTCCCGTCGTTCTCTGTCGACGGCGGGTTCCGCTACGCGGTTCCGGATGATCTCGCTGTCCGACCAGGGCTCCTCGTCCGTGTGCCCCTCGGCGGTCGGCGCGTGCGCGGCTACGTCCTCGACGTCGAGGACGCCGAGGACCTCTCGGGCCTCAAGCCGATCGGCGCGCTCTCCGGGGATCAACCCGTCTTCGATTCCGCACTGCTCGACACACTGCGCTGGGCGGCGCACCACTACGTCACACCGCTGTCGACGATGCTCGAACGCGCCGCGCCGCCGAACAATCCCCGGACGCCACCGGGACGGCTCCATCCGCCTCCCGCAGCCGCTTCGGAAACGCTGGCTGCTGTGGTGAACGCGGCGCTCGGTGCCAAGAGGGTGCCGCCGACCGTGGTGCTGGCGTCCCAGCCGCCCGTCGCCCAACTCGCGGCCACCGCAGTCGAGATCCTCGGACACGGGCGCTCCACCATGTTCGTGACCGCCACCACCGCGGAAGCAGAAGCCCTGTTCGAGGCGTTGAGCGCGGCGGCTCCGGGCCATGTCGTGATCGCACACGGCGACATGCCCGACCGATCGATCACCGGGGCCTGGACCCGTGCCACGACGCCGTGCATCCTCGTGGGCACTCCCCGAGTCTCCTGCTGGCCAGTCGCCGCCCTGGGGGCTGGGATCGTGATCGAAGAGGGGAGGAGGGCGATGAAAGACCGCCAAACCCCCACCCTCCACGTACGGGACATCCTGCGCAAACGCGCTCAACTGGAACGCTTTCCTCTCGTGGTCGTCGGCCCCACGCCCACGACGGAGATACTGGCGACAAGCCCGACCATCGTGTCCACACCGGGTGCCCGGCTGTGGGGCCTCGTCGAGGTGGTCGATCGCCGTTCCGAGACGACCGGGGGGTCGATTCTCACCGACCCCGTCCGCCGGGCGCTCGCTGCGGTCACTCGCCGGGGTGGGCGCAGCTTCGTCTTCGGGCACCGCAAGGGCTATTCGGCGGCGACCCGTTGTGTCGCATGTCGCACGCTCCGCACCTGCGTTTCGTGTGGGTCCCGACCGGACCCGGGGGAGCGGTGCACCCGATGCGGCGCGGAGCTCGGGCCATGCGTCGAGTGTGGTGCGACGAGGTTCGAACCGCTCGGTGCGGGAGTGGGCCGGGTCGTGGCCGAAGTCGGGCGCATCGTCGGGTCCGAGTTCGTGGCCCCTGCTCCCGGCGACGCAGCTGTCGTCGTGGGGACCGAGCGCGACCTCGTGGGGGTCGCCGGGCTCGATCTCGTGATCCTGCCCGATCTCGATGGTCTGCTCCGCGGCACCAACTACCGCTCCGCGGAGGATGCGCTCCGGCTCGCGGCCCGTCTCGCCGGTCTCGTGGCGCGCGGTTCCGGGAAGCGGATGATGGTGCAGACCTCCGAGCCCGAGCATCCGGTGGTGAGGGCGCTGGTCAAGGCCGATCCGCTCATTGCGCTCGAAGCCGAACTCGTGACCCGACGAACGATGGGATACCCGCCCTTGGGCGAGTTGATCGTCATCGAGGTGAGCGGCGGGCCACCACCGGTCCTCGCACCGCTGTCCGAGCTCGCCGACGTTCTCGGACCGGCCCCCCATGGCGAGGGCCATCGGTGGCTTCTGACCGGCCCCGACCTGGGTCGGGCACGTACCGCGCTCCGGCCGATGGTCCAGCGCTGGCGCGACTCGGGACTGCGAGTCCGGATCGACGTCGACCCCATCGACCTCTGATACCGTCAACTCACTCATGGCGATCTTCCCCATACGAACGTACGGAGACCCCGTTCTCAGAACCCCGACGACACCCGTCGGGGAGGTGGATGATTCGGTCCGCAAGCTCGTCGCCGATCTGATCGAGACGATGTACGACGCCCCCGGCGTGGGTCTTGCCGCCAACCAGATCGGTGTGTCCCGTAGGGTGGCGGTCTTCGACGCGCACGATGGCGAAGGGGCTCGCGTGTTGATCAACCCCGAAATCGTGGAGACAGATGGCGAATTCGAATTCGAGGAAGGCTGTCTCTCGGTGCCCGGTCGCTACTGGCCGATCGTTCGCCCAGAGTTCGCTCGCGTGCAGGCCCTCGACCTGGACGGGAACGAAGTCGAGTACTCAGGCAGCGACCTCCTCGGACGGGTGCTCCAGCATGAGATCGGGCACCTCGACGGAGGGTTGCTCATCGACCACCTCCCCAAGCGCGACCGGAAGAAGGCCCTCAAAGAGCTGCGCGAGGAGTTGCTCTCACCCCTTCCAGAACCGTGAGAGCCGTCTTCCTGGGGACTCCGGCCGCGGCAGTCCCCTCCCTGCGGGCTCTCCACGGCTTTGCCGAAGTCGAACTCGTGGTGACTCGTCCCGACCGACCGCGCGGGCGCTCAGGACGGCCACAAACTTCCGAGGTGGGCGCGGCCGCCGCCGATCTCGGCATTCCCGTCTCGCACCCGGAGACCGCAGGAGACCTGCAGTCGGCATTGGCAGCGGTCGGAACGTTCGACGTCGCTCTCGTCGTGGCATACGGGATGCTCATCCGACCCGGCGCGCTCGGCCTGCCTACGGGCGGATTCGTCAACGTGCACTTTTCGATCCTGCCGCGGTGGCGAGGGGCCGCCCCGGTGCAGCGCGCGATCCTCGCGGGAGACTCGACATCCGGTGTGACGCTGATGCGCATCGATGCCGGTCTGGACACGGGGGCCATCCTCGCCACGACAGCGACACGCATCGGATCCCGAGAGGACGCAGCCGGCCTCACGACCCGCCTCGCGCATCTCGGGGCACGGCTGGTGACAGACTGGCTGCCGGCGGCGACGGACGGCCGGATCGCTCCGATCGAACAAGATGACGACGACGCGACCATCGCCGCGAAGCTTCGCAGCGAGGAACGCTGGATCGATGTGAAGGACACGTCCCAACAGGTCGTTGCCGCGGTGCGAGGGCTCTCCCCGTGGCCAGGGGCGTGGGTGCGTCATCGCAGCGGGGGAGTGCGGATACTCGACGCCGAAATGGGGAGCGCCCCGCTGGCCCCCGGTGATCTGGTACTCGAGTCGGCGTCGCTCCTGATGGGCACCGGGAACGGGTCCGTGCGCCTGGTGACGGTTCAACCGGAAGGGAAGCGGGCGATGGCCGCCGCCGACTGGGCGCGGGGACTTCGGGACAGCGCCGAAGGTGTGTCGTGACCACGACAGAGGACCGCATCGCCGCAGCCGGTGCCGTCGGACGAGTCCTTCGTTCGGGTGCGTGGTCCAACGTCGTGGCCCGCACCGAGGCGGCCGCTCATGAGGCGGACACCTCGACGGTCCAAGGTCTCGTGTTCGCGGTACTGCGTCACCGTCCCATGATCGACGGGGCACTCGAGAACGCCGCATCCCGGCCCCTGCGGAAGATCGACAAGGCCGTCATCGACATCCTCAGGGTCGGAACGGCCGAGCTCATGGCCGACCGCACTCCGGTGCCGCTGGTCGTCGACGGTGTCGTCCACGCGGTGCGTCGGATCTCGCCACGCGCCGCGGGTTTCGCAAACGCCGTGATGCGAGCGATCGCCGCTGATCCCCCGACGGTGTCGACGGTCGCCGACATCGGGATCCCTCCCTTCGTCGATGCCGCCCTGCGCCACGTCCTGGCCGGCGAGCAGGTGGACGACCTGTGGACGGCGTCGCAGCGGCCCGCGCCCGTCGGGCTCAGAAGCGCCGGGCCCATCGACGGTGCGACGCCGGTCGACGGAATCGCCGGCGCGTGGATCTGGGAGGACGGAGCGCCGCCACCCGGAATCCCGGTGCAGGATCCCGCCTCCGTCGCCGTCGGCAACACCATGCGTGCCGAACCGGGCAACCACGTGCTCGACATGGCGGCCGCTCCCGGCGGCAAGACCCGACATCTCGTCGAAGGGGTGGGAGCGACAGGTCTGGTCGTCGCGATGGACTCGCATCCTCGCCGAGTGCGCGACGCCGCACGTGCCGGGGGAGAGGCACAGTGGGTCGTGGGCGACGGTCGAACGGCGCCCTTCGCGGAGTCGTCTTTCGACGGTGTCCTGGTCGATGCCCCCTGCACCGGGTTGGGAACGCTGCGACGCCGACCCGAACTGCGGGAACGGGTGACGCCGGAAAGCATGGCCAGTCTGGCAGTCGTCCAGCGCACCATCCTGGAGGAGGCCCTCCGACTCGTGAAGCCGGGTGGAAGGGTGGTCTATTCGGTCTGCACGGTCACACCCGCAGAGACCATCGACGTCGTGGCGGGACTCGGAGGTGTCGCCCCCTCCGGCCTCCCCGGTGCCGCGTACGGCGACGGGTGGCTCCTCAGCCCCCATTTGGGACCCACCGACGGAATGTTCATCGCGGTCTTCGACCGCTGAGGCGATGGCATCGGGCGGCCGAGAGCGGTCAGTAGACTCCCCGACTGTGGTGGACATCAAGATCGCACCGTCGCTCCTCGCGGCGGACTTCAGCCGCCTCGCCTCCGAAGTCGAGTCACTCGGGACAGCAGCGGACCTTCTTCACCTGGATGTGATGGACGGTCACTTCGTCCCGAATCTGACCTTCGGCATGCCCGTCATCTCGGCGCTACGTCCCCATACCGAACTGCGCTTCGACTGTCACCTCATGACCACGAACCCGGCGGAGTACCTGCCGGAACTCGCCGACGCGGGCGCAGACCTCGTCACCGTCCATCTCGAGGCACTGCCCGATCCCCGCCGGGCGGCGGCCCATGCCGAGCGGTTGGGTCTCGGCTTCGGCGTCGTCGTTTCGCCACCGACGCCCTGGGAGGCGATGGAGCCGTTCGTCGAGTTGTGCGAGATGGTGTTGGTGATGTCGGTGCATCCCGGGTTCGGGGGCCAGTCGTTCATGCCCGAGGTGCTCCCCAAGGTCGCAGCCCTGAGAAAACTCGTTGATTCCCAGGCGCTATCGACCGATATCCAGATCGACGGCGGCATTTCGACTGCCACCGCCCGCTCCGCCCGAGACGCGGGAGCGAACGTGTTTGTCGCCGGAACGGCGGTGTTCGGTCACGAAGACCGGAGAAAGGCGATCGAGGACTTGCGACAGGTGATCTCCCAATGACCGAACGCGCACTCGTCGTCGACGACGATGACGACATCGTCCGCGTCGTGAGGATCAACCTCGAACTCGAAGGCTTCGAGGTCGACACGGCGGGAGACGGCCAGGAAGCTCTCGAAAGGGCGCTCGCCGTTCCGCCCGACATCGTGCTGCTCGACATCATGATGCCGCGCATGGACGGACTCACCGCGCTTCGCAAGATGCGGAGCCAGCCTTCGCTGGCGTCGACATCCATTGTCCTTCTCACCGCGCGAGGACTCACCGAGGACCGCGTCAACGGGCTGGAACTCGGCGCCGACGACTACGTCACCAAGCCGTTCGACGTCGTGGAACTCGTGGCACGGGTCAAGGCAGTCCTCCGGCGCACGAAGACCGCCCGGGACACCTCGCCGCTCACGGGCCTCCCGGGGAACTTCTCCATCGGCGCCGAAATCGAACAGCGCATCGCCTCGGGCGAGCCGTTCGCACTGGTGTACTGCGATCTCGACAACTTCAAGGCGTTCAACGACCACTACGGCTTCATGCGTGGTGACCAGGTCATCCAGTTCTCCGCCGACGTGTTGCGCCAGTCGCTCGGCGACATCGGCGACGACGAAGGCTTCGTCGGGCACATCGGGGGAGACGACTTCGTGGCGCTTACCGACGCCGACGCCGCCGAGGCGTTCTGCAAGTCGGTGATCGACCGCTTCGACGACGGAATTCTCGACTACTACGACACCGCTGACGCCCTCAAGGGCTACATCGAGGTCACCGACCGCCGCGGTGAACGCTATGCCTTCCCGGTGGTGGCGATGTCCATGGGGGTCGTCACGAACCGCTCCCGGCCCATCAGCACCCAGTGGGAGGCGTCTGCCGTGGCCGTGGAGATGAAAGAGTTCGCCAAGAAACAGGCCGGTTCGGCGTACCGGATCGATCGACGGACCTCGTAGTGGTTTGTCACTGGTGACCATCGACGGGTACGCAGCCGCGATGCGGCAGGCGATCGTCGTCGGAAGCCGCCACCGTCCGCACCCCAACCCCCGCGTCGGAGCGGTTCTCACACTTCCCGACGGTCAGGTGCTCGGCTCGTACGGCCACATCGCCCCGGGCGAGGCACATGCCGAGCGGGGGCTGATCGATCTCGTCGGCGACATTCCCGAAGACGCGGTGCTCGTCGTGACACTCGAGCCCTGTGCGCACACCGGGCGGACGCCGCCGTGCACCGAGGCCATCATCACCGCCGGGATACGCACCGTGATCGTCGGAGCGATCGACCCCGACCCTCGCGTCGGCGGCCGAGGGATCGCTCTTCTCCGGGACGCAGGCATCGAGGTGGTCGTGGGTGTCGAAGCCGCCGCGGTGCAAGAGGCCGACCCCGGCTACTTCCACCATCGACGCACCGGCGTGCCGCTGGTGACGCTCAAACAGGCGTCCACGCTCGACGGGCAGATCGCCGCGGCGGACGGCACCTCGCAGTGGATCACCGGCGACGAGGCCCGTACCGACGCTCACCGACTACGCGCCGCGCACGACGCAGTGCTGGTCGGAGCCGGAACTCTCCGCTCCGACGACCCGCATCTCGACGTGCGTCTGGAGGGCTACGACGGGCCCCAGCCGCGGGCGGTCATCGTGGCCGGATCACGCCCTCTTCCGTCGGATCTCTACCTCTGGCAGCGCAATCCCATCGTGCTCGCCTCCGACGAGGTCGTCCTCCCTGGCATCGATGTGATCCATGCCGGGACGGGCGGTGTCGTCGATTTCCGGCGTGGACTCACCGAACTCGCCGAAAGAGGCATCCTCTCGGTACTGGTCGAAGGAGGGGCGGGGATCGCCGCTGCCCTGTGGGACGCCGACCTGATCGACCGGGGCGTTCAGTATTTCGGTGCCAAGATCGCCGGAGGGACGGGCCGCGCCGCCTTCGACCGGATCTTTCCGACGCTCTCGGGGGCCATCGACGTCGAAATCACCGCAGTCGAGAACTTCGGAGGCGACCTCAGGGTCGATTGGCGACGCAGGGCCCACTCGTAGACTCGGCGTCGGCACAGAGGAGCACCATGTTCACGGGCATCGTCGAAGCGGTCGGCGTCATCACGGAAGTCGCGGACTTCGATGGCGGCACGCGCTTGGTCATCGAGAGCCCCGAGGTCACCGATGGACTCGAAGTGGGCGATTCCATCGCCGTCCAGGGGGCGTGTCTCACCGCCACCGACATCGCGGACGGCCGGTTCACGATCGGACTCGTCTCCGAAACGCTGCGTCGCACCTCGCTCGGACGATTCACTCCCTCCGATCGGGTGAATCTGGAGCGAGCGATGCCCGCGAGCGGACGGTTCGACGGTCACATCGTGCAGGGCCACGTGGACGGGGTCGGGACTGTCCGCCAGGTCATGTTCGAGGGTGAAGGACGTCGCCTCACGATCGAGTGCCCGTCCGACCTGGTCCGCTACGTCGTCGAGAAAGGATCGATCACCGTCGACGGCGTCTCCCTGACCGTGGCGAGCCTCGACGGAGACGGCTTCGACGTGGCGCTCATCCCGCACACGCTGGCGGTGACGACGATGGGCGCGCTGGAGTCCTCGTCGCGGGTCAATCTCGAAGTCGATATCCTCGCCAAGTACGTGGAACGGTTGATGACGGAGACGCACCGCTGATGTTCGCCAAACCCGAGGACCTGATTGCAGCGATCGGTCGGGGAGACATGGTGATCATGGTCGACGACGCCGACCGTGAAAACGAAGGCGATCTGATCGTCGCCGCCGACCGGATCACCGAGGCCCAGATGGCCTTCATGATCCGTCACACCAGCGGAATCGTCTGCATTCCCATCGAAGGCAGTCGCCTCGATGAACTCGAACTTCCCCTGATGGTCCATCACAACACCGATTCGCACCGCACCGCTTTCACGGACTCGGTGGACGCCCGGGGCGTGACGTCGACGGGAATCTCGGCGTACGACCGGACCCGCACCGTCGAAGCGGTGCTCGATCCCCGCACGCGGCCCGGCGACCTCGCCCGTCCAGGTCACATGTATCCGCTCCGCTACGCCGAGGGCGGAGTCCTCAAGCGGGCCGGGCACACCGAAGCCGGTGTGGATCTGGCGCGCCTCGCGGGCCGTTATCCGGCCGCGGTCCTCTCGGAGGTCATGAACGACGACGGCACGGTCGCCCGGCTACCGGAACTGGAACGCTTCGCCAAGGAACACGACCTGCTGATCGGGACGATCGCCGATCTGATCGCGTATCGACGGCAACGAGAAGAGCGCCCCTTCCGCAAGCTCATCGAGGCTGCCGTCCCCACCAAGTACGGGCAGTTCCGGGCGGTGGGGTACCGGTCCGAGGTCGACAGTCGGGAACACATCGCCTTCGTCATGGGCGACATCGACGACGGTGAGGAAGTCCTGACCAGAGTGCACAGCGAGTGTCTCACCGGCGACGTGTTCGGCAGTCTCCGCTGTGACTGCGGAGAACAACTCGATCGGGCCCTGCAACTCGTCGCTGCCGAAGGCCGGGGTGTGGTGCTCTACATTCGCGGCCACGAAGGGCGGGGCATCGGGCTCTTCGCCAAGCTCGAGGCGTACAACCTCCAAGATGACGGCATGGACACGGTGCAAGCCAACCAGCAACTCGGCCTGCCGGTGGATGCTCGCGATTACGGCATCGGCGCCCAGATCCTCTACGACATCGGAGTTCGGTCCATGCGGTTGCTCACGAACAACCCGACCAAGCGCGCCGGTATCGAGGGCTACGGCCTGACGATCTCCGAGCGCGTCCCGCTCATGACCGACGTCACCGAACACAACCGTGCCTACCTGCAGGCAAAAGCCGACAAGATGGGACACATCTTCGAGGACGGGGAGTGATCGTCGCCGAAGGCCCGGTACCCCGGCGGGTGGGCGTCGTGGTCTCTTCGTTCAACGCACCCATCACCGCCCCGATGCGGGATGCGGCGATACGCGTCCTCGAGGCCGCAGGCGTCGAAGAGGTACCGGTGCTCGAGGTTTCCGGAGCCCTGGAGATACCGGTGGGAGCTCTGGCATTGCTCGACAAGGGTGGATGCGCCGGAGTGGTCGCCATCGGAGCGGTGATCAAAGGCGAGACCGACCACTACGAGCATGTGGCGACCGAAACCTCACGAGGGATCGGCGAGGTGGCCCTCCGCACCGGCAAACCCGTCGGCAACGCAGTCCTGACGGTCCGGGAGTACGACCACGCCGTCGAGCGCTCCCGTCCGGGACCGGGGAACAAGGGAGCCGAGGCCGCCGAGGCGGTGCTGGCACTGTCCCGGCGGCTTGCAACCCTGTGACGACAACAGCCCAGTGACGACCAACAGCCCAGTGACGACCAACAGCCCAGTGACGACCAACAGCCCAGTGACGAATGGGTACCGCGCCGAAGTGCCGACTACGCTGGTCGGCACAACCGAGCACCAAGCGGAAGCTGCTGCTTCCCGCCCGGCCGCCAACTGTGATTGTGCAGGGGGACGACCCCCCGGCACCCCCCGACTGGCGAGCCGAGGCCTTCGACGGAACAACCTGGTACACCGGGAACGTTCCCATGATGACGACTTCGAGCAGCACCCCGCGTGCTGCTCTTTCAGTTGAGAAGAGAAACAAGACAAGGAGAGTGTGAGATCGCTGATCTGCGCGTGAACGGCTACATCCGAGCCACCGAGGTCCGGGTGGTGGCTCCCGACGGTTCGCAAGTCGGGGTGAAGAAACTGTCCGAGGCACTGTGGCTGGCAGAACAACTCGACCTCGACCTCGTCGAAGTCGCACCGAACGCCCGCCCACCGGTGTGCAAGATCATGGACTACGGCAAGTTCAAGTACGAGCAGTCGGTTCGAGACCGAGAAGCCCGGAAGAAGCAGACCCGCACCGTGATCAAAGAAACGCGGCTCACACCTCGGATCGCCGATCACGACTTCGACATGCAGGCCCGGCGAACTGCCGAGTGGCTCTCCGAGGGCGACAAGGTCAAGGTGACGGTTCGCTTCCGTGGAAGGGAGCGGGAACGTCCCGAGTTCGGACGCCTGGTGCTCGATCGACTGGTCGAGCAGATCGGCGAGCGTGGCATCGTCGAACAACCGGCGTCGCTCGAAGGCCGGAACATGTCGATGACGCTGGCCCCGAACCGCAAGTTCAGAGAGCCGGTGCCAGACAGCGAAGAGACGCACTCGGACGAAGAAGAATGAGGAGGACGGAATGCCGAAGATGAAGACACATCGCGGCGCCGCCAAGCGGGTGAAGGTGACCGGTACCGGTCGACTTCGCAGGAAACAGGCCGGAAAAGGACATCTCAAGCTGGCGAAGGGCAAAGAACGGTTCCGCCGCCTCAGCGGCGAGACCGATTTCGCTCCCGGCGACGAGAAAGTCGTCAAGAAGATGCTGGGGTTGTGACATGGCCCGAGTGAAGAGAGCCGTTCACGGCAAGAAGAACCACAAGAAGGTCCTCGACAGGGCCAAAGGGTACAAGGGGGCACGCAGCCGCCGCTTCAAGACCGCCAATGAGCAGGTCATGCAGGCGATGCAGGACTCCTACCGCGACCGACGCGCCCGCAAGGGGGAGTTTCGGAAGCTGTGGATCCAGCGGATCAACGCCGCGGCCCGCCAGAACGGGACCACCTACAGCCGGCTGATCGCAGGTCTCAAAGCTGCCGAGATCGAAATCGATCGCAAGATGCTGGCCGACCTCGCCGTCAACGACCCGCAGGCGTTCCGCCACCTGGTCGAAACCGTCAACGCCGACTGACCGACATGGAGCCGGTCCGCTCGACTCGCAACCCGCGAGTCACCGCAGCGGCCCGGCTTCGTCGCGCCAGAGAACGCAAACGGCTCGGCCTGACCTTGCTCGAGGGCCCGCACCTCTTGGAAGAGGCCCTGGCGGCCGGTGCCGAAGTGCTCGAGGTGTTCGGACTGGGTTCGCCGCAACCGGCAGTACCGAACTGGGTCGAAGTCACCGAGGACGTGCTCATCCGCCTGGCGGACACCGAGAGCCCGCGCGGCCCGGTCGCCGTGATGAGGATTCCTCCGGCGGTGACGGCCACCCGCGATCATCTCGTCCTCGGCGTCAGCGACCCCGGCAACGCCGGAACCCTGATCCGGACGGCAGCGGCGTTCGGACTCGATGTCGCGTTTGGATCCGACGCCGTCGACCCCTGGTCCCCGAAGGTGCTCCGGGCCGCCGCCGGGAGCCACTTCCGGACCGTGATCGGTGACCGGGTGCGCGACGCGGCCACCATCGCCACCGTGGTGAAGGGGGGAGTGGCGGCGAGGGAGCTCGGCACCGTCCTCGATCCGGCCCGCCGGTGGGCGATCCTGGTCGGTTCCGAGGCACATGGCCTGTCGGATGACGAGGTGGCCGCCGCGGACGTCCAGGTCACGATCCCGATGCCGGGCGGCACCGAGAGCCTCAACGCGGCCGTCGCCGGCGCCATCGTCGCCTACGAGCTGGCCCTGTGGCGGAACGCTGCTGGTGGCGTGATCTCGAACCGGTAACCTCCCCGGGTCCCATGCAAGAACTCGAACAGGTGGTCACCGACGCTCCCGACAGGATCGCCGCCGCCACCGGACTCCCCGAACTCGAAGAACTCGAAGCCGAGTTGGTCGGCCGCCGCTCACTGCTGGCTGCTCGGCAGAAAGACATCGGCAGGCTCGCACCCGACGAGCGCCCCTCCGCAGGACAAGCGATCCAGGCAGCGAAGGCGCGGCTGACCGAGCTGCTCGTCACTCGCCGCACCGTTCTCGAGCGGGAGGCGGCGGACGCACTGCTCGCCGACGACCGAGCCGACGTCACCCTGGAGCGTCTTCACCTCGCACGGGGAACCCTCCACCTGATCCAGCAGACCATCGACGAGGTGTGCGAGATCTTCATCGGCTTGGGCTACGACGTGGCCGAGGGTCCCGAAGCCGAGACGGGTTGGTACAACTTCGACGCGCTCAACACCCCGATCACCCACCCGGCGCGAGCCGAGTCGGACACGATGTACCTCCACTACGAAGTGGCGGACGACGAGTCACTCCTGCGTACGCAGACATCGCCGATGCAGGTGCGCTGGATGGAGACTCATCAGGCGCCCGTCCACGTGGTCGTACCTGGAAAGGTGTTTCGCACCGACACCATCGACGCGTCCCATCTTCCGGTCTTCCACCAGATCGAGGGTCTGGCGGTCGACACCGACATTCGCTTCAGCGACCTGAAGGGCACGCTGATGCATTTCGCCCGTCGGTTCTTCGGCCCCGCCACGACCGTGCGCCTCCGACCGCATTTCTTCCCGTTCACCGAGCCGTCCGCGGAACTCGACGTGTCGTGCTTCGCCTGCGATGGGGGAGAACCAGGGTGCAGGGTGTGCGGGGGTGCGGGGTGGATCGAGATGCTCGGCTGCGGGATCGTCGACCCGAACGTGCTCGAAGCCGTCGGGTACGACTCGACCTCGCTGTCGGGATTCGCCTTCGGCATGGGCGTCGAACGGCTCGCGATGGTCCGCCACGACATCACCAACATCCGTCACTTCATCGAAAACGACATCCGCTTCCTCTCCCAGTTCCCGTCATGAAGATCTCACTGAACTGGCTGCTCGAATTCGCCGACCTTCCGACCCGCGATCCGGCGGTCATCAAGGACGCCTTGTACTCGCTCGGCCACGAAGTCGACGGTGTCACCGAACTCACCGCCGACTGGACCGGCGTGACGATTGCCGAGGTGCTCACCGTTGACGCCCATCCCGACGCCGACAAGGTCCGGCTCTGCACGGTGAGCACAGGGGGCGATCCGATCGAGGTGGTGTGTGGAGCGTGGAATTTCGACCCCGGCGCACGGGTGGCGTTCGCCAACCCCGGAGCCGTGCTCCCCGGCGGTTTCGAGATCGGTTCCCGCAAGATTCGCGGCGTCCTGTCTCACGGCATGATCTGTTCGGAGAAGGAACTGGGACTCGGCGAGGATCACGACGGGATCCTCGTATTGGAGGACGATGCACCCGTCGGCGAGGACTTCGCCGAGTGGGTCGCGCGCCCGGACGTGGTGTTCGATCTCTCCATCACCCCCAACCGTCCTGACGCGATGTCCGTTCTGGGCATCGCCCGGGATCTGGCTGCGCACTTCGGACTGGCGCTCCGGATGCCGGATGCCCCGCTGCACACCTCGCCTTCCCCGCCGCGGATCGACGTCAACATCGACGATCCGACTGGGTGCTTTCGTTTCACGACCCGAGAGATGCAGGGCGTCCGGATCGGTCCCTCGCCGTTCTGGATGCGCCATCGCCTGCGAGCCGGCGGAATGCGCCCGATCTCCAACGCCGTCGACGTGACCAACTACGTGATGCTCGAACTCGGCCACCCGTTGCACGCCTTCGATATCGAGCGCATCGAAGGCACCAGATTGACGATTCGACGGGCGGCGGCAGGCGAGACGTTGGTGACCCTCGACGACGTCGAACGGGAATTGACCGCAGACGACCTCGTGATCTGCGACGACTTCGGTCCGACTTCGTTGGCCGGGACGATGGGCGGGGCGCGTTCGGAAGTCGTCGACACCTCGACCGAGATCCTTCTCGAGGCGGCCAGCTGGGATCCACCCACCGTCATGTGGATGTCTCGACGTCACGGCCTTCGCTCGGAGGCCTCCGCCCGTTTCGAACGGGGAGTGGATCGGGAGCTGGCTGCCCGCGCGCTCGAGCGTGCGGCGTCGCTGCTCCAGCGTGTCGCCGGCGGTGTCGTCGTGGAATCGTCGGTCGATGCGGTCGCGGTCCCGTTCCAGCGCACGGTTCTCCAGCTTCCCGCATCCGAGGTGGAACGCATTCTCGGGCCCGGCTTCGACCCCGAGCGCATCTCGTCGCTGCTGGGGTCCATCGGGCTGGAGGTCGAAGGGGCGGACCCGCTCGCGGTCACGGTGCCTGGCTATCGACCCGATATCGAGCGTCCCATCGACCTCATCGAGGAGATCGCTCGACTGCACGGATTCGACCAGTTCGATGCGACAGTCCCGACGGGGCGTGGCGGTGGCTGGTCGGTGGAGCAACGTCGGGCCAGAACGCTGCGCCAGACCCTCGTCGGACTCGGACTCTCCCAGGCGACCCACCTCAGTTTCATCGGGACCGACGACCTGGACGCACTCGGCTACGGCGTCGACCACGACGCCCGTCGGGTCGTCATCGTGAAGAACCCTCTCCGGGAAGAAGAAGCGATCCTGCGCACGACCCTGCTGCCGGGCCTGCTGGGCTCTGCCCGGTACAACCTCTCGCACGGTGCAGAGCAGATCGCGTTGTTCGAAACCGGGAAGGTGTTCTTCGACCGCCCGGACAGCACCGACGTCCGAATCCCCGACCAGCCCGACCGTCTCGGGTTCGTGATCGTGGGACACCACGGACCCGCGGGAGTCGAGTCCCCGGGCCGGGCTGTCGACGTCTACACGGCAACGGCGGTGTGGCGAGCAGTGGCGCGAGCCCTCGGGATCGACATCGAGCTCCGCCCGGCTTCGCCTTCGGGTCTGCATCCGGGTCGTGCCGCATCGGTGGTCGTCGACGGCGAATCCATCGGTTCGATCGGGGAACTCCATCCGGCCACTGCCGACCACTACGAACTTGTTGGCCGGGTGGCAGTCGGCGAGATCGACCTCGCCCCGATCGTGCGTGCCCGACCCGCCCCCGCTCTCGTGACACCGAGCACGTTCCCCCCGGTGGAGTTCGACCTCGCGTTCGCCTGCGAGCGGAGCATCGAGGCGGCTGCGCTCGTGGCCGCGACCCGCGGAGCCGGATCGGACCTCGTGGCCTCTGCGGAGGTGTTCGACGAGTACGTCGGGCTGGCAGACGGCCGGAAGTCTCTGGCGATCCGCTACGTGCTGCGGGCACCAGACCGCACCTTGACCAACGAGGAAGTAGCGCCCGTCCGCTCGGCGATGATCCATGCGGCCGCGGGCCTCGGCGCGGAGCTGCGGGGTGGATCGTGAGTCTCCTCACCATTGCGGAGACACCCGTCGCCGACCTGCGACGCATCTTGGAACTCGGAGCGGCGGTGAAGGCCGATCCGCTGTCATACCGTGGTGCGCTGGGAGGGCGGTCGATCGGGCTCTTCTTCCAAAAGCAGTCCCTGCGCACCTGGGTGAGTTGTGACGTCGCGGCCATCCAGCTCGGAATCCACCCGATCGTCATTCGCAATGACCAGACGGGACTCGGCACCCGTGAAACGCCCGAGGATGTCGGACGGGCACTCGAGCGCTACCTCGATCTGCTGGGAATGCGTGTCTTCGACCACGGCGACCTCGCGGCCATCGATGCCGCCACCGAGATGCCGCTCGTCAATCTCCTCTCCGACCGGGAGCATCCGTGTCAGGCCGTGGCAGACCTGATGACCCTCGCCGAGCACCGTCCGATAGAGGGAAGCAAGGTCGCCTATCTGGGCGACGGGAACAACGTCTGTCACTCGCTGATGCTGGCGACCACCAAGGCCGGAGGTTCGATCACCGTGGCCACCCCGCCGGGGTACGAGCCCGACGTCGACGTCGTCGCTCTCGCCCGCACGTTCGGAGACGTGGACCTCACCGAGGATCCGCACGGCGCAGTCACAGGGGCTGACGCGGTGTACACGGATGTGTGGGCGTCGATGGGCCAGGAGACCGAGGCCGATCTACGACGGCGCCATTTCGCTCGGTTCCAGGTCGACGACGCCGTGATGACAGCCGCCGGGCCCGAAGCCATCTTTCTTCACTGCCTTCCCGCCCATCGCGGAGAAGAGGTGACCGACTCGGTGATGGAGTCCGGTCGGTCACGGGTGTTCGACCAGGCGGAGAACCGGCTGCACGCCTTCAAAGCCATCCTGCTCCATCTCCTGGGGTGAGAACGCTCCTGAGTGCCCCGGCCCCCGCAGTGGGACCCGGACTCCTCGGCTCGCTTCTCACGACGACCCTGGGAGGACGCCACACCGCGGTGATCATCACCGAAGTGGAGGCGTACGCATCCGACGATCCCGCCAGCCACTCGTTTCGGGGCCGGACCCGCCGCAACGCGTCGATGTTCGGCCCGCCGGGAACGCTGTACGTCTACCGGTCGTACGGAATCCACTGGTGCATGAATGTCACGACCGGGCCAGAGGGAGAGGCGAGCGCGTTGCTCCTCAGGGCGGGGGAACTGACTGCGGGCCGTGAGCACGCCGCACACCGTCGGGGACGCAGCGACCATCTCACCGATGGGCCTGGCAAACTCGCGCAGGCCTTGGGAGTGACGGGAGATCACGACGGGCTGGACCTGCTCGACTCGTCCAGCCCGATCCAGTTACGACCCGGTGAGCGGCTGTCCGCGATCACCACCCCGCGGATCGGGATCAGCAAGGCAGTGGATGTTCCGTGGCGTTGGGTTGCGACCGGGCCGGTATTGTCGCCTCTCCCCGATACCGAGACCGATGAACACGACTGAACAACTCTCGCGCCTCATGCGAGGCGTCGATGTGTGCCGGCCGCCGGCAGCACTCGAAGAGAAGCTGAAGGAGGGCCGCCCCCTTCGAGTGAAGCTGGGACTCGATCCCACCGCCCCGGCGGTGACCCTCGGCTGGGCCGTGGTACTGCGCAAGCTCCGGCATTTCCAGGAACTCGGACACACGGCGGTGCTGATCGTGGGCGACTTCACCGCACAGGTCGGCGATCCGAGCGGCAAGAGCGAGACTCGCAATCGCCTCAGCCGAGACGAGGTACTCGGGTACGCCGAATCGCTCCTCGACGAGTTCCAACGGGTGCTCCTGGCCGAACCACTGGAGATCCGGTACAACTCCGAATGGCTCGACGCCATCGACATGGCAGGGCTCCTCGAGCTCACCTCCAAGGCCACGGTCGCCCAGATGATGGAGCGGGGAGACTTCGCCAAGCGCCTCGCGGCGAACACGCCGATCTCGGTGATGGAATTCCTCTACCCGCTGCTGCAGGGCTACGACTCTGTGGCGGTACGCGCAGACGTCGAGTTGGGAGGCTCGGACCAGCTCTGGAACCTGATGATGGGTCGAGAAGTCCAACGCGGCTACGGAATGGACCCCCAAGTGGCGTTGACGATGCCCCTCCTGGTCGGCACCGACGGGGCACAGAAGATGTCCCAGAGCCTCGGCAACTACATCGGCGTGGCCGAGGATCCGACGGAACAGTTCGGCAAGACGATGTCCATACCCGACGAACTCCTCGTGCAGTGGTTCGAACTCGCCACCGAGGTCGGTCTCGATGAGATCGCCACCATTGCGAGCGGACTGGCCGACGGATCGGAGCACCCGAACGCGACGAAGCGGCGACTCGCCCGCGAGATCGTCACGCTCTACCACGGCGCCGACGCCGCCCTCGGTGCCGAAGCGCACTTCGACACCGTCCACAAGCGCCACGAGGTGCCCGAGGACATCGACAGTCACACGTTGGGCGATGACGACCCTGTCTCCTTGGCCGCGCTGATCCGCGACGCCGGTCTGGCTGCCAGTGGGGGAGAGGCACGCCGGCTGATCGCCCAGGGCGCGGTCCGCGTCGACGGTGAGGTCGTGACCGAACTCGAGGTGGCACGGTTCCAACTGGTCGGCACCGTGCTGCAGGTCGGGAAGCGCCGTTTCGTGCGCCTGGCGGGCTGACTTGCGTGCTCCCGGATCGGTGGTACTGTTCCGTCTCCGCCGACCTCGGTCGGCGAACTCGCACGCGACACCGCACCTCTTCAGAAGCGGTGGCGATTTGGTGCGAGAGCGATGCACCGGCTACCATGGTCGGTCGCTTCGCACCAACAATGCGAAGGAGCAGCGGCTCCTTGACAACTGGATAGTGTGCCAAAAGTCAGCACGCGCCCGACACACGGGAGGATTTCGGTCCGACCGGGGTGACGGTGCGCGAGCACCAGAAACCTCCAACGGAGTGCATTGCACGCCCGAGGAGGGTTCAGGAGCAAGTAGCGAAAGAGCAATCACATCCTCGTGACCGGCTTCGGTCGGGATCGGGGGTAAACGGATAGCTCACATTGACCGGATTGTCGGAAGACCAGGTGCTTGCACCGGGTCGGCCACATGAACGTACGATGGAGAGTTTGATCCTGGCTCAGGACGAACGCTGGCGGCGTGCCTAATGCATGCAAGTCGAGCGACGCATCTCGGAGGGGTAACCCACTGGGATGACGGAGCGGCGAACGGGTGAGTAACACGTGACCAACCTGCCTCGAAGACTGGGATAGCCCGGGGAAACCCGGATTAATACCGGATCTCTTCCTCTTACCGCATGGTTTGAGGAAGAAAGCTTTTGCGCTTCGAGATGGGGTCGCGGCCTATCAGGTAGTTGGTGGGGTAACGGCCTACCAAGCCATCGACGGGTAGCTGGTCTGAGAGGACGATCAGCCACACTGGAACTGAGACACGGTCCAGACTCCTACGGGAGGCAGCAGCAGGGAATATTGCACAATGGGCGAAAGCCTGATGCAGCAACGCCGCGTGGGGGATGAAGGCCTTCGGGTTGTAAACCCCTTTCAGGAGGGAAGAAATTGACGGTACCTCCAAAAGAAGCCCCGGCCAACTACGTGCCAGCAGCCGCGGTAATACGTAGGGGGCGAGC
>JBBDHV010000035.1:0-99804 GCA_040880725.1 Acidimicrobiia bacterium
AGCTAACGACGCGATTCCGGTCCTTCTCGCTCCCACGTGACCTCCCCCGGAGGGGTCGCCGAGAAGCCCTTGAACACCGGAGCGCGCAGGCGACCGTCGGCTGTCCACGACGCGAACTCGATGACTGCGACCAACTGTGGCTCGACCCACCGCACCGGGGTCGGCACCGTCCCGGCGTCCCGCACGCCCGGCGGGTCCGGACGCTCCATCTGACCGAGTGCATCGGCGACCGCACGCAGCGTCGCCTGGTCGAAGCCAGAACCCACCGAACCCACATATCGGAACAGGTCGCCGTGCCGCAGTCCGAGAGCCAGCGATCCGAACGTCGACGAACGCGAACCGGTACCGGCCAACGTCCCGATGACGACAGCCTCACACGTGTGACGATTGACCGTCTTTCGCCAGTCTTCGGATCGTCGACCAGGTCGATACGGAGAGTCGCGCCGCTTCGACACGATTCCTTCCAAGCCGAGGCCGACCACCGCATCGAACAGGGCCGACCCGTCGTCGTGGGGGTCCGTCACCAGAACCGAGCGTGCGAAGCCGATTCGATCCAGTCGAGTCCGACGCTCGAACCAGGGCTGATCCACCAGGGGCGTGCCGTCATCGAGAAGGTCGAAGACGACCAGCGTGACCGGGGTGGCGACGACCAGCCCTGCGCTGGGGGACCGCACGTGCATTCGTGCCTGAAGCGCCTGGAACGACGGTCGTCCGTCGGTGTCGAACGCCACGATCTCTCCGTCGACGACGGCGTTCGCCGGCACCGTCCCGGCCAGCTCCGGGTAACTCGATTCGATCCGGTTGCCGTTTCGTGAGCGAATCGACCCGTCGCCGGAAGCGATCGCGCGGACGCCGTCCCATTTGATCTCGTGGATCCAATCCGGGTCGTCTGTGACATCCGGCCACCGGGTGGCGAGCATCGGTTCGTACACCGGAAGTGGCATCAGGTCCGACGTTATGCCCGCAGGGCCGAATTCTGCATTCCGCGACGCGAATTCCCGCGTATACGCGGGATACAACCCAGGGTTTCGCTCAGAGGTTGCCGCGGGCGCCCTGTTCGCGTTCGAGGGCCTCGAAGAGGGCCTGGAAGTTGCCGAGGCCGAAACCGCGGGAGCCGTGGCGTTCGATCACTTCATAGAAGATGGTTGGGCGGTCCTGGACCGAGTTCGTGAAGAGCTGCAGCAGGTAGCCCTCGTCGTCCTGGTCGATCAGGATGCGATGCTCCGCCAGCACCTCGAGGTCGGCGTCGATCGTGGACCAGTCGAGCTTTTCCCGCATCTGGTCGTAATAGCTGTCCGGCACGTTCAGAAACTTGATTCCTGACGCCCGCATCCTGCTGACGGTGTCGACGATGTCGTCGGTGAGTAGCGCCATGTGCTGCACTCCCGGACCCCGGTAGAAGTCCAGGTACTCCTCGATCTGGGACTTCTTCTTCCCTTCGGCCGGCTCGTTGATGGGCAGCTTGATCCGCCCGTCGCCGTCCCAGAGGACCTTCGACATGAGTGCGGTGTACTCGGTGGAAATCGACTCGTCGTCGAAGTGCACCAGTTGGGTGAAGCCGAGGACATCCGCATAGAACTTGGCCCAACGATCCATCCCGCCGAGTTCGACGTTCGCCACGACATGGTCGATGAGGCGCAAGCCTTTTTGGTCGAATTGCAGAAAGGATGTTTCGACGTCAGGGCGATAGCCGGGGAAGAACGTGCCGGAGTAGTTCGAACGATCGACGAACGTGTGAATCGTCTCGCCGTACGCCTCGATCGAGGCGGCGACGATCTTGCCGCCTTCGTCTTCATGCACAGTCGGCTCGCAATGCGCGGTGGCACCGTGACTGACCGCAATCCGGAAGGCCTCCTCTGCGTCGGGGACGCGGAAAGCGACATCTCTGACGCCGTCGCCGTGCTCGAACTGGTGACGGTTGACCTCGGAGTCCGGCGCCAACCCGGCGGTGAACACCAAACGGACGTCGTTCTGTTCCATCACGTAGCTGACGCGGTCTCGCACCCCCGTCTCGGGACCGGCATACCCGGTCGCCGAAAACCCGAAGACCGACCCGTAGTAGTGGGCGGCCTGCTTGGCGTTGCCCACGTGGAACTCGATGTAGTCGTATCCGAGAATCGGCATCGAATCGTCCCTGCCCATCTCAGTTCCTCCGTCGCGTCGTGGATGCCCACTCTTGTCGCAGCCACGTATTGTTCAAGCGGCGAGCTCGGTACTAGGCAGTTTGTATAGCCAGTACCCGCTATGCTCCCATCGCGATGCCGCAAACTGCCTATTCGTTGGACGATCTCGATCTCGCGCTGCTCCGGCTTCTCCAGACCGAGCCCCGGGTGGGGATGCTCGAGGCTTCCCGTCGACTCGGGGTGGCGCGCGGAACCGTGACCGCTCGGCTCGACCGGATGCGCGGCAGGGGCGTCGTGACCGGGTTCGGACCGGATCTCGATCTCCGGGCCGTGGGCTATTCGGTCATGGCCTTCTCGATCCTCGAACTGGCACAGGGACGCATCCGGGACGTGACCGAAGTCCTCGAGGAAATTCCCGAAGTGCTCGAGGCTCACACGATCGCCGGGCGCGGGGACCTGATGATCAGAATCGTGGCGAAATCGAACGACCACCTGATGGAGGTCATCGAGTCCATCCTCCACTCGCCACACATCGGGAGGGCGGAAACCATGATCGCCCTCACGTCGCAAATCCCCTTTCGTCCGTTGTCAGTGCTGGCAACGGACGGTTGATCTCAGGGATCAGCCCGCCAGGCGCTCGCGCACGAGGCGATTCACGAGAGCGCCGTCGACTTCGTCCTTGTGCCCCGCCATGATCGTCCCGATGACCCTGCCCGCCGCAGCCGAATCGCCCGCCACGCCGAGCTCATCGATCGTGCGGTCGACGAGGTCGCGCGTGGCTGCTTCGTCCATCCGGGACGGAAGCCACCGCGCGAGGTACTCGACCTCGAACCGGAGCTTGTCCGCCATCGCCTCGCCCCTCTCCCCCAGGCCCTCGTACTCCGCCAAGGACTTCTGCATCTTCTTGACGTAGGACGCGATCACACCGCGATGGAAGTCATCATCAACGGTGCCGTCGAAGCCGGCCGCAGTCTTTGCCACGCCGATCTCCGAACGGACCTGACGAATCACGTCCCTACGTGCGGCGTCCTTGGCCCGCATGGCGTCCTTGAGTTCGTTGTCGAGTTCTTCGGCGATGGTCATGTGGCGTCCCTCACAGTTGGAGCCTCGGCGATGAGTTCGCCGGGCCGATTCGTGATGATCGCAGCGACGCCGAGCTCGGCCAACCTGATTGCCTCGTGGGCGTCGTCGACGGTCCAGGCCACCACTTCGATCCCCTCCGTCCGCGCAGTGTCCATCATCAACGCATGGATCAACAGGTGATGTGGGGCGATCGAGCGGTGCCCGTGGTCCACGGCGTGTCGAATGGCCGCGACCGGATCAACGGGCGCCTCGAACAACAGTCCGGTGGCCGCGCCACTCCCCGACGCCCGAATTGCGTCCATCGAAGGCCACCAGAAGGAGGTGACGACGTCACCTTCCCGAGCGTGGGCCGCCACGTCCATCGCGAGTCGGTGCGTCGGGTCGAAACCCGGTTCGGTCGGGTCGTTCTTCACCTCGAGATCGAGCATGACGGGCACATCCAGGACGTCCGCGAGGACCGCAGCCGGGTGGCCGTCGACGGAGATCGCGGCCAGGCCAGACCACAGGCTCTCTGCCACGACATGTCCGGCGATCTCCGGATCGTGCGACAGGACGAGACGCCCGTCGGCGGAGCGCCGAATGTCGATCTCCACTCCCTCGGCCACCGTCGCAGCCGCGTGAATCCCCGCCACGGTGTTGTCGGGGAACCGCGACGGCCATCCGCGGTGCCCCCAGACCGCTGATTCAGAAAAAATCATGAAGAATCCATTGCGAACCCGCCAGTGTGGCTGTACCGTTCGCGTAGCAAGCACTTGAAAGCGGACCTGTTGCGGCCCCTCTTCGTGAAAATTGGAACGAACGCCGTGCCGCGACCGACCCCGAATTCTCTCTCCCACCAGCCACCGAAGGATGGTCTCCCATGGAGCTGACACTCACCCAACCCTGGACCGAAATCGCCGCATGTCGCGATTCGGATCCCAGTCTCTTTTTCCCGATCGGATCGACCGGGCCTGCCCTCGACCAGATCGCTGCCGCCAAGGCGATCTGCAGCGGATGCGCCGCGATCGACGACTGCCTCCAGTACGCCCTCGAGACCAACCAGGAAGCCGGCGTCTGGGGCGGTTACGCCGAAGACGAACGTCGTCGCCTGCGCAAGCGCTGGCTCGCCGAGAGGCGCCGCCGCGCTCTCTGAGCACCCATCGACCCTCGAATCCGGGAACCGGCCTTCGGGCCGGTTCCTTCGTGTCGGCCTCAACCGGTCACGATGACGGACCGAAGCCCACATTGGTCCGGGCGTCGTCGGTTTCGATCTCGACGTAGGCCACCCGCGAACTCGGAATCCCCACCCGGCGCTTCTTCGAATCCTCGACCCAGACGAGCACCTCGTCCTTCGCCAGCGCTTCGGCGAAACCGGATTCGAACTCCTGGGCGTCGGAGACCTCCAGTTCGATCACCTTCGTCGATTCGGCGATCCCGATTCTGACCTTCACATGCTCTCCTCGTCTGCGTCGGCGCGCATCGTACCGGTCCGCGCCCGCCGGCGATCGAGGTGCTTGTCGACGCGACAGCCGGTCCGTACGTTCGGCCGATGGCCCCACGACTGTTCCTTCTCGTCGCCCTGCACCTCGGACTGCTCGCGTTGAACCCGGCCTGGGTCATCATCGATTGGGCCGAACCCGGCGCGTGGCTGTCGGCCGCACCTCCCGAAGACGCCGTCGCCGCGCTCCTGCGCACGATGGCCGTGGCACTCACGGGCAGCCAGATCACAGCCCTGCTGGCCGTCGGCCTCTTCACCCTGACGGGGAACGGGCGACTCGAACAGGCCGCGCGCAGGGCGCTCCTTCCCGTGTTCCGCGTAGCCGGCCCGGTCGCGCTCGTGGCCGGCACCGCCCTGCCCGCGACTGCGATGGAAACACGCATTCCGATCAGTCCGCCCCCGGCAGTCCAGGTCGTCGACCTGCCCACCTCTCCCGTCGGACACGACGCGGTGATCGTTCTGCCGGGACAGAGCATGTGGACCATTGCCGCCGCGCGTGTCGACGGGGACCCGAGCCGCTACTGGCGGCGACTCGTCGACCTGAACCGGGATCGGTTCGAAGACGTCGACCTGATCCACCCGGGCGAAACCGTGCTACTGCCACCTCTCAACTGAGAATGGTGAGGCGAACCGTGCGCTCCGGGTTGTCGATGTTCGTGTCGACCAGCACGACCGACTGCCAGGTGCCGAGGGTCGGCGCCCCTTCCACCACCGGAACGGTCAGGGAAGGAGCGATCCAGGCGGGGAGCACGTGATCGCGCCCATGGCCCGCCGACCCGTGACGATGCCGCCATCGGTCCTCGGCAGGAAGGATGTCGTCGATGGATGCCAGGAGATCGGTGTCCGAGCCCGCCCCCAATTCGACGACGGCGATTCCGCAGGTGGCATGGGGAGCGAACACGTTCAGGAGACCGGAGTCGGATGGCTGCAGAAATCGGGCAATGTGGGCGCCCAGGTCCACGACAGTCGGAGTTCGGCCCGTCGTGACCTGGATCTCGGCCGAACGCACGGTCAGGTGTTGTCGCCCAGGAAGATCTCCGAGACGCTGGAGTCCATGAGGATGGCCTGCAGCGCTTCGGCGAGTATCGGGCCGATCGAGAGCACTTTCAGCTTGTCGAGCTGGAGGGCGTCTTCGGTGACAGGGAGCGTGTTGGTGACGATGATCTCGTCGATCGGGGCGTTCTTGAGACGATCGAGTGCCGGGCCGGAGAGCACCGCGTGGGTGGCGGCGATGCGGACGCTGCGAGCTCCCCCCGCCCGAAGCAGCTCGGCCGCGTTGCACACCGTTCCCGCCGTGTCGATGATGTCGTCGACGATCAGGGCGTGGCGGCCCTCGACGTCGCCGGAGACCTCGAGCGCCTCGGAGACGTTGTGCTCGTCGGGCGAACGACGCTTGTAGACGAAGGCGACGCTGGCGTCGAGATGCTTCGCGTACTTCTCTGCGCGTTTCACACCACCGGCGTCTGGCGACACGACCGCCACCGGACCGTCGAACGTCCCCCTGAGATAGTCGGTGATGATCGGCAACGCAGTGAGGTGATCCAACGGATTGTTGAAGAAACCCTGCAGCTGTCCGGTGTGCAGGTCGACCGACACGATCCGGTCCGCACCTGCGGTCGTGAACAGGTCGGCCATCAGCCGCGCCGAGATCGGCTCACGCGGCAGAACCTTCTTGTCCTGGCGGGCATAGCCGTAGAACGGCATGACCGCCGTGATCCTGCGAGCTGAGGCTCGTCGGAGCGCATCGATGATGATGAGCTGTTCCATGATCGCGTCGTTGATCGGACTCGAATGGCTCTGGATCACGAAGCAGGACGCGCCTCGCACGCTCTCGGTGGGGCGGGCGTACAACTCCCCGTTGGCGAACCGTGATCGGTGAAGATCGCCGAGCTTGACTCCGAGAAGATCCGCGACCTCTTCGGCAAGCGATTGGTTGATGCTGCCGGAAAACAGCATGAGTCGGTTGCGGCTGACGATGTCCACGGTGTTCCCTCCACCTACGCCGGGTCATCTCCCGAACGCGAGGCACGGTAGCGGTCCGCCAGACGACGAACGAAGTCAGGGACATTGCGCTGCCGCCCCCGGGCAACACCAAGGGCGCCGGGCTCCACATCGTCGGTGATCGTCGAGCCTGCCGCGGTCATCGCACCGTCACCGATCGTGACGGGAGCGACCAGCATCGTGTCCGAACCGACGAAAACGCCGTCGCCGATGACGGTCCGGTGTTTGGCGAACCCGTCGTAGTTGCAGGTGATGCTCCCCGCGCCGATGTTGGACCCGGTACCGATGCTGGCGTCCCCCATGTAACTGAGGTGGGGCACCTTCGAGCCTTCCCCGAGCACCGTGTTCTTCGTTTCGACGAATGTCCCCACCTTCGAGTTGGGATGAAGCACGGTCCCTGGCCGGAGCGAGGCGTACGGTCCGACTTCACAGTCGTTGCCCACTATCGCGTCACGCAACACCGAGTACCAGACCCTGGCGCCCGCCTCCACCACCGAAGACGAGGCGAACACGTCGGGGCCGACGACCGCGTCCGCTCCGATGACGGTCCCCGCCTCCAGGTGGACCCCCGGGTAGATCAGCGCACCGGGCTCGATTCGGACATCGGCATCGAGATACACCGTGGAGGGATCGATCATCCGGACGCCCGACTGCATCCAGTGCTCGACGAGGCGCGTGCGAAGCACGGCGGCTGCGGAGGCCAGGTGCAAATGGGTGTTCACCCCGGACACCTGATCGGGCTGGGCGCGGACCGCCAACACGGTCTCGCCTCTCCCCGCCGAATACGCGACCAGGTCAGGGAGGTAGTACTCCCCCTGGGCATTCTCCGGTGTGATGGTCTCCAAACCGCGTCGCATCGCCGCCGCGTCGAAGACATACATCCCGGCGTTGATCTCGCCGATCTCGAGCTCGCCGGCGGATGCGTCGGACTGTTCAACGATCGCAGAGACGGTCCCGCGGTCATTGCGGATGATCCGGCCGTAGCCGGAGGGATCGTCGACGACGGTCGACAGCAGCGACACGGTTGCTTCCCCCTGCTGATGGGCGTCGAGAAGGTTGGTCAGGGTCGAGCCGTCGATGAGCGGGGTGTCCCCGGGGAGCACGAGGATCCCGGTTCCGGCCATGAGTCCGCCGAGATGATCGAGAGCCACCGAGGCGGCATGACCGGTTCCCAGACGCTCCGTTTGGACGCAGTGCTCGACACCGTCGGGCAGGGCGGCGACCACCTCGTCGGCTCCGTGGCCGACGACCACGAGGGTCCGCTCGGGCTTGGTCTCCATCACGGCTTCCAACACCCAGGCCAGCATCGGCCGACCGGCGACCGGGTGGAGCACCTTGGGGAGGGTCGACCTCATGCGAGTTCCCTCACCCGCCGCCAACACCACGGCGACATGGCTCATCAACGCCCTCCTGATCGAGTATGCGACTGGTTCATCGACTGGTCATATCGGCTGGCATCCGTCGGCTGGCACTCATCGGCTGGCATTCATCGGCTGGGGGGACAGGAGTCGAACCCGTACCAACGGGACCAAAACCCGTCGTGCTGCCAATTACACCACCCCCCATTCACGGGGACGCGGGAAAGCTTACCGAGCTGTCACACCCGTACCTCGCAGTCCCGCCGCGAAAGCTCCGCGTGCCTCCGGGACGTCGGCACAGGCTGCCGCGGCCTCCTCGAGATCGGCGAAGAAACCAAAATGGGCCGAGCCGCTCCCCGTCATCGCCACCTGCCGTCCCCACCGTTCGGCCAGATCGACCGACCAGTCGGCCAGTTCGGGTTCGAGCGAGTACGCGGCCGGCGTGAGGTCGTTCCGAAGCGGTCCGTACGGTCGGAGCACCGGCGGAAGGTCCCGCCCCGCGAAATCAGGTCCGCGCGGACCGTCGAGGCGATCCCATCGCTCGTACGCGGCCGCCGTCGAAATCTCGATCGCGGGCACCGCCACCGCCACCCAGAAGCCACCCAGAGGTTCGATCTCGGTCAACATCTCGCCGTACCCCTCCATCCACGCCGAACCGCCCTCGAGAAGAAACGCCACATCGGCACCCACCTGGGGGGCACAGCTCCAGACTTCATCTTCGGACCGGCCATACACCTGGGCGGCCCCGAACAGTGCCGCAGCCGCATCGGAGGATCCACCGCCAAGACCCGCCGCGGCCGGAATGTGCTTCTCCAACGTCATGTCGAGTCGGGGCCGATCAGGGCGACCGACGAGACAGCGCACCGCCCGCCACACCAGGTTGTCTTCGCCGTCGGGGAGGAGATCGTCCCCGGTGATCACCAACCGCTCGTCCTCCCCGGTGTCGACGGTGAGAAGATCGACGCGGTCGATCGTCTGGCACAGCGAACGAAGGGGGTGGTAGCCGGACCGATCCGCCGCTTGCAGTTCGAGAGACAGATTCAGCTTGGCCGGTGCCTCCCACACCGAGGTCAAGGCGCCACCTCGGCGAGGCGCAACCAATTCCCCACCGCCAGCTCCTCTGCACGGGAGCCGGGAGAAATGCCCGCCTGCTCCAACGCGGCGACGGGATCGGCCAACGCCCCCGCGAGGGACGACCGGAGCATCTTGCGCCGCTGTCCGAACCCCGCCGCTGCAAGTGTCACGGCCCTTTCGGCAGCCGCAGGTGCGGGAACCCGAGCGATCGACACGACGGCCGAACCGACATTGGGGGGAGGCAGAAAGACCTGCGGCGGGACCTTGAACTCGATGCGGGCACGCCCGTGGATGCCCACCACCACGCTGGGCAGTCCGTACGTTCGGGACCCCGGTGTCGCCACCATGCGCTCTGCAACCTCCTGTTGGACCATCACCACGAAGCGTTCGATCTGGGGGACGTGACGAAGGGCGTCGAGCACCACGGAGGTTCCCACGTTGTAGGGCAGGTTGGCGACCATGGCCCACGGTCGGGCCGGGTCCAGCTCTGTGCCGAGGTCGACAGCGGCGACGTCTTCGAACCGGATTTCGACGTCCGCGCCGGCGAGGACCTCGTCGAGAATCGGCCCGAGCTTGCGATCGATCTCGTAGGCGGTCACGGTCGCACCCGCTTCGATCAGCGCGAGCGTGAGGGTGCCAGTACCCGGTCCGACCTCGACCACGGCATCACCGGGCCGCACCCCGGCCAAGCCGACGATCTTGCGCGTGATGTTCGGGTCCACGAGGAAGTGCTGACCGAGGGATCGCACCGGATGGACGTCGTGACGTTCCAACAGTTCCCGCACCTCGCTGCGCGCTTGGGCGCTCACGTTCCGGCCCCAAAGACGGCTGCAGCCCTGGACGTCGTGAGGTCCGCCACCTCTTCGGGTGCCATTCCCCACACCGCACCAAGAGCGGAGCCGACGAGCTCGACCCATGCCGGTTCGTTCTGCTCGGATCGGTGCGGAGGTGGAGCGAGATACGGCGTGTCTGTCTCGACCATCGCGGTCTCGGGAGGGACCTCGGCCGCGCCCAGTCGGACGGTCTCGCCGGTCTCGAACGCCACCGGGCCTGCGAACGAGAACGTCACGCCGAGCTCGCGGAACCGCCTGGTCCAGCGCGGTCCTCCCGTCCAACAGTGAAGAACGGCGCGGCCACCCAATCCTGCGTTCGCCAGCATCTCGTGGACGTCGGCGAACGCGTCGCGGCAGTGCACGATCAGCGGCTTGCGGTGCTCCTGGGCCAGGGTGATGTGGTCGGCAAACGCCCGACGTTGGGCCTCTCGCGGGGCGAGCGTGCGGTAATAGTCGAGCCCGGTCTCGCCGACCGCCGCGGCGGCCGGGACGAGCTGTTCGATCACGTCTCGTTGCGAGTCCCATTCGGTGGCGTCGTGAGGGTGAAGTCCTGCCGACCAGCGCATCCGGTCGGGATGGTCCGCCGCGAGATCCCGAGCCGCGAGGGACGAGGCCGCGTCGATCCCGGGAACCACCAGCCAATCGACCGCCGCGGCACGGCCGAGCAGCTCAGCCGGATCCCGTCCGTCGAGTTGCAAGTGACAGTGCGTGTCCACCCATCCCATCTACAGATCATGCAAGCACGGAGCGAGGAAACTTCCGTTCCTCGGCGACCGCCCCGGTCACCACCTCGGTAGTGTCCGAGCGCCTGGAGGTGACTTGGACGCTGGTATCGCCCGCAAGATCGACGATCTCGGAAGGATCGTGATACCTGCTGAGACTCGCCGCCTGTTCAACATCCGAGAGGGCGATCAGCTCGTCATCTCGATCCAAGGGCCCAACATCGTGCTCCGCAAGCTCGAAGACACCTGCATCTTCTGCGGGACGACCGAGCAAGTGGGCGTGTTCAAGGGCCGAGGCGTGTGCGGGACCTGCCGTAGCCAGCTCGCCTGAACGAAATCAGATCCCGTCATAGATGCTCCGTCGGGCCAGTCCTGTTTGGTGGGCCACCGCGCGCGCCGCCTCGGACCGGGACGCACCGCCCGCCACCAGGCTTCGTGCACGCTCGATCGCGTCGTCCAACGTGACCTCCTCCGGCGCTCCGGGTTCCATCACCAGCGTGAACTCGCCCCGGGGCTCGGTTTCGGTCCATTTCGCGATCGCCTCTCCCAGGGTTCCCCACCAGACCTCCTCGAACTGCTTGGTGAGTTCGCGTGCGACGCACACGGGCCGGTCGTTGCCGGCGTGACCGGCGAGATCCTCCATGTCGGCGACCACCCGACGAGGTGAACTGAACCACACCACCGGCCGGTCCTCGGATGCCATCGCCGCCAGGCGGCGTGGCCGCTCGCCACCCTTCCGGGGCAAAAAGCCCTCGAAGACGAAACGGTCGCCTCCGATCCCCGACACCGCCAACGCCGCAGTCACCGCACTCGGGCCGGGGATGACCGTCACAGTGCCGTGGGCCCTCCGCGTCGCCCGCACCGCCAGCACACCCGGATCGGCGAGGGCGGGCGTACCCGCGTCGGTGACGAGTGCGATCGTCTCGCCGGCGGCAACTCGGTCTTCGATCTCCGCCGATCGGATCCCTTCGTTGCCGACGAAGAAGCTCCGGATCTCGGGTGATGCCCCTATGTGGGCGAGCAGGACGCCGGTTCGCCTGGTGTCCTCGGCGTAGACGACGTCAGCGGTTCGGAGCGTCTCGACGAGCCGCTCGGAGATGTCTCCCAGATTGCCGATAGGCGTTGCGCAGACCACGAGTCGTCCCGGCATGGCGACGATCGTAGAACCGCGCCCGGCTGCCGATGCTCGGCGCAGGGATGCTCTCCTCGATCTCCAGGATCGAGGAGACCCCTCCCAACACGACGACACGGCCCGGATCGAGGGTGCGTACGGCGGTCACTGTGCCGTCCGGGTCGAGGCCGACGACGGTCAACGGTCGGTTCATGCCGATGCCGTGGACCGACCACCCTGCCAACAACATCGCCCCCGTTCGACGCTTCATGCCGTGCCAACGATCCACGAACCGAGTGGGTACCCACACGTCTCTGATGGTCCGGTCGCCGAACTCGATCGTGATGACATCCATGAGTGCCGACACGCTACGAGCCGACGGACCGTGGGAGAACCCCGCTGTCAGGGCAGCGATGTGACGATCTGGCGGCCTGTGGCAGGGTCACCTGCGGCGACGAAGAACAGTCGGCCCTCCGACACTCGCACGAATGCGAAGTCGTCACCTTCGAAGGCCACCCCGCCGTCGCTCTCGATCTGATCCGACTCGACGGCCATCGCGTTCGGGACGTAGCGCACCAGCGCGTCCCGCATTTCGGTGACGTCGGCATCCACGTCGCCCGTGAAGACGAGCAGGAGGGCTGCGTCGGACCCGTCATACCACTGGGTGTAGACATCACCGCCCCAGCCGTCGCTCGCCTCGTCGGCGCCACCCAACACCTGGTCGAACATGAGGTCGAAGCTCAGCTCGCCCCAGGTCGACTCGTAGACCACCTCGTACCCCGAGACGGCGGGTGCCACCGTCTCGACCGGAATGGGCAGGTCGTCCTGGTAGTCGCGCGGTGTGATGATCTGCTCCGAGGACACCGGCGGCTCGACATAGAGCCGGTTCACCTCGTCGAATCCGCCGATCTCGTAGAACCGCTGCACGAATGCGAGCCCCTCCTGATAGGGAAAGATGAGCGAGTTCTGCAGGTATGCCGGGACCGAATCGAACACGGTCGAATCGGTGCCGAACATCTCGCCCAGGAGGTCCTGCTGTTGGGACATGTCGAGGGATTGGATGTACAGCAGTTCGGTGAGGGTGGCGTCGCCCTCGATCACCGCGAGCATTGCAACCGCTTCGTCGAAGCGATCCCCGTCGATCAACGCCTCGTACTCGTCGTTGAACCCGAAGCGCTGGTCGGTGAGTGCGTGGGTCAGTTCGTGCACCAGCGTCGCCTTCTGCAACTCCGAGAGCGAGTCTCCCGCGGGGACCACCAGCTCGCCGGTCTCACCGTCGTAGTAGCCGGCCACCTGTTCCCCGTAGAGATCCAGATACAGCTCCAGGAGGTCGATATCCTGTTCCAGCAGGCCGAGCAGCTTCAGGAGTGCCTCGTCGGCGCCCAGGTTCTCGATGTCTTCTTGCACCGATTCCCGGACCCTCGCCTCGAGTTCGTCCTCGCTGACGACGACGATCATCGGTGGCTGCAGGAATGCCAGACCCCGCACTTCCTCGGTCACCACGATGAGCTCGGCGATCTCCTCCCGCATCTCCCGCGGCAGATCTTCGGTCCCGGCAGGCAATGTCGTATCCGGGGGCGGCTCGGTCGTCGTCGTCGATTCCCCGGTGGTCGACGACGAAGGCGCGGTCGTCGTCGACTCGTCCACCGACACCGTCGTCGTGCTGTCGCCGGAGCCATCGGTGCACGCGCCGAGCACGACGAGCGCGCCCGCAAGCAGCAGATGGAGAAGTCGGGAAGTCACGACGAATCAGGCTAACGAGGCTTGGATTCTTCGCGGAAGTGGCCATCGTGGCGGTCACACGTGATCCGTCGTCACCGGGTAGTGGGTCAGTTTGAATCCACGGAAGCAGCGCCGAGGCTCGGGGGTTCCCAGTAGGGTCGACGGATGGCGACATCCATACATGCGGACCCCCGACGATCAAGAGGCAGGGGCATACTCAAATGTTCTGGCGATCTGGCACACGCCGCATGAGTTCACGCTTGACTTCGCGGTAACCCTTCCCCCGATGCAAGATGCGCAAGGAAACGTAACGGTTCCCGCTCGAATCGTCGCGAGAGTGAAGATTCCGCCAACGGTGGCGTTCGATGTTGTCCGAACACTCAATACAAACCTGACCAAGTATGAAGCCAAATACGGTCCGATCCAGAAGCCGGGCGGCGACCCACCGATGTATATCCCCGACGACCTGCGATTGATCGACCTTGACGCGCCAGGAGACCAAGACGATGACTGACTCAACCCTCACAGCCTCTCCTCGCCACAGGGACATTCCCGAAGTCCCGATGGCGAACGTGTCTTACGACGCCCCTGCAACCTTGGCCTCGGGGTATGTCATCGTTGTTCCGCCCGAGGACGACCGCTAGTCGATCAACTCCGCTATGTCCCAGACCGTCCAGCGGTGGGTGGCGATCCCTGCGGCCATTGCCGGGGTGACGCCTTTGCCGAGGCTCTTGTGGGGTCGTGCGAAGTTGTAATGCATGTAATGCAGGCTGACGGCGTGGGCCAGGTTCTCGATCTTCTTGGAAAACCCGTTGGTCAAACGGGTGAACCGGCGCATCCCCATCCGCATGGTGAGGTTCTGGCGTTCGACGTAGAACGTTGAAATCTTGTCCGGGTCGGGCTTGCCGATCACCGGACGGCCTTCGACTCCGATGCACTTCGCCGGGGAGTAGCGTCGCTCATTGTCGGCTTCCCCGTAGAGCTTGTGGAGGATCGCATAGTCCACTCGCTCGCCGAGCAGCGCGTCGATCGTGTTCAGGTAGAGGTTCAAGCCGTCGGTGGTGATCTGAAAGCGGCCCTTGAGCCGGGAGCCGAGATCGTTCACGAAGGTGTAGGCGTCGTGCAGGGTGCGCTCCCCGACGAGCCAAGAGGGGACAAGCTTGGTGTCGGCGTCGATCGCTACCCACGTCCACACGTCGCCGTAGCCGGGCGTTCCCTTGAATTCTTCGGGGACGTTCTTCTGCTTGGCGTAACAGAACGACCAGATCTCGTCGCACTGGATTGTGCTCAGGGTGAGATCGCGGAGCGCCTGGTTTTGATACTCGGCGCAGGCTTGGCCCATGTCGACCAAGAGCTTGGTGACGGTGTTCTTCGCTGCTCCGGTGACTCGGACGGTGGCGCGGATGCTCATGCCTTCGACCAGGCAGGCGATGATCTGTCCCCGACGTTCCGTGCTGAGCTTGTTAACCATACTGACCATTATGCTTGAGGGATTGACGGTTGTCAACCATCACAGCATGAGTTATTATCCATGACAATGCGAGATACAAACAAAGTTACAAACATGTTGTTTTCGACTCCTGAGATCGACGAGCAGGAGCAGGCGGTGCTGGGGCAGATCGAGAGTCTTCGGAAGGATCTCCGGCACTCGCTGTTCGAGCCTCGCCGCTGGTACGGGTCGCTTCGCCGCTTGTCCCTTGCTCGCGCAATGCAAGGGTCCAACACGATTGAGGGTTACGACGCTGCACTAGACGATGCTGCTGCTGTGGCGCTTGGCGAGGAGCCACTGGATGTCAGCGAGGACACCTGGCGGGCACTCCAGGGATACCGAGACGCCATGACCTACGTCCTTCAACTGGCGACCGAAGACGACTTCGAATACAGCACGCGCCTGTTCAAGAGCCTTCATTTCTTGATGACGAGCTATTGGCTAGAGAATCGACCGGGTTTGTGGCGCCAGGGCGCGGTATACGTCAGGAGAGAGGACACCGGACAGATCGTGTACGAAGGGTCGGACATCTCGCTCGTCTCGGACCTGATGGAACAGCTGGCGGCTTCGCTCAACGATCCAGACGACACCCCTCCGCTGATCCGAGCGGGGATGGCGCACCTCAATCTCGTAATGGTTCATCCGTTCAAGGATGGCAACGGTCGCATGGCCCGCTGTCTTCAGAGCCTCGTGCTCGCGCGCGAACGCATCCCACTCTCTCCGGTGTTCCTGAGCATCGAGGAGTACCTTGGTAAGAACACTCAGGCCTACTACGACGTGCTGGCGCAAGTGGGCGGGGAGGAATGGCAACCGCAGCGAGACGCCCGCCCTTGGGTTCGGTTCACGCTGACGGCACACCTTCACCAGGCGCGGAAGTTGGTTCAGCGCATCTCGGAGTCTGAGGAGATGTGGGGGCGGCTAGAGGAAATAGCCGCCAAGCATGGACTCATCGATCGCTGCCTCGTCGGCCTCTTTGATGCCGCGATGAATATGCGCATCAGGAATTCAACCTACAGGGCAGTGCACGAGGAAATGGGCGACGAAATCACCGAGGCAACCGCCACACGCGATCTGCGCCAAATGCTCGACGCCGGGTTGATCCACGCACGAGGCGAGAGGCGCGGCAGGTACTACATAGCAGCAGAACCTCTGAGAGAAATCCGAAAGGAGGTCATCGCGCTACGCGATCCAAACATGTTCTCAGACCCCTTCGCTGCCTGATCGAGATCTAGACCACCGCGCCATCGCGGCCTTCCGGGCGATCTCTGATCGCTCCTCAGGCGTCAGCTTCTCGGCGCGCGCCTTGCCGCCCTTCTTACCGCCCAGCCGACCGAGTTCGACGGCCGCGGGATTCTTGCCTTCGTAGGGGTCGTCGCCCGTATCGTCGGGATCGGTGGACTGGTCCACGATGGCCTTGGCGAGTGCGTTAGTGTCGCGGGGTTTGCTTGAGCGCTTAGGCATAGTCCCACCGTAAGGCATCCGCGCGGCAACCTCAACTGTTCGTGGATTCAAACTGACCCACTACCCGTCACCGCCGAGCGGGGTGCGTGAGGTACGCTCGACACATGGCAGAGCAATCCAAGCCGAAACGGAGATCTGCTCTCGCAAGGCTGTGGAGATTCGCGCTGATGGTGATCGGAGCCGTTGCGATCATCGGCGAGCTTCGCAAGTCTCCCTCCGAACGCACTTGGCACGGCAAAGTCGCCGACTTCGTCCCGTACGACTTTCGCATGCCCACGGTCGCTCGGTTCCGTGAGACCTACTGGAGCCCAAACGGGCCGATCATTTCGAGCAAGCTCTGGGGCGTCGGCTGGGCGCTCAACCTCGGGGCGATCAAGGCACGATTCGGCGCCTGAGTCTCCCGCGCCCGCCGCAATCCGGCTGGCCGAAAGCGTTATCCCCGCGTGACGACGCCCTCGACGTTGCGAGACTCCGGGAGGCGGCTGTCGTGACCGACCTCACTCCAACATTCGACTCCCGTCCGTGTCATTGGCTTCTCTGATAGCACGTACTGCTATCCTTTTCGTATGGCAACCAGAACCACCTTCACTCTCGAGGAGTCACTCGCGGAACAAGCACGGGAGCTCGGGATCAACATCTCCGCAGCAGCGCGCCACGGTGTTGCCACTGCCGTGCGCGCCGCCCTCGCCGAGAGGGATCGGGCCGCATACGAAAGACATCCTGAAGTGGTCGACCCGTTCTGGATCGAAGCGGAAGCGTGGAGCTCTGAATGACGCGAGGCGAGATCTGGCTTGCTCAGGTTGGCGGCAAGCACCGTCCCGTCCTGGTGCTCACTCGCAACGAGGTACTCGAAGTCCGGTCGCTGGTCACGGTGGCCGAGGTCACATCCACCATGCGAGGACTGACGGTCGAGGTCGTCATCGATGACGAGACCGCGGGACTCGACCAGAAGTCCGCAATCAACTGCGACGGTCTCCACACCGTCCCGCAGACAATGCTCACCCAGCACGTCGGAGCGATCGACGACAGAGAGCTCGATCGAGTCTGCGCCGCCATCGGCCACGCCCTCGGCTGCTGACGGTAGGTCCCGCGTTCCGACGCCCCGAGATCGCCCGAACGAGCTATTTGGTGGAGCTGACGGGATTCGCGATGAGTGCGGACGAAAGAACAGCCTCGACGGCATCTCGTTCGCACGTGCCGGTTGACCCAGGAACCGACCGACCCTGGTGGCCGGGGTATTTGTCATCGCGCCGGCGAACAGATCTCGGATCATCAATGCGAATGGCTCTTCGACTCATGCCGAAGAGCCAATCCTCGCAGTACTGAAGAGAACCGTCGGGTGGAGCTGAGGGGATTTGAACCCCTGACCCCCTCGTTGCGAACGAGGTGCTCTGCCGAGCTGAGCTACAGCCCCAAGGCCCGGGAAGAGTAGCAGTGCCTCTAGGGACCTCAGCTCCCGCGATGGCGCTCGAGGTCGGCCCGGAGCCGGTCCTGGACGACGGTCGACGTCAGATCGGCTCGGGACCGCTCGACCAAGGACCGGCCGACGTCGGTGGTGCGACGCAATCCCGACGTCATCCCGTCCGGATAATCCATGGTGGCCAGGAGGTCGACGATGGCGTCCATCGCCGCCAGCAGTCGCTCCGCCTCGTCGATGTGACCGGTGCGAAGACGATCGAGCATCCGCCGCCGGCATTCCCCGACGGTTTCACCCAATCCGTGGAGGTACGGAACAGGGTCGACACCCATGTCCAGGGCCGTCGGAAGCGCCTCGCCGGCGAAAATCGCGGCAGTGAGCCGAGCCTCGGCATATTCCTTCGCGGCGTCGGTGATGAAGCCCGCGTGCAGGATGTCTTGGTGGTCTTCCAGTCCGTCGGTGATCTCTGCCAGCGTCGAACCGGCCTGTTCGATCAGCAAAGAGGCTGCATCGGTTTCGCCCCGGTGGAGGCTTCGAATGGCGTTCGCACTTGCGCGGATGACGTTCCGACTCCCGGTGATCCCCCGCTCCCGAGCGGCGAACCGGTCATCGAGGACCGGACGGACCTCGGTCGCAACACGGTCGAGATCGTGGGAGGAAACCGGGCTCACTGGCCGGCGACGATACGGACCTGATGAGCGTCGGCATCATGGGGACGGTTCGCCTCGTGGGTCTGGGCAGCACGAGCCTCGCGCTGGTGGCGGACCTGCATCAACATCCCGATGTACCACGCGATGGCGGCATCGATCGTGAGGTGGGCGAGGAGCCAGCCGATCGACTGCATTGCATAGGCAGCCGCGAGCGAACCGACGGCGAGAACGACCAGCACGCCCAGAGCCCGGCGCCGCCGGGAACGCACGACGTCGCGCGCGGTCACCGTCGAAGGTGTCATGGCACGCCGTTGGACATCGGCCATCAGGTGCGTCCAGCGGTCGAAATCCTCTGTTGAGTTGAGCGGTGCTTCTTTGCGGCCGCCGGAGATCGAAGGGAAGAGGTAGATACCCCAGATCGTGGCAAGAACCAGCGCGGCGATGAGAAATGGTGCGGTAAACATTATGTATGTGGGGTGCTCGCTCCGCACGAGCCGTGCAAGAACCCTAGCCGTGGAGCCGGTCGCTGCCCAAGCACAATCGTCATTTCGTCCAGGTCCCCGAACGGCCGCCCGACTTGGACAGCAGCCGCACCGGACCGATCTCAACACCTTTTTCGACGCCCTTCACCATGTCGTAGAGAGTCAACGCTGCGACCGACACCGCAGTCATTGCCTCCATCTCCACGCCGGTCTGGCCTCTCGTCCGCACCGCTGCCTCGATCCGCGCCCCGCCTGGGTGGGTTTCGACCCGAACTTCGACACCCGTGATTGCGACCGGATGACAGAGGGGGATGAGATCGGGCGTGCGCTTTGCTCCCATGATGCCTGCGAGACGGATCGACGCCAGGGCGTCGCCCTTGGGGAGGTCCCCGCCGAACAGTGCCGCACTGGTGGCTTCTGACATGGTGACGAGGCATTCCGCCACGGCCACCCGTTCGGTGACGTCCTTGTCGCCGACATCGACCATGTGCACCTCCCCGGACTCCGACAGGTGAGGGAAATCGCTCATCCGAGCACCTCCTCGACGGTGCGCGATGCGGGAAGCCGGAATTCCAGGATCGGAACGGATGCCCCCACCTCCATGACACCCACGCCGACGTCGACCACTGCCAGGGCATCGGCATTCGTAGTCGCAGAGAGGACGTTGGAACCCTGATCGCCTGCGAGCTTCACGCTGGCGCCGTCCCTCACCACGCGGAGGAACACGGTCTTGGCCGGGTCGGTCTCGACCCGCTCCCCCCAGACGCCCGTCGTGAGCGGTCTGAAGAGGCGGCGGTCCCCGCGCATGGACAGCAGACCAGGACGGACGAAGTTCTCGAAGGCCACCAGTACCGAGACCGGATTCCCCGGGAGTCCGAACAGCGGCGTGCCGTTGATCGATCCGAACGCAAACGGCTTGGCCGGCTGCATCGCGACCTTCCACAACTCGACGGAGCCGACCTCGGCAAGGACCTGCTTGACCAGGTCATAGTCCCCCATGGACACGCCGCCCGACGTGATGATGGCGTCACATTCGACAGCGGCCGCTCGCAGCGCCGCGCGGAGAGTGTCGGCATCGTCGCCCACAATCCCGAAGTCCCGCACCGTGACTCCTACCTCTGCGAGCAAACCCTTGAGCAGCGGCCGGTTGGCATCCCGGATCGTGCCCGGCGCCAACTCCTCGGTATCCGGCGCAAGCACCTCGTCGCCCGTCGACATCACCGCGACGACTGGGTTGCGATACACCCGTGGGCGGGCGACACCGATGGTCGCGAGCACTCCGAGGTGCGGCGGGGTCAGGGCGGTGCCGGCTTCGAAGACGACGGCGCCGGCACGCACGTCTCCGCCTGCCATGCGCACGGCCGTTCCGCGCGCCACAGCGACTCGGACCGTGACTCTTCGGTCGGTGACGGCGGTGTCCTCCACCCGCACGACCGTGTCCGCCCCGGCGGGCATCGGGGCGCCGGTCATGATTCGGATCGCCGTCCCAGGGCGCACTTCTCCTCGTGCGACGTGACCCGCCGCCACGTCCTCGAGAATCTCGAGTTCGGAGTGCGGCGCGGCCACGTCCGCCGCCTGGACGGCGAACCCGTCCATCGCGGAGTTCGCGAACGGTGGAACGTCGTGGGGTGCGACCACCGGCTCCGAGAGCACGAGGGTGAGCGCGTCGTCGAGATCGACGTCGACCTCCGGCAGCCTCCGCACTCCGTTCAGGACTTCGCGCTGGGCCTCGACGAGCGGTTTCATTTCAGCAGCGATCGCATCCGGGATTCGAGTTCCTCGCCGAACCGGTCCAAGCCGAGCACCATCGAGGCGTTGAGCAGACCGATGGGATTGCCGATGTCGAGGAGGTCGATGTCGTCGATGTAGCCCTTGAGGCGGCCGCGTTTGCCGAGTTCGTCGATGGCGTCGGTCAACTGGATCTCCCCTCCGTGGCCCGGCTCCAACGTTGCGAGAATCGAAAAGACCTCCGACGTGAACAGGTACCGCCCGATCAGGGCGAGGTCCGACGGAGCGTCTTCGACCGATGGTTTCTCGACCGATCCCGACAACGACAACACGTTGTCCACGACTTCGGACGAGGGGATGGCGATGCCCTTCGTGGGGATGACCTCCGGCGGCACAGGACGCAGATACATCACCGAGTCGTAGTTATCGGCCGCCGCGGCGAGATTCGGGAGTACGTCGCGACCGGGCGAAACGATGTCGTCGGCGAGGATGCAGAAGAACGGCCGACCCGCCACCATTTCCTGGGCTTCGAAGATGGCGTGACCGAGCCCGAGAGGCTCCTCCTGGACGACCGGACGGACCCTGATGTCCTCGAGACCTGGCAGCCTGCCCTCGGACACGAAGTGCTGGTGGATCAGGTGACCCACGTCGAGGTCCACCACGAGGATGGCCTCGGTGGCGCCGGCCCGTGCTGCCTCCTCCACCGCGTACTGGATCGCGGGTCGATCGACCACGGTGAGGAGCGCTTTGGGGACCACCCGGGTCGCCGGTCGCATCCTGGTCCCGCGACCCGCGGCTGGAATCACTGCCACATCGACTTTCACGTCGGAACTTTCTGTTCGGAACCTTGCAACATCCGCTGGATGTTGGGGCGATGACGCCAAATGATCAAGACGAGGATCGCGCCCAGCCAGAAGAGAGACCAGCCTTGCGCCCCGAATGCGTAGGCGAGGGGAATGGCGCCGGCCACTCCGACGAGGGACGCGATCGAGGCGATCTTCAGCACCTTGGCGACCAGCAACCACGCCGCGGCGAGGATCAGCGCGGCGACAGGGATCGCGAAGACCAGGACGCCACCGCCGGTCGCCACGCCTTTCCCGCCACGGAACCGGTGGAACACCGGGAAGGCGTGGCCGAGCACCACGAGGAGGCCCGCGAGATAGACCATCGGCTGGTTGGCGGGATCCCCGCCGGCCGCGATCCAGCCGAATGAGGCGGCGATCACACCTTTCAACATGTCGCCCACAAGCACCATCGCGGCGGGACCCCTTCCCATCGTGCGCAGGACATTGGAGGTGCCGGGGTTGCCGGAGCCGACGGAGTGGATGTCGACACCGCGGCTGCGCGCCACGACCACCGCGAAGTCGACAGAACCGACGACATACGCGCCCACGAGTGCGAGCCAGATAGGCATGCGATCAGTGTAGGGACCGGCCCAAACCCCGACATTCGGCGGGAATGTCGCTCACCGGTACCATGTTGGATTCACTGAATTGAGAGCCGTGATACATGCCCACCTACGAATACCTCTGTAAGAACTGCGGCGAGCGCTTCGAAAAGGCGCAGTCGTTCTCGGCGCGCCCGATGAAGAAGCACGCGTCATGCGGGGGCGAGCTCCAGAAGATCTTTCACGCCAGCGGAGTGGTCTTCAAGGGATCCGGTTTCTACGCCACCGACAGCCGGCCGGGGCGCGCCTCGGCTGACTCTGACTCATCGGGCACGACGGATTCGAAGGATTCGAAGGACTCGAAGGACTCGACGCCGAAGAAATCCGACGGCACCAAGAAAGACGCCGCTCCCAAGAAGGAATCGAAGCCGAAGACATCGACCCCGTCGTCTTCGGCCGCCGCGGACTGAACGGACCTCTTCGCAGCCCCGTCGTCGGCAGATACGTTCGGCGGCGTGTTCTGGCTTTCACGCCCGCCCTATGTGCGCTGGTCCCTGGCCGCCATCATCGTCGCCACAGGACTGGTGATGGAGATCGCACCGGAGTCCACGACGCGGCACCCTTTCGTCGTCGTCGATCTCGCTGTCGGCGACGCGATCGACGACACGGCCGTCACCTGGCGGGACATCCCGCGCGGGTTGCTCGAACCGGTGGTGTTGCCAACGGTCGCCTCCCGTGCCCTCCGGGCCGGCGATCCGGTCCTCCTCGGCGACGGTTCGGCCGCCACGAACAGCGGCATTCCGGAAGGTTGGTGGGGAGTCGAGGTCGACCTCCCCGCCGGCGCACGTTCCGGTATGAGCGTGAAACTCGTCTCCGCAACCACCGCTGTCGACGGCATCGTGATCGACGTCACAGACGGCGATTTCGGTGAACGGACCGGTCTGGTCGCCGTCCCGGGCGATGCCGCAGAAGGTGTGGCGACCGCCGCACTCGACACGACCGTGATGGTCCTGCTCGGTGGGTAGTGTGACGCCGTGTTCGACGCCGTCGTGTGGGGCCTCGTCCAGGGCCTGACCGAGTTCCTCCCCATCTCCTCATCCGGTCACCTCGTCCTCGTCCCCGCCTTCCTCGCCGAGGTCGGGATCGATGTCGGCAACCCGGACCTGGCCATCACCGCCGTGCTCCACCTCGGCACCCTGCTGGCCGTACTGGCGTACTACCGCGTCGACATCCTGGGGATACTCCGCGCCCCGCGCGAGCCCCGTAACCGTCGGCTCGTCTTTCTGGTTGCCCTGGGCACGATCCCCGCCCTGATCGGCCTGCCTCTCCGGGAAGTCCTGGAGGACATCGAGGAGAGCCCCCGGCTCGTCGGGCTTGCCCTCATCGGCACCGGGCTGATACTCGCTGTCGGAGCGCGCTGGGGGTTCGGGAGCCGGCGGCTCGAAACCGGCAGGACTGCCGACGCGTTGTTCGTGGGCTGTGCGCAGGCACTCGCCCTCCTTCCCGGGATCTCCCGGTCAGGTTCGACGATCACGGCGGCACTCCTCCGAGGCTTCGACCGAGCCGAGGCGGCCAGGTATTCCTTCCTGCTGGCGATGCCTGCGATCGCAGGAGGTGGGTTGATCTCGCTCCTGGACGTCGCCGGGACGTCGGTCGACCTCGGACCGGTCATCGTCGGAACGGTGGTCGCTGCGGTGTCGGGCTATGCCGCAATCGCACTGCTGATTCGACTTCTCGTGGCGCGCGGGCTGGGGCCGTTCGTGGGCTACTGCCTGGTGGTGGGGGCCGCGGCGCTCGTGTTCCTCTGACGCCTCGCCCTGATCACTGGCTGTAGTTCGACGACATCCTCATGGTCTCGGCGATGTGGACGTTGACGAGCGCCGGTTTGCCCGACGCGTCAGCTCGCTCGAGCGCGGGAACGATCTCGGCAGGATCGGTGACGTACTCTCCGTGGCCGCCGAGCCCTTCGACCATGGCGTGATACGGCCGAACCCCCAGGTCGGTCGCCACCAGCCGCTCCGGATAGAACATCCTGTGAACCGTCTTGATGTTCGACCACACGCCGTCGTTGCCCATGACACCGATGATCTGCAGACCCAGCCGCACCATCGTGTCGTATTCCATCCCGTTGAACCCGAACCCCCCATCGCCGAAGATGATCCCGACCCGTGCGTCGGGGAAGGCGACCTTGGCGGCGATCGCGTACGGAGGTCCGGTGCCGAGGCTGCCGAAGGGACCAGGATCGAGCACATGACCGGGGCGCGACGTCTGCAGCCGGCGAGCGGTGGTCGACACGATGTCGCCCCCATCGACCGCGACGATGGAATCGGGCCCGAAGAAGCGGGCGACGTCGCGGGCGAAGCGTTGCGGGGACACCGGACTCGAGTCGTCCGCAGCCTCCTCCTCGGCCGCGGCCCGCCGGCTCGCCTCCTCCTCCATGATCGACTTCGTGAAGGCCCGCTCGTCGGGGTGGGCGAACTCCTTGGCGCGGGCGACGAGTTGGGACACCACGGTCATCGGATCGGCGACGGCACCGATCGTCACCGAACGATTCCACCCGATCTTGGTTGGCTCCGCGTCGATCTGGATCACAACCGCGCCGTCGGCGATCTTCTGGCCGTATCCGGTCCGAAAATCCCAGTCGACACCCAACGCGAGGACGAGGTCGGCGGCGGCGAACGCGCTGGTGCGCGCGTGGTTGCCCGCGAGAGGATGGCCGTACGGCAGCGAACCTCGCGCCCGACCGTTCGTGAAGGTGGGAGCGCCGAGCGCCTCGGCGAGACCCACGAGGTCGTTGGCATCGCCGGCGGTCGCCGCCCCGGCGAAGATCATGGGTGATTCGGCATCTGCGAGGGCCTCGACGATCCGCGTGAGCGTCGCGACGTCCACTCCACCGCGGTGTGGCTGCGGGGCTTCGGGAACGACAACCGACTCCTCATCGACCATGTCGAGTTGCACATCCATCGGGATGTCCAGGAAGACCGGTCCGCCTCGCCCACCGAATGCATGACGGGCGGCGGTCATCACGTATTCGGCGAGGCGATGGGTCTGCCAGGCGGTGCCCGCCCACTTCGTGATCCCTTCGAACAGGGGCGGATGGTCCATCTCCTGGAGACCTCCCATCAGCTCCTGGCGCAACAGGTGCCGTCCTCCGATGAGGAGCATCGGCAGCCCCATCCGTCGGCTTCCCGCCGAGAGCGAAGCTCTTTCGGGCGGAACAGAAATACAATCGGCGAAGCCGTCCGGCCTATCCGCTGGCCCCGGGAGCGTCCCAGACCAGGAGGGTGGCGATCCCGCGGCCGGCGGTGCCGTCGACGTAGCGGGGCAGCAGACCATGGACAGCGAACCCGTTGGAGAGTTGGAAGCTGAGGGTCGGATCCCGTCGCTCGCCGGTGACGACCTGGGCGACATATTCGAACGGGGTCAGCTCGTCCTGCACTGCCCGGTACCCAGGAATCATCCCGCCGGCGACGATCCCCCTCCTGCCCAAGGTCCGCACGAGATCCTTGCGAGCCTCGTAGAGGCTCCGGCCGATCCCCATGCCCCGGCACTCCGGGTGGACGGCGATGTCGAGGCCGTAGTACCAGTCCCCTTCCGGGTCGTGCTGATCGGGTTCCATCACATCTTCGAGACGATGGCCCGGGTCGTCGAGGTCGAAGTCCATGAGCCACCCCACCGCGAAGCCCACGAGAACCCCGTCGACGACCGCTGCGAACGCCCCCTCGCCGAAGACGCGGACATGATCGTCGACGTCGGACTCCTGAAACCGAAGTTCCGGATCCAGATACGGATAGCAGAGGGCAGCGATCGCGGCCGCTTCCCGGCGGTCCGACAGACCCAACTGACGAATCTCGACGGTCATCGGCGCAGCACCCTCCACACAAACTCGGCCTCCTTCGCCGGACGATCGTTCTTCTCCTCCCGGCGATCGGCACGCTCGAAGAGGGCCGCCCCTGCGGTGATCCCCAGCCAGCGGAACGGTTCGATCGGCCACCGACGAGACTGGGCACGCACCCACGGCAACGTCGTCAGATCGTCGCCGGTGTCGGCGATCACGTGTGCGAGGCAGCGTCCTGCCAGGTTGGTGGCGGCCACGCCCTCGCCCACGTACCCGCCGGCCCGGTAGACACCCGCAGACCGGTCGAAACCGACGCTCGGCGTCCAGTTGCGGGGAACCCCCAGCACCCCGCCCCACCGATGAGTGATCTCCACGTCCGAGAGGAAGGGAAAGAGTTCGAGGAGTGTCGAGTGCACCAGCCGGTGCGAGGACGGATCCTCCTCGATCGATCGGTCGATCTGCGAGCCGTAGCGGTACGCCGCCGCCCGCCCCCCGAATGCGAGACGGTCGTCTGCGGTGCGTTGGCCATAAATGACCCGGTAGCGGCCATCGGTGAACGTCGCGCGGTCTTCGAGTCCGACCTTCGCCAGGAGATCGGGCGGAAGCGGCTCGGTGGCGAGCATCAGTGAGTAGAACGGCACGAGATCGCGAGCGTGTCCGTCCAGCGACCCGGTGTACGCCTCGGTGGCAACCACGACATGGTCGGCCGTGACCGTCCCCCGGTCGGTATGGACCTCGCCCGCGGAGACCGACCGTGCCCTCGTCTCCTCGTGAATGACGGCGCCGCTCCGCTCCACGGCATCGGCGAGACCCACCAGCAGCTTGCCGGGGTGCAACACGGCGGTGTGGGGATCGAACAGCGCACCCCGGACATTCGCGGCGCCAACCCGCTCCGAGGCTTCGGCATCCGTGAGCCATGTGAGGTCACCGTGGGCGTGCGCTCGGAGCCGGGCCTCCTGGCCGCCGTTCCTCGCCAGGTGAAGGGCGCCACCATGACGCCAGTCACAGTCGATACCGAACTCGATCGTCCGTGCCCGGATCTCGTCGAGGGTCCCGACCATCGCTCGGTGCATGCGCCGGGCACCTTCCTCTCCGGCGAGTGCCTGCCAGCGGGCGTGGTCGGCGGCGGTCTCACCGATGCACCAGCCGCCGTTACGACCCGACGCTCCGAAACCCGCTCGGTTGGCTTCGATCACCACGACCCGTGCATCCGGGACCACCCTGCGCAGATACAACGCCGTCCACAGCCCCGTGTACCCGGCACCCACGATCGCCACGTCGCAGGAGAGATCCCCCGGCAGCGGAGCCCGAGGGGCATGCTCGGAGATCTGGCTGTCCCACAGAGAGGGAGACATGGGAACGATCACAGGTCGCGGCTCATCCAGACACTGTCGTCGATGTCGAATCCGTGGCGGGTGTAAAAGATCCGCGCTTCCCGGTTGTGAGACTCCGTCTCCAGAAACATCTTCCGACAGCCGGCCGCCCGGGAACGTTCCAGGATCTCATGCATCATCTCTGCGCCGATTCCCCGGCTGCGGTCGACCACGAAGATCTCGTCCAGCAGCGCGTCCCTGCCTCCCGACTCGATCGACCAGCCCCACGTCACCACCGCGTAGGCGAGCAGCTTCGAATCCTCCTCGGTGACGACCACGAAGCCAGGAGCGTCACCCGACAGCAAAGGCCGCAGGCCCGCGGAGACCAGCGACTCATCGAGCGGATGGCGATCCAGTTCATAGAACTCTCGGATCAGCGGAACGATCGCATCGAAGTCGTCTGGTGTGGCGTCGCGAATCTCCATCGTCACTCCTCGCGATGGGTGTGCGTGGCGATGGGACTGGACAGCACTTCGCCAAGTGCCCGATCGAAGGCATCGAGAGTGACCTCGACGTCTTCGACGGTGTGCGAGCCGCACACGAACCACGTCTCCAGGGCGTCCGGACAGGGCATCACGCCCATCTCGATCATCCGCATGATCGTCGCGTCGTAGACCCGGCTGTCGTGGCCGGCGACATGGCGATACTCCGTCGGCGTTCCCTCCCCGATGTACACCGAGAACATCGACGGATGGCCGACGACCGTGCCTTCCAGGCCGTGCTCGCCGAGCGTCTTCTGGACTCCCGCCATCAAGGCGGTCCCGATCTCGTGGATGTGTCGGTACACCGTTCCGTCTGCCAGCCGATCGATCGTGGCCGACGCGGCCGCGACGGCGATTCCATTCCCGGAGTACGTGCCCGTCTGGGAGATCCCGCCCAACTCCCACCCCTCGACCAAACGGTCGTTGAGTGCGATCGCCGCCACCGGGAACCCGTTGCCCAGGGCCTTGGCGTACGTTCCGATGTCCGGGACCACACCGTATTCGGCCACCGCACCGCCCAGGCCCATCCGAAAACCGGTCTTGACCTCGTCGAAGATCAGCACCGAGTCGTACTCGTCGCACAAGCGACGCAGGGCTTCGAGGAAACCGGGTGCCGGCGTCACTCCCATGAAGTTGGCCGCCATCGGCTCGACGATCACCGCCGCCAGTTCGCGGCCGTGGTCTGCGAAGAACTCCTCCGCGAGTTCGATGTCGTTGTACGGCAGGGTGGTGATGTGGTCCTTCACGCTGTCGGGGATGCCGGAAGACGACGGGAGTTTCAACGGCCGCAAGCGCGACCCGAGGTATTCGGGCGGCGCGCCCGCGGTGGTGAAGAGCAGCGCGTCGTGTCCGCCGTGATACCCGCCTTCGAACTTGAGCACGAGGTCACGCGCGCCCCATCCCCGGGCGAGACGCAACGCTCCCATCGTCGCCTCGGTGCCCGTGTTGGTGAAGCGCAATCGATCGGCCCAGGCGAGCGCCTCGAGAACCTTCTCGGCGGCTTCGATTTCGGTCTTCTGGGTCATGGCGAACGTCGTACCCCGTGTCGCAGCCTCGGCGACGGCGTCGCACACATGCGGGTCGCCATGTCCGAGGATGACGGGGCCGAACCCCAGCTGATAATCGATGTATTCGTTGCCGTCCATGTCGAAGACGTGGGCGCCGGAACCGTGGCTGATCACGAACGTGTCGTCATCTCCCCAATACCGAAAACCGGACGAGACACCATTGGGCAAGACCGCTTTGGCCCTGCGGAACCATTCCCGGGTGACGGGACCTCTCATGTGAACATCTCCTTGGTCGCGAACCTCGTGTGCTCCGGTTCACCCCTCCGGAAAGATCCAATGGCGATGAGCGACCAGGTTGTCGTCGAAGTACGACGGCACGCGATGCACCCTGTCGAGGGGAAACGGACCGTTCACGCCTGAGCACAGCCGATCGGGGCTCGCAGAACCCGGACGCAGTACTCGCAGGGAGGTCATCGGATCGTCACCGGATCCGAACGCTAACCGCGCCTCACGACCGACGGGAGTCGGGATACGCTGCGTGGATGGCCACCGAACTCGAGCTCTTCATCGCCGGCGAATGGACTTCCGGCACCGGAACCGACCACTACGAGGTCCACTCGCCCGTCACGGGTGAGCACATCTACACGGTCCCCAAGGCCTCCGAGGCCGACATCGACCGAGCGGTCGAGGCAGCACGCCTCGCCACCGACGAACTCCGCCACTGGACCGCATTCGAACGAGCAGAACTGTGTATCCGCATCCATGAGCTGTGGCAGACCAGGGTCGATGAGGTGGCGCGAATCCTCACGATGGAGCAGGGCAAACCGTTTCATGCCGAGGCGGTCGACGACATCGCAGAGTCGGGCGACTACTTCCAGATCGCCGCAGAGGACGTCAAGCGACTCAAGGGCGAGTTGATCCCGACGACCGAACGTCATCGGCGCATGTTCACCGTGCAACGGCCGGTCGGCGTGTGGGCAGCGATCACCCCATGGAACTTCCCCGTGATGATCCCCATGGAATACGTGGGTCCCGGCCTCGCCACCGGGAACGCCATCATCGTGAAGCCGCCCGAATTCACCGCATGGGCGTTACTGGAGATGGCGAAGGTCTTCGAAGAAGCAGGCGTCCCCAAGGGCGCGATCTCGGTGATCCCCGGAGCGGGCGACATCGGCGCTGCCCTGGTCACCCATCCGGGTGTCGACGCCGTTGGTTTCACAGGGTCATCGGCGACCGGCGAGAAGATCGTCTCATCCATGGGCCTGAAGAGGTCGATCATGGAGATGTCCGGAAATGGCCCGCTGATCGTCACGGGCGACGCCGACGTGACTGCCGCGGCCGAGGCAGCCGTGTACGGCGCCTACTACAACGCCGGTCAGGTGTGCTGTGCGACCGAACGCGTCGTGGTTCTCGAGTCCGTGCATGACGAGTTCGTCGAGGCAGCGCTGAAAGCAAGTGAGGTCGTCAAGCTCGGTGACCCTTTCGCCGAGGACACCACGATGGGGCCGCTGAACAACGCCCCCACCGCCGAAAAGATGGACCGCCACATCGCCGATGCCCGAGAACGGGGCGCCGATGTCCTCGTCGGCGGCGGCAGGGCGAGCGGGTTCCCGACGGATCTCTACTACGACTTCACCGTCATCGACCATGTCCCGGAGGACTCGCTCGTGTCCCGGGAAGAGTCCTTTGGGCCGGTGCTCCCGATTCTCGTCGCCAAAGATGACGACGACGCCATCGGGATCTCCAATCGCACCAACCTCGGACTCCAGGCTGCGGTGTTCACCAATGACCTCTCCAAAGCCTTCTGGTACGCCGATCGCATACGTTCGGGCACCGTGGTCGTCAATGACTCCACCGACTTCTGGGAGACCTTCCAGCCGTTCGGGGGAGCAGCCGGAACCGACACGGGATGGGGTCGCCAGCGCATCGAGGAGTTCACCGATCTGCAGACCGTGGTGTTCTCCCTCCGGGAGGATCCGACGGCCTGAACAGCGTCGCTATCGTGCGCTGCCATGGCTGAGCAGCACAACGACGACAGCGCACGTGAACACGAGTCACGCATGGTCAAGGCCATCGTGCGAGACATCAGCGTGGCCCTCCCGGTCGCATTGCTGCTGGTGTTCGGAACACTCATGGTCTTCACCGACAAGCCGATCGGAGACGCCATCGCCACGACCCTTCTTCCGGGAGTGTTGATCGGGGTGTTCTTCGGCGGGTTCTCCGGTACCGCCCGGACCATGGACTGACACAGCGGGATCAGCCCTACGTGCCGACCGTCATCACGGTGGTGTCAATCGAGGTCCCACACCTTGGCGAGCAACTCCACGGAGCGGAGGCGGTCGTCGACGGTTGGCGATGCGTGGACGACGATCAGCTCGTCGGCGTCGGCCCGACGAACGAACCCATCGAGATACTCGGCTACCACTGCAGGTGTGCCGACGGCGAAATACTGCATCATCTGCGCCAGCTGGCTTCCTTGCGGTGACTCGAGAACGGCATCGGCTTCCTGGTCGCTGAAGGTGCGACCTCGACCCAGGAACAGGGAAACCCTGGCGCGCCGCACCCGCAGATGCTGGTCCTCCGCGCTCTGCTGGTCGTCGGCAGCGATCACGTTGACGCCCGCAATGACATATGGCTCGGCCAGTTGGCTCGACGGCTGGAAGTCAGCGCGGTAGCGCGCGACGGCGTGGGCGAGCGCAGCGGGCGCGAAGTGCGATGCAAAGGCATACGGAAGTCCGAGTGTGGCGGCGAGACGCGCTCCGAACAGCGACGAACCGAGGATGTAGAGCGGCACGTTCGTGTCCCGTCCCGGGATCGCGTGTACCCCGGGGATCCGCGTGTCGCCTGTGAGATATCCCTGCAACTCGAGGACGTCCTGGGGAAACGACTCCGCCGACGTGGGGTCGCGGCGCAGGGCACGCATGGTGTTCTGGTCACTGCCGGGCGCGCGACCGAGCCCGAGATCGATGCGTCCGGGGTGAAGGGTCTCCAGGGTCCCGAACTGCTCGGCGATGGTGAGCGGAGCATGGTTGGGCAGCATCACCCCACCCGCCCCGAGCCTGATGGTGTTGGTGTGATTGGCGATGTGGGCGATGAGCACACTCGTAGCCGACGAGGCGATCGTCGACATGTTGTGATGCTCGGCGTACCAGACCCTGCGGTATCCCTTCACTTCGGCCGTCTGCGCGAGCGCCACGCTGCCGCGCAAGGCGTCCCCAGCCGTCTGGTCCCGTCCGATGAGCGCCAGATCGAGTATCGAGAGTGGTGTCTGTCGGGAAGTCGTCACATCACACCGAACCGTAGACCCCGCACCGATGTAGTCCCGAACCCAGGGTTGCTGACCCCACTGGGCGTGGTCCTGAGCCCGCAGTTTGCGGTGAGGCTCCTGACGAGCACGAACTGCGGGCTGTTGACGACACTGAACGTAGTCCCGAACCCAGGGTTTCCGACCACATATCGGGTAGCGTCTCCGACGATGACCGACGACGTTTCCGCCCACGTTCCCTACGAGACGCGGGCGAAGGAGATCCCCTTCGCCTCCGCCGAGTACATCAGCTTCGCCAGTCGCCAGTCGTTCCTCGGAGTGCCTGCGAAACGTCTCGACGAACTCGCGGACGACCCGGGCGACGTCGTGATCCTGGGCGCTCCTCTCGACTGGGGAACCACCTACCGGCCCGGGGCGAGATTCGGCCCCCAGGCGATACGCGAGGCCGACTACGGGGCGATGGATGGCTACCGACCGCACCTGCCCACCGGTATCGACCCGCTCGGCGCGCTGGGCGTCGTCGACGTCGGCGACGTGTACGTGGCCCCCGGCTACATCGAGGAGTCCATCGAACGTATCGCCGACATGGTCGAAGCGGTCACTGCTGCCGGCAAGGTCCCGATCATCCTCGGGGGCGATCACACCATCACGTATCCGAACGCCACAGGGGTCACGCGGGTCCACGGTGCCGGCGAGGTCGCCCTCATCCACTTCGATGCACATGCCGACACCGGCAACCTGCAGAACGGGCACCTCTACGGCCATGGCACTCCGATGCGCCGACTGGTCGATTCGGGGGCAGTTCCCGGCCATCGCTTCGTCCAGATCGGACTGCGCGGCTATTGGCCGGAACCCGACGTGGTCGCGTGGATGAAGGAGCAGCAGATGCGGTCCTATCGCATGGACGACATCGTCGACCGGGGCCTGCGCACCGTCGTCGACGAGGCGGTGGACTACGCGATCGACGGTGGGGCGAAGGGCGTTTTCATCTCCGTCGACATCGACGTCGTCGACCCGGGCATGGCGCCAGGCACCGGCACTCCTGAACCCGGGGGCTTGACGTCTCGAGAGTTGCTCGACACCGTGCGCCGCCTCGCCCGTGACCTGAACGTCCTCGGCGCGGACATCGTCGAAGTCGCCCCGCCGTACGACCACGCCGAGATCACCGCCTACCTGGGCAACCGAGTCGTACTGGAAGTCCTCAACGGCATGGCCGAGCGCAAAACCGCCACCCCCTGATCGCTCAAAAGTCCATTCGAACCCAGGGTTTGTTTGGACGTATACGTCCGATCTGGCCCGCGGAATCGGCGGACACGCACAAACGCCACGTTCTCTGCTCAGAAGTGGACGCCGACGTCCGATCTAACCCTGGGTTCGATTGGACGTCCCGGACTCCAGGGACCGCTCCAGGAGCGTCCCGGCCGCGGGCGCGCCGTTCCGGAACACCAAGCGGATGGCATCTCGCTTCCCGAGCAGCGTCGGATCAGCGAGCGGGTCCCCTCCCACCACCAGGAGATCGGCCAATTTGCCGACTGCCACCGTCCCCACCTCGGCGGAGATACCGAGCGCCTCGGCACTGGCGGAGGTCGCTGCCACCAGCGCCTCCTGCGGGTTCAACCCGTGCTGGATCATCCACCCGATTTCCTCGTGGATTCTCTCGGCATCACCCGCGTCTGCGCCCATGGCGATGCGGACTCCCGCGGCTTTGGCCGCGGCCAGCGTCAGATGGGCCTGTTCGACGTTGTACTCGCCCTGTTCCTCCAACAGGTCCGTCCACTCCCCCGACTCGGCGACATGATGCAGAAAGCCCAGGGTCGGCACCAGGGTCTGATCGTGGGCCGCCATGTGATCGAGAAGCTCGGGACGCTGGTTGAGGTAGAAGCCGTGTTCGATGGTGTCACAGCCGGCGAGGATCGCCGCCTCTGTCCCGCCCATGCCTTCCGCGTGTGCCGCGGTCCGATAGCCCTGACGGGAGGCCTCGTCGACGAACGCCGCCATCTCGGCGTCGGTCACCTGCGCCGGGTGAGGGTTCTCCATCTCCACCGACCGCGCGCCGGTGCTCATGATCTTCACGAAGTCGGCACCCCGGCGGATCTGCTCACGGACTGCCCGCCGCATGTCGTCTGCTCCATCGGCCTCCCGGTACATCTCGGGGAAGAACCGGCCGCCGGGAGCGGTGGCCGAGACGATCCGTCCGCAGGTCAACAGCCGTGGTGCGACGAACGCGCCGTAGCGGACAGCCTGGCGAACCTCCAGCAACGTGTCTCCGTAGGCGCCGACATCGCGGATCGTGGTCACTCCCATTCGCAATCCCCGCCGCAAGTTGTCCGCCAGCACGTGACCCCGCACCGCCGGATACAGGGGCTCGGCACCATGGGCAGGATGGGGAAAGCTCGCGACGTATTCGACCATCGTGACGTGAGAGTGCGCCTCGACGAGGCCCGGCATCAGGGTGCATCCGGCCCCGTCGACAACGACGACGTCATCGGGCACCCCGTCGTCACGGGCACCGATCGATTCGATCCGACCGGCCCGGATCACGACTGTTCTGTCCGGAGTCGGCGGGGTCGGCGTCCCGTCGAAGACCGCGGCGCCGACGACGGCGTACGCCGCGTCCGTTCGTATCGGGTCGGCCAGGAAAGCCGGAAGTCGAATGTTCATGTGCCTCGCTCAGAGGGGTTCGTAGTCGGGGTTCTCCCAGACGATCAGCGCCGACGCGTCATCGGTCGCCTCGTCCCGAAGGTAGTCATGGAGCACCCCGCGGATCTCGAAGCCGTTGTCCATCTGGAACGTGAGAGTGGCGTCGTACAACTCGCGAGCCCCGACCGCAGCCACGTACTCCTCCACGGACATCGCGTCCTTGTGCTGGGCGTAGTCGTTCAGGTGCCCACCGGCGATGATCCCCCGCTTGTTGTGTTCGATGACGACGTCCTTGCGGAGTTGGTACAGGCGCTTTCCGATCCCGCGTCGCCGGTAGTCCGGATGGACCACGAGGTCGGTGCCGTAGTACCAGTCGCCATTCCAGTCGTGCTTCAGACACTGGTGCTCTCCGGTGATGTCCACGATCCGGTGCTGGATGTCGCCGAAGTCGAAGTCGAGGAAGATGCCGGCGCCCTGACCAACGACCCTGACACCGTCGAGGCAGACGAAGAACCCCTCAGGGAAGATGTCGGCATATGCCTCGATGTCGTCCTGGTTCAGCAAGTCATCGGAATCGGCGTGCGGAAACGCCTGCAGCTCGAGGGCAGCGCACTGGGCGGCCAGGTCCTTGGTGAGGTTGGTGAAACGCAGCTCGCTGCTCACACGTCCGCTCCCATCAGGTCGAACCGCTCGTACTCGTTTTCCGAGGGCACGCCCCAACACGCCCAGAACTCGCGAGTGCGGGGACGCATGATGGCGGCACCACAGGACTCGTAGGAATACGGCGGCGTCGGATGCCGGCAGATCGACCGCTCGTCACGTGTGAGCGACATCATCTCCGCCACGCCGACCGGTCCGTCCCCGAGCAACTCGGTCGCCTGGGCGAGCCGCAGGCGGGAACTCTCCTCCAGCACTTCGGGACGAGGACCCTCCACCGCCGAGGTGACGGGTGCAACACAGTGGTTCGTGTGCACGAGTGGCTCGCCCTCGAGGCGGGTGACGTGCGTGGCTGTCGGCATGGCTTCGATCGACGCACCATTGCCTGCGGCGTCGAACAACAGGAAGTTGTGCCCACCGGCGAGCGGGGCATCCACGATGCATGCCATCGCCGCCTCGAAGTCGGTCTGTGCCAGCACCTTGCGAACGACGAACGGCCACGTCACGCCGATCCGCCCGTCGGCGGCAGTGAGGTTGTTGATCCCGATGGCGATGCCGGCCTCGTTCATCCCGATCTGGCCGAGACAGCCGACGGTGGTGAACACCAGGGCGCCAGGTCCTGTGTCCGGCCGCACATCGAGCATCGCGATGTGCGGAGTGGCCGATGCATGCATGTCCCATGTTTGAGTGAGGAAACCCGCCCCCGCCCCCGCTGCCCGACTGTCGGGAACGATCACCGCGGTGCAGGTGTCGTCCACCCGTGCCGTGCCGGCCTCGGCTCGCACCAGGTCGATGAAGTCGGTGTACCCCCCGACGATGAGCGCTTCGGCCACGGTGAGTCCTGCTGCCTCGGCGAGTGCCTCCATCTCGGTGGTGAGGGGCTCGGAGTACGAGCGATGGGCGGGCACGCAACGCGAGGCGAGGTCGAGCAGTTCGTCCCGGGTGAAATCCGTGCCTTGCGCCGCAAGCGACACGCGGTCGGCGGCATAGTCGCGGATTTCGGAGGCAAAGGACGCTCCGTGCACCGCCCCGAGCGAGGCGGGGTCACCGCGTAGCGACGCAACACGGATCGGAGCCGTCATCGCATCGCCCCGGCCACCTCGTCGACCGACGCCGCCACGACGTCCAGCGCTTCGTCGAGCTCGGCATCGGTGATGACGAGTGGGGGAAGGAAGCGCACGCAGTTCGAATGCAGTCCGGCGCGGATGGTGATGACACCGCGCTGCAGGGTGGCAGCGGTGATCGCCGCGGTGGCCTCCATCCATGGTTCCTTCGTGACGGGATCCTTGACGATTTCGAGTACGAGCATCGACCCGACCCCGCGGACGTCGCCGACCAGGCCAGGATGGGCGCGCTGTATCGCCTCGAGACGGGGTCGCATGCGCTCGCCGATCTCCACCGAGCGGGCCAGGAATTCGGGTGTGGAGATGGTGTCGATCGCCTCGCGGGCTGCGACGCACGCCAGCGGATTCCCCGAGTACGTTCCGCCGAGACCGCCGGGGTGGGGAGCGTCCATCAGTTCGGCTCGTCCCACCACCGCCGAGATCGGCATCCCGGCACCGAGGGATTTGGCCGTGGTGATCATGTCGGGAACCACACCGGTGTGCTCGATCGCCCACAGCGTCCCCGTCCTGCCCATTCCGGACTGGATCTCGTCGGCGATCAGCACGATCCCGTGCTGATCTGCGAGCTCCCGCAACCTGCGCATCCATCGCGCCGGAGCGGGAACGAATCCGGCTTCACCCTGCACCGGTTCGACGACGATGGCTGCGACGTGGGAAGGTTCGACGATCGCCGTGAACGAGTGGTCGAGGCGGGCCGTCTCCCACGCCACGTAGTCCTCGACGGTCATCCCCTCGGGCCGCCGGTAGGTGTTGGGGAACGAGAACCGATAGATCTCCGGTGCGAAAGGCCCAAAGCCGCGCTTGAAGAGCGAGAACTTCGAGGTCATGGCCATCGTCATGTTGGTGCGGCCGTGATACGCACCGTCGAAGACGACGACACCCTGACGTCCGGTGGCGGAGCGGGCGATGTGCACTGCGGTCTCGACCGCTTCGGCGCCCGAGTTCATGAGGACGGTCTTCTTCGGAAAGTCTCCCGGGGCCAGGCGATTCAGCCGTTCGGCGACTTCCACGAGCGGCTCGTAGGTCGCAACGATGGCGCAGGCGTGAATCAGCCTGGCTGCCTGCTCGGTCATGGCATCGACGATGCCTTCAGGGGTGTGACCCACCGCCAGCATGCCGATGCCACCTGCCAGGTCGATGAAGCGGTTCCCGTCGACGTCGGTGACTGTCGAGGCGTGGGCGGATTCGACGGCGATCGACGTGAGCTTCGCCGCCCCTACGGGCATCGCGCGCTCGCGGCGGGCGACGATCTCCCTGCTGGCGGGTCCGGGGACTTCGGTGACGAGACGAATCGAGGGTCCGGCGACTGTGGTCATCGCATCATCGTATTGAACCGTGGGCTCCCAGGGCGCTGAGAGAGCCTGGCGAACCCAGGGTTCTCGGGGCGACTGAGTCGCCCCGAGAGCCCACGGTTCGTCAACTGATCAGTTCTTCGCCTGGGCGAAGTAGTCCTCGAAGTTGATCTCGAAATCGCCGGTGTCGGCGATGATCTCGAGCCGGTCACGCAACTCGTCAGACGGGTAGATCGTCTCGTCCTCGAGGATCTCGGGGAGGATGAACTCCTCCGCCGCTTCGTTCGGGCTGGCGTAGTAGTTCCAGTTGGTGAGCGCCGCTCCGTTCTCGGCATCCAGCAGGAAATCGATGAACGCATGAGCGGTGCAAGGCGCCTCCGAGTCCGTCGGGATCGTCATGTTGTCGACCCAGAGGGTGCCGCCTTCCTCGGGAATGACGTAGGCGTAGTTGTCGGGATCGTCCGACTCCCAGATCGCCACGAGCATGTTCCCCGAGTACCCGTGTGACACGGCGACCTCACCGGTCACGAGCGCCTCGTCGTACTGGTCGCTGTCGAACGTGGCGATGTTGTCCTTGGCGGCCGCGATCAGGTCGGCAGCTTCCTGCAGGGCGTCGGTGCTCGCTTCATTGAGCGAGTAACCCAGGTACTTGAGCGCTGCGCCCATCGTTTCCCGGGGATCGTCGAGCACCGAGACACCCCCGGCGTAACCGGCCGTGAGCTCCGGGTCGAAGATGAGCGACCAGCTCGGCGCGAAGTCCTCTCCCACGATCGACAGGTTCACACCCAAGCCGGTGGTTCCCCACTGGTACGCCACCGAGTACTCGCCGCCCTCGTCATACGCCGGCGACGCGAATTCCGAGGCCAGGTTCGAGATGTTGGGCACCGCATCCTTCTGGATGGGCATCAGCAGACCCTCTTCGATCATGATCCCGACCATGTAGTCCGACGGAACGATCAGGTCGTAGGTGACACCCGCCTGGATCTGGGCCAGCATCGCTTCGTTGGACTCGTAGAAGGACTCGACCACGTCGACGCCGGACTCCTCTTCGAATGCTGCGATCAGGTCCGGGTCGATGTACTCGGACCAGTTGTAGAAGTTCAGCGTGTCGGCGTCGGTCACGCCGGCCTCGCACGTGACGTCGCCGCCGTCGGCGGCATCATCGCCACCGCCGCATGCCGCGACGACGAGGCTCACGGCCGCGAACGCGGCGAGGCGTCGAAGGGAACTCGATTTCATGGTCATTCCTCCTGATCAGGCGGTCGGTTGCCCCGCTGGAAAAGCAGTGAGACACCGACGAGAAGCATGGACGCTACCAACATCACGGTGCTCACCGCATTGATGAGAGGAGTCACACCCCTCCGCACCAAACCGAAGACATAGACGGGCAATGTCGTCGAGCCGGGGCCCGACACGAAGCTGGTCACGACGACGTCGTCGAGGCTGAGGGTGAGAGCGAGCAGCGCCCCTCCCGCCACGCCCGGCATGATCAGCGGCAAGGTGACCCTGCGGAACGCCTGCCATCGATCGGCATACAAGTCGGCTGCCGCCTCCTCGAGGGCACCGTCCAGTCGGCTGAGACGTGCGCGCACGACCACCGCGACGAACGAGATGTTGAACGCGATGTGGCTGAGGGCGATCGTGCCGAGACCGAAGTTGAGCCGGAAAAAACCGCCGATGAGGTCGAACGCCTGGGCGAAGAACAAGAGCATCATCACCGCCATCGTCACGTCCGGGATGATGATCGGCAGATAGAGCAGCCCATCGAGAGTTCCCCGTCCCCGGAACCGAAATCGCTCCATCGCGATTGCCGCCATCGTGCCCAGGATCGTCGAAACGACCGTGCTGACCACGGCGACGATGAGAGTGTTGCGGAGCGCCCGCATCACTTCGGTGTTCTGGAACATCTCGCCATACCACCGAGTCGAAAAGCCCGTCCAGATCCCGACATTGCGGTTCTCGTTGAACGAAAAGCCGATGAGAAGAAGAATGGGCAGGTAGAGGAAGGCGAACACGAGCCACGAGTTGGAGGCAAGCAGGCGCTCGATGGGACTCTTGGGCCGGATGGCGGCAGAGACGGTCACGCGGTCTTCGCCCCCGCCCGGAAGTAGGCGATGGCCGCGATGAGCATCACGACCATCACTGTCACCGACAGTGCCGAACCGTACGGCCAGTTCCGGGCCGACAGGAACTGGCCGACGATGTAGTCACCGAGGAGCGTGGTCCGCGCCCCACCCAGGAGCGCCGGGGTGACGTAGGCCCCGAGCGAGGGGATGAACACCAGGATCGAACCGGCGACCACTCCCGGCATCGACAACGGCAGCGTGATCCTCCGAAATGCGGTCCATCCACTGGCATACAGGTCCCGCGCCGCCTCCACGAGATTCCAGTCCATCCGCTCCAGCGCGGCATACAGGGGCAGGACCATGAACGGGAGATATCCGTAGACGAGTCCGATGAGCACGGCAGTGTTCGTGAAGAGCACCCTGACCTCCTCACCGCCGAAGAACTGGCTGATCTGGCTGATCGGACCGCTGTTCCCGAGCAGCACCCGCCATGCGTAGGTACGGACGAGGAAGTTCGACCAGAACGGAATCATCACGAGAACCAACAGAAGGTTGCGGATCGCGGGACGCCGCGTGGCGATGTAGTACGCGAACGGGTAGGACGCCAGCAGGCAAATCACCGTGGTGATCACCGCCAGCGTGAGCGATCGCAACGCGATCTCCCGCACGATGGGGTCGCCGAGGCGGGCATAGCTGTCGAAGTTCCAGTCCTCGAGCACCGTTCTGCCGGTACGGGAACGGGTTGCGAAGGAGTAGACGAACACGATCGCGAACGGGATGGCGAAGAACAGCGCCAGGTACGCATAGGCGGGGAGGGCGACGAGCAGGCCGCGCTTGGAGTCCGCTCTCTCCGCCGACCGCTCCAAGGCGTCGCGGTCACGCTGTGTCGGCGCCTCGCTCAATCCTTCACCACCGCCATCGCCGACTGATGCCACACGACGATGACACGCTCGCCGTGTTCGTAGTGTTCGACCCCGGGGCGGTTCTCCTCCTTGGCCTCGATGCGCCCCGCCGGCGTGTCGACGTCGTAGTAGAAAACGTCCCCGTAGTACGTCCGTCGAGCCACGGTTCCTTCGATTCGGTTCGACCCGTCAGGAATCGCCTCGTCGAGGTCGTACAACTCGAACCGTTCCGGCCGGATGGCGACTGTCACCTCCGTGCCGGGCTCCGCCCCGGTCGACGCTCCCACCTGGTGGCCCCCGAGCAGCGCCACGGTCCCCGAATCGATGACCGTGGCGGGAAGCAGGTTGATCTCCCCGATGAAGTCTGCGACGAACCGTGAGGTCGGATGCTCGTAGATGTTCTCCGGTTCCCCGACCTGCAGGAGTTTTCCGGCGCTCATCACCCCGATTCGGTCACTCATCGTCAGGGCTTCTTCCTGGTCGTGGGTCACATAGATGAAGGTGATGCCCACCCGTTCCTGCAGCTCCTTGAGCTCCACCTGCATCGCCTGGCGGAGCTTCAGGTCGAGCGCGCCGAGTGGCTCGTCGAGCAGGAGCACCTCCGGTTCGTTGACCAGCGCGCGGGCAAGTGCCACGCGCTGTTGCTGTCCTCCGGACAACTGGGACGGTTTGGCTTCCGAACGGTGGCCGAGTTGGACCATGTCGAGGGCCCGCGTCACCCGATCACCGATGTCATTCGACGCCACCCTTTTCATCTGGAGACCGAAGCCCACGTTCTCTGCGACCGTCATGTGGGGGAAGAGCGCATACGACTGGAACACCGTGTTCACCGGGCGACGATTGGGCGGCTCGAGACCGACTTCCGCGCCGTGGATCCTGATCGATCCTGCGGTGGGAAACTCGAAGCCGGCGATCATCCGGAGGGTGGTCGTCTTCCCGCAACCGGAGGGTCCGAGCAGGGAGAAGAACTCGCCGTCGGCCACGTCGAGATCGATTCCCGCCACCGCAACGACTTCCCCAAAACGCTTCGAGACTCCCTGCAATGACACCGCCGTGTCCGTCACGAACCATCCTTCCGATCGAAGACGACCTGGCCGGAGGCCATCGTGACCTCCACTCCGATTCCCGCGGGATCGCTGGTGGCGAACGGATCCCGCTCCAGCAGCACGAGGTCCGCCACGTTACCGAGACGGATTCTGGCCGTGCGGCCCGCAGTCCCGTTGATCGTGGCTGATCCGACCGTGAACGCCCGCAGGGCCTGGTCCAGGCTCAACCGCTCGTCTGCCAGCAGCATGTCGGGCCGATCGTCCCCGGGCGGTCGACGTCGGATCGCCACTGAGATCTGATCCATCACGTCACCGGAGGACACCGGCCAGTCGCTCCCCATTGCGAGCAACGCGCCGGAGCGGAGGAGCGCACCGAAGGGATACTGCCAACCCGAGCGCTCCCGGCCCAGGAACGGCACAGTCATCTCCACCATCGCCGGCTCGTTGCATGCCCACAGTGCCTGGCAGTTCGCGGCCACCCCCAGGTCGGCGAAACGGGACACATCGACGGGGTCGACCACCTGCAGGTGGGCAATGTGGTGAAGCGGTCCGTTCCATCCGTTGGCGCTCCTCGCCGCCTCGACGGCATCGAGAGCCGAACGGACGGCTCGGTCACCGATGGCATGGAAGTGGCATTGCAGGCCGAGCCGGTCGATCGCGGTAACCGCCTCGGCAACCAAACCGGGGGGGATGAAGTCGATCCCGGAGTGTCCGTCGCCTGCGCCGTGCGAGCCCTGATACGGAGCGTTGAGCGCAGCAGTGAAGTTCTCGCAGACCCCGTCCAGCATGAGCTTGACCGTCGTGGGGCGGTAGCCACCCGCGGTTTCGCGGCTGCGTTCGGCGATCTCGGCGAGTTGTTCCATGCCTCGAGTGCGATCCCACCACTGCGCGCCCACCACCTGGGGTGCCAGACCGAGTTCGAGGTAGGACGGATGCTCGAGATGACTGACCCAGGCGTCCTGCCATCCCGTCACCCCCTTGCCGTGGAGATAGGCGATCCCCTCCCGCATCGCCGCGGTGAGCGTGCGTCTGTCCGGCTCGGGTATTTGGGACTCGACAAGACGCATCGCACCTTCGTGCAAGGTCCCCTGCGGGCTCCCGTCGGCGTTGCGTTCGATACGCCCATCGGGCGGATCGGGAGTGGCGGCGTCGATGCCGGCGAGCGCCAGGGCCTCGGAGTTCGCCCAGATCGAATGTCCATCTCGCACTTCGAGTGCCGCGGGGCGTCCCGGTGCCAGACGGTCGAGTGCCTGCGCCGCCGGGCTCCCTTTGGAGTACCAGTCGTACAGCCATCCGCCCCCGGTCAACCACTGACCGGCGGGCAATGCGTTGCCAGCCGCGGCGATGCGTCTCTCCGCCTCATCCCGTGACGTCGTCTCGGTCAGGTCGCAGGTCAGTATCCGCATGCCGCCGGTGAGCGGATGCACGTGGGCGTCGATGAACCCGGGTACCAAGAGGCCCGGACCCACCTCGATCGTTCGGTCGGCATCTCCTTCGACGTCGAGACCCACGACCGCGCCGCCATCGACGACGACTGACCGGTTGGCGACGCGGCCGGTACCCGCGGACCAGCGACTCCCACCTACGAACGCAACGCGCATCGGCGGCACTGTACGCACCGTCCTCACGCAGGGGTTCCATCCGCCCAGCCGATTCCATACGTTCGCCCCAATCGACCAGGGAGAACCTCTGTGACCACACCCGAGACCCAAGCCGCATCCGACATGCTGGGATACGTGATGGAACCCCTTCATCGGGTCCGGAACTGGATGAAGTTCCTTGCGGTGTTGTTGTTCATCGCCGGCGCCATGAATGCGCTGAGTGTCATCGGGCTGATCGTCGCTCCGATCCCGGTGCTCGTCGGAGTCTTCCTCTGGCAGGCTGCTGCCGCGCTCGAAGACGGGGTACCCACCTCGGATGCGGACCGACTGCGCCGCGCCACGGAGAAACTCCGTCACCTGTTCATGACCTACGCGGTGCTCGCCGTCGCCGCACTCGTCGGCTTCAGCCTGCTCCTCGGTCTCGGCGTCGTCGCGGCCATCGCCGAAGCAATGTGACCACCGTCACGGGGTAGGGTCGTGTTCTTCGACATGGCCCTACCCGTATGACCGATCCGACACTCGCCTCGTTCCGCCAGAGCATCGACAACATCGATGCGGCCCTGGTCTTCCTTCTCGCCGAACGGTTCGCCATCACGAAAAAGGTCGGGATGTACAAGGCGGAGGCGGGACTGCCACCTGCGGATCCTGACCGCGAGGAAGTCCAGATCGCCCGACTCCGTCACCTGGCGGAGTCCGCGCACCTCGACCCCGAGTTCTCCGAAAAGTTCCTGCGGTTCATCATCGACGAGGTGATCCGCCACCACACCCACCTCGCCGCCGAGAACACAGAGTGACCACAGCCCCACGGACGGGGCGTCTCACCGAACCGCTGATGGTCGGAGCAATCGGGGCCGCGGCTCTCATCGCAATCGACCCCCCCGACGAAGGCATCCCGTGGTGTCCCTCGGCCCTGATGTTCGGCGTGGCCTGCCCGTTGTGCGGCCTGACCCGGGGAGTGGCTCGGTTCGTGCGGGGCGACATCGCCTCGTCGATCGGCTTTCACCCGATGGCGTGGCTCGTGTTTGGTGTGGTGGCTCTGGCTTGGGGCGCCTGGTTCGGACGCCGCGCCGGGTGGTGGACGTGGCGATCACCAATCGTCGAGAAGTGGATCCTTGCGGTACTCGGCATCGGTCTCGTCGCCGCGTGGGCGGTGCGCGCCGTCGCTGGCACGCTGCCATCGATCTAGCGGGCGCGCGACGATCCGAGGTCGGATCATCATCGAATGACCAGCTCGGGATGGGTACGCACTCGTGGTTTCTTCGCCACGACCGCATCTGCCAGCGTCTCGAAAGCAGCAGCGGATTCGGACTTTGGAGCCGCCACGGAAACAGGGTCCCCGCTATCGGCACCCTCACGCATGGCCGGAAGCAGCGGAATGCGGGCCATGAGGGGAACGCCGAGGTCGTCCGCCAGCGCCTGACCGCCCCCGGCGCCGAAAATCTCGTATTGCTTCGCGTCGTCGCCGGTGAACCACGACATGTTCTCGACGACGCCCATCACCTCTTGGTTCACCTGGGCGGCCATGAGTGCCGCTCGCTTGGCGACCCGCTGCGCCGTCGGCTGCGGGGTGGTGACGAGGAGCACCTGGGCGCGCGGGAGGAACTGTGACATCGAGATCGCGATGTCGCCGGTTCCGGGCGGCATGTCGACGATCAGGAACTCGGGGTCGTCCCACCACACGTCCTGCAGGAACTGCTCGATCGCCTTGTGCAGCATCGGGCCACGCCAGATGACGGCTTTGTCGTCAGGAACGAAGTAGTCCATGGACATGGCCTTCACCCCGTGGGCGACGGGTGGGACGATCGACTGCTCGATGACGATGGGGGGGTCGGAGATCCCGAGCATGCGGGGGATGGAGAATCCCCAAATGTCGCCGTCGATGACGCCGACTGAGTGGCCCTTTCCGACGAGCGACACGGCCAGGTTCGTCGTGACCGACGACTTTCCCACGCCACCTTTTCCCGACGAGACCGCGATCACCCTGGTCCGTGAACCCGTTTCGCCCACACGCGGGGGCGCTCCCTCGCGCAAACCGGACATCATGGCTTCGCGACCGGCGTCATCCATGACTTCGACCGTGATCTCGGCGTCGCTTCCCACGCCATCGAGGGCGAGCTGAATCCGGGACTTCAGCTCGTCGATGACGGGATAGTTGGGAACGGGCACGGCGACGGTCAGCTTGTCGCTGCCGAGCCGGCGCTTCTCGGCGATCGACACCATCTGCAGATCGCCGAGACACCGGCCGAGAAGCGGGTCCTCGACCGCTTCGATCGCCGCTCGTAGCCCGTTGTCGTCCGCCATATTTCCCCTACCGTGATCGTGTTTGGAACTGGCCCGGAACTATAGTTTTTGGGGTGCCGCAACCCATTTCCGCCGAATCCCGTCAGCTCGATCGCACGATCGGTGACCTGACGTCGGCGTTGGGTGACCCCACCCGCCGAGCCATCTTCATCGCTGTTCGCGAGTCCGGTGACCCTATGACGAGCAGCGATGTCGCCATCCTGTTCGGCATCCACGCCAACGTGGCCCGTCACCATCTGGACAAGCTCGCTGCGGACGGGTACCTGCGCATCTCGCACCGCCGCCAGAACGGTCGCACCGGCCCGGGAGCGGGACGTCCCGCCAAGTGCTACGAGTCGACCTCGAAAGAGATCGACCTGCATTTCCCGAGCCGTCGCGCCGACGTCCTCATCGAACTGTTGCTCCGCATCGTCGCCAAAGCCGGTGTCGAGGACCTCCCGTCGGTCGCCGAAGCCGTGGGCAGGGAGTACGGGCGGGAGATCGCGTCGGAGATCGGATCTCCGGACGAACGGGGCTACGACGAAGCGGTCAAGGCCGTCGCCGAGGCAATGACCGGCGTCGGGTTCCACATGTCGCCCGACCTCGACGGACACCGCCTCCTCACCTCCTTCTGCCCGTTCGGTGACGCAGCCACCGGCCACCCCGACGTCGTCTGCTCCCTCGACCGGGGAATGGTCGGCGGTCTCTTCGAATTGTTGAGCCAGGGCTGCGAACCGATCCTGCATCCGGCTCCGGCCGACGGCGACACCTGCATCACCGAAGTCCCCGTCTCCATCACCTCCCGCTGAACCCTGGGCCTCCGAGGCACCAGAGGTGCCTGGCGAACCCTGGGTTCGGGGGAACTCAGAGTGCCCTGAGAGCCCAGGGTTCGTCGAGCTTCGGGGGATCTGTCAGGCCCGTAGACTCGGGGGAGAGACACCGAAAGGGCCGCAGCTGATGACTTCCGCACACCCGACCGTCGACACCCCGCTCGGCGAGCGCAGGATCGCGTCACTCGCCACTGCCGGCGACGTCGACCACCTGCCGTACAGCATCAAAGTCCTCCTGGAAGCCGCCATCCGCAACGAGGACGGCCTGGCGGTCACTGCCCAGGACATCGCCACCATCGCCGCCTACGACGCTCGCAACGTGGGCGAGACCGAAATCCCTTTCATCCCCGGACGCGTCGTCCTCCAGGACTTCACCGGGGTGCCGGCCGTCGTCGACCTGGCGGCGATGCGCGCCGCCATCGTCCGCATGACCGGCGACCCGGACTCCGCCGACAAGGTCAATCCGGGGGTCCCCTGCGACCTCGTCGTCGACCACTCGGTACAGGTCGATGCCTTCAACCGGCCCGACGCCCTCCTGATCAACAGCCGCAAGGAGTTCGAGCGCAACCAGGAACGCTACGAGTTCCTGAAGTGGGGCCAGTCGGCGTTCCGCAACTTCCGGGTCGTCCCTCCCGCCACCGGCATCGTCCACCAGGTCAACCTCGAATACCTGGCGAAGGTCGTCTGGGACGACGGCACGTGGCTGTATCCGGATTCGTTGGTTGGGACCGACAGCCACACGACCATGATCAACGGACTCGGAGTGGTCGGATGGGGTGTGGGCGGGATCGAAGCCGAGGCCGCCATGCTCGGACAGGCCATCTCGATGCTCCTCCCCGAGGTCGTGGGCTTCCGGCTCACCGGGCGCCTGGCTGAGGGGGCGACCGCCACCGACCTGGTGCTCAGGGTCACCCAGATGCTGCGCGAGCACGGGGTTGTCGGCAAGTTCGTGGAGTTCCACGGTTCGGGCCTCGACGACATGCCGATCGCCAACCGGGCGACCATCGCCAACATGGCTCCCGAGTACGGAGCCACCGTGGGGTTCTTTCCCGTTGACGACCAGACCCTGCGCTACATGCGTCTCACCGGACGACCCGACCATCTCATCGAGGCCGTCGGCATGTACTACCGCTCCCAGGGCATGTGGCGCGACGACTCCCGGGACATCGTGTACTCGGCGAATCTCGAACTCGACATGTCGACCGTGGAACCCTCCCTCGCCGGGCCCAAGCGCCCCCAGGACCGCATCTCCCTCTCGGCCATGAAGAGTCAATGGCAGCGGGACCTCGCCAATACCTTCGACAAGGCGTCTGGCGCCGCCACCGGCACCGCGGCGGCAATGACCGACGAGGGCGGGCCGACCAACGACCATCTGGGTCAGATCTCCCAGGTCGAAGTCACCTACGACGGCCAGACGTTCGAACTCGAAGACGGCGACGTCGTCATCGCCGCGATCACGTCGTGCACCAACACGTCGAATCCCGACGTCATGGTCGCGGCCGGTCTCGTCGCGAGGAAGGCGCGCGAGCGCGGGCTGAACAGGCAACCGTGGGTCAAGACATCACTGGCTCCCGGTTCCAAGGTCGTCACCGAGTACCTGACCTCGGCAGGCCTGCTCGACGACCTCGAAGCGACAGGCTTTTACAACGTCGGCTACGGCTGCACGACCTGCATCGGGAACTCGGGGCCGCTCCCCGACGAGATCTCGGTTGCGATCAACGCCAACGATCTGGTCGCCACGTCGGTGCTGTCCGGGAACCGCAACTTCGAAGGACGGATCTCGCCTGATGTGAAGGCGAACTACCTCGCATCGCCTCCGCTGGTCGTTGCGTACGCGCTGAAGGGCACGGTGGCTTGGGATCCGGTGACCGAACCCATCGGCACCGACCGCGATGGCCAGGACGTCTTTCTCGCAGACCTGTGGCCCACCCAGGCGGAGATCTCCGCCATCGTCGGCGAACACGTCACGAAGCGCCAGTTCACCGAGCGTTACGCCGACGTGTTCAGCGGCGCCGAGGAGTGGCAGTCGATCGACACCAGCGGGGGCGCCCTCTACGAATGGAACGAGGACTCGACCTACGTCCAGGAACCGCCGTTCTTCCTCGACCTCAAGCCCGAACTCGAGCCGATTCAGCCGATCGCCGGAGCCCGGGTCCTCGCCAAGCTCGGCGACTCCGTCACCACCGACCACATCTCGCCGGCCGGTTCCATCAAGGTCGACTCGCCGGCCGGTTCGTACCTCATCTCGAAGGGTGTCCAGCCGGCGATGTTCAACTCCTACGGTTCTCGCCGCGGCAACGATCGGGTGATGACCCGCGGGACGTTCGCCAACATCCGCGTGCGCAACCAACTCGCTCCGGGTACCGAAGGCGGCGTCACGGTGGATTGGACCGACGGCGCGGTCAAGCCGATCTTCGACGCGGCGATGAACGCCCGCGACGCCGGGATCCCGCTCATCGTGCTTGCGGGTGACGACTACGGGATGGGGTCGTCCCGCGACTGGGCGGCCAAAGGCACTTTCCTCCTCGGGGCGAAGGCGGTGATCGCCGCGTCCTTCGAACGGATCCACCGTTCCAACCTCGTCATGATGGGTGTGCTCCCTCTCCAGTTCGCCGACGGCGTGAATGCCGACACACTCGGGTTGGACGGAACGGAGACCTACGCCATCGCAGTCGACGACGCCCTCGTGCCCCGTCAGACCATCACGGTCACGGCCACGCGGTCGGACGGTTCGGTCGTGTCATTCGACACCATCGCCCGAGTCGACACCCCGATCGAGGTCGACTACCTCCGGAACGGCGGCATCCTTCACTACGTGCTCAGGGACATGGCACGCGCCTGAGCGACCGGCTCCGGGATTCACGAACGGGCGTCGGCCTCTTCGTCTTCGACATCGTCGGCGCCGACAGGGTTCGCCCTGATGGCTTCGAAGATCTCGTCGCGGAAGAACTTGAAGGTTCTGCCACCGGGGAGCTTGTAGGCGGGAAGCCGGCCCTCGCGGGCGTATTTGCGCACCATCTGCACGTTCATCCCGAGGAGGTCGGCGACCTGGGCGGCGTCCAGAATGGGAGGGAGGTCATCGCGTCCGTCGGTCATCGCCGGACTCGGATTGGGCGGTGGGGCGTTCTCATCATTTCTCGCCATTCGTCGCTATCTGACGTTGTTCGAGGATAGCCGTCGGCGCGGAGTCCACCAGGCAATCTAGGCTGGCTGACATGACCCAACCGATCCGACCCGACTCCGTCGAGAACCCACAGGACGAACCGGCGGAGACCCGACAGCGGACTGACAGCGCCGCCATGGTTTCCGAGCCGACGAAGATCATCCGCATCGCCTCGATGACGCGGGCACTTCTGGAGGAAGCCCGCTCGGCCGGACTCGACGAGAGGGGCCGCAAGAAGCTCACCGAGATCCACGACCGATCCCTGGCCGAACTGCGTGAGGTCCTCTCCGACGAATTGCTCGAGGAGTTCGACGAGGTCTTCGAACCCGTGCGTTCCGAAGAGGTGCCGTCCGAGTCCGTGCTCCGCATCGTCCAAGCCCAGCTGATCGGATGGCTCGAGGGGCTGTTCCACGGTATCCAGGCATCCCTCGCGAGCCAGCAGATGGCGGCCCAGGCCCAACTCGCTCAGATGCAGCAGCGAAAGCTCGAGCGTCCTCGCGACGATCCCGACCCCGGTGACCAGACCGGTCTCTACCTCTGATCGGACTCGTCGGCCACGTCGGGATCCGGCGGCGGCGGCGACAAAAGAATTTCGGCCGTAGCCTCCTCCGCACCTGCGTTGAGGCGTTCGATCATGCGCTCTCGTGATGACTCGGTCCCGAAGGCGGTGATGACGTCGTTCGCACGAAGAACGGTCGAACCCCCCGGCACGAGCACGTCGGTGTCCCTGCGAACCGACACGAGCGTCGATCCTTCCGGCCAGCGCACCTCGCGCACGGCCTTGCCGTCGGCGATCGAACCCAAGGGGATACGGAATTCGTAGTAGTTCGCACGCGGGTCGACCCGCTGGCGGAGGCGGTCACGTTCGAGGGCATGGTCCGTTTCGGACCCCAACGCCTGGTGATAGGCCCGCACGGCGTCCTCGCGACGAAAGAACCCCACGAGTCGCCCGGAGTCGTCCTCGGACACGACGGGTAGCCGGCCGACGCCGAGTACCGCGAGTCGAACCAGGGCCTGGGACACCGGCGTCATCGGCCCGACAGTCACCGGAGACGGAGTCATCGCATCAGCCACCGTGCGCTCCACCGAGGGCCCGCCGGCCAGGCTGACGTCGGTCACCGTGATGATTCCGACGAGGCCCTCGGTGGGATCGATGACCGGGAGGCCGTGGTAGCGGTGCGAGTCCATCAGACGGCTCACCTCGATGAGACTCATGCCGGGCTCCGCCACCACCGGTGGCATCGAGGCGACCTGGCCAACGGTCACCGTGTCGAGAAGATCCACCTGACCGCTCGGGCGCATGGTGATGCCCCGCCTCGTGAGCGGCATGGTGTACACGCTCTCGGGATGGACCCTGTCCGCAACGAAGGTGGCGAAGGTCGCCGAGAGCATGAGCGGGAGGATCAGTTGGTAGTCCCGGGCGCCCGTCACCTCGAAGACGATGATGATGGCCGTCAGCGGGGCTCGGGCCACCGCCGCGAAGACCGTGGCCATGCCCACGACTGCGAACGCGCCCGGCTTGATGACGGTCGCGGTCCAGAAACGACTCATGAACTCGGCGTAGCCGGCTCCCAGCGTCGCCCCGATGAACAGCGAGGGCATGAAGGCTCCCCCTGACCCCCCCGCCGCGATCGTCAGCGTCGTCGCGACGATCTTGCCGATGCACAGAATGGCGAGGAGCGACAGGGCGAAGGTGTCGACGCCGAGTCCCTCACCGAACGCCTGCAGTTCGAGGAGCTCGCCCACGAATTCCTGGCCGGTCCCCAGCAGCCTCGGCTCGAACATCCCGATCAGGGCGACTGTCAACCCGAGTCCGATGGGTCGTAACCATGCGGGGCGGGCCCGCGCGTCGCTCAGCACCTCGACCTTGTCGAGCAGTCGCAGAAAGAGGTAGGCGGCGACGACTGCCAATACCGCCAGCCCGCCGTACAGCAACAGTTCGGAGGGACCGCCCAATTCGTAGGTCGCTCCCTGCAGGATCTCGCTCTCGGGAACGAGCGAACGGAACATGACGGCGGCCGAAATGGATGCCAGGACGACGGCGGACATGTGCCGCACCGCGAAGGATCCGAGCACCACTTCGAGACCGAACAGCATCCCGGCAATCGGCGCGTTGAACGACGCGCCGATGGCGGCGGCCGCGCCGGCTGCGACGAGGCTGCGCACATAGTCCTCCCCGAGGCCGAATCGTCTCGATACCGACGATCCGATCGCGCCCCCGATCTGGACCATCGGCCCTTCCCGACCGGCCGAGCCTCCGCCTCCGAGCGTGAGGGCCGTGGCGAGAATCTTCAACGGGATCGACTTGGTCGACATGTAGCCGGCGTTCACGGCCAGCGCCGCAGACACCTCCGGGACGCCGTCTCCTGCAATCTCCCTGGCGAACTTCCTCGCGAGCCACCAGGCCGCGAAGATTCCCGCCGGTACCGACACGAGAACGAACCAGTCCGAGGCGTCGCCAAAGCCGTCCCCCAGGTAGTGGAAGATCTGCTCGACGGCCTCGAGCACCCAGATGAGGGCCGCCGCCGCGAACCCCACCACGACGCCGACCAGGATCGAGACGACGAGAAAGCCCGTATCCGCCTGCTCGCGGAGCTTGCTCAGAATCCGTTCGATCATGCGTCGACCGATTGGGGCCGAAAGACCCCGAGACCCGGCACGGCCGCGACGCACATCAGGGAAGCGTGGGCGGGAACGACGACCGGTTTCATTGCGCGCAGGATACGAGCAAGAACCCGACGGGCCGGATACCTTGGCGACAATGCCGCTTCATCCCGCGCTCGACACCGTCCAATTCCTCATCGGAACCTGGCGAGGAGAAGGCTCTGGCCGATATCCGACGATCGCACCGTTCGACTACCTCGAGGAGATTTCGTTCGTCCCCGGACCCGGGAAACCGTTTCTCGCCTACTCCCAACGCACGTGGCGGGCAGGGTCCAACGACCCGCTGCATTCCGAGTCGGGATTTCTTCGAGCCCTCGGATCCGAGGAGGTGGAGCTCGTGATCTCCCAACCGACCGGGATCGTCGAAGTCCATGTCGGCACCGTTCGCGACACCACGGTCACCCTGCAGGGCTCCGCCTTCACGACACCGACAGCTCGGCCGGTGTCTGCGACGACCAGGGTGATCGAGGTCGCCGCCGGCACGCTCCGCTACGAGCTGGCAATGGAGGCCGTGGACCAGCCTCTGCAGCACCATCTGTCCGCCACCCTCACACACGTCGCAGACTGACCAGGTCCTCGGCGCCGGGACGGCCCACATACGGGCAGTGGCGGCACGCGGTGTCACAGCAGTACCCACGGTCCCACAGGTACTTCGCCGAGAAGACCAGTAGCCCCGTTGCCGGGTCCCGATAGCCGTAGGTGTCGAGTGCGATGGATCGCTCGTGTGCCGCCATCGCCTCGTCGTAGAGCGGATGATCCGGTGAGAACCGCGTCGGCTCCGGAACACGCCGCTCGGCGGGGAGCGGTTCCTTCACGATTCCGGGGCCGCTCCCCCGGCGGCAACCCGGCGACCGACGAAGTCGTCGAGTTCCGCCACCAGCGCATCGTCGATGTCCGGCGGCTCGAAGTCGCTCACCACCTGCTTCCACACCCGATTGGCCCGCGCGGTGGCATCGAGGGCGCCGTCGTCGGTCCATCGGCCGAAATTCGACCAGTCCGAGACAATCGGCTGATAGAAGGCGGTGTCGTAGCGTGACATCGTGTGCGGCGAGTCGAAGAAGTGACCACCCGGGCTCACCGCCGCGATGGCGTCGTACGCCAGCGGATCGTCGTCGACCGCAACGCCCGCAAAGACCTCGGCGAGCATCTGCAACACCTCGACGTCGAGGATGAACTTTTCGGGTGAGGCGGAGAGACCGCCCTCCATCCAACCGGCCGCGTGCAACACCATGTTCGCTCCGCCGAGCGTCGTGCCGAAGAGACTCATGAACCCCTCGTACGTCGCCTGGGCATCGACGACGTTCGACGCGTTCGGTCCCGACGAGCGCCAAGGCATCCCGACATGTCTCGCCAGTTGACCACTGCCCAGGGCGGCAAGCACGCCTTCCGGTGTTCCGAATGCCGGAGAGCCCGACCGCATGTCGACGTTCGACGTGAACGCCCCGTACATCTGCGGGGCACCGGGGCGTACGAGCTGGCCGAGGGTGATCGCCGCCAGGGCTTCGGCGTGCTGAAGCACGAGGGCTCCGGCGATCGTCACCGGCGCCATCGCCCCGGCCAGGGTGAACGGGGTGATGACGGCCACCTGGTTCGCCGCCGCGAAGTCGATGATTCCCCGGCACATGGGGATGTCCAGCTGGCGGGGCGAGTTGGTGTTGATCACCGTGTAGCAGCGATGGGCTGTGTCGAACTCGTTCCGACCGATCGACGCGGCGATCGACAGCATCGCGAAACAGTCTTCGACCTGCGGACCGCCGCGGGCGTACACGAACGGGACCTTGTCCGAGAGAGTCAGCATCGCCCGGGTGGAGGCGTAGTGACGGATGCTGATGCCGAGATCCTGGGGCTCCACGCACGGGGCGAGCATGTGAACCACGTCGAAGGCTTGCGCGAGCTTCGTGAAGAGCTCGAAGTCCGCCAGCGTCCCCGGTCGCTTTCCTCCGTCGAGATCCATGATGTGCGGGGGTCCGCCCACCGGAAGAAACGCCACGGAGTCACCTCCGAACACAACGTCGCGTTCGCCGGTCCGCGACGTCATCTCGAACCGCTCGGGCGCCGAGGCGAGCGCCGCCGTCACGATGTCGCGATCGATCCGCACCATCAAGTCGTCGCCGACGCGGCATCCCGCATCGCCATAGACCGTGCGAGCCTCAGGCAGGAGGACGCGTACTCCGTGTTCGGCGAGCAGGTCGAGTGCCCGATCATGGATGGCCGCGATCTGATCGTCCGGAAACGCCCCGGCGGGCGGAATCGGATTCCGAAGCCTTCGGTACTTCTCCGTGGAGCGACCGGTGGTACGGGATCGACCGGTCTGGCCGCGCCGGCGCCGGCGCGGCTGGGATTCCTGGTCGGGGCCGTCGAGTTGCATCAGACGCGATCGTATGCATGCCAATCGCGTGCGGAACAGGATTCGTCGATTCACCGGCCTCCGGCACCGGTGCTCACCTAGAGTCCCCCGGGCGGGAGTCGCAATCCACGGACGGTTTCGACCCGCCATGCCCTACGAAAAGAGGAGACATGGGCGATACCAACAAGCGCTTCGACGAGATTCGCGACGAATCGACCGATGCCGAGAAGGCACTCATCGACGAATACATGGCGCGGCGCCTGAGCCGGAGAGATTTCATCCGCCGCGGCTCGATGGCCGGAATGTCATTGCCGGCTCTCGGATTCATCGCGGCCTGCGGGGATGGCGATGGTGCAGAAGACGCCACCACCACGACCGAGCCGGGGGACACCGGCACCACCGTCGGCGAGGACACCACCACCACGACCGAGGCGATGTCCGACGATCCGATCACGGTTCGGATCGGTTTCGGCGCACCCGCGGGAGTCGTCGATCCGGTACTCATCAACGACGAGGGGCGCATCCAGTTCATCAGCCTGATCGCTGACACGCTGACCTTCTCGAGTGCGACCGGTCTGCGTCCCGCGCTTGCCGAGAGCTGGGAACCCAACGACGACGGCACCCAGTGGACGTTCACGCTGCGCGAGGGCGCAATGTACAACGACGGCACGCCGGTCACCGCGGATGATGTGGTGGCGACATTCGAGGGGATCGCCGGGGGCAACGCCGCTTCCGCCCTGGGAACGGGAGCACTCCCGCCTGGCGGCACGGTCGCCGTCGACGAGCGGACCGTCCAGTTCAATCTCGATGCTCCGGTCGGTGCCTTCCCGTACATCGTCAGCTCCGACAACTACAACGCAGTCATCCTTCCCCGGTCCTATTGGGACTCCTACGCGGAAGGGTCGTACGAGTCGAGCTTCCCGGGCACGGGACCGTTCATGGTCGAGGACTTCACCCCGGGCCAGGGCGCGGTCTTGGTGCGCAACGAGAACTACTGGGGTCCGACCGTCGTTCCCGATCGTGTCGAGGTGACATTCTTCGCAGACGATTCGGCGATGATCTCGGCGTTCCAGGAGGGCCGTCTCGATGTGATTCCTTCCTTCTCGGCGGCGAACGGGCAGGCACTGCTGAACGATCCAAACGTCCAGATCGGCGTCATCGAGACGTCCGAGCACCGGCAGGTCCACATGAACACGCAGGAAGGTCTCTTCGCAGACAAGCGCGTGCGGCAGGCGCTCGCATTTGCGGTCAATCGCCAGGCCATGGTCGACGGGCTGCTGGCGTCGAACGGTTCGCTCGGCAACGACCACCCCATCGCCACGCTGCACCCCGGATACGACCCCGATGCCGTCGAGCAGAAGGCCGAGGACCTCGACACGGCCAACGCCTTGATCGACGAAGCCGGTGTGCGCGGTGCGGAAGTCACATTGAACGCGCTCGCATTCGAAGAGATCGAACTGCTTGCACAGTTGATCCAGGGGGCGGCCGCACAGATCGGGATCACGATCGACATCCAGGTCGATGACGCCGGCACGTACTACGAGAACTACTGGCTCGACTCGACGCTGGGGATCACGAACTACGGACACCGCGGTGTGGCCAACGTGTTCCTGGGGGCGCCGCTCCGCAGCGACGGGACCTGGAACTCGGCCAAGTTCAACAATCCCGAATACGACGCCCTCGTCGACGCATTCGTCGCCGAGACCGACGAGGCCGCCCAACGCGAACTGGGGGGACAAATCCAGGCGTTGTTGTGGGATGAAGTGCCGATGATCATCCCGTATTTCATCTCGAACAACTCCGCCACGCGGATGGGGACCACCGGTCTCGAGACGACGGGCATGGGTCATGTCGTGATCACCGAACTGATCGTCGGCGGCTGAGGATCCTGATCGGGCCTGGGTAGTCCCGCGGCTCCCCAGGCCCCAGGCGAACGCAATGCTCCGATTTCTCCTCAGACGTCTGGGACTGGCCCTGGTGAGTCTGTGGCTTCTGAGCGTGCTCGTGTTCACCGGCACCAACCTCCTCCCCGGCAACGTGGGGCGCCGCATCCTCGGGCCTTTCGCCACACAGGAGTCCGTCGATCTCCTGAACGCCCGGCTGGGCACCGACCGTCCCCTGCTCACGCAGTACTTCGACTACATCGGAGGGGTGCTGACAGGTGATTTGGGCACTTCGGTGTCGTTCGCCCGGCCCGTCACAGAGCTCCTCGGTACCGCACTGGCGAACTCGACGAAGCTCGCGCTGCTCGCATTTGTGATTGTCGTCCCCCTCTCGATCCTGGGCGGAGTGATCGCGGCGTTGAAGCGCGGCACTCTGGTCGATCGCTCGATCACCGTCTTCGGCCTGTCGGCCACCGTCATTCCCGAGTTCGTCTCGGGAATCGTCGTCATCGTCGTCTTCGCCATCACTCTCGGGTGGCTGCCTGGCGGAGCACAGGCCCCCGCCGGATCCGGGCTATTCCAACAGATCCGCTATTTGATTCTTCCCGCCATCCCCCTCGTGCTGGTGTTGTTCGGATATATCGCCCGGATCACTCGGGCGGGCATGATCGATGCCCTCGACGCCGACTACACCCGCACCGCGATCCTGAAGGGGCTTCCACGACGGACGGTGATCCGCCGGCATGTGATGCGCAACGCCCTCCTTCCCACAATCGCCGTCGTGGCCACCCAGGTCGGCTACTTGTTCGGCGGACTTGTCGTCGTGGAAGTGCTCTTCAATTACCAGGGTGTCGGGCGGCTGATATTCGACGCCGCCCAGAAGGCGGACTTCCCGCTTCTTGCCGGCGGAGTCCTGGTGATCGGCGTGATCTTCCAGGTCGCCACGTTGGTCGCAGACACCATGTACGGCGTGCTGAACCCGCGGGTTCGTCTGGGAGCCGAGTCGTGACCATCGCCAGTGTGACTCGAACGCAGCGTCGTAACCAGTTGCTGCGCTCTGCCACCTTCTGGGTGGGAGGAACCATCACCCTCACCTGGATCGTGTTCGCCATCTTCGGCGATTTCATCACCCAGTATGAGCCGGCGGGCTCGCCGACCGACATCCTCAACCGCCTCGCTCCACCGTCGTCCGAGCACCTCATGGGGACCGACTCGCTGGGACGCGATGTGCTGAGCCGACTGCTCGCCGGGGCGCGGCAGGTGCTCATCATCGCCCCGTTGGCAACGCTCATCGGGACGATGGCCGGAACCGCACTGGGGCTGGTGACCGGCTACTTCGGCGGGTGGATCGATGAAGTCACTTCCCGCATCCTGGACGCCTTCCTGTCGATCCCGCTCATCATCACTGCCATGCTCGTCCTCGCTGCGGTCGGACCAACGACAGTGGGCGTGATCCTCGTGATCGGTCTCGTCTTCACGCCGATCATCGCTCGGACGGTGCGGGCGTCGACCCTGTCTGAAGCGCGTCTCGACTATGTCACCGCTGCCAAACTCCGAGGTGAAGGCCCGCTCCACATCATGTTCATCGAGATCCTCCCGAACGTCATGGGTCCGATCATCGTCGAATTCACCGTGCGACTCGGATATGCGATCTTCACGACACTCGCGCTGTCGTTCCTGGGCTTCGGCGGCGATCCTTCGGTCCCCGACTGGGGGCAGTCGATCTCGGACCACTACGTCTTCTTGAGCGGGGACATCTGGTGGCCGACGCTTTTTCCCGCCTTGGCCATCGCCTCGCTGGTGGTTGGGGTCAATCTGCTCGCAGATGCAATCGCACAGGTCTTCGAGACGTGAGAGAGTTGCCGACATGACCGACACCCGCACCGTCGACGCCGTTCTCTCGGTCGAAGACCTCCGGATGGAGTACCGGGTCGGCACGGAATGGAAGAAAGCGATCCGCGGGGTGTCCTTCGACATCCCCCGCGGCAAGACCTTCGGTCTCGTTGGCGAGTCGGGCTGCGGCAAGTCGACCATCGCCATGGCGCTGATGCACTACCTGCCGCGCAACGGACGGATCAGCGGCGGAACGATCCGCATGGGTGGACGCGACATCACCGAATTGAGCGAACGCGAACTCCGCCAACTCCGGATTCATCGGCTGTCGATGGTCTACCAGGACCCGATGACGTCGCTGAATCCGTCGATCCGTATCGGACGCCAGCTCGCCGAGGTCTTCGAACTGCTCGATGAGCCGGCGGACACGATCCGCGACAGCGTGCTGGCCGTGCTCGAGCAGGTGAAGATCGCCGATCCCGAGTCGGTGATGCGGCGTTACCCCCACCAGCTCTCCGGTGGGATGCTGCAACGGGTCGTGATCGCCATGGCCATTGCCGCCCGTCCCGAGTTACTGATTCTCGACGAACCCACCACCGGTCTCGATGCCACGGTCGAAGCCGAGGTCCTCGACCTGGTCTCGGCACTGCGGGACGAAGTCGGGACGTCGGTGCTGTTCATCTCTCACTCCCTGGCGGTGATTCGCAAGATGTGTGACGTCACGGGTGTGCTCTACGCGGGGCGCATCGTGGCGTACGGGCCCACCGAGCAGATCTTCACCGACCCGCGCCATCCCTACACGGTGGGCCTTCTCCGATGTCTGCCCGGTAGCAGCGGCTTGGAGGGGCGCCAGACACTCGACACCATCCCCGGCTTCCTCCCTCCCCTGGGCGCGGCACTCCCGGGCTGTGTGTACGTCGAGCGCTGCGCCATCGCCGAGGACATCTGTCACACAGACGAACCCGCGCTGCTCGAAGTCGGACCGGAGCGGTTCTCGCGCTGTCACTTTCACGAGCGGGCGCCTGACCTCCCTCGCAACGAGCCCGTCGCGTCGATGGCCGTGCCGGCAGGTGACGTACTGCTCTCGATCCGGGGTGCGTCGAAGACCTTCGAGCAGGACGGAAAGCCGGTCTACGCCCTCGTCGACGTCAACCTGGACATCAAACAGGGTGAGACGCTGGCGCTGGTCGGAGAGTCGGGCTCGGGCAAGACGACCCTCGCAAAGATCATCCTCGGTATCCATGTTCCCGACGAGGGGACGCTCATCACCCTGGGTGGAGTCGAGGTACCCCCGGCGGTCGAGGACCGCGACGACGAACAGTTCCATGCCCTGCAGATGGTGTTCCAGAACCCGGATTCGGCGCTGAATCGACGCCATTCGATCCGTCGGATCATCGGCAGGGCGGTGGAGATCCTCAAGCCGGGCGCCAACGTCAAAGTGCGGGTCGACGAGCTCATGGCATCGGTGCGGGTCGGTGTCCAACTGCTGTCGGTGAAGCCCCGGCAGCTGTCGGGTGGACTGAAACAGCGCGTGGCGATCGCCCGGGCGTTCGCCGGGTCGCCGAAGGTCGTGGTGTGTGACGAGCCGACGTCTGCGCTCGACGTGTCCGTCCAGGCCGCCATCCTCAACCTCCTCTCCGAACTCCAACACGACGAGCGTGTGTCGTATCTGTTCATCAGCCATGACCTGTCGGTGGTGCGGTACGTGGCGGATCGAGTCGCAGTGCTGTACCTCGGCCGGCTGATGGAAGTGGGGACGTCAGCACGAATCTTCACCGGCCCGCACCATCCGTACACCGAGGCGCTGCTCTCGGCGTCGCCGGAACTGGAGGATGACCGCCGCATTCGTCTCGGGGGCGAGATTCCCTCGGCATCGGACCCACCACCGGGTTGCGTCTTCCAGACCCGCTGTCACCGCAAGATCGGGGAGATCTGCGAGACGGAAGAACCTCCACTGGTCGAGGCCGAAGACGGCTACGAAATTCGCTGCCACATCCCCGTGGACGAATTGCGCCGTCTGCAGGCCGTCACCTGATCGCAGTGGCTGACGCCTCTCGCATCGTCGTGGACGGCGCCCCCGTCGGATTCGAAGAGGGCGACTCCGTGCTGGCTGCCCTCGCCCGGTCGGGCACACTTCCCGCCGGTTGCCTCTGCAACGCCGGAGACTGCCCGCACTGTCTCGCGACGATCGATGGAATCCCCCACCGCCGGATGTGCCGATCGTCCGCCTCCGCGGGCATGGAGGTGGTCACGACCCCCGTTGCAGCCCACCCTGACCTCCCCGACGAACGAGTCTCCGCCCCTCCGACGACGCGCAACGAGCACGCGGACGTCGTCATCGTCGGTGGGGGAACGAGCGGCACGACCGAGGCGAAGCGTCTCCGTTCTGCCGGTCGCTCGGTCGTGGTGCTCGACACCAGGGAGGACGCCGAAGCTCTGGCGGTCTATCGAGGTCCGGTCGTCGTCGCGCGCGTCGGTGGAGACATCGTGCGGTTCCACTGCGATGAGGTGGTTGTCGCCACCGGAGCAGCAGAGATCCAGCCCGTGGTGCCAGGAAGTGGACTCGCAGGTGTGCTCACACCGCGTGCCGCCCGGGACCTGGCGGAGGCGGGCGTCGACCTCGGCCGTGTCGTCGCGGTGGGTGCCGCGTTCCCAGGGGTCGCGGCGGACGTCATCGCCGGCACCCTCGTCCGCATCGAGGGGTCGGACCGAGTGGCCAGAGTCGTCGTCGATGTGGACGGCGACGAGGTCGTTCATGACTGTGACACGGTCGTCGCAGCCTTGGGAACCTATCCGCGCGATCTGCTGGCCAGGATGAGCGCAGATTCGAAGGTGAGAACCGTGGGACGCGCCGCATCGGAGCCCACGATTCCCGAATGCCCGGCCGAGGGCACCGTGTGTCCGTGCTCCGCGGTCACCGTGGCGGATCTCGACTTCGTGTTCGAGCGGGGATTCTCCGAGATCGAGCTCTTGAAGCGGGCGACCTTGGCGGGAACCGGAATCTGCCAAGGGGTCGTGTGCACGCCGTATCTGCGCTCCTTCGTGCTCGACAGGGGCGGCGAGCTGCAGCCGACGTTCACTGCTCGCCCGCTCGCCCGGCAACTGAGCATCGGTGAAGCCGCCGGGGGATTCCGTTTGCCGCCCATCCACCGCACCGGCCTCGACGCGGTGCATAGGGGGCTGGGGGCGCGTATGGATCGGATCGGCGGCTGGTATCGACCGTGGAAGTATCCGGACACCGACCGGGAGTACCGGGCAGTTCGTGAGGCCGTTTCTCTCGGTGACGTCGGAACCCTCGGCAAGATCGTGGTGCGAGGACCGGATTCGGTGGAACTGCTCGAGCGGATCTACCCATGCCGGGTCGCAGACATCGCTCCCGGACGTTCGCGCTACGCCTTGCTTCTCGCCGAGTCCGGTGGGCTGATGGATGACGGTCTCATCTCGCGGATCGACGAGACGACCTTTGCGCTGTCGTTCACCTCGGGGGGTGCATCCCACGCCGAGGCATGGCTCCGGGACTGGGCGAACGGCTTCGGGGTCGATGTTCGCATCATGGATCGGACCCACTCATTGGGGGCGATCAACGTGACCGGTCCGCGGGCGAGCGAACTGATGAGCCGGGCCGGACTGTCCGAGCCGATGCGTTTCATGCGGCACGGCCGTCACACCATCGCCGGTGTTCCCTGTCACGTGTACCGCCTGAGTTTCACGGGCGAGACGTCCTACGAACTCCATCACCCCGTTCGGCACACCGTGGAACTCTGGGATCGCCTCATGGAACTCGGCGCGGAACTCGGAATCGCCCCGCATGGGCTCCACACCCTCCAGACGCTCCGTCTGGAGAAGGGCCACATCATCATCGGCATGGACACCGAGCCCGACAGCACCCCGCACCGACTGGGGATGGACTGGGCGGTGAAGACGGACAAGCCCGACTTCGTCGGTCGCGAGGCGCTGCTGAGACTCGAGGGCATCCCGATTCCTCGAAAACTGGTCGGCCTCACTGTGGACGGGGATCCCCCCATCGACGGGGCGCCGGTGTACGTGGAGGACACGATCGGTGGGTATGTGACGTCGGCGGCATGGTCACCTGTCCTCGAAACGGCGGTGATGCTCGCCTGGGTGGAACTCATCGACGGGGAGGTCCCCGACACGGTCCACGTCGACGGTCGAGTCGCCCACCACGTGCCGACCCCGTTCTACGACCCGGAGGGTGCCCGTGCCCGCGCCTGAGATGCTCGATGTCGTGAGGGTCGTCGCCCGCCCGGAGGCGATCGCGTCGCTGTCCTCGGACGGCGTCGTGTTGCAGGTCGCACCGGACGAAGCCATCGTCCTCGACGCCACCGACGTCACCGTCGACGACGAGTGGGCGATCACCGAGCCCGACGACGGGTTCGTGGGGGTGGAACTCACTCGTGCCGAGGTCGAGGAGTGGTGCCGCCGGGAGGCGGAGTGGGCCCTCCCCGATCTGGTCTCGTCCTTCACCCAGGGAATGGTCGCCGGTCTCGCCGTCAAGATCTGGATCAACGGCGACCGCGCCCTCGTGATCTGCCGCACCTCCCTCGCCACGGACCTGGAGGAGCGGCTGTGAACGAGTTCGTCGAGCGCCGCGTCTCCCTCCGGTGGGCCGAACCCAGATCGAGCTACGACGTGGTGATCATCGGCGGCGGCGGTCACGGTCTGTCGACTGCCTATTGGCTCGCCCGGGAGCATGGCATCAGCAACGTCGCCGTGGTCGAGCGCGGCTATATCGGCGGGGGCAACTCCGGCCGCAACACCACCGTGATCCGCGCCAACTACGGCATTCCCGAAGCGATCCGCTTCTATCAGCGAAGTCTCGAGCTCTACCAACGACTCGAAGACGATTCGGGTCGGTGGGTGATGCACCAGGAGAAGGGGCTGATCTGGACCGTCCACAGCGAAGGCACAGTGCGCGGCGAGAAGAAGCGAGCGCTCATGAACACCGCGGCGGGAGCGGAAACGGTGTTCCTCGATGCCGACGAGGTGAAGAGGCTGGTTCCCCAACTCGACCTCACGGTCGGCGGAAGCGGGTACCCGATCCTCGGGGCGTCGTATCACCTCCGGGGCGCAACGGCACGGCACGACCGGGTCGTGTGGCTACTGGCCGAAGGAGCGATGGATGCCGGAGTCGACGTGATCCCCCGTACGACGGTGACCGGGATCACGACGCGCGGCGGCGCGGTGACGGGAGTGGACACCGACAAGGGACACCTGTCCACCGGCACCGTCCTGAGCGCGGTGGGGGGACATGTGACCCAGATCGCGGACATGGTGGGAGTGCGAATGCCGATCCGCAGCCATCCGCTGCAGGCGTACGTGACCAACCATTACTCCCAGGGGTTCCCGATGATCGTGGGTTCGGTCGACTTCCCGTTCTACGTGAGCCAGACCCCACGGGGAGAGATGCTGATGGGAGCCGAGTACGAGCGGGCGCCCAGCTTCTCGTATGGCTCGACGTATGAGTTCCTGCAGAGTTGCTCGGCCAAGGCCGTCGCCATGCTCCCGTTCATGGCAGACCTGCGAATCCTTCGTCAATGGGCGGGAGTCTGTGACATCTCCCCGGACGCCTCGCCGGTCATGGGCACAACGCCCGTCGACGGCTTCCTCGTCACCACCGGCTGGGGAACGTGGGGGTTCAAGGCGATCCCGGTCGGCGGACAGCAGATGGCCTCCCTCATCGCCACCGGCGAAACCCCCGAACTCATCGCCCCGTTCTCCTATGACCGATTCGCCAACGACCGCATCATGGCCGACGCCAGTTCGGCGGGAACGCACTGATGGCCCTGCAGATCCCGTGCGCCTTCTGCGGTCTGCGCTCGGTCGAGGAGTTCGGCTACGGCGAAATCCCGGATGTCCCGGACTCGCTCACCGATCCGGCCGCCCGCGACATCGACAGGGTCTTCATGAAGACCAATCCCAACGGACCTGCGGAGGAAGCGTGGTTCCACGTATTCGGGTGCCGACGGTGGTCCTATCTCACACGAGACCGCTCCAACGACACCTGGCTGTGATCACCAGTCGTCACCCGGAGTTGCTTCACACAGGAGGGTCCCCTCCAGGTCGACGGCGGTGCTCGGGCCGAACCGGAACACCATCATCGCGTCGTCGTCGTCTTCGGTGCGCCGGACGGTTCCTCCGTCTCTGACGAACGTCGTGCCCTTCCACCGCTCCCATCCGAGGCGCTCGTAGAAGGCGAACGCCCCGGTACCCAGCGCTCCGAATTCGAAGTGTCCTGGGATCCACCAGGTTGCCTCCGCCATCGCCAGCGAACCAAAACCCTGACCTGCCAGCTCAGGCTCGGTCGCCACCGCTTCGACGTACCCGGTCCGCAACGGGTGTCCATCGACTTCGAGGATTCGCCCCACCACCGAGGCATGCGCGACAGGCCGGTCGTCCCGATACGCCACGAAATGGCGGCCACCGAGGGCGTGCTCCCAGTCTTCGGGGTCGAAGTCGCCGTCGAATGCTCGTCGGCACAGCGCATGAAGCTCATCGAGCAGCCCCGGTGCGGCTTCGGGGGTGGAGAAGGCATCGACGCGCATCCCATTCACCCTCGAGCGCTGGCGACCGCCGACTCGATCGCCCGACCCACCGCTTCGAAGGCCGCCTCCGCGACCAGGTCCAACTGCGCTTCCGCCTTGCCACAGCTCACCGCGAAACATGTGTCGCCGTCGAACCGCGTGTGGGAGGGCCGCAGGCAGGCGGCGAGGGCGTCCTGGCCGCGCACTGCCAGCCTGCCGAGTTCGGCTCGCGAGAATCGGGCGTCGGTGGCGACGACCACGAGGGTCGTGTTCTGGCCCCAACCCGGCATGAACGGCGGCACGCCGGCAACGTGCGGGCCGCCGGAGAGCGGCACCCCTTCCAGGGTGAACACGTCTCCGATGGCGTTCAGGACGACCAGGGCTCCCACCCGTGCGCCACCCATCTCCACCACCGCTGAACCCAGGCCGGTCTGAATCGGATAACCCCGCCACTTGGCGGCCGTCGTGCCGGTGGCCGCTCCAACTTTCCCGAGGACGAGCGGATCAGATGACCGGGACCGATAGGCGGCCGCTCCCGCCTCGGCGTCGGGCCGTGCCCCCGCGTCTCCGACCATCAGGTCGAACACCACCGCTCCCGGCACGATCGGAACCTTGCCTGCCGGCGTCTGGTGCCCCCGGTCCGCGGCCTCGAGCTCGCGCATCACGCCATCGGCCGCGGCGAGTCCGAACGCGCTCCCGCCGGCCAGCAGGATGGCGTCACAGCGTTCCACCGCCATACCCGGCTCGAGGAGCGCGGTCTCCCGGGAGCCCGGGGCCGCCCCTCGCGTCTCGGCTGTGACCACATTCGGGCTCGGGAGGACGACAACCGTGCACCCGGTCAGGCCGACCGGATCGGTCCAGTGGCCCACTTCGATGCCCGGAATCGCGGTGATCGTCATGTTCATAGCGGTGGGGTGTACCGGCCGTCGATCGCCAGCCAACCGCCATCGACCGCGAGGAACGAACCCGTCACGAAGGATGACGCGTCGGACGCCAGGAACACGATCGGTCCTGCCAGTTCGATCGGCTGTGCCCACCGACCCAGTGCAGCTTTCTGTGCATAGGCCTCGTACCACTCGGGGACGTTCTTGATCTGCTCGGTGAGAGGGGTCTCGACGACGCCAGGAGCAAGAGCGTTCGCCCGCACGCCCATCGGACCGAGTTCGGCGGCCAGCGCCCTGATCATTTGCACGACGCCGGCCTTCGTCGCTCCGTAGATGCCCTGCCCCGGCTCCACGACCTGGGCGCGAATCGACGAGATGACGACGATCGAGCCCTTCCCCGCTTCGGCCATGATGCGACCGGCCCGGGTGACGACGTTGAACGTCCCTTCGAGGTTCACCGACACGACCCGGCGGAACTCTTCATCGGAGAGGTCGAGTAGCCGCTTGCGCACGTTGATGGCAGGTGTCGTCACGAGGATCTCGTGCGTGCCGACCCCATCGAAGAACTCGGACACCGATCGCACATCCGCCACGTCGACGACCGCTGACTCGGCCTGTCCCCCACCGTTCCGTATCTCGGCGGCAACAGCCTCGGCTGCCGTTGCGGACAGATCCGCGCAGATGACAGTGGCACCCTGGGCGGCGAGTGCGCGGGCCCCTGCCGCTCCGATACCGCTCCCCGCCCCGATGACGACCGCGCGCCGACCGGTGAGATCGAAGAGGGCGCGATAGGAGTCGAGACCGGACACCGGGCTGAGCCTAGAGAGCGGTCAGCGGACGGTGAAGGCGTCGTCGGGAAGGCTGTCCTTCGAGCCGCGCTCGACGACATCCCGGCCGAACGGTGCGAACGCCAGTCCGACCATCTTGAAGTTGGCGATCGCCATCGGGATTCCGATGATCGTGATGAAAAGCGCGATGCCGGTGATGATGTGCACGAGCGCCAGCCACCAGCCGGCCAGTACGACCCACAGCAGGTTCCCCAGCAGCCCGAGCGCACCGAGGGACTTGGTCCGCACCACTGCCCGGCCGAACGGCCACAGCGCGAACCCCGCCAGCTTGAACGCCTGCACACCGAACGGGATCCCCACGATGGTGACCATCAGGATCACGCCGGCGATCACGTAGGCGACCGCCAGCTCGATTCCCGCCACGACGAGCCAGATCAGGTTGAGGATCACACCCATACTCCGAGGATAGATCGACGCGGTCGGTCGCGGCTCGAGACCGGCTTTCTGGTATCAACCAGTGAATGTACGTGGCTCGCCGGGTGGGGGTGTTTCTGATCTCGGTGGTGGTGGCGTCGGCGCTCGTCTTCTCGGTGATGTCGATCCTCCCGGGCGACCCGGCGCAGGTCATGTTGGGAACCCAGGCCACACCGGAGTCGGTGGCGGCACTTCGCGCCGAACTCGGACTCGACCGTCCGATCCCCGTCCAGTACCTCGACTGGCTGGCGGGCGTGGTGCGCGGTGACCTGGGGACGTCGATCTTCTCGGGACAGGACATCGCCGCACAGATCGGATCGCGGCTGCGCATCACCGTTCCTCTGGCCCTCATGGCGATGACCATGACCGTCCTGCTGGCGTTTCCTGCGGGCGTCTACGCGGCCTCGCGTCACCGCCGCCTCGGGGACGGCATCGTCACGACGGTCAGCCAGGTGGGACTGGCGATCCCCGCGTTCTGGGCAGGACTCATCCTGGTGAGCGTCTTCGCCGTGGGACGCGGCTGGTTCCCCGCCAACGGATTTCCCGGATGGGCGGAGGTGGGCAAGGCGCTCCGGGCGCTGTTCCTCCCCGCACTCTCGCTCGCCATCGTCCAAGGGGCGATCATCACGCGTTACGTGCGCTCCGCCGTTCTCGACACCCTGGCAGAGGACTACATCCGCACGGCGCGCTCGAAAGGACTTTCCCGGCCCGCCGCCCTCTGGAAGCATGGGCTGAGGAACGCAGCCATCCCGGTGCTCACGATTCTCGGGCTGCAGTTCGCCGCACTCCTGGCGGGAACCGTCGTCATCGAGAGCGTGTTCGTCCTGCCAGGGCTCGGCTCGATGCTGCTCCAGGCGATCACGAGGCGCGACCTCCTGCTCGTTCAGGGTGGCGCACTCGTGATCGTGGTCCTCATCCTCCTGATCAACCTCCTCGTCGATCTCGCCTACCGCTTCATCGATCCGAGGGTGGCACAGCAATGAGATGGAAAAGGGTGAACCTCGTCGTGGGAACGGCCATCGTGCTGGTGGTCGTGGTCACCGCGCTGGTCTCGTACGTGTGGACACCCTTCGACCCGGAACGGATCTCATCGACCGAACGGCTCCTGGGCGTCGGAGAGAACGGTCACATGCTCGGTACCGACCAGTTCGGACGTGATGTGCTCTCCCAGATCATGGTCGGATCCCAGACAGCGCTCTTCGTCGGGATCCTCGCGGTCGGGATTGCCGTCGTTGTCGGCATCCCCATCGGCGGCGTCGCCGCTGCCCGCCGCGGCTGGTCCGAAGACGTGGTGATGCGCATGTCGGACGTGATCTACGCCTTCCCGCCGGTGCTGCTGGCGATCCTGTTGGTGGCGGCAGTCTCCCCCGGCATCGGGCCCGCAATGGTCGCCATCGGCATCGCCTATGTGCCAATCGTTGCCCGGGTGACACGAGGTGCCGCCCTCAGTGTGTTCGAGCGGGACTTCGTCTCGGCCGCCCGAACCTATGGCAGGGGCAAGTCCTACATCTTCATCCGTCACGTCCTCCCGAACATTGCGTCGGTGCTGATCGTCCAGATCACCGTGCTGTTCGCATTGGCGATCCTGGCCGAAGCCGCGCTGTCGTTCTTGGGCATCGGCGCACAACCGCCCCGTCCGTCCTGGGGCAGAAGCTTGCGGGACGCACAGACCTTCATTCAGTTGTCGCCGCGGCTCGCCGTTTGGCCCGGCCTCGCCATCGCGTTCACGGTGCTCGGGTTCAACCTCCTGGGCGACGGTCTGCGAGACGCGCTCGATCCCCGTCTGGAGGTCCGGCGCGTATGACCCTTCTCGAAGTCGAAGGTCTCACCGTGGCGACGACATCCGGCACGGTGCTGGTCGACGGGGTGACGTTCTCCCTCGACCGGGGTGGGCGCACGGGCCTCATCGGCGAATCCGGTTCCGGCAAGACTCTGACAGCGCTGTCGATCATGGGCCTGTTGGCGGACGGACTGGTCAAGTCGGGTCGCATCGTCCTCGACGGCGAGGAGATTCTCAACGCGCCCGACCGAATACTCAATGCGCACCGCGGCAACTCCATGTCGATGATCTTCCAGGAACCGATGACTGCCATGAACGCGGTGATGCGGGTGGGACGCCAGGTCGCCGAGCCGTTGCGAATCCACCGCGGTCTCTCCGCGGACGAGGCGGGCGACCTCGCGGTGGAACTCCTCGGTGCCGTCGGCATCTCCGAACCCGCCCGGCGAGCGCGGGCGTATCCCCACGAACTCTCCGGCGGCCAGCGGCAGCGAGCGATCATCGCGATGGCGCTGGCGTGTGGGCCTTCCCTCGTGATCGCCGACGAACCGACCACGGCACTCGACGTCACCGTGCAAGCCCAGGTGCTCAACGTCCTCCGCTCCCGGCTGCTGTCCACAGATGCCGCGCTTCTGCTCATCACCCACGACCTTCCCGTGGTGGCAGGCATCACGAAGGATCTTCTTGTGATCGAAGATGGCCGGATCGTCGACCGGGGTCCGACCAGACGTCTGTTCGACTCCCCGCAGCATCCGTCGACGAGACGACTCGTCGAGGCCGTCCCGCCGATGAGCCGCCGCGGTGAGGTCCCGTTGAAGGCCTCGTCGACAATCGCCACTGATCCGATCATCACTGCTCGGGACGTTTCGAGAAGCTACCGACTTCGCAGGACACGGATCGGTGAGCCCCCTCATGTCGTGCGCGCGGTCGACGGAGTCGACCTCGACATCAACCGAGGAGAGACCTTTGGGATCGTCGGTGAGTCCGGATCGGGCAAGACCACCCTGGCGCGACTACTCATCGGGCTGAACCGGCCCGACACCGGCTCGATCGTCGTCGACGGGACCGACCTGACGACGAGCCGCGATCTCCGTCCGTTGCGACGCCTGGCCCAGATCGTCTTTCAGGACCCGATGGGTTCGTTGGACCCTCGGCTGCGCATCGGAGAGATCATCACCGAGCCGCTGCGGGCGCTGAAGATCGAGGGGAATCATCGTGACCGGGTGGCCGAAATACTCGAAGCCGTCGCGTTGGAGCCCGACGTCGTCGACCGCTACCCCCACGAGTTCTCCGGCGGGCAGCGTCAGCGCATCGCCATCGCCCGCGCGCTCGCACCGCACCCGAAGATCCTCGTCGCCGACGAGCCGGTCAGTGCACTGGACATGTCGGTGCAGACCGTGACACTCGATCTCCTCGCCAAGCTGAAGGACGAGTTCGGGTTGACCATGATCTTCATCTCCCACGACCTCTCAGTCGTGCACCGGATATGTGACCGGGTCGTGGTGATGGAATCGGGTCGGGTGGTGGAGAGCGGTTTCGCCGACGACGTGTTCCGCTCACCCGCCGAGCCCTACACCCGGCGGCTCGTCGCCTCGATCCCGCGCCTCGACGGGACGTTTCCGGCCTGAACGGCGCAGGCGCTCGAACGTCCTACGATTCAACGATCCACTTTTGGAGGATTCGATGAAGGCACGAATGAGGAGCCTGCTGACGGCCCTGGCGCTGATGGCCACAGCCTGTGCCGGGTCCACAGCAGACACCACCACCACGGCGGAACCCGACACGACCGCAGATTCGACCACGACCACCGTCGCGTCAACCACCACGACGTCCCCTGAAGCCTCCGCCCAGACCGATGTCGTCATCGGACTGCAACTCGAACCGCCCACCTTGGACCTGACTTCGAGTGAAGCGGCGGGCATTCCACAGGTGCTGCTGTACAACGTGTACGAGACCCTCGTGAAAGTGCAGCCGGACGGTTCGATCGCGGGCCTGCTCGCCGAGACATGGGACATCAGCGACGACGGACTCACCTACACGTTTCAGCTGCGCGACGGGGTGACGTTCCACAACGGCAACCCGATGGACAGCGGCGATGTCGTGTTCTCCATCGAGTACGTTCGGGAAAAGGACCCAGCCCATCCGTTCGCCACCACCTTCTCGCCCGTCGAGTCCGTCACCGCCCTCGATGGCTCCACCGTCGAGATCCGGCTCTCGCGTGCGAGCGCCAACTTCCTGTTCTACCTGACCCAGGGCCAGGGCGTCATCCTCGATGAGTCTGCCCTGAGCACGATCGAGAACAGTCCAGTCGGCACAGGCCCGTTCCAGTTCGGATCGTGGACCGTCGGCGACTCGATCACGATCGAGAGATTCGACGACTACTGGGGCGATCCGGCGCTCACCGAACAGGTCACGTTCCGCTACATCAACGACCCGAACGCCCTGACCAACGCGATGTTGGCCGGCGACCTCGACATCCTCGCAGGCGTCTCGGCCCCCGAGCTCCTCACTTCATTCGAATCCGACGAACGCTTCGAGATTCTCGAGGGTCTGACGCACGGAGAGGTGACGATGTCGCTGAACGGTGCACGCGCGCCGCTCGACGACGTCCGGGTGCGGCAGGCCATCACACACGCGATCGATCGCCAGGCCATCGTCGACCTGGCGTACGCCGGGTACGGGACTGTCGTCGGCACGTTCTCGACCCCCCTCGACCCTTGGCATCGTCCCCTCACAGACGTGTACCCCTACGACCCGGAACGAGCACGCGAGTTGCTCGCCGAGGCAGGGGTCACCGACGCCACGCTGCAGTTCGTGCTCCCACCGGTCTCCTACGCCACCCGATCGGGTGAGATCATCGCCAGCCAGTTGGCCGAAGTCGGCATCACTGTCGAAATCGAGAACGTCGAATGGGGCGTCTGGCTCGAGGACGTGCTCTCGAACAAGGACTACGACATGTCGATAGTCGCTCATGTCGAACCCCGTGATCTTCACCAGTACGGCAACCCCGACTACTACTGGGGCAACGACAGCCCCCAAGTCGCTCGGATCCTGGAGGAGGCCGACGCCGAGCCGGATCCCGACACACGCAACGAGCTCTACGCCTCGGTGCTGGAAGAGATCACTGCCGTCGCAGCCGACAACTGGCTCTTCGTCCTCCCCGCGCTCTCCGTGGTCGAACAGGGCGTGACCGGATACCAGGCCGACCTCCCAGGGCTCGCCCTCGACGTGACGAAGCTCGCCATCAACCCATGACCCAGCGGCCTGCCGTCGACGTCGACGGCCTCGTCGACTTCACCCGTCGGCTCGTCCGGATCCCCAGCGTGAACCAACCGGGCCAAGGCGAGGCTCCGGTGGTCCGGGCTGTTGTCGACCTTGCCCGTTCGTGGGGCTGGAATCCTGTTGTCGAAGAAGTCGCCCCGGGCAGACCCAACTGCATCATCAGACTGGACGGAGGGATGCCCGGCCGCACATTGCTGTTCGAAGGTCACACCGACGTTGTCACACCCGGCGACCTCGATGAATGGACCCACGACCCGTTCGGCGGCACCGTGGTCGACGGTCGGATCTACGGACGGGGATCCGCTGACATGAAGGGAGGGGTGGCAGCGATGCTGTTCGCTGCCAGAGCAATCGAGGCAGCGGGGCCTTTCCCCGGGACGATCGTCCTCGGTGTCCTCTGCGACGAGGAGGAGATGATGATCGGCGTGCACGACTTCGTCGCGCGCGGCCATGCCCGCGACATCGACGCCGCCATCGTGTGCGAACCGGAGGCCGGGGAGATCTGCACGACCCAGAAGGGCGCACTTCGCTTGCGAATCGACCTGGCGGGTCGAATGTCTCACGGGGCGATGCCACACGAAGCCCGGAACCCAATCACCGCGGCCTCGGCGATCATCGAGCGTCTGGCCGAGATCGAGAGGAGCCTGCAAAGAGAATCCGGGGGACACCCGACGCTCGGCCTTCCCTACCTCACACCAACCCACATCTCCGCGGGCTCGCTTCCGCAGCTCAACGTGATCCCGTCTTCTGCGCTGGTCACCTTCGACGTTCGCACGGTTCCCGGCGTCGACCATCGGGAGTTGCTCGCCCTGATCGGCGAGGCGTCACAGGCCGTGAGCGACGAGACCGAAGTCGAGATCACGGTGACCGTGCTCGTCGACCGTCCGCCCACATCGACCTCCCACGACGAACCCATCGTCAGGTCGGTCGCCGAAGCCCACCGCGAAGTGACAGGGACCGAACCGGTGTACGGCGGGGTCCCGGGAACCACAGACGGCACGATCCTGTGGCGAGACGCGGGTTTGGCGGTGGTCGTATGTGGTCCCGGAGGCAAGTGGATCGCGCATTCCGCCGACGAGTACGTGGAGGTCGATGACCTGGCCCGCCATGCCGACATCTACGTTGCCGCCGCGCTCCGTTTCCTGTCGGGCTGAAGCACACGTAGGGTTTCGAGGCGTGCCACGGCTCAAAGACATCACCCACGTCGGCCGCCGCTTCGACCCCGGACAGTTCAGCAACCGGTTCGGGTTGCTCGCGTCAATCGGAGCCGCCGGCCTGGTCTTCGCACTCGACACCGGTGACCTGCGTCGAGCCTTCTCCACGGGCCTCGCCACCTTCGCCGCCTGGGCGATCGCCCGGGAACTCGATCCGGATCATCCCCTGTCCGGGACCGTGGCGGCCCTCCTCGTGCCGATTGCCGTCCTGACGCTGGGCACGCCGGCACCGGCGCCGCTGTTCGTGACCATGCTGACGATCCGCATCGTCGTGCGCACGACCGGGCTGGCACCGAAAGCCACCGACCTGGCTGTCCTCACCATCGGAGCGATCGCGATTGCGGACACTCCGGCTGGGTGGGCTGCCAGCGTGCTGTTGGCCTTCGCAATGGTCCGCGATGCCGCCTTGCCAGGTGAGCCACCGCCCAACGCAGGGTTGTGGGGCGCAGCCCTGGCGATCGGGGTCACGATGCGGGTGGCACTGGCCGAAAGCCTCGGCGCATGGCACGTTCCGACGGTGGGTTCGCTGGCGGCATTCGCAGTCGGCCTGGCAGGGGCGGTCGTGGTCCTCCGAGCGACGCCGGTGCTCTCACTCGGGGACTTCACGAAGACCCCGTTGGAACCTGCGCGAGTTCGGGAAGGCGCCCTTTTCGGAATCCTGACCGGCATCGTGGCGTTCGTCGCCGCCGGAAATCCGGGGATCATCGCAGTGTCGCCTCTCTTCGGCTGTTTCGCCGCCGTCGCCGCCGTACGGATCCTCGCCGACGGCCGCTGACGCGTCACCGACCCACGAGCGTCGACGCTCGCTCGAAAACGGCTTCGAGCATCTCCTCGGTCAGCCGGCCCGTAAACGTGTTCTGCTGACTCGGGTGATACGAACACAGCAAGGTCGGGCCGTCGGTGAGCTCGATCTCGACCCCGTGCCCGAAGCGTGGTTTCGGTCGGGGACGGACCCATCCCAGCGGATCGGCCATCCGGAGCACGGCGTCGTAACCCAGCCCTCCCAACGCCACCACGACCTCGACGGTGCGAAGAAGTTGGATCTCGTTGATCGTCCAGTCGAGGCAACGGGAGCGCTCCTCGCTGGTGGGAACGTTCTGCGGAGGCGCGCAGTGCACCGCCGATGTCACGAACACATCGCGGAGAACGAGACCATCGTCCCTGTGTACCGCCGTCGGCTGGTTGGCGAACCCGGTGCGATGCAACGCCCGGAACAGCCACTCGCCCGACCGGTCGCCGGTGAACATCCGTCCCGTCCGGTTCGCACCGTGCGCTGCCGGGGCGAGCCCGACGATCACCACCCGGGCCCCGGCATCCCCGAAGCCGGGCACGGGCTTAGCCCAGTAGTCCTCCTCCCGAAAGGCGGCCCGCTTCTCGACTCCAACGCGCTCCCTCCACTCGACGAGACGGGGACACCGCCGACACTCCACCAGGTCGGCGTGCAGTTCGCCGAGACTCACTCCGGGTCGAGAGCGTCGACGCTCACGTTCGAGAAGGCATTCCACAACATCCATCCGAGCCCGAACGACTCGGCGGACTCGGTCTGGGCACGAACCTGATCGGCGGTGTAGCCGAAGTCCTGCAGCCACGGGCGGATGATCGCTCCCCGCTCCAGCCGGCCGATGCCGTCTTCGAGCGCTCGCCGAACCATCTCCCCGGGATGGTCGACCGGCCGGGCGAATCCGTACCAGTCGGCCGAATAGTGGCTCGGATACAGCATGGGCGACACCACGTCGAGGGCGTCCGCCACGACCTCCCACTGTTGGCCGATACCCCCGTCGTCGCGAGCCGTGGTGATGAACCCGAAGATGTCCCCGGCGACCGCACAGCCCAGCGGGTGCAGCACCTCACGGGCTTCGAGCAGGAACGACTCGATGGTCGCGACCCGGGTCTCCGAGTCGGAACCACCATCAAAGACCACCGTGTCGGGAAGCCCGTCGGGGTAGCGGACGTAGTCGAACTGGATCTCGTCGACTCCCAGTTGGCAGGCCTCCACGGCAAGCGAGAGGGCGTAGCCGCGAGCCTTGGGGTCGGTCGGGTCGAGGAACCATTGGCCGGCTTTGCCGTACGGCCCGTCGGTCGTGGTGTCCCATGCCGCGATGTCCGGGATCCGGTGCGCGGCCTGTGGATCCTGAAAGGCCACGATGCGACCGATGAGATACAGGTCCCGCTCATCGACGTCCCGGACGATCTCGCCAAGGTCATAGAGGGGGTACACGGCGTTCGCTTCCTCGGCCACTCCCACCGCGGTGTCGTAATAGATCAGCCCGTACTCGTCCTTCAGGTCGAGCATCACGCCGTTGAGTTCCGTCGAGGACTTCAGATCCAACAGCGCACCCCAACGCTGCGGGTCGCCGGCCACCTCACCCGTCACGTGCACCGCCTTGACCACCCGCGGCTCGATCTGGATCGTGCGCTCGCCGAGGCCACCGTCCCAGTCGAAGTCACCGAGATGCCATGCCGGACGCCACACCCGCACTGACCCGGGCTCCGCCAGCCGAACCAGAAACGAGCCGTCGGGGCCCGACACCGCGTCGCCCTGCCCGGACTCGATGTACACGCCTTCCACCGGCCGACCATCGGGATCCTCAACCACCCCGCGCAACGTGTGCGGAATCAGCCTGACGGTGGTTGCGGAATCCACGGTGGGTAGCGCGACAGGCTGGGAATGGAAGCCGTCGGCGCGGACCTCGAGGCCCCCTTCGTCCGGCCAGCGCAGGGCCGCGACTCCGTCCGGACCTGTGATCGCGACTTCCTCGTCTCCCGCGAGGAGCAACGCACCGGCTACCGGATCCCCCGACTCGTCCACCACGGCGACTGCGGCGGACGTTTCCGGGCCGAACGCGGCGAACCCCGCCCATCCCGCCCAGAGCAGGGTGATGACGAGCAGGAGTCGGAGTTGATGGGTGCGCTTTGCCACTGTCACCAGGAGTGTACGAACCCCGTCAGCTAGGCGAACCTCGTGGAAACTTCATTGCGGGTGTCACACCCCAGTGATACGTTGACTGCAGGTGCCGGGGCGTGCCCGCACCTCGGAGAGCGGTCGCCGCCGACGCGGGGGCCACTCCCGACATTTCGAAGTTGGGACGAGAAGGGGGTTCTCATGTCCGACCGCCATTCGGCGTCGGCAGCCGACACGATCGGCATGTACCTCGACGAGGTCTCGTCCCACACGCTGCTCACCGCCGAGGACGAGATCCGGCTGTCCCGCACGATGGAGCACGGTCGCCGCGCGGCGATGCGACTCGAAACCGAAGCCGACCTCGACCCCGAAGAACGCCGGCGACTCCGGCGAATCGTCGAACAGGGCGAGGACGCCAAGATGGCTTTCATTCGGGCCAACCTGCGGCTCGTCATCTCCATCGCCAAGCGGTACGCCGGTCGGGGACTCGACCTCCTCGACCTGATTCAGGAAGGAAACCTCGGGCTCATCCGGGCGGTCGAGAAATACGACTGGAAGAAGGGCTTCAAGTTCTCGACGTACGCTACGTGGTGGATCCGTCAGGCGATCAGCCGGGGACTCGGGAATGCTGCTCGCACGATTCGACTCCCCGTGCACATGGTCGACATCGTCCGGTCAGTGTCGGAGACTCGACAGGTCCTTCTCGAGACGCGGCATCGGCCACCCACCGTCGAGGAGATCGCCGAATACAGCGGCCTCGAAGTCGACAAGGTCGAAGCCGCCCTCCGGGCCCCGACCGACACCGTCTCGCTGGACCGCCCGGTCGGCGAGGAAGGCGAGTCCGAACTGCATGAGTTCGTTGTCGATGTGGCAGCCCCCGATCCCTACATCCAGACTGCGGAGGCAGACCGGCGCTCCCAGATGTTGGTCGCGCTGACCCACCTGGCGGACGAAGAACGCATCATCGTCGACCTGCGTTTCGGTCTGAGCGGTGATGACCCGTGGACGATGTCGGCGGTCGGCAAGCACCTCGGCCTCACGAGGGAACGGGTGCGGAACATCGAAAACCGAGCGCTTGCCAAGCTCCGCCATCCGTCATGCGGGGTCGATCTCGAAGAACTGCTGTAGTCGCGGCCCTGACAGGTATCGTGTCCCGCGATGCCTTTCGATGACGTCACCAATCAGGCGATCTTGCTGATAGCGCTCTCGGGCGCGATCGGTGGACTGCTCGGAGGCCTGTTCGGATCTCGTCGCGCGAATCTGTTCGGAGCGATCCTCGTGGGTGCGATCGGCGGTATCTCGCTGGGTGCGATCATGCGCATCGTCAACGTCGAACCGATCTTCGACGCGGGCGGCGGCTACAGCTGGCTGTGGTCCTTCATCGGCGGTCTCGTCCTCGGCCTCGCCGTCTCCGCCTCCAACCGCTGACCGCGTCCCCGCAAACCCTGGGTTCCTGACCACACTGGGCGTAGTCCCGAGCCCGCAGTTTCAGAGTCCCCCGGGTAACCGCCCAAACCGTGGGCTGCAGACCACACTGAGTGTGGTCGCAAACCCTGGGTTTGCGACCACAACCTCTCAGCCGATGGCGCCGGCCTCGGCCATGTTGAGTTCGATGAGGCGGTTCATTTCGACGGCGTACTCCATCGGGAGTTCGCGCACGATGGGTTCGATGAAGCCTGCGACGATCATCGACGTCGCCTGGTCCTCGGTGAGGCCGCGGCTCCGCAGGTAGAACAGCTGTTCCTCGCCTACCTTCGACACCGTGGCCTCGTGACCGATCTCGGCGTCGTTCTCCTCGATCTCCATGTACGGGTAGGTGTCCGACCGGGAGTGATCGTCGAGAATCAGCGCATCGCAGCGCACGAAGCTCTTGGCGTTCACCGCGCCCTCCTCGACCCGGACGAGTCCGCGGTAGCCGGCCCGGCCACCGTTCTTCGAAATCGACTTGGAGACGATCGTCGAGGTGGTGTCAGGCGCCACATGCACCATCTTCGCCCCGGCGTCCTGATGCTGGCCTTCGCCTGCGAAGGCGATGGAAAGAACCTCGCCGTGGGCGCCAGGCTCCATGAGCCACACCGCCGGGTACTTCATCGTGAGCTTGGATCCGAGGTTGCCGTCGATCCACTCCATCGTGGCGTTCTCGTACGCCGCGGCTCGCTTCGTCACGAGGTTGTACACGTTGTTCGACCAGTTCTGGATCGTGGTGTACCGGCAGCGCCCACCCTTCTTGACGACGATCTCGACCACGGCGGAGTGGAGCGAGTCGGTCGTCCAGACAGGAGCGGAGCACCCTTCGACGTAATGACAGAAAGCGTCCTCGTCCACGATGATCAGGGTCCGCTCGAACTGCCCCATGTTCTCGGAGTTGATCCGGAAGTAGGCCTGCAGCGGCTGGTCGACGTGCACGCCGGGCGGGACGTAGATGAACGAACCGCCTGACCACACGGCGGAGTTGAGCGCCGCGAACTTGTTGTCGTTGGGCGGGATGATCGTCCCGAAGTACTCCTTGACGAGCTCGGGGTACTCACGAACCGCGGTGTCCATGTCGCAGAAGAGCACGCCGAGTTCTTCGAGGTCCTCCCGGTTGCGGTGATAGACGACCTCCGACTCGTACTGGGCGGTCACTCCCGCCAGGTACTTGCGCTCGGCCTGGGGGATGCCCAGCTTCTCGTAGGTCTGCTTGATGGACTCGGGCACCATGTCCCAATCCTTCGACTGACCTTCCGTCGGCTTGACGTAGTAGTAGATGTCGTCGAAGTCGATGTCTTCGAGCGCGCCGCCGCCTCCCCAAGTGGGGAGCGGCTTGCGGAGGAATCGCTGGTAGGACTTGAGTCGGAACTCGAGCATCCAGTCGGGTTCGTCCTTGATCTTCGACATCTGGCGGATGATGTCCTCGGACAGCCCCTTCTGGGGCTTGAACACGTACTCGTCTTCGGAGTCGTGCCAGCCGAGCTTGTATGCGCCGAGATCGATGTCGACGGTTGCCATCAGGCCCTCACCTCACTAGGAGTCTTGGTGGTGGGACTCCCGAGCGTTTCGGGAGTTGTCAATTGAAATTGCACTGCGTCAATTTGCACTACGCACATAGTGTAAAGCGCACGAGCACGGAACGGTATTCCCGCCCGCCACCGCCGGGGTGGGTGTGTCCCGATTGGATGCTGCAAGCGCTTTCGACGTAGACTCTCCACTTGCGCATATGCGCATAAAGTGGATCTATCGAAGATCCACGGCAGGAGGAGGAGCCATGACGGACGCAGCAGGACACCGCCGCCGCGTCGCTGCGCGCAGCACGGCCAACCGCCTCGGCCTCTACCGGACCTCCGCAGAACACGACGGCTGCGGCGTCAATTTCGTGGTCGACCTGAAGGGCAGGCGCACCCACCAGATCGTCCAGCACGGCATCGACGCCGTCTGCAATCTCGAGCACCGGGGCGCGACCGGCGCCGACCCGCGCACCGGCGACGGAGCGGGCCTCCTCATCCAGATCCCTGATCGGTTCTTCCGGGCCGTCACAGACTTCGAACTGCCCCCGGAAGGCTCGTATGCCACCGGTATCGCCTTCCTGCCCCAGGACGGACATCAGGCACGAATCGGTCGGGAGCGCATCGAGGCCATCGTCACCGATGAAGCGATGGTGGTGCTCGGATGGCGGGACGTGCCGGTCGAGCCATCCATTCTCGGCAAGGCGGCGCTCGAGACCATGCCCCGCTTCAAGCAGCTGTTCATCGCGGGCAAGGGGCTGAGCGGAATGGCCCTCGAGCGCCAGGCCTACGTGATTCGCAAGCGGATCGAACACGAGATTCACCTCGCGGCCGGCGACGACGAGATCAACGAAGCCATCGGCGGAGCATCGACGATGCACGACGGGATCTACTTCCCGTCGCTGTCGTGCCGCACCTTCGTCTACAAGGGAATGCTCACTGCCTCCCAGGTCGCCGAGTTCTTTCCCGACCTCCACGACGACCGCGTCGAGAGCGCAATGGCCCTCGTGCATTCACGATTCTCGACCAACACGTTTCCGATGTGGCCGCTGGCACACCCCTACCGGATGATCGCCCACAACGGCGAGATCAACACGATCCAGGGCAACCGGAACTTCATGCAGGCCCGCGAAACCCTCCTGAAGACCGACCTCATCCCCGGTGATCTCTCGAGGATCTTCCCGGTCTGCACGCCGGGAGCGTCCGACACCGCCGGCTTCGACGAGGCGCTCGAACTCCTCTACATGGGCGGCTACTCCCTCCCCGAGGCTGTGTTGATGATGATCCCCGAACCCTGGGAACGACACCAGCACATGGACCCCGACGTCCGCGCCTTCTACCAGTTCCATGCCTCGCTCATGGAACCCTGGGACGGTCCTGCGTCCATCGCCTTCACCGACGGCCGCGTCATCGGGGCAGTCCTCGATCGCAACGGGCTACGTCCCAGCCGCTATTGGGTCACCGACGACGACCTCGTGATCATGGCGTCGGAGGTCGGCGTGATCGACGTTCCCTCCCACAAGATCATCGAGAAGGGCCGACTCCAGCCCGGCCGGATGTTCCTGGTCGACACCACCAAGGGGCGGATCGTCCGTGACTCCGAGATCAAGGCCGAACTGGCTGCCGCCCGGCCATACCGGGAATGGCTGGATCGACAGCTGCTCCACCTCGATGACGTCGAAGACCGGTTCTCGAAACGCAGTGAGGCGGTCCCGCTCCTCCAGCGCCAGATCGCATTCGGCTACACCCACGAGGAACTCAAGCTGCTGCTCGCACCCATGGCCCGGGACGGCAAGGAAGCGCTCGGCTCGATGGGCACGGACACTCCGATCGCGGTGCTCTCGGCCCGGCCCCGGCTGCTCTACGACTACTTCAAACAGCTTTTCGCCCAGGTGACGAACCCGCCGCTCGACGCGATGCGGGAGGAACTGGTGACGGCTCTGCGCACGATGATCGGCCCCGAGGGGAACCTCTTCGAGCCCACCGAACGCTCCGCGAACATGATCGAGCTGGACTCTCCGATCATCGACAACGACCAGCTCGAACAGCTCCTGCATCTCGACGTCGTCCCCACCGTCGAGGGCTTCACTGCGATCATCCCGTGCCTCTACTCGGTGGCCGACGGGGAAGCGGGACTGCGCGGCGCCATCGAGTCGGTCTTCGACCAGGTCGACGACCTCATCGAGCGGGGGGCGTCGGGGATCGTGCTGTCCGATCGCGGGGTCGACGCCGAAAATGCGCCGATACCGGCATTGCTCATCACGGCGGGAGTCCATCACCACCTGATCCGGACCAAGAACCGCACACGGATCACTCTGATCGTCGAAACGGGTGAGGCCCGCGAGGTCCACCACCTGTGTCTTCTCCTCGGGTTCGGCGCCGCCGCCATCAACCCCTACCTGGCGTTCGAAGCCATCGACGCCATGCTCGACCAAGGCCTGCACGAAATCGACTCGGTCGACCGGGAAAGTGCCCACGCCAACTACGTCACCGCCGCAGGGAACGGCATCTTGAAGGTGATGTCGAAGATGGGCATCTCGACGGTCGCCTCGTATATCGGCAGCCAGATCTTCGAAGCGATCGGGATCGGCGAAGAACTGATCGAACGTTTCTTCACCGGCACACCCAGCCGCCTCGGTGGAATCGGACTGGATGTGGTGGCCGACGAAGTGGCACGCCGACATCGAGTGGCATTCACCGAGAACCCTGCCGAGCGCGCCCACCGTGATCTCGAGCTCGGAGGCGAGTATCAGTGGCGCCGCGAAGGCGAAATCCATCTCTTCAACCCCGAGACGGTCTTCAAACTCCAGCACGCCACCCGACAGGGCCGCTACGAGGTGTTCAAGGAGTACAGCGCCCTCATCGACGACCAGGCCGCCAAGCTGGCCACGCTGCGGGGGATGTTCCGGTTCAAGACCGGGCTGCGCCCTCCGATCCCGATCGACGAGGTCGAGCCCGTCTCGGAGATCGTCAAGCGATTCTCCACGGGAGCGATGTCGTACGGATCGATTTCCCGGGAAGCACACGAGACGCTCGCCATCGCCATGAACCGCCTCGGCGGCAAGTCGAACACCGGCGAGGGCGGCGAGGATCCCGACCGTTACACGCCCGATGCGAACGGGGACCTGCGCCGGTCGGCGATCAAGCAGGTCGCCTCCGGCCGCTTCGGGGTCACATCCGAGTATCTGGTGAACGCCGACGACCTCCAGATCAAGATGGCGCAAGGGGCCAAGCCCGGCGAGGGCGGCCAACTCCCCGGACACAAGGTCTATCCGTGGATCGCCAAGACCCGGTACTCCACCCCGGGTGTGGGGTTGATCTCGCCACCGCCGCATCACGACATCTACTCCATCGAGGATCTCAAACAGCTGATCCACGATCTCAAGAACGCCAATCCCGACGCCCGGGTTCACGTCAAACTCGTCGCCGAGATGGGAGTCGGCACCGTGGCGGCCGGGGTCGCCAAGGCCAAAGCCGATGTCGTCCTCATCTCCGGACATGACGGGGGAACGGGCGCCTCGCCGCTCACCTCGCTGAAGCACGCCGGAGTGCCGTGGGAACTCGGACTCGCCGAAACCCAGCAGACATTGCTGCTGAACGAGTTGCGGGATCGCATCGTCGTGCAGGCGGACGGACAGTTGAAGACCGGTCGCGATGTGATGATCGCCGCGCTCCTGGGTGCCGACGAGTACGGGTTCGCGACCGCGCCACTCGTCGTCTCGGGCTGCATCATGATGCGGGTCTGTCACCTCGACACCTGCCCCGTCGGGGTGGCCACCCAGAACCCCGACCTGCGCAAGAAGTTCACCGGCAAGGCACAGTACGTCGTGAACTTCATGGAGTTCATCGCCCAGGAAGTGCGGGAATTCCTCGCCGAGCTCGGGTTCCGCACGCTGGAAGAAGCGATCGGGCATGCCGAAATGCTCGACGTTGACGACGCCGCCGACCACTGGAAAGCGAGCGGCCTGGACCTCTCGTCGATCCTGCACGTTCCCGACCTGGACGAAGACGCCCCGCGCTCGGCGAAATCGCCACAGGATCACGGGCTGGACAGGGCACTCGACCAGACACTGATCCAGTTGGCCGGTGCATCCATCGAGACCGAAGAGCGAATCTCCCTCGATCTTCCGATTCGGAACGTCAACCGGACGGTGGGGACGCTGCTGGGCCACCACCTCACGAAACGACGCGGCAGCGAGGGGCTCGCCGACGACACCATCACCGTCAACTTCACGGGATCCGCCGGAATGAGCTTCGGGGCATTCCTGCCCCGTGGCATCACTCTGAAGCTGACGGGTGACGCCAACGACTACGTCGGCAAGGGCCTGTCGGGGGGGCGTCTCGTGGTGCGACCACCCGACGACATGCCGACCCAAGCCCACGAGAACGTCATTGCCGGCAACGTGATCCTCTACGGCGCGACCAGCGGTGAGGCATTCATTCGCGGCGTTGTCGGAGAGCGGTTCTGCGTCCGGAATTCCGGAGCCGTCGCCGTCGTCGAAGGCGTCGGCGACCACGGCTGCGAGTACATGACAGGCGGACGGGCGGTCGTCCTGGGACCGACAGGACGAAACTTCGCGGCCGGTATGTCGGGAGGTATCGCGTATGTGCTCGACGATGCAGGCGACTTCCACACGCTCGTCAACCATGAGATGGTCGATCTCGATCCCCTGAACGACGAAGACGAGGCCTTCCTGGCAGACCGGGTCGAAGCGCACCTGCGGGAGACCGGATCCACGGTGGCCGAGCGACTGCTCGCCGAGTGGCCATCCTCGGTCGCCTCGTTCGTCAAGGTGATGCCGAAGGACTACAAGCGAGTTCTCGATGCCGCCCGCCGGGCCGAGGAGCGGGGCGAGCCGGTACTCGACGCGATCATGGCGTCCGCACATGGCTGATCCCCGCGGGTTCCTCAAATACGACCGCGACCTCCCTCGGCGTCGACCACCGGGGGCCCGAGTCGGTGACTGGCAGGAGGTGTACCTCGATTTCGGCGAGGACGCGCTGGTGACCCAAGCCGCGCGTTGCATGGACTGTGGCATTCCGTTCTGCAACAACGGTTGCCCCCTCGGCAATCTCATCCCCGACTGGAACGACCTGGTCCATCAGGGACACTGGCGCGAGGCGATCGATCGGCTGCACGCCACCAACAACTTCCCGGAGTTCACGGGGCGGCTGTGTCCCGCTCCATGTGAGTCAGCCTGCGTCTTGGGAATCAACGACGATCCGGTGACGATCAAACAGGTCGAGGTCGAGATCATCGACCGCGCCTGGGAGGAAGGTTGGGTGGCGCCGATCTCCGCCGGCGAGGCGACCGGCCACCGCGTCGCCGTCGTGGGGTCGGGGCCCGCGGGTCTGGCCGCCGCGCAACAGCTCACCAGGGCCGGTCATGCCGTCACCGTCTTCGAACGCGACGACCGCATCGGCGGTTTGCTCCGCTACGGCATCCCCGAGTTCAAGATGGAGAAGCGCCATCTCGACAGGCGAGTCGCCCAGATGGAGGCCGAAGGGACCGTGTTCCGGACTTCTGTGGAAGTCGGAGTCGACTTCACCGCCGGCCAGTTGCAGTCCGAGTTCGACGCGGTCGTTTTGGCCGGGGGCGCCACCCAACGGCGCGATCTTCCGATCCCCGGCCGGAAGTTGACCGGGGTCCATCAGGCGATGGAGTACCTGCCGTGGGCGAACCGGGTCCAGCAGGGTGACATCTCCGAGCCGCCCATCACGGCCGAAGGCAAGCACGTCATCATCATCGGCGGTGGGGACACGGGCGCCGACTGCCTCGGGACAGCCCACCGGCAGGGCGCGGCATCGGTCCATCAGTTCGAGATCATGCCCCGCCCTCCGGACACTCGCGACCCGTCCACTCCGTGGCCGACCTACCCGCTGCAGTACCGGATCTCCTCCGCGCACGAGGAGGGCGGCGAGCGCGAGTTCTCGATCAACACCGAGGCGTTCGTCGACGATGGGAGCGGGCATGTCGGTGCGCTGCGGACCCACCGGGTGGAATCGCGAATCGTCGATGGCCGCCCCACCTTCGAGAGAGTCCCGAACAGCGAGAAGGATTTCCCCGCCGAGTTGGTGCTCCTGGCAATGGGTTTTACAGGGCCCGAGCGAAGCCCCATGCTCGAGCAGTTCGGGGTTGACCTCACCGCCCGGGGAAACGTCGATCGCGACACCTCGTGGCGAACCAATGTCGACGGCGTGTTCGTTGCCGGAGACATGGGACGCGGACAGTCGTTGATCGTCTGGGCGATCGCCGAGGGCCGATCTGCAGCTGCCGCTGTCGACCGCCACCTCACCGGGTCGTCGCTCCTCCCGTCACCGATCAGCCCGACCGCGGCTCCCCTTCGCTGAGGGATCGGTCGTGCCGGTCATCGTCGTCGGAGCGGACACCCGGACGGGCCGTGCCATCGTCGATGCGCTCGTCGAACCCGACCGCGAGGTTCGCGCATTCGTCTCTGACATCACCACTGCCGGGGAACTTCGGATCGCAGGCGTGAAGGTGGCGCTGGGCGATGTCTCGGACCCATCACACATCGAAGGGGCCTGCACGCGCTGTTTCAGTGCGGTCCTCGTGACCGAAGCAGCATCCGACGACCGGGAGCGCTCGTTCGCACGCACACCGGACGCCGTCCTGCGGGGTTGGGTCGACGCGGTGCGAGGCGCGAAGGTCACCCGGGTGATCTGGGTCGGCGAGGGCGCTCTTCCTGTCGACGGCGTCGAGTGGGCGGTAGTGGGCCCGACCGAGTCGAACATCCCTGGCAGGGTTGCCGAACTCGACGACGCGCGGTCTCTCTGAGCGACGGGCCTCAGACGATGCGAGCGGCCACCGCGGCCATGCGCTCAGCCTCGATCGCAAGCAGGGCCCGCTCGTGGGCTTGCGTCAGCAGCAGGTAGGGATCGATCGCCCGGCCGTTGCGATGAAGCTCGAAATGCGTGTGTGGAACGGTGTGCTCGGCATTCCCCGAGTCGCCGACGAAACCGATCAGTTGACCTGCGTCGACGAACGAACCTTCGGAGATCCCCGCCGCGAATGCCGTCTCGAAGCCACCTCGACCGTTGTCGGTACCCGGATCGTCGTTGTCGAGGTGCATGTACCACGACGCCCAGTCCGAGCCATGGTCGACGCCGAGGTAGGCACCGGCGCGGCCGCTGATCGCCATGCGTGTCACGACACCGGGTGCGATCGCGTACACCGGTGATCCTTTGGGAGCGTGCAGGTCGTTGCCGATGTGAACGTGACCTCCGGCGCGCCCGGCCCCGAAGGTGTCGAGGAACCACGTGAGTTGAGGGTCCTGGGGGAAAACGAGGTGGAGGCGGTCGACCGACTGGCCGCCGATGACCTGAGGCCCGGAGGGCTCGGAGGCCTGGACGAACGACGGCAGAGCCAACAGGGCAGCAAACGCGATGAAGAAGACGAGCGCACGACGCGACATGGAGGGGATACCTCAAATGGGGAAGACGAGATCCTGGCTTTGTGAGCGATGGACGTCAAGACCGCCGGGCGATGTCGCCCGGCGGTCCTGCCTGCGCCGACCCCCCAAACCATGGCGTAACCGCCACTCCCTGGCTGGACCGGTCAGATCTCCTGATATCGGCGCCAGGTCGTGCCCACTTGAGTCATCCGAGCAAGTCGTCCAGCACTGCCAGGGCGTAGTCCTCGGATGTCACCTTGACCGTGCGCATTCCCATCGACCTGGCGGGCTTGAGGTTGGGCCCGAGGTCATCGAGCATGATGCACGCCTCCGGTCTCACACCGAGCCGCTCCACACAGATCTCATAGATGCGCCGCTCGGGCTTTCGAGTGCCCTCGACCACCGATTCGACCACCGTGTCGAAATGGGCGGCCAGGCCGTTCGGGCCGAACGGCCTCCAATTGTTCGTGAGCGCGGCGAGGCGGAAACCCGAATCCCGTAACCGATCCACCGTGTGCAGCATCCGTGGTCGCACGCGGATCGAGGCGTCGATCTCAGTCATGAGCGCCGGCGTGTCGACATCGAGCCCCCGGGCTGCGAACTCGCCGGCGAACTCGGCGAGAAAGGATTCGCGGACGATTTCGCCGCGTTCGTGCCGAGCCCACGAGCCGGCATCGCCGGTCTCGGTCACGAGCGTGTTCACGGTGCCCGGGGGGATTCCGTTGCGGTCCTCGAAGGCAGCGATGGCATCGAGCGGGGAGTCGAGCACCACCCCTCCGAGGTCGAGGATGACTGCTTGGACCGTCACGATCCGAAGAGCTGGAGCCTGATCAGCTCGATCTGGTCGTCGAGCATCTCGACCGCGCGCCCGAAACGCTCTCGGGGTCCGGCGGCGGCGAGCAGTGCGTACGAGTCGAGCGGTGTCACCGGGATCAGTGCGGACAACTTGTACGAGGCGGCGACAGGATCATCGCCTACGTCGAGATCGATGTCGGCGGTGTCGGCCCCCAGTTCGGAGGCCATCGCCAGCAGGCGCTCCAATCTTCGGCACACCTCCGAACGCAACGACCCGACGTCGCTTGCGCGTTCCTCGAACGATTCGACGAGCGCCCACGGATAGGGGTCGTCTGCGAGCCATTCGACCACTCTGATGCGTTCGACTCCCGCCGCGACGATCGCCCGATGGCCACCCTCCAGATCCTGATGGGCGACAACCCGCAACCTGGTCCCGATGGAGTTGCGCACGTCGCCGCCTCCCACCTCGAACCCCCGCTCGATCAGCACCGTCCCGAAGCTGCATTTCTCCGAGAGCACGGTGTCGACAAGATCCAGGTAACGGCTCTCGAAGATTCGGAGCGGGACGCCGCTGTACGGGAAAACGACGCTCCCGAGAGGAAACATCCGGAGCCGTTCGGGAGGAGAGGACACTCTGGAGCACCCGGTCAGGAGGGTCGCGGACGCACCGAGAACCGCAGGCGACTCGCCACCTCGTTGTTCAGCATCACCACGAACGAGTACGCCCCCGCCGATGGGAACGAGATGTTGTTGAAGGTGAAGGAGCGGGCGACGCCGACGTCGCTGCCGTCGGGGATTCCCTGGGGTCGGGCGACCTTCACGCCCTGGGTCACCGCGGGCGTGGGAAGCACCCGACCGCCGTCCTCGTCCTGGAGGTCCACTCCAATGACGAGCACCTGGTTCGTCCAACTCCACGGAACCCGGACGCGCAACCCGAGACCCAGAGTCGGATACCGGGCGGGGAACTCGGTGACGAAGAGCGTGTCCCACCCGCCGCCGAGCACATAGAGCTTGCCCTGCACGACTTGCACCGCATCGGCGAGGAGCGCGAAATCGACGGTTGGCTTGATGTCATCAGTGGTCACCCGGGCGATGGTACCCGCCCCACCTTTCGGTACCAGAGGTTGCGGCGTTTATCGTTCACGTTCCGCGATCGAGCCAGGAGTCCCGTGTCACCGTCCCCCATCTCACCCGCCTCCGGGCGTCTCGGCGTGCTCCTGCCCGGCATGGGCGCCGTCGCCACCACGTTCATCGCCGGCGTCCTGGCCGCCCGCAAGGGCCTGTCCCTTCCGATCGGGTCGATGACGCAGATGGGAACCATCCGCCTCGGCAAGAGGACCGACAACCGCTCGCCGCTCGTCCGTGACTTCGTTCCGCTCGCCCCGATGGACGACCTCGTCTTCGGTGGGTGGGACCCCTACTCGGAGGACGCCTACTCGGCGGCGATGCGCGCCGGGGTCCTCGAAGCCAACCTCCTCGAATCCGTCGGTGACGAGATGCGGACGATCACACCCATGAAGGCCGTCTTCGACAACAAGTGGGTGACGCGTCTCGAGAACACCGACCACCTGGCGTCGTACGGCTCCCACCTCGAAGCCGTCGAACGCCTCGTCGAGGACATCGAAGGCTTCCGACAGGCGAACGACTGCGATCGCCTGGTGATGGTGTGGTGCGGGTCGACCGAGGCGTACGAGGAACAGTCCGAGTGCCACCAGAGCCTCGATGCGTTCGAAGAGGGACTCCGCCGCAACGATCCCGCCATCTCCCCTTCCCAGTTGTACGCCTATGCGGCCCTCACCACAGGCGTCCCCTTCGCCAACGGCGCCCCCAACCTGTCGGTGGATTTCCCGGCGATGGTCGAACTCGCAGTGCGGGAAGGCGTGCCGATCTGCGGCAAGGACTTCAAGACCGGACAGACCTTGCTGAAGACGATCCTCGCTCCCGGACTCAAGACCCGGAGCCTCGGCATCCACGGCTGGTTCTCGACGAACATCCTCGGCAACCGGGACGGAGAGGTCCTCGACGCTCCCGAGAACTTCCGATCCAAGGAGGTCTCCAAGCTCGGGGTGCTGGAGACGATCCTGCAGCCCGAAGTGAACCCCGAGTTGTACGGCAACCTCTATCACAAGGTGCGGATCAACTACTACCCGCCGCGCGGTGACGACAAGGAGGGTTGGGACAACATCGACATCTTCGGGTGGCTGGGTTACAAGATGCAGATCAAGGTCGACTTCCTGTGCAAGGACTCGATCCTGGCCGCGCCCCTGGTCCTCGATCTGGCGCTCTTTCTCGACCTCGCGTCCCGGGCGGGAAAAAGCGGCATCCAGGAATGGCTGTCGTTCTACTTCAAGAGCCCGCAGACCGCTCCCGGGCTCTACCCCGAACACGACATCTTCATTCAACAGAAGAAACTGAAGAACACCCTCCGATACTGGATGGGCGAGGACTTGATCACCCACCTCGGTGACGAGTACTACGAGGACTGATCCTCGATGGCCGGAACCTCACCCGACGACGACCTCGACGTCGGGGAGTGGACGATCCCGTCGGCCGAGCTCGACTGGCGGTTCTCGACTTCGGGTGGACCGGGGGGTCAGCACGCGAACCGCTCGAATACCCGAGCCGACCTGATCTTCGACCTGCAGGCGACAGAAGCGTTCCCCGCCGACCTCCACCAGCGTCTCCTCACGCGACTGGGATCCGATCCGCTCACCGTGTCGGTGTCCGACAGCAGATCGCAGTTCCGCAATCGGATGTTGGCGCGGGCGCGTCTGAAAGAACTTCTCACCGACGCCATGAAGGAGCCCAAGCGGCGACGTCCGACCAAGCCGAGCCGGTCGGCGAAGCGCAAGCGCCTCGAGGACAAACGTGCCCGCAGCGAGAAGAAGCGACTCCGCCGCGACCCGCGAGTCGACTGACCGACCGGAGCGGGGTCAGCCGAACATCGATTGCACCGCGCCGCGATCCACCTTGCCGATTCCCAGGCTCGGCAAGGCATCCACCCGCAGCCAGCGGCGCGGCATCTCGTGGCGGCCAAGACGGCCCTCCAAGGCCGTCAGGAGGGCTTCGGGGTCGGCGTGGCCGGTGTATGCCGCTGCCACGACACTCCCCCATCGGTCGTCAGCGAGTCCGACGACCGCAACCTGTCCTGCGCCTTCGACCAATGCCACGATGCGCTCGACCCGCTCAGCCATGACGTTCTCGCCTCCGGTGACGATCACGTTGTCCGCGCGACCCAGTACTTCGAGCAGACCGCCGTTCACCCGTCCGAGGTCGCCTGTGACGAGCGGACCTCCCCGGTCGGGACCATCGAGGTCGCCGGGCGACACCATCGGTCCGTCCACGACGATCCGCTGGTCGTCCCGGATGTCGAGCGCAACACCATCGAGGGGGACCAGCCGGTCCGGGCGGAGATCCGCCGGGTCGGCAGTGGCGATCTGCGACGCTGTTTCGGTCATCCCGTAGGTCGGCAGCAGGCACATTCCTCCCACCCCGAGCGCCCGCTCGGAGGCGGGGCCGCCTCCGACGAGCCCGAGACGAAAGCCGGGAACCTCCCCGATGTCCATGTCTGCGAGCGTCTCGAGCATCGGGGACACGAACGAGGCGAGGGTGATTCCTCCGGTCCGCAACACCGCTGCCGTACGCGTCGCCTCGAACCCTCCTCCCAGGACCACTGCAGAACCCTCCCGAGCGGACCGCCAGAGGATGGACAGCCCTCCCACATGGTGGAACGGCAGCACCGCGAGCCAACGGTCGTCGGAGCGATGATCGAGATGGGATGCCGAGGCCGCCGCACTCGCCTCGATGTTCGCCCAGGTGAGGCGAACCGCCCGCGAGTCGCCGGTCGACCCAGAGGTGAAGATCGCGCAAGCCGTCTCGGAGAGATCGGCGTCGAAGACGCGGGTCGGCCCGTCGCCCAGGTCGTCCGGACCGACGATGGTGAGATCCGCAAGCGATTCTGGGGCGGCGCCACTCGCGGGCAACGGAACCAACACCATGCGGGCGAGGGGAACCGCCAGCAGCGTCAGCAGGACGTCGATGGTCGGGTGCGCGACGACGCCCACCCTCGATCCCGGCTCCATGGTCTCCGAGAGCGATCCGGAGATCCGCCCGATGCGCTCGGAGGCGGCGGCGAAGTCGACGACCCTGGATCCGTCGATGAGGAACGGGGCGTGCGGACGGTCACGTGCCCAGCGGGCGAGCCAGTCCAAGCGGCTTCAGTCCCCCCAGTAGCGCTGCTCGCGGAACGGGTCTCCATACATGTGGTAGCCGTTCCGCTCCCAGAATCCCGGCTCGTCGTGGTCGAGGAAACGGAAACCGCGCACCCATTTGACCGACTTCCAGAAGTACAAGTGGGGCACCACCAGGCGCAGCGGCCAGCCATGTTCGAGTTCCAGTTCCTCGCCTCCGAACTCCCAGGCCAGGAGGTTGTCGGGACGGAGGAAATCATCGAGGGGGAGGTTGGCGGTGAATCCATGCTCCGCCCACACCAGCACGTGGGTGGCTGCCGGGTCGATCGCGAACCTCGACATGAACTCGGGCACTTCGACCCCGTGCCAGGCCGTGTCGAGCTTGGTCCATTTCGTCACACAGTGGATGTCGTGGATCTTCTCGCTCGTTGGCATCGCCTTGATGTCGTCCAGGGAGAACGTGGCCGTCTCATTGACGAGACCCTCCACGGTGAAGTCCCACGACTCGAGATCGATGCGCGGGGTGGAGCCGGCGTGGAGCACCGGGAATCGCTCCGTCACGTACTGGCCGGGCGGCACGCGGGACGCGTCGATGCCCTCGGAACCCAGATCCGCACCCCCACCTTTGAAGAACGCCACGTCGATCCTTTCACGCCGGCAGGCAATACCCTATCTGGCGATGGAAACCGCTGGTCACGACGAAGTGTTCCCCGAACCCCCAGCGCCCCTCCGGCCCGCCCGAGGTCGGCTGACGGTCGTCTTCGTCACCGTGATAGCCGTCGGTCTGCTCGTGGCACAGGCGGTGGGCGATCCCGGGGACGGCGGGTCGGGGGGCGCGCTGAGCGGGGTGGCCGCCGAAGTGGTGATGACCGATTTCGACGGAGAAGAGTGGCGCCTGTCGGAGCATCTCCGCGACGACGGCCGGCCGGTCGTGCTGAACCTCTGGGCGAGCTGGTGCATTCCGTGCCGGGAGGAGATCCCGGAGCTCTCCGATTTTGCCGACTCGCATCCGGAGTTCCTGCTGGTTGGCGTGGCGGTGAACGACACGCTCGAAGAGGCTCGGGGGCTGGTGTCAGACCTCATGCCTCGTTACCTGGTGGGCATGGACGACACCGGCCGGCTCCGCGACCGCTACCCGTCCGTGGGCATGCCGTTCACGGTGGTGATCGACGGTCAAGGACTCATCCGCTGGTCACGGGCGGGCGGGGTGACCGCGGCTGACCTCGAGACGGCCACCTCGGCGCTCGGCTGACCCGGGAGTTCATTTCAGGACACGTCGCTGAATTCGGCGTCGAACAGGAACTCGGCGTAGTCCAGGTTCGGGCCGGCGGTCAGCTCGGCCTGCACCACGAGCCGCTGCGCGGCGGAGAACTTCGGATGACAGGTGGTGAGCGTCAGCCAGGCGCCGGGCTTGGGATCGGTCACCCACACGTCGTTCGCGGTGACGATGATCGTGTCCCGCACGGTGTATTCGTGTACGCCGATCGCGGTCTCCACTTCGATGACGTCGCCCGGATCGAGCTGGTCGAGGTCGTAGAAGGGAGCTCCATAGGTGGTGCGGTGACCGGAGACAACCGCATTCCCCGGCTGTCCTGGCAGCGGAGTCCACGGCATGTGGCCGGGCCCCTGATTCAACGTCGCGGGCGTGACTCCGCCGAACAGCACCCAGTCGAGGTCGATGGACGGAATCCGGATGACGCCGAGCGCGTCACCCTCATCCACGGCCTCCTCCGGGTGGAAGTCGATCGTCTCGACGACTGCGGTCGTCGGCGTCGTGGCATCTGTGGTCGACTCCGGGACCGTGACAGTGACAGTGACAGGACTTTCGAGGGTGGTGCGCCGCTCCTCGAACTCGGTGGCGAGCCCGGTCCGCGCCTCGTCCTGGACGCGGTCATTCAGAATGTCGGTCACGACGAGCTGGTAGGCAACGATCCCGAGAGTGAGGACACCTGTCCACACCATCGCAAAACCTGCGATCCGAATCCTTCTACGCATCGGATTCAGGCTATCGGCAGCCGTTCGCTGTGCAATGCGGTCACTCGCCGACGAAACGCGGCGGACGACGCTCGGTGAATGCCGCGACACCCTCCTTTGCGTCAGCGGTGGCAGCGACCGCCGTCAGCCCGGCCTGGAGCCGATCGAGCGCAGTGTCAGGATCAACGGAGGCGACGGACATGAACGCGTCGCGCCCCAACATGACAGCGGCTGGAGCGTTTCGCAACGATGCCACCGTCGCCTCGACCGCGTCGTCGAGCATCCCCCGGGGAACCACCCGGGACACCGCACCCAGACGCTGCGCCTCGTCCGGCGTGATGGTCCGCCCTGTCAGCATCAACTCCAACGCCGCTTTCTGCGGCATTGCTCGCAGCAAGGCCACTGTGATCATCATCGGCCACAAGCCGACGCGGATCTCGGGCAGCCCCAACTTGGCGTCCTCCACACAGATGGTGACGTCGCACGCCACCGCGAGTCCGAACCCTCCCGCCAGCGCATGGCCATTGACCCGCGCCACGGTCGGTTTGCCCCCGCGCCACAGCAGGCGAAGAAGATCGGCGAATCTTCCCCGCTCGGAGTGTCGCCCGATGGGGTCGTCGAAGAATCCCGGCGCCAGGTCCCCACCGGCGCTGAACGTCGACTCGCCTGCACCGGTGATCACGACCACGGCGACCTCGGGATCGTCGATCGCCTGCTGGAGACCCCTGATGAGGCCGTCGATCGTTTCCACGCCCAGCGGGTTCCGCCGGTCGGGGTCATCGATCGTCAGCGTGGCGACTGCATCTGCGTATTCGTACGTGACCATCTCATCTCCCGGCTCGATCTCGGGGGCTCATCTGCCCAGTCTGGCGTCGAGAGCCTGTGATAGCGTTCGCATACATGCTGTGGCTCGTCATCGTCCTGTTCGTGGCGATGTCCGTTGCGGTGGTACGTGGGGGACGACTGACCAATCTCGCCGACATTCGGCTGAAGATGTGGTGGCTCTTGCCCTTGGGTTTCGCCATGCAGGGCATCGCCGGCGTCATCGACCCCGATTTCGGGTTCTACCTCGTCCTCACGTCCTATCTCCCACTGTTGGGTCTGATGGTGCTCAACCGCGACCGGGCGGGACTGTGGCTCGCAGGCGTCGGTGTCCTCCTCAATTTCACGGTGATCGCACTCAACGGCGGCATGCCGGTACTCGAAGGTGCTGTGGAAGTGGCGGCCGGTTACGCCGCCGGCGGGGCGGACCTGACGAACGCCGCCAAGCACACCGCGATGACCCCCGACACGATGCTCGTTTTCCTCGCCGACGTCATCCCGATTCGAATGGCCGGCCAGGGTTCGGTGATCTCGATCGGTGACGTGTTCCTCGCCGTCGGCCTCGGTCGCTTCCTCGAAGCAGAGCTCCGCCGCCCTGTCCGCTGGTTCAAGCCCGGCGTGAAACTGCAGGGCGGCTCGGCCACCCGCCGGCACTGAGCCAGTGGTCCGTCACTGGTGCCGGACGACCGGACGATCGAACTCGCCCCGGCGCTCCAACAGCCGGCGAAGCACGGCCACGACCTCAGGGTCATAGTCGTAGACGGAGCCTCGGTGCAGCTTCTCCATCGATTCGAGCGGCGAGAACCCCAACTCGTGGGTCGACTCGTCGTACGCACTGCAGACCTTGACGATCTTGGCGGCGATGGGGACGTCGACGTTGGATTCCACACCGGGATTTCGATACGGCTCGTATTGACGGAGCACCACGTCACTCACTTCGGACAGATATGACGTCTCGCCGACGATCTCCGAGCCCCACTTGGCAATGTCACCGTCGGTGAATCCCATGCGCAGCACGCTGGGCTCGTTGAGCGAGATCCGTCCGATGTCGTGGAGGAGAGCGGCGTATTCCACGGTGTCGACGTCGCGAGGGCGCAGCCCGAGTTCGGCGGCAACGCCAACTGCGAGATCCGCAGTACGCGCCGCATGGCCTGCTTGGGAATGTCCCGCGACCTCCGGGATTCGGGCCAGCGAGCGCATCGTCTGGGCGTAGGTCTTGCGGGCGTCCACGTACCTGCTGAACGCCCCGTGTGAGAAGGCATAGGGAAGGGCCGCCAGCAGTAGCGCCCACCACCCGATGGTCTCGAACGCAATCCCGAACAAGGCTCCTGCTGCCACCAGGGACAGGTAGACGTTCAGATCGCGGGCCGTGTCGAGAGCCACGAACAACCGGGGACCGCCGCCCCCGATGCCCGCCCGGAAGACAGCACTCGTGACGACCTCGGCGGCGAAACCTGCTGACGCCGCCACGACGAAGAGGAGTGCGTCGTGCCATCCGGCGACCTCGTCGAGACGGAGCGCGGTGTCGCCGATCGAGAACGCGGCGATGAAGGCCGCGTAGGACAAAGTCCGCTTCAGGAACCCGGCCAGCACCGCTCGCTGATCCTCGCCGTGGGCCGCCCGGATGATCCAGGTCAGGGCAGATCCGGCGGCGAGGGCGAGCACGACCTCGCGGGTCGACAACAAACGCTCCCCCGGGGTCGTCGTCACGAACGGGACAGCCGCAACAATCAGGTATCCCGCCGTGAAGCGGCTCCGACCGGCAGACGGAACCTGGAGGAGTGACGCAAACCCGAACACCAGGGCTGTGCCGGCCATCCACCACAAGTCGTCGCCGGGACGGACCAGCACCACGACGGCGATCGTCGCACCTATCGGAATCAGCGCCGAGAAGATCCACGCCCAGCGCGACATCGATCGCCACTCACCCATGGGACACCACGTCGGCTTGGATCGTGGGGGTGGCCAGGTGCGGCGGACCATAGGTTTCGCCCACCTCGTCCAAGGCTGCTTCGAGCGCCGCAAGAACATCGTCGTCGTAGAGGGGCGCGGGGTCCTCCCTGAGCGCTTCGATGGCCGCTCGCTGGCTCATCGCCATCCGGTAGCCACGCACGCTGGTCATCGCGTCGAAGGCGTCCGCCACCGCCAGCACCTTCTGCTCCAGGGTCGGCGAGGTGGTGTGCGTATGGCCGTGTTGATCGAAGTCCTCTTTCGGAAGGCGCGGGTGTGCCCCCGAGCACACCTCGATCATGGGGCGGAGGAAATCCACCTCCGAGAGCAGGTCGTCGACCTTGTGGGTGGCGGTGCGAAGGCGGCGGTACTCGTCGTCGGTGAGTTTCCCCTGCTTCTGCATGAGTTCGATCGGGATCGCCAGCTTGCCCATGTCGTGAACGAGCGCCGCCCAGCGCATGTGCTCGAGTTGGGTTCCGGTGAACCCGAGCTCCTGGCCGATCAGCTGGGAGAAGTACGCCACCCGCTCGGTGTGGCCGCGGGTGTAGAGGTCGCGAGTCTCGAGGGTCTTGACAAACCCTCGGAGCGTGGACTCATGGGCGACACGTAGCACCGAGTACGACGTGAACACCGTATGGCCCACGACGTAGACGATGAGGATCAGCAACAGCAGCGACTCGTTGGAGGCGAACTCGAAGACTGCCCCCAGCATGCCGCCGAGCAGGCCCATGACCAGCTGGGAGCCGAACAGCAACCAGAGTCCTGACCATGGGAGGATGTTCCTCGTCCCGTACGCCATCCGGACACCGAATCGGACGAGGGTGATGTTGACGAGGTTGTAGACCAGCCCGACGAGGGCCCCGACTGCGGCCACGTAGAGGAAGTCCCCGGTCTGTTGGGCGCTACGACCATCCAACAGCAGGTCGGCGACGAAGCCCGCCGCGAACGCCGACACCACGAGCAGGCCGAAGTTGCTGGCCGGCTGGAACACTCGCCGGCGGCGGAAGTCGGCGATGTCCAGCGGTCCGAGCGCGGCGATGATCACCGCCACCGTCACCGCATCGAATTCGACGATGCCCTCGGGTGTGGTCGTGGTGTGGATCGCGAAGTAGGTCGACGCGGTGGCGATCACCATCGCGCTCGACGACGCCAACATCCGGTCGTTGACTTCGACCGATCGGAATGACAGGGCGGCGAACGCGAGAGCGAACATGCCGACGATGACCCAATCGGTGCCGGGCTTGGGCGTCCACGTGATGAGCGTGAATGCGACGGTGGTCACACCGAGAAGGAAGTACGCGCTCGCCAACGCGAATCGCTTCTTTCGGATGTCCAAACGGTCTCCTCACGGCTCAAAAAGGAGAGAGTGCCCGACGTCAGATCAACCGATCTTGAAGGAAGCCGAGCCAGCCACTATGAGTGTGGCGAGGCTTCCTGCCGTAGCAAGAATCCGGACCAAGCGTGCTTTCATCCGGTATCACCTCGTCGGTGAGTTGAGACTCGCCGACACACCTGTCGACGCGTCGTTCCGCTCCGCTTCGGTGTAATCAACGATGGATGGATCTGCCGCCGGGCTCTCCCCGTTTTCCCCGGCTCGTAGGACACGACCCGAGAAACCTCACTTGTCAATGTGAGGCCCCACCTTTACAGGTCCGCCCACCTCCCAACCGGGCAGCGACCCGGTTCCGCCGGCCTCCCTGTGTGAGACCGACCACGGTGCAATCTACCTGGCAAGGTCGCGAAGTCGCAACATTCCTTGCTGTGACGAACGCTCCGAGCCCGAGGAGTTTCAGGGCTACGCTCTCCGGCAATGGACGTCAAGGCACTCGAGTCGACCATCGCCCGCATCCCCGGCGTCGAAAACGTGAGGATCGTCGTCGAGAACGGTCGGCCGCGCGAGGTGCACGTCCTCGCCACCCCGGGCAAGCCCGCCAAGCAACTGGTGCGCGACGTCCAGTCCGTGGCGATGGCGGCATTTGATCTCGATATCGACCGCCGGATCATCTCGGTCGTGCAGATCGACGGAGGCGACCTCTCTGCCGGTGACCGGCCCGTCGTCGACGACGTCGCCGAGGAGATCGACGGCTCCCGGATGAAGATCACCGTCACCCTGCACTGGCACGATGAGAAGCTCACCGGCTCCGCGCAGGGACCGGCGGCGTCCACCACCCGGATGCGTCTCGTTGCAGAGGCGACCCTCGTCGCCCTGGAACAGGCCCTCGACGAGAATGCCGCGTTCGCCATCAGCGCCGAAGCCGTCCACCGGGTCGGTGCCCAGGATGTGGCAATCGCCCAGGTCGTGCTCGTCATCGGCGGCCGGGAGCGGATGATGGTCGGCTCGGCGCTGGTCGGAAGCGATCCCAGCCAGGCGATGGTCCGTGCCGTCCTCGACGCCGTGAACCGCCAGGTCCCCGGCCTCCGCCGCCCCTGACAGGCCCGCGAGCCGCGACAGGCATTCCACGAGATGCCCGTGTATTTGCGTCGCCGAGTGCTCCCCGCGCCGCTCGACCTCGCCTGGCCGATGAAGTCGCCAGCCGGCGCCTCGACCGATCTGACCCACGAACGCGGGCGTCTGATCCTCACGATCGACCATGACGTGGTCCGCGGCGTCACGCCGGTGATGCTCGACTGGTGGTTTCGCCACATCGGTGGGGCGATGAAGGTCGGGGACCGCACCTACTCCCGCTATCGGACCTGGCATCCGCAGGATCACGTCGACTGGCAACTGGTGGCAGGGGACCCGGACCGGGTCAGAGTCGGATCCCGGTTTCGCATCGTCGAGGCGTTCGACCGCAATCCCGCCTGGCTGGTCGACAGCGTCGAGGTCGTGACGAAACTCGACGAGACCGGGATTCGACTCGAACGGTCGATCCTCGAATCGACAGTTTTCAGCCTCGAGCATTGGTTCGAGCCCGACAGCGTCGGCACACGCTATCGCTCTCGCATGGAGCTTGGTGCTCACACGCTGTTCGGCCACCTCGCGTTCAACCGCATCGTGCGACCGATGATCTTTCCGGAAGCGATGGGTCGGGCCTGGCTGCGGCACAACGTCGAGGAGGTCGGCAACTTCGAGCACTTCCTGCCCGAGTTGTACGCCAACGAGATGAGCTGATCTTCGGCACCGGTCCAGAGAGGACCCGACGACGTGTAGGCCCGCGAGGGGCCGGTCGGTCATTGGTCGGTTGTGTCGGTTTGATTGTGCGGGGGGACGACCCCCCTGCACCCCCCGGACGGCGTGGCTGCCGGGGTGGTCATGCCGGGGGGTGTCACCCAATGACCCATGACGAGAACTGTGGCGAAGTCCTGCGTCGGGTCAGGGTCCGGCGCGGACCGGACGGCGACGCAGGAACCTGCGCCGTTGCGGCGGCGAGGCAGCGTCGATCTGCCTGCCCTGTTGGTGGATGAC
>JBBDHV010000036.1:0-10875 GCA_040880725.1 Acidimicrobiia bacterium
CCCCTCGGCGGACCCGGCTACACCACCAGCGGCAACGACCCACCCTGAACGCAAGAGGCGGGACCGCCCCTCCTCCTGCGAGAACGACAGTCCATGCCAGACTCCGTGGGGTTGTGCGTGCCCGCTTCACGATCCTGATCGTTGCCTGCTTCGTTGTCGGGTGCGGAGCCGACGCGCTCTCGCCTGCCAACGTTGCCGCCGCGCCAGGAGGCACCCAGGCGGTGTCGTTCACTCGCACCTTCCCGCCCGGTTTCTGGGAGGAAGGCGACCACGCCTACCGGATGGTGATCGTCTGTCCTGCCCAGAACGTCGGGCCGCCCGTGGTGCGTTTCACCGTGTCCGAGGACGCACCCCAGGTGGGAACGGTCTACCTCCGCTTCGACGGCCCGGGACGACACCTCCTCTCGCCGGCCGACCTCCCTGCCGTGCATCCCGATGACACCACCGTGGCGGTCGTCACCCTCGCCGGGATGACCGAGGCAGATGCCGAAGAAGCCAGAACGGACTGCGACGGGTCCGTGATCCATGACGGGCTCGATCCCGAGTCGTTGGAGCCGGGCGGCCCGTTCAGCCCCTGACCTACGGCAACAGCCAGTCGTAGAAGGCCGGGTCGCGGTACACGCGCTCGAAGGTCTCGAAGTGGCCGGTGTCGTCGAACATCCGCAGGTCGATCTCGGCACCGCAACGATCCTCCCACTCGTCGATCACCGCCACGTTCAGTTCGGGGAGGGACACCATGTCATTCGCCCCGTGGTAGGCCCGAAGGTCGACATCCGCCAGAACGCAGACGTCCTCGCCGTCGGGAAGCACGGTCGACCCGTACCCGCTTCCGGAGAGTGACGCGACGGCATGGAACCGGCCGGGGAAGCGGGTCGCCAAGTGCCAGGCGCCGTATCCCCCCATGCTGAGACCCGTGAGAGACACCGCTGCAGGGTCGAGGTCGTACCGATCGACCACATCGTCGACCAATGCCATCACCGTCTCCGGTTGGTTTCCCATGTCCCAGGACGTACCCGGCATCGCCTGCGGCGCCAGCAGCACGAACGGTTCGACAGGAATGTTCTCGAATTCCAGGACCGCCGGAAGGCCGTAGGAGGTGAGCCAGCGGCTGTCGTAGTCGTCGTCGCCCGAACCGTGCAGGAAGACCACCACCGGGACGTCGTCCCCGACCACATAGCCGGCAGGAAACCACAGGAGATAGCGCATGGAGTCCGCGGCGACCTCGCCGGACACCAACGGATCCGGCACATCGAACCGGCCCTCGAGAAAGTCCTCGGTCTGGAACTGCGCGGTGCATGCGCCCAGAACGAGACCGAGTACCGCGAGACGTCGCACAGCCCGATCATCGCATGTCTGTCGGCATGCGCGGTCGGTACCCTGGTTTGTCCAATGGTTGCTGCCGCCACGCCCCCTGGCGACCTCATACACCCGCGGGCCGCGGCGTTCCGGATCGACGGTTCGAATGGTGAGGCGTTCGTGCTCGTCCACGGCTTCACCGGCAACGCCGCTCACTTCCGGCACCTCGGCGGACAACTGGCCGACAGGGGGTACACGGTCAACGCTCCCCTCCTGCCCGGACACGGCCGGAGCATCGGAGACCTCGCCCGGGTACGCCGCAGCGACTGGGTCGACGCCACGGTCGACGCGATCCGGGAGGTCGGCGACCACCGCCGGGTCCACGTCGTCGGCTTGTCGATGGGAGGCTTGTTGGGTGTGATCGCCGCCACCCGCGCCCCGGTCGCGACCCTCACCACGATCAACGCTCCGATCCGCTTCCAGAACTGGAGGATCCGGTTCGCCCGCGTCGCCCGGCTCTACCAACGCGAACTGCGGTGGCCGGAGAGTCCCCCACCGAAACTCGACCCCGAGGTCGCCCCACACTGGATCCACCTCGACGGTTTCCCCATGATCGCCGCCGCCGAACTGTTCACGCTGTCTCGCCGGGCCCTCCAGGCGGCACCCCAGGTGACGTGTCCGGGTCTCGTGATCCAGTCCAAGGTTGACGACACCTCGCACCCTGCCAGCGGCCGGAAGCTCCGCAGGGCGCTCGGCAACGACACCCGACTGCTGTGGCTCGAGCATTCCATGCACAACGCTCTGTTCGATACCGAACGCGACGTCATCCGCGACGCGATCATGACCCTCACCCAGTCGTGAAATCACCCCCGCCCCCGAACCCAGGGCCCCAGACGACACTGGGTGTAGTCCCGAACCCAGGGTTCAGGACGACACTGGGTGTCGTCCTGGGCCCGCGGTTCGGGGGCGTTGGCGGCTGGGAAGCGATTTGATCGACCGGAACCGGGTCGAAGGGATTTAGCCTGCTTCTCATGTCTCGTCACCGAACGACCCGAGCCACTCGACGCCCGAAGGGTTCCTGTCGGGCGGGCCACCTCTTCGGGCCGGGCCAGCGCGTGGGTGGCGGCATTCTCCGTTATCTCTGCGCCGTCTGCGGTTCTATGAGCATCGACATCAGGGGAGCCGACGTCCCCGTCGAGACCGGTTCGCTGTTTGTGACGGTGGAAGACACACTCGAGCCCACGTGACCGACACTCCGATCGTGGCTGCCGGCGGACTGGTGATCCGCCCCGACGAGGACGACGAGCTGCGCATTCTCATCGCCCATCGGCCGCGCTATGACGACTGGTCGCTTCCGAAAGGCAAGGCCGACCCTGGCGAGTCTTCCGAAGCGACTGCGGTTCGCGAGGTCGAGGAGGAGACAGGCGTCCTCGCCGACGTGATCGCCCCGCTCGCCGAAGTCGAGTACCGGGTGTCGTCGGGGAGACGCAAGGTCGTGCGTTACTTCGCGATGCGGGCGCGCTCCGAGCGGCCTTTCACCCCGAATGACGAGGTGGACGAGATCCGGTGGGTGACGGCGAAAGAGGGTGCCGCGGTCCTCACGTACGAACACGATCGAGCACTCATCGCCTCCGACCTCGACACGCTCCTCACGATCGGCACCGTGTGGCTGATCCGCCATGCTGCGGCCGGCGACCGGGAGGCGTGGACCGAGGACGACCGGGATCGTCCGCTCACCAAGAAGGGACATCGGCAATCGGCGGCGATTGCCGACCAACTCGACGCCCACGACATCGGGGCCGTCTACTGCTCCCCCTACCTGCGGTGCCGCCAGACGGTCGATCCGCTCGCGAAACGGGTGGGGGTGCCGGTGCAGGACTCCGACCATCTCGCGGAAGGCGCTCGAGAAGGCGAAACGCTCGACTGGCTGCGCACAATGGGCGGCAAGAACGTCGTGGCGTGCAGCCACGGCGACGTCATCCCCGGCGTGATCCGGCGCCTCGAAGCATTGGGCGTACCGCTCTACAGCGCCGACGGGGTCTTCGATGTCAAGAAGGCGTCGACCTGGACGCTGGCCCTGGAGGGCGGCCGCGTCACCTCGGCGACATACACACCTCCGCCGACCGCCTGACGTCAGTGCGATTCGCCATCGAGAGCGTCGGCAACCAGTGCCGCCTGCTCTGCGGCATGCCGCTTCGCTGACCCGGTGGCAGGGCTCGCAGCCGCGCTCCGTCCCGCATAGCGGGGTTCGCGACCGAAGATGTCCCGGAGTTCGTGCCACAGGAAGCCGTATGCGCCCATGTTTTTCGGCTCCTCCTGACACCAGACGATCTCGGCGTCGGGGTGGGCATCGGCGACTGATGCCAGTTCGGGGCGGGGAATCGGGAAAAGCTGGGATATCCGCACGATGGCCACCCCTTCGATCTGTGCCTCCTCACGGTGGGCCACCAGGTCGTGATACACCTTCCCCGTGCACAGCACCACCCGGCGCGCGCCGGCGGGGTTCATCGGATCGGTGACGACCGGTTCGAACCTGCCATCGGTCAGATCACCCGAGGAACCGAACGACGCCCGCGTGCGCAGGAGCGACTTCGGAGTGAAGACGATCAGCGGTTTGCGAGGACGGAGAAGAGCCTGGCGGCGCAGCAGATGGAAATACTGACCGCTCGTCGCAGGCACGACGACCCGCATGTTCTCATGGGCGCACAGATTCAGGAAGCGCTCGATCCGAGCCGACGAATGCTCGGGGCCCTGGCCCTCGTAGCCGTGTGGCAGCAGCAGCGTGAGGCTGGACCGTTCGCCCCATTTGCTCTCTCCGGGGGCGATGAACTGGTCGATGATGACTTGGGCGCCATTGGCGAAATCCCCGAACTGCGCCTCCCACATGACGAGGGCCTCCGGCCATTCGATCGAGTACCCGTATTCGAACCCGACCGCCGCGAACTCGCTGAGGAGCGAGTCGACGATCCGCACACGGGTGTCGGGCTCTGTCAGCGTCTGGAGCGGAATCCACCCCTCCCCCGTGTCGTAGTCGGTCAGCTCGGCGTGGCGGTGGCTGAACGTCCCTCGCCGGCTGTCCTCGCCTGCGAGGCGTATGGGCACGCCTTCCCGGGCCAACGAGCCGAACGCCAGCGCCTCGGCAGTTCCCCAATCGACGAGGTCGTTGTCGAGTGCGGTGCGGCGCTCGTTGAGCATCCTCTCCAACTTGGGATGGACGACGTGGCCCTCGGGCGGACTGGTCACGTAGGCGAGCACAGCCTCGAGTTCGGCCAGCGGAACCGCCGACACCGGGTCGGTGACCGGCTCCACCGTGGGACGTGGCCCGCCCGACGTCGGGCCTTTGTCACGCGACGCCTGGAATGCCCGGTCCATTTCCTCCTGGAAGTCGGCGACGAGTTCTTGTGCTTCGTCGTCGGAGATGTCGCCCTGACTGATCAACCTCTCGATGTAGAGGTTCCTGACCGAGCGGTGCTGGTCGATCAACTTGTACATCACGGGCTGGGTGTACGAAGGTTCATCGCCCTCGTTGTGCCCCCGTCGGCGATAACAGATCATGTCGATGACGACGTCCTTTTGGAACGCCTGGCGGAACTCGAAAGCCAACCGGGCCACCCGCACCACGGCCTCAGGATCGTCACCGTTCACATGGATGATCGGCGCCGCGACCGTCTTGGCGACGTCGGTGGCGTAGAAACTGGAACGGGCATCGAGAGTCGAAGTCGTGAAACCCACCTGGTTGTTGACGACGAGGTGCACGGTGCCACCTGTCCGATACCCGCGGAGCTGGGACAGGTTGAGGGTCTCGACAACGACACCCTGGCCGGCAAACGCGGCGTCGCCATGGATGAGGACGGGCAGCACCTGCTCATGGCCCTTCTTGCCCAACCGTTCCTGTTTGGCGCGGACCACGCCTTCGAGCACGGGATCAACCGCCTCCAGATGGCTGGGGTTGGCCACGACCTGCACCTCGATGGAGCCGTTCTCGGAGTCGTATTTCCCTGATGCGCCAAGGTGATATTTGACGTCGCCGGAGTCGGCGAACGACTCGGGATCGAGTTCTCCCTCGAACTCTCGGAACACCCGCTCGTAGCTCTTGCCGATCACGTTCACGAGCACGTTGAGGCGACCGCGGTGCGCCATTCCGAACACGGCTTCGTTGATGCCGTCCTCTACCGCCGCTCCCAGCACGGCGTCGATCAGCGGGATGAGGCCCTCCGAACCTTCCAAACCGAAACGCTTCTGGCCGACGAACTTCGTCTGCAGGAACTTCTCGAAGCCCTCCGCCTGCTCGAGCTTGCGCAGAATTCGAAGCTTCTCGGACTTGTCGACGACCGGTGTGACGCCCTCCAAACGTTCCTGGAGCCAGTGCTTCTGGTCGGTCTCCTGCATGTGCATGTATTCGATGCCGACGGTGCGGCAGTAGGCGTTCCGAAGCTCACCGAGGATCTGGCCGAGCGCCATGACCGCCTTCCCGCCGATGCCGCCGGTGGCGAATTCGCGGTCGAGGTCCCAGATCGTCAGGCCGTAGTGGAGCGGATCCAACTCCTTGTACATGGTCGGCTTCTTCTGGCGGAGCGGATCGAGGTCGGCGATCAGATGCCCCCGCACCCGGTAGGCGTTGATCAACTGGAAGACCTTCGCCTGCTTCTCGGACCACTCGGGTGAGCCCTGCGGCGGGTTGTCGTCGACGGCCCATCGGGCCGGTGTGTACGGGATGTCGAGGGCTTGGAAGATCCGGTCGTAGAACTCGTCCTCGCCGAGGAGGAACTGGTGGATCCGGCGCAACAGTTCGCCGCTCTGGGCGCCCTGGATCACCCGGTGGTCGTACGTGGAGGTGAGGGTGATCGTGCGTCCGATGCCGTGTCGCGCCAGATACCGGGGATCGGCGGCTTCGTACTGCGGCGGGTATGCGATGGCACCGACTCCGATAATCAGACCCTGACCGGTCATCAGTCTCGGAACCGACTGGATCGTCCCGATCGTCCCCGGATTCGTCAGGCTGACGGTCGTGCCTGCGAAATCGTCGGGTCCGAGCTTGTTGTTCCGCGTGCGCTCGACGAGGTCTTCATAGGCGAGCCAGAACTCCTTGAAGTCCATCTCGTCAGCGCCCTTGATGTTCGGGACCAGGAGGACTCTCTCACCGGAGCCCCGTTCGATGTCGATGGCGAGACCAAAGTTGATGTGCTCGTGATGAACGATGTGGGGATCGCCGTCGATCGCCTCATAGGACACGCTCATCGAAGGCATCTCCCTGACCGCCCGCACCACCGCATACCCGATGAGGTGGGTGAAGCTGACCTTGCCCCCGGAAATGAGACGCTTCAGCTGATTGTTGAGGATGAGCCGGTTGACCTCGAGGAGCTTCGATGGGACGACCCGGAACGACGTTGCCGTCGGCACGGCCAGGGACTCGTCCATGCGTCTGGCGATCGTGGCGGCGATTCCCCGGAGTTGATCGGTTCCCTCCGGCAGCACCGCCTTCTCTCCCTTGGCGGCCGTCGCCGGGTCTCCACCTTGGTCGGCGGTCGCTCCCTCATTCGTCGTCGGCCGGCCCGAAGTCGTATCCGGCGGCGTCGACGGCGACGCGCCGTCTGTCGCTTCGCGAGGGACTGGGATGTCGGGAGTCCCTACCTCGTGTTCGCGGAAGTACTCGACCCAGGACTCGCTGACCGATCCCGGGTCGACCATCCATCTGGCGCGCATCTCATCGATGAGCCAGTCGTTCGGACCTCGGTCCAGCATGTCGGCCATGGTCCGATGGTAGGAGAACGCTCGGCAAGGAGGGTCGGTACGATCGGCGCGATGGCCGACAACTCCTTCACCCTCGGGGCGATGGTGGATCCCACCACCGGGAAGCGCCTCGCCGATTCCCTGGTCTACGAGCCCTCCGATCTGACCACTCACGGGGTGATCGTCGGGATGACCGGCTCCGGCAAGACCGGCCTCGGGGTCGCGCTGATAGAAGAGGCCATGCTCGAGGGGATCCCGTGCCTCGTGCTCGATCCCAAGGGCGACATGACGAACCTCGCCCTCAACTTTCCCGGACTCTCCGCCGCCGACTTCCGACCGTGGGTGGACGAGGCGGCGGCGGTGCGCGACGGGAAAGATGCTTCCGACGTCGCACAGGAGACGGCGGCGATGTGGGCGGAGGGCCTCGCGAGCTGGGGGCTCGGGACCGAGCAGATGCAGGCACTGGCCGACGCCTCTCCCGTGACGATCTACACGCCCGGATCCACCGCCGGCGTCCCCATCAACATCGTCGGGAGCCTGGCGGCACCTGCCATCGGCTGGGACGGCAACGAAGAACTCCTCCGCGACGAGATCGAGGGTTTCGTTTCCTCCCTTCTCACGCTGGCGGGGATCACCGCCGACCCGGTGTCCGCGCCCGAGCACATCCTCATCGCCACGATCATCGAACATTCCTGGTCCCAGGGCCGGGACCTCGATCTCGCCGGTTTGATCGGCGCCGTGATCGAGCCGCCCGTCCGCAAGCTCGGGGTCTTCGATGTCGACGAGTTCTTCCCCCGAAAAGATCGGACTGCCCTCGCGATGAAGCTGAACGGGCTCATCGCCTCGCCATCCTTCGCCTCGTGGATCCAAGGCGAACCCCTCGACATCGACCAGATCCTGCATGGTGATGGCCGCTCCCGTACCGCCGTCGTCTACCTCGCTCACCTTTCCGAGGACGAACGACAATTCGTCGTGACCCTGATCCTCTCCAAGCTCGTCACCTGGATGCGCACCCAGCAGGGGACGGGGACGCTGCGAGCCCTCGTCTACATGGACGAGGTGTTCGGCTACGCCCCTCCGACCGCGGAGCCCCCATCGAAGAAACCGATCCTGACGATCCTCAAGCAGGCGAGGGCGTTCGGGGTGGGGATGGTGCTGTCGACCCAGAACCCCGTCGACCTCGACTACAAGGCGATGTCCAACGCCGGTACGTGGATGATCGGTCGGCTCCAGACCGAGCGGGACAAAGCTCGCATCCTCGAAGGAATCTCCTCGGCGACCGGGGATGTGGACACCGCCGCCATCGGCGATCTGATCACGGGACTCGGCAAGCGTGCCTTCGTGCTGCACTCGACACGAACCTCCGAGCCGAGGGTGTTCACGACCCGGTGGGTGATGTCGTACCTTGCCGGCCCGCTCACCCGGGACCATGTCTCCCGTCTCGTCGGAAGGAATCAGCGAACGACCCCCGGACCGGCGACGCCCGCACCGCAAGGGGTGACCCCCGACGTTCCTGCCGATGCCTCCGCGGTCGCTCCCCAGGTTGCCGACGGCGTCGAGGTCGTTTGGACGGCGCCCTCGGCTCCGTGGGTCCGCGAAGTAGGGGCGAATCCCGGCTCCACCCTCCTCGCGCCGGCGGCCGTCGCACGGGTCCACCTTCTCTACGACGACCATCACGCCGGCGTCGATCGCCGTGAGGAGTACGAGGCGATCATTCATCCGATCGACGCGGATGCCACCCACCTGACGGCGGTGGACCACGACGATCGGGACTTCCTCCCGACGCCACCGACTGCTGCGACCTATCGACTCGAGGGCGTCGACGTTTCTTCGGCGGCGTTCTGGAAGTCGCTCTCCACCAGTCTCACCGACCGTCTGAGCAGGGAACGCACGGTGACGGTCTTCAAGAACCCGGAGCTCAAGCTGTACTCGAGGGTGGAGGAAACTCGGGAGGAGTTCGAGGCGCGGTGCCGATCGGAAGCCACGAACCGGGCAGACCGGGACGTGGCGGGGCTGACCGACAGGTACCAGACCCGGATCCGCAACGCCCAAGACACGATACGCAAGGCGGAGCACCGAGTTCGCGAGCTGCAGACCGACGTGGAGTCACGCCGCCAGTCCGAGGTCCTGTCCGGCGCCGGAGACCTTCTCGGAGCGATTCTCGGCGGCCGAAGGGGAACGACCGGACTGCGCCGCGCGGCCAGCCGTCGGACCCAGACCAAGAGGACAGAGGAACGACTCGAGACCGCCAACGACCGTCTCGCGATGGAGCAACAAGAGCTTCTGGAACTCGAAGTGGATCTCGCGCGTGATGTCGAGGGGATCACCACGGATTGGGACCTCGCCGCCTCCGAGATCGAGGAGCATCCTGTCGGCCTCGAACGCTCCGACGTCCGGGTGGAGCCGCTGAAACTGCTGTGGCTTCCGGTCGAATAGCGGGGCGCGACAAGCCATTTCCGAGTCCGCTCCGGGGTGACGTCGCGAGAGAATCCGCCTATCGTTGGGCCGTTGCCATTCGTGGCACTTTCAAACAAGGAGGAAGGAAACTGATGCGCACCACCAAATGGTTGCGGTCGGTAGCCATCGTTTCGATGCTCGGCATGATTCTCGCGGCCTGTGGCGGCGGGGATGCAGTCGAGGGCGAAGGCGATGGTGTTCTGACGGTTGGTACTCTGCTCCCGGTGACGGGTGACCTGTCGTTCCTCGGCCCACCCGAGGTTGCAGGAGCTCGGCTCGCGGTCGAGGACATCAATGCGGCAGGAGGCGTTCTGGGAGAGGACGTCGTCCTGATCGAAGGTGACTCCGGCGACACCAACCAGGACGTCGCGAACCCCGAAGTCGACCGACTTCTGGCGAATGATGTCGACGTCATCGTGGGTGCGGCCTCTTCGGCTGTGTCGCTGCTCGTGATCGACAAGATCGTCGGGAACGGTGTCGTTCACTTCTCGCCGGCGAACACGTCGCCGACGTTCACGACCTACGACGACAACGACCTGTACTTCCGCACGGCTCCGTCCGACTTGCTGCAAGGCAAGGTGCTCGCCGACCAGGTGATCGCACAGGGCAACGAGACTGCAGCGGTGCTGTGGCGGCAGGAGTCGTACGGCCAGGGTCTCGCCGAGTCTTTCCAGGAGAACTTCGAGGCGGCAGGCGGAACGATTTCGGTGTATACGCCGTATGCGGTCGACACCGAAAACTTCGATGCCGAGGTCGACTCGATCGTCGAAGCCGACCCCGACGCGGTCATCGTCATCGGATTTGCCGAGTCGGCAAACATCCTGACGACGATGAACGAGCGGGGCATCGGCGCTGACACGAAGAACGTGTGGGGCGTCGACGGCAACATCGGCGGAATCGGTGGCGAGCTGTCCGACCCGTCGATCATCGCCGGAATGAAGGGCACCGAGCCTTCCGTGGACCTCGGAGCCATCTCCGACTTCACCGAGCGTCTCGAAGGTGCGTACGAGGGCGGAGTCGGAGGCATCTACGCCTACGGCGCCGAGACCTACGACGCGATCATCATCACGGCGCTCGCGGCGGCAGTCGCCAACAGTGACGATCCCGAGGTCTTCAAAACGGAGATCAACGGCGTCACGAAGGACGGCACCAAGTGCACGACCTTCGCGGACTGCATCGCGCTCGTCGACGAAGGTGAAGACATCGACTACGACGGCGTGGGCGGTCCCTACGAGTTCGTGGATGCCGGCGAGCCCGCCGCGGCGAGCTTCGGCGTGCGCACCTACGACGGCGGCAAGACCCCCAACCCCGACCTCGACGAGTACGTCTTCGCCTCCTGAGGCTGACGACAACACGTCGATCGAATGAGGAGCCGGCCCCTGCGGGGGCCGG
>JBBDHV010000036.1:10885-20560 GCA_040880725.1 Acidimicrobiia bacterium
CCCCCCGCCCCCGGGGGGGGCGGCCTCTCTCGCGTGGTCTGTGCTCGGCCGACCTTGCTTGCTGAGACCGGTACGATGGATCGCATGCGGGTTCGTGGCTCGACCGTGGCACTCATGGCCTTCATTTCCGCCTGTTCGCCCACCGCGACCGAACCAGCTCCGGACGCCGAATACGTGCACGTCGCAGAGGGTGTCTGCTCCACGATGTGGGACTGGCAGCTCGACATGGGCGCAATCATGAACGCGATGTCCGCTGCGTCGCGGGCCGAGTCCGACAGCGGCGCCCGCCTGTCGTTGTATCGCCAGTCATTTTCCGAGGCACGGGTCCGCATGGAGGACTTGGAAGAGGCGATCGTCGGACTTCCCCAAGGGCCGTTCGTCGACCGGATCCGCGAGGACATCCGCAACGGCCTCTTCGCTGCGGAAGGCATCATCACCGAAATCGACACCGAGGTGGACTCCCTGCACCATGCCGGAACCAACGGGTATCGGGAGGTCGTCCCCCACATCTTCCTCGGATTCGAGAAGGTGATCGATGTCGCCAAGCCGGAGATGGCCGACTACGGCGATCCTGAGCTGTTGCGGGCGTTCATCTCAGTGCCGCAGTGTCAGCACGGCGTGAAGGACGCCAACGACGGACAGCCCCGCTTCGTGCCTCGGAGCTGAGCCCGAGGCGTTCTCACTCGGCCGTGGCGAGCGTGCCGAGGTAGAGCTCGACGACCTTGGGGTCTCGGAGCAGTTCCGCCCCGGTGTTGGTGTACGCGTTCCGTCCCTGGTCGAGTACGTACCCGCGGTCGCAGATCTGGAGGCAGCGTCGAGCGTTCTGTTCGACCATGATGACGCCGACGCCGGTCCGGTTGATCTGCTTGGTCCGGATGAACGCCTCATCCTGGAGCGCCGGGGAAAGGCCCGCGGACGGCTCGTCGAGCAGGAGCACCTCCGGTTCCATCATCAACGCCCGCCCCATCGCCAGCATCTGGCGCTCACCACCCGACAGCGAACCCGCCCGCTGCCGAATGCGCTCGGCGAGACGGGGGAACATGTCGAGCACGTACCTCATCCGTTCCTTCGTCTTCTTGGGACGCAGGTAGAGCCCCATCTCCAGGTTCTCTTCGACGGTCAACGAAGGGAACACGTTGTTGTTCTGCGGCACGTAGCCGATTCCCCGCTCCACCAGTTCGTGAGCGGGCAAGTCGCTGATGTCGTCGCCTTTGTAGGTCACTTGGCCCTCGCGCACCTCGATGAGACCGAAGAGAGCCTTGAGCATGGTGGACTTTCCCGCACCGTTGGGACCGATGATTCCGACGAGCTCTCCCGGAGCGAGGACCATGTCGACGCCGTCGAGAATATTGACACCGGGGACATAGCCCGCCACCACACTCTTGATCTCGATCAGCGGTGTCTGGTCGGTCACTCGTCCTCCTCGGCACGAACGTCCGTTGCCTGCTGGGCGTCGGCCAGTCGCTGCTCCTCTTCGTCGAGGTCAAGGGCTTCATCATGGTGAACCCCGAGATAGGCGTCGATGACTGCCTTGTTCTGGCCAATCGACTCGGGCGGCCCCTCGGCGATGATCCTGCCTTCGGCCATGACCACCACCCAGTCGGAGATGTCGCGGACGACGTCCATGTCGTGTTCGACGAACATGACCGTGATGCCCTCGTCCCTGAGTCCTTTGACATGTTCGAGAAGCGATTGCGTGAGAGCGGGATTCACCCCGGCCATCGGCTCGTCCAACATCACCAGATGCGGCTCGGCCATGAGCGACCGGGCCATCTCGAGCAGTTTCCGCTGACCGCCGGAGAGAGTGCCGGAGTACTCGTCGCGCATGTGATCCATCTTGAACCGGGCGAGAAGCTCGTCGGCCTTCGACTCGATCTCGGCCTCCTGGTCGTTCCAGACCCCACTGACCAGTGCAGAGAAAAAGTGCTCACCCTTCTGGTTCTTGGCGCCGAGCTTCATGTTCTCGATCACTGAGAGTTTCGTGAGCGCCTTGGTGAGCTGGAACGTCCGGACCATCCCCCGCTGGGCGAGGTTGTGGGGCGAAGGATTGTCGATGGACTCGCCGTCGAAGACCACCTTGCCTCGATCGGGGCTGTCGAAGCCGGTGAGGAGATTGAAGAACGTGGTTTTGCCGGCACCGTTCGGGCCGATGAGGGCGGTGATCAGCCCCCGCTGGATCTCCAGGTGATCCACGTCGACGGCGACGAGCCCTCCGAATGCCTTGCGCATCGAGTCGACAACGAGGATTGGATCAGGCTTGGAAACCCCCGGTTCCCACGGCAGCCGGCTCAGTGGCGCGTCAGCGGTCGCGGTGTCATCGAGCATCCAGCGCCATCTCCTCTCTGGACCCGAAGATACCTTGCGGTCGGAACACCATGAGCAAGGCAAGCGACAAGCCGACGATCCAGAACTGGATCTGGTCGATCTGACTCGTGTCGATCACTGACGTGGGGACATAGCCGGCCGAGACGAGCTGGCGCCCCAAGTTGCGGATGAACGTGATGATCACCCAGTAGAGCACTGCCCCCACTACCGGCGACCACACGCGGCCCACTCCTCCGAGGATCAACACCAGCCAGAACAGGAAGGTCTGCGGCGCGGCGAAGAAGTCGGGTTGGATCGAGGCGTTCCCGACCGCCAACACCATGCCACCAAGACCACCGAGCACCCCACCCAGGACCAGGGCTTGGAGCTTGTACCAGTAGGCGTTCTTACCCAGCGCCCTGGCGGCGTCCTCGTCTTCCCGGATCGCCTTGACCACCCGACCCCAGGGACTGCGCATCAGCTGCCACACCATCCACACCACGAATGCGACAAGGATCCAGCCGACGACGATCACGAACAGCTGCGTCCCCCGATACGACCAGGGCCCGAAGCCGTAGGTGCCACTGGCGCTGAAGGGGTTCAGATCACGGAAGGGTCCGATGAACTGGTTGAGACCTTCGGCGCCGCCCGTGATCGGACGAAGAGGAGTGGATCTCGCCACGAGCCGGACGATCTCGGCGGCGGCGATCGTCACGATGGCGAGGTAGTCCGCCCGCAGACGCAGCGTTGGGATTCCCAGGAGCAGAGCGAAGATCACCGAGAAGAGAATCCCGACGAGCACCGCCACGAAGACGTTCTCGATTCCGAACCACGTGAGCGTGAGCCCGAAGCCGTACGCGCCCACCGCCACGAAGCCGATCTGTCCGAAGTTCAGAAGTCCGGCGTACCCGAAGTGGACATTGATGCCCATCGCCGCCAACACGAAGGCGATGGCATTGAAGTCGATTGCCTGGGTGAGGCTTTGGGAGAAGATGAATCCCCAGTCGATCATGGTCTCACCTACCCGATCCTCTCACGCTTGCCGAGGAGTCCCTGCGGGCGGATGACGAGTGCGACGATCAGGATCGCCAGCGCACCGACGTTTTTCAGCTCGGTCGGGATCCACAGGGTCGAGACCTGCACGCCGATCCCCACGACGAGGCACCCAACCAGGGCACCGTACGCAGTTCCGAGTCCGCCGAGGATGGTCCCGGCGAAGATGAGAAGCAGGAAGCGGAATCCGGAGTTGAACGACACCACCTCCGACAGACCGAGGAATGCTCCGCCCAGGGCGGCCAAGGCACCCCCGGCGATCCAGATGAAGCGGATGACCTTCTGCACATCGATCCCGGACGACTCCGCCAGGTCCCGGTTGTCCGAGACCGCTCTCATCGCCTTGCCGATCCGTGTGAACGTCAGGAACGCACCTACGCCGAGCAGGATGAGAAGCGACAGCGTGGCGGTGACGAGGTCCTTCGGGGTGATGGTGATCAGCCCGAAGAATTCCACTCCTGTCTGTGCCGTGTAGTCGGCATAGAACCTGGGGACGCCGCCGAAGGCAAAGAGATACACGTAGCGAAGGAAGATCGAGATTCCGATCGTCACCACCAACTGGGCAATCAGCGACACGCCGCGCTTCCGCAACGGAGCGAAGACGATCTTGTCCATCGCATAACCGAGGAGCCCTCCGAAGATCGCCGCCAGGACGATGGCAAAGATCAGGTTCACACCATCGCCGAAGGGGGGCGGAAGCCCTGAGAGAAACCCAAACGCACCGGCGAAGCCGTAGAAGTTGAAGAAGTAGGCCATCAACATGCCCCAACCGATCATCTCGCCGTGCGCGAAGTTGACCAGTCCGGTGGTTCCGAAGATCAAGGACAGTCCGATCGCAGCCATCGCCAGGAAGAGCCCCAGCTTGATGCCTTCGGTGGTGAGTTGGGCCAGTGCCCGACCCGAGAATCCGGTCGAGCCACCGATCACGGTGCCTTCGTCATCGATCGGTGGGGTCGGGCTCAGCGCGAACAACGCCCGGCCTGGTTGGCCCGGAAGCACATTGACGCTCACCGTCGTCCGCGTGGGATCTCGCAAAAACACACCGGCCGGAACCGTGGATTCGTCGATCGTCATGAGGTACTCCCCTGACGATGGGACATCGAGTGTGAGCACCCCGTCGGCGTCGGTGACACCTTCGCCCACGGGCTCCTCGTCGGGCGTGGTCACCACCAAGCGGATGCCCTCCACACCGATCCGCTCACCCTCGTCGTTCTCCACGCGCAACTGGGTGGTGATCGTTTCGCTCTCCTGGGCGGCGACCGGTCCGGAGACCAGGATGAGAACGGCACTGACGACAAACCCGAACGCCGCAATCAGTGCCCACCGACGACGTATACCCGCCCTGCTAGCCGTTCCTGAACCTGTCACTGTCACGAAGGCGAGAGCATAGGCACGCGACCCCCACGGGGGCCGGGAGAAGTCAGGACTCGTCGTCGGTCTCAGCCAAAACGGCGGCCACCTCCGAGGCGAACACACCGGCGTCTACTGACCCCCTGAACCCTGGGCTCCCCAGGCCACTGAGTGGCCCCGCGAACCCTGGGTTCGCCAGGCTCTCCAGGTGCCCTGGGAGCCCAGGGTTCGCGGGGAGTTCGCGTTCGATGTGGTGCGGACGGACCACTACGGTGGCCCCGTGCGTCTTCCGCCGGCTTTCCTCACTGACGCCAACACCGACTCGATTTCGGTCTCGTTCTCCAACGGAGAGCCACTCGTCCGGCGGGGAGACCCGGCCGACCACGTGCTGGTGCTCACGTCGGGAATGGCCCGGGTCGAAACGGCCGAAGGCGTCGAGCTCGCGACTCTCGTCGCCGGCGATCTCGTCGGTGAACTGTCCATCCTGGCGGGCGGCACCCGAAGCGCGGACGTGACGGCCGCAGGGCCGGTGACCGCCCGGCGATTCGACAGAGCAGCGTTCGTGCAGTTCCTCGATGCGCACCCCGCGATCGCATCCGAAATCAATGCGGAGATCAGCCGGCGCCTCGACGAGCACCACATCGCCTCGTTCGTCACGCGGACGCTCGGCATGGAGGTCGAAATCCCATTCGACGACCTGCGGGCGCATCTGACCTGGCGATGGGTCCGCGCCGGGGAGCCCCTCTACCAGCGCGGCGACCCAGCCGGGACCGGGTACCTGGTGATCAGCGGACGCATGCGGGTCGTGGGTTTCGACGGCTCGGGAGCCGAGTCCACGATCACCGAGATCGGCCCCGACGAGTTCGTGGGCGAATCCGGACTCTTCGAGGCGCGCCCGCGGCGAGTCACCGTCGAAGCGATACGCGACACTCTCGTCGCCGAGGTCGACGAAGAGGCCGTCACCCAGCTCTTGAGCAAGTATCCCCGGGTCATCGGACCATTGATGTCGTCCCTCGTCCGCCGGTCACGAGGAATGGGACACACCCGAGCTCGGCGGACGGTGGCACTGGCGGTCACTGCCAACCTCGACGGTCGGGTCTTCGCTGCTCGACTCCAGCAGGCGATGGCGGCCAGCTCCTCTTGTGCGCATCTGTGGGGCGGCCAGGTCGACGCCCGGCTCTCGCACCCGGGCGCGGCGGAGGCGCCCATCGAAGACCCCGTTGGCCGGCGCGTGGCGCGTCTCCTGCACGAGACGGAACTCAGCCATGACCACATGCTCCTCGAGACCGGCGCGGCATGGACCCAATGGTCGACCACCGCCGCCCGTTACGGCGACCGGCTGGTGGCGTGCGTGTCCTCGGCGTTCGAGGACGCGGAGATCCGCACTGTCGACCTCCTCTTCGGGGCAGGTTCCCCCCATGCCGAACGGGTGCTCGTCGTCGTCCATCAGCCGGACGCGGTACGTCCGCACGGCACCGCTCCCTGGGCACAACGATGGAACGTGGACCGGATCGCACACATCGTGTCGGGGTCATCGGCGGACATGGCACGGCTCGGACGGCTGCTGACCGGTCGATCGATCGGGTTGGTGTTCGGCGGCGGCGGCGCGCGGGGCTTCGCCCATGCCGGCGTGCGGAGAGCGATGCGGGAGCTGGGAATTCCGATCGACATGGTCGGCGGCACGTCCATCGGTGGTGCCCTCGGCGGTGTCGCCGCCATGAACGTCGACGACGACGTCTTCGTCGAGATGCTGGAACGGCTGTTCCACGGGCTGCTCGATTACACGATTCCCGTCGTGTCCCTCGTCAAGGGCGAGGCCATCACGAAGGCGATCACGGCCGCCTACTCGGGGTGGATGTTCGAAGACTTGTGGCGGCCGTTCTTCTGTGTCTCCACCAACCTCACACGTTCATCGGAGATGATCCATCGCAGGGGTGACCTCGTCCCCGTCATCCGGGCGAGCGTCTCGATCCCCGGGGTGATGCCGCCGGTCCCATGGGGGGAGGATCTGCTGGTCGACGGCGGGGTCATGAACAACCTCCCTGCCGACGTCATGACGAAGGATGTCGAAGACGGAACCGTCATCGCCGTCAATGTGGCGCCACCGTCCGGCCCCCGCGCCAAAGGAGAGATGGCACTGTCAGTGTCCGGATGGGAAGCGCTTCGGTCGAAATCCCGCAAGGGGAAGGCGTCCTATCCCGGCGTCACTGCGATGCTCATGCGTACGATGATCGCCGGTTCGATGCGAGAGCAGTCGAGGATGCTCAACCGGGGCGATGTGGATCTCTACCTCGATCTCGACCTCAGGGGAATCTCACTTCTCGACTTCGAACGGGTACGTCCCGTCGTGCAGGCGGGATACGACGCGGCGATGCCGAAGCTCGAAGAGTGGCTCGAATCACGAGACGGAGTGGACTGAACCGACATGTGGTTGCTGACCGTTCGGGACCTGACGCATCGAGTCGCGCGTTTCGTCGTCGTCATCGGGGCCACCGCCGTCGTCTTCACCCTGCTCTTCCTCATGACCGGCCTGGTCGAACAGTTCAACCAGGAACCATTTCTGAGCGTGGACGCGATCAGCGAGGAGGATTGGGTCGTCCCGTCCGGAGTCTCGGGTCCGGTGACGGCGACGTCGACGCTCGATCCCGAGACCGCGTCGCAGCTGGCGAACGCGGGTCTCGAACCGGTGCTCATGGCGAGGGGGACGCTGACCGTCGACGGGATCACCTCGGAATCGGTGGTGCTCGGACACGTCGTCGGGGGTTCGGTCACGCCCCCACTGGCCGAGGGACGGCATGTGGGCGCAACGGGCGAGGCGGTCACCGACGAATCGACCGGAGTTGCGGTCGGTGACGAGATCCGCCTGTCCGACACCTCCTTCACCGTTGTCGGGATCACGGCCGACACCACGCTTCTCGCCGGTCAGCCGCTCGTCTTCGTCGGCATCGACGATGTGAGAGACGTCCTGTTCGGGGGCTCGCATGCCACGAGCGCGCTCCTGGGCACTCCCGACGAAGTTCCCGACGGCGTGGCGGTCCTCACCCCCACCCAGGTGGCAGAGGATGCGCTCGGGCCTCTCGAAAGTGCGATCTCGTCGATCGACCTCATCCGGATCCTGCTGTGGGCCGTTGCCGCGATCATCATCGGAGCGGTCGTGTATCTGTCCGCACTCGAACGCAGCCGGAACTTCGCCGTGCTGCGAGCCGTGGGTGCGCCGATCCGCAAGCTCGGCGGCAGTCTCGCACTCCAAGCGCTGGTGATCGCTCTGGTCGCGGTCGCCGTCGCCGCCGTGCTGCAATTCCTCCTGGTGCCGGTCTTCCCGATGGCGGTACGAGTACCCGCACGTTCACTGTGGCAGCTGCCCCTCGTTGCGATGGTCGTTGCGTTGGTCGCCGCCGCGGGGGGGATGCGGCGGGTGCGCCGGACCGATCCGGCACAGGCGTTCGCGGGACCCGGCGCATGACCTATCCAGCCCAATCCCTGTCCGTTCGCGACCTCGTCGTCGAATACGCCTCCGAGGGGTACCGGGTCCGCCCACTCGACGGGTTCAACCTCGACGCTGCCGCCGGAGAGCTAACCGTCCTGCTCGGGCCGTCCGGCTCCGGCAAGACCACGCTGCTGTCGTGCCTGGGCGGGATCCTGACACCCACCGCCGGAACGATTCGTCTGGGCGACACGGCGATCACCGAACTCGGCGCCGACGGCCTCGATGACTACCGACGTCGGGATGTGGGGTTCGTGTTCCAGGCCTTCAACCTCATTCCATCGCTGTCTGCTCGCGAGAACGTGGCAATCCCGCTGATCATGTCGGGTACTCCCCGCAACGAGGCCCTCGCCCGTGCCGAAGCCGTGTTGGCCACGGTCGGCCTCGGTGACCGCATGCATCACAAACCCAGGGGCCTCTCGGGCGGCCAGCAACAGCGGGTGGCGATCGCCCGCGGCATCGTCCACGAGCCGACGCTCCTGCTCGCGGATGAACCCACGGCCAATCTCGACTACGTCCAGGCCGAGGCGATCATTCGGCTGTTGCGGGAACTACGCGACCAGGGCCGCATCATCGTGATTTCCACCCACGACGCTCGTCTCGTCCCGGTGGCCGACACGACTGTCCAGATGGCAATGGACGTCGAGACTGCCGACGGTGCTCCCCAGGAAGTGAGCTACGCCGCAGGCGAGGTGATCTTCGAGCAGGGTGACCAGCCGCGGCTGGTGTATGTGATCGAGTCAGGCGAAGTCGAAGTGTTCCGCCGACTCGCAGATGGGGCGGAGACACGACTCACCACCCTCACCGCGGGCAAGTACTTCGGCGAGCTCGGTGCCTTGATGGGCACCCCGCGCGCCGCCTCGGTTCGGACATTGTCCGAGTCCCGCTTCGTTGCGTACGGACCGTCGGAGTTCCGCAAGGAATTCCTCGGCCACTGAGACACGCTCAGGGTCAGCGGATAGGCAGGCCGGCTTCGCCGACTGTTTCTCTGTTCCGCCCGAAAAAGCTTCGCTTTCGGGCGGGAAGCCGACGGATGGGGCTCGCGAGCTCGCCCAATCCAATGGGGGTGTATCGGTCTGTCGTGTGGGAGGCTGAGAGTAGAGCCGGCTGGCTGGTGAGCACTCGACCCAATCTGGAATCTGAATTCCTGTGTGCGGACCGTGCCCCAGCTGGTTGGCGAGCCTGCCTGTAGCACTGCTGGGGTGTCGTGCCTTCGAGCACTTGGCCATTGGATCGTTGCTGGGAAGGCTCCACGGCTCAACGCCCGCCAGAAGGAAGGGAGCTATCGATGTTGTTCGTGGGCAACGACTGGGCAGAGGATCATCACGACGTCTGGGTGATGTCGGAAACGGGAGAGGCGCTGGCTGTTCGACGGTTCGACGACAGCGTTGAAGGAATCAGGAGATTCCATGAGGTGGTCGGCGAACACGCCGAGGATCCCGCCGAGGTGATCATCGGGGTGGAGACAGATCGGGGCTTGTGGG
>JBBDHV010000037.1:0-96516 GCA_040880725.1 Acidimicrobiia bacterium
GTCCCGTCATGGGCCATCGGGTGGGTCCGCAGGCAAACCCGACCGCGGCGACCGCGCCAGTCGGGGGGTGCAGGGGGGTCGTCCCCCCGCACAATCAAATAGCCTGGGGGCATGGTGTTTCGCGGCAACGAGGATCGGATGTTCCGCGACAGGCGGGAAGCGGGCCGCGAGTTGGCCCTCCGGCTCGAGTCCTTGCGGGCAGCCGACACTGTGGTGCTGGCTCTGCCTCGCGGGGGAGTGCCCGTGGGCTTCGAGGTGGCGGCTGCTCTGGACTCGCCGCTCGATGTGATCGTGGTCCGCAAACTGGGTGTGCCGACGCAGCCCGAGCTGGCGATGGGTGCGATCGGAGAGAACGGAGTCAGGGTCCTCGATGAGGATCTGATGGCTCGAGCAGGGGTTCGTCCCGGCGACCTCGAAGCGGTCGAGCGCGAGGAGAGGGCCGAGTTGGAGCGGCGGGTCCGCCGGTATCGCGGGGACCGTTCCGCAGTTTCGCTCCGGGGCAAGGTGGCGCTCGTCGTGGATGACGGCATTGCCACCGGATCGACGGCCCGGGCTGCGGCGCGGGCGGCCCGAGCTGCGGGCGCATCTTCGGTTGTCGTCGCGGCACCTGTCGGCCCGGTGGACGCTCGAGAGAGGCTCGCGACGGACGCCGACGAGGTGGTCATCGCTTGCACACCGGACCCTTTTCATGCGATCGGAGCCTTCTACGCGGACTTCTCCCAGACGACCGACTCCGAGGTTCGCCGGCTCCTCGGCGTCGACGAGCGCTGAGCGCGGGCCGCGGGCCGCGGACCGCGGGCGGAGGGTGCCCGAGAATATGGGAAGCTGGGTCAATCGTGGATTCGCTGTGGTTGAGCTTCGCTGTGATCTTTGTCGCCGAACTCGGCGACAAGAGCCAATTGATGGCTCTCGCCTTCGCTACCCGCTACCGCGCTCTCCCGGTGCTCGTGGCCATCACGGTGGCGACGGCCATCGTGCACGCGTTCTCGGTACTGGCGGGAGGCCTGCTGGGTTCGGCGTTCCCGACGGATGCAGTGTCGGTCGTGGCAGGCTTGGCATTTTTCGGTTTCGCGGCGTGGACGCTGCGGGGAGACACGCTGAGCGATACCGACGAAGCTCGCGCCGCCCGCCGGCATCGCTCGCCCATCATCGCTGTCGGCGTGGCGTTCTTCCTGGCCGAACTCGGTGACAAGACCATGCTTGCCACGGTCACTCTGGCCACCACGGAGGAGTGGTTCGGCACGTGGCTCGGTTCCACTCTGGGGATGGTCGCGGCTGACGCACTGGCTATTGTCGTTGGCCGGGAGCTGGGCACAAGGGTCTCAGAACGGGCGATCCGGTTCGGGGCGGCCGCGTCTTTCGTCGTCTTCGGGATCTGGCTGATCGCGGACGGGTTGTGGGGCTGACATCGGGGCGCCATTGGGCAGTGGCCGTTCTGCGATACTCCGATTTCGATCAGTGACAGGCGGATTTCATGACGTTCGAACCCAATACAGACGAGTTGGTGTCCCACAACGCGGAATACGCCGCCCGGTTCACCGATGCGGACCTCCAGGTCACTCCCCAACGCCGGCTGGCGGTCGTCGCCTGCATGGACTCCCGGATGGACATCTTCCAGATCCTCGGACTGGGCAACGGCGAGGCGCACATCATCCGCAACGCCGGAGGCGTCATCACCGACGACGTGATCCGCTCGCTGTGCCTGTCGCAACGACTCCTCGGGACTCGGGAGGTCGTCCTTCTCCACCACACCGACTGCGGACTCCAGAAGGTCGACGAGAACGAGTTCAAGGCGGAACTCGAAGCCGAGTTGGGCATCAAGCCGTGGTGGGCTCTCGAGTCCTTCGACGATCCTCATCGCGATGTCGCCCAGTCGATGCGCCGTCTGCAGCTGACTCCGTTCGTGCCGCACCGCGACGAGGTGCGCGGCTTCGTCTATGACGTCACGACCGGTCGCCTGGACGAGGTGGTTGCGGGCTCCGACTGACCCGAGGCAAAGTTGGGTGGTGGTCCACTGAGTTCACGTCACGCCGGATCGCGCATGACATGGGTGAAGGAAGGACTTCGTCGTGGTCGCATGCAGCACGCGGGCCGGGCGGGCCGGTGATCCGTCCACTGCGGTGATGACAGTCATTTCGTAGTCCTTTCCCGGGCGACCGTGCCCGACACTGCGACTGTGCCGACTTCACGACGAGGCGGGTAGGGCCATTGGCCCCCTCGCTTTCATGCGCGACGTGCCAGGCTGCGGCCAGAGCACACGAGGAGACAAGCAGTGCGAATCGGGGTCCTGACGGCCGGGGGAGACTGCCCGGGTCTCAACGCTGCGATCCGCGGGGTGGTGACCCGAGCCGCAGCCGCGGGCGCCGAGACGGTGGGGTTCGAGAATGGCTGGGCGGGCCTCATCGAGGGTCGTCATCGTGTGCTCGACCGTGACGATGTCCGGGGGATCGCGATGCGTGGCGGCACCATCTTGGGCACCTCACGGCTTGATCCCTACGTCCACGGCGAGGGATACGCCTCGGTCCGGACAGCGGTGGAGAACACCGGTGTCGAACGTCTCGTCGTGATCGGGGGCGATGGCACGTTGCGCACGGCTGCGCGTCTGGGCGAGGAAGGTCTCGGTGTGATCGGCGTTCCGAAGACGATCGACAACGACATCGGTGGAACTGACGTCACATTCGGTTTTCACACCGCCGTCCAGATCGTGACCGACGCCATCGATCGGCTCACGACGACAGCAGAAGCGCACAACCGGGTGATGGTCGTCGAGGTCATGGGGCGCACGACCGGATGGATCGCCACCTACGCGGGGATGGCAGGTGGCGCCGAAGCCATCCTCGTCCCCGAACTCTCCTACGACATCGACGACCTCGCCGCCCGTCTCGTGCGCCGTCACGAGAGCGGGCGCAGCTACTCCATCGTGGTGGTGGCGGAAGGTGCCGCCGCACCCGGCGGCGAGATCCGCACGACCGGAGTCGACGCGTTCGGATTCGAGCGGCTGGGTGGCGTGGGCGAGACGATCGCCTCTCACATCGAGCGGGCGACAGGATTCGAGTCGCGTTCGATGGTGCTGGGACACCTGCAGCGGGGCGGCACGCCGACGGCGTTCGATCGGATCCTGGCCACCCGTCTGGGTGTGGGCGCCGCCGAGGCGGCCCTGGCCGGGAAGACCGGAGTCATGATGGCGTTGCGCGGGGACGAGATCGTGGCGGTCGACCTGGCCGAGGCGTGCCGCGATGTGCGGGAACTCGACCCCGCCCGGTACGCCGAAGCGGCCTGGTTCTTCGCCTGAAGGCTTCGCCGGCAGAATGTCCGAAGTGAGGGCGTTCCCGCGCTCGGCCCGATCGATCGTGAGCCGCGCCAGCCTTCCGTCGTGTCGGAGGGTGACGAGGTCAGCCACCGTTCGTCTCGATACCCAGTATTCGATCGCCCGATTCGATCGGTTCGGTGGGAGGGAACAATCGGCCACGGCGAACGACGGCGACGGTTCCCGACGGGGGCAGTGTGCCGACCTCATCGGCAACGGCGTCACGTTCCACGAGTTCGGCACCCTCGCCCACCAACAGCAGATCCTCGATCATCTCGGCCTGGTGGGGAGAGTCGAGGGCGAGACCGAGCAGTCGTCCGGTCGCCTCGTCCGAGGTCACCACGACCGTCGCCCCGCCTCGCCTGAGGATCTGAGAGTTCTCCTCTTCCTTCGCCGCCGCCACCAGGCGAGCGCTCGTGTTGAGGAGTCGGACGGTGAGGGTGGCGAGAACGGCGGCGTCGTCGCGGTCGACGGCGATGATCACACCGTCCGCCCTCTCCACCCGTGCACGACGCAGCACCGACTCACGGGTGCAGTCGCCCACGATCACGACATGACCATCCCGATTCGCTTCGTCCGCCGCCGCGGCACCGTTCTCGACGATCACGATCTGGTCGACGTCGACGCCCTTGGAGAGCAATGACGCGGCGGCACTTCGGCCCTTGGTCCCATATCCGCAGATGACGTAGTGGTTGGTCACGGTGCGCCTCCATCGTTGCACGCGTATCAGGTAGCGACTGCTCGCAGTCAGAACTTCGACAGTGGTGGACACCACAAGAACCAGAAACGCCACCCGCATCGGGGTCACGACGAAGGTGGTGAGCAGCCGGGCCTGCCGGGTCACCGGGACGATGTCGCCATATCCGGTGGTGGTGACCGACACCGTCGAGTAGTAGAGCGCATCGATGAATCCGAGGTCACCGCCGGCCGAGTCTCGGTATCCGTCTCGGTCGAGATAGACGATCGCGGCAATCAGCAGCACGACGCCGATGGCAGCGGCCAGCCTGGTCGCGACGACACGCAGGGGACTTGCCTGCTTGTCGGCGAACCGTATGGTCGCGTTGTCGTCGGAAGCCGTGGACATGGGCGATGGAAGAGCGTAGAGCCCGGAATCCCCTGGCGCGCGGGACTGCGAACCGCGGGCTCAGGACGACACCCAGTGAGGTCAGGAACCCAGGGTTCGCGACTACACCCAGTGCCGTCCCGGGCCCTGGGTTCCCGGCCGTCCGGCGGCCGTCGACGGTGTGCCAGGATGTCGGTGCGAAAGTTCGGACGAGGAGCGGTTCGATGGTGAAGATCGAAGAGACCCAACTGCCCGGAGTTGGAGTGCGATACGAGTTCGTGACCGAGGACGGCGAGCGAGTCGGGGTGGTGCACCATCGGGGTGGTCGTCGGGAGATGTTCGTGTGCCGCGCCGAGGAGCCGGATTCGGTGGCACTGAGTCTGGACTTGTCCGAGGACGAGGCGCACACCGTCGGCGAGATGATGGGCGTCGCGACCGTTGTGGAGAAGCTCGTCGGTCTCCAGCAATCCGTCGAGGGTCTGGCGATTGACTGGCTCCACGTCGATCCCGGCACCCCGTATGCCGGTCGGACGATCGGTGACGCGAGGATCCGGACTCGCACCGGCGTTTCGGTCGTGGCGGTGATTCGGGACACGAGCCCGTTCCCTGCGCCGGGACCCGGATTCCACGTCGAAGCCGGCGACACCCTCGTCGTGGTCGGAACCCCCAAGGGCATCGAAGAAGTCACCGATATTCTGACCGCCGGCTGACGTGAGCCAAACGGGGCTCCTGTTCCTCGAGCTCGGGGCAGTCATCGTCGTTCTGGCGGTGATGGCCAGGGTGGCGGTTCGGTTCGGTCTGTCCCCGATCCCGTTCTATCTGCTCGGTGGACTGGCGTTCGGTAACGGAGGGCTGATCCCGCTTGTTTCGTCCGAGGAGTTCATCGACACCGGGGCGGAGTTCGGGGTCATCCTGCTCCTCGTCATGCTGGGTCTCGAGTACTCGGCGGACGAACTCGTCCGCGGCATGCGCACGAGCGCCAAGGCGGGATTCGTCGACTTGTTCATGAATTTCACTCCCGGGTATGTCGCAGGTCTCATCCTCGGGTTCGGGCCTCTCGGATCCCTGTACCTCGGCGGGGTGACCTACATCTCGTCGTCGGGAGTGGTCGCCAAGCTGCTCGGTGATCTCGGGTGGACTGCCAACCGGGAAACTCCGGTGGTGCTTTCGGTGCTGGTGTTCGAGGATCTCGCGATGGCGATCCTGCTGCCGATTCTGGGAGCTGTCGCGGTGAGCGGGTCGGTGTGGTCGGCGACCGGTTCGATACTGGCGGCGCTCACCGCCGTCGTCGTGATCCTGATCGTGGCGGCACGGCACGGTGACCGCTTGAGCCGTATGGCGCTCTCGTCCTCGGACGAGGTCAACCTTCTCACGGTGCTCGGGATCACTCTGTTGGTGGCGGGGGCTGCCGAGCAGATCCACGTGTCCGCTGCGGTGGGCGCGTTCCTGGTGGGCATCGGGGTGTCAGGGGAAGCAGCGCATCGTGCCAGGGGTCTCCTCAGCCCGTTGCGCGATCTCTTCGCCGCAGTGTTCTTCGTGCTTTTCGGACTGTCCATCGATCCCCAGGAACTTCCGGGTGTCGCATGGATCGTGCTGGCGCTCGCAGTCGTGACAGGAGCAACCAAGCTGGCCAGTGGTTGGTGGGCGGCCAGAGCTGCGGGAATCGGTGTCCGGGGCCGCCGACGGACGGGGGCGGCCCTGATCGCACGCGGCGAGTTTTCCATCGTCATCGCCGGACTCGGCGTGTCTGCGGGGGTCGCCGACGGACTCGGTGCGATCGCAGCCGGGTACATCCTCGTGATGGCGACGATGGGACCGATCGTCGCCCGCCTCGTCGGCAAGTCGGCGACCTGACCGGACGCGGGCCCCTCCCGGTTGACCCGGAAGGTCCGGCTTCTTCGTTCAGTGCGCCGCGGTGGTAGCGTCGCCGCTGCAACCGCCGAACCGGCCGGGTGGCCGGTGGGGGAACCCACATCCCTTGGGGCGAATCGCCGGTTCCCGACCTGTCGGTCCGGCGTAGGGCACCTTCCAGCCCGAGCCCGTCAGCTAACCCCCTAGGCGACCGAGGAAGGAGAGACGTGGAGACGTTCACAGCCGCGCCGCACTCCGACGTGCTCGCGCTCGTGGTGCAAATCGCCGTATTGCTGGTTGCCGCCCGATCCTTCGGGTGGCTCTCCCAAAGGCTGGGACAACCAACGGTGGTTGGGGAGATCCTGGCCGGCGTCGTGCTCGGGCCGTCGCTGCTCTCGGGGCTCATCCCGCTGGTGGGCGAGTGGGTGATTCCTCAGAACGAGGTGCAGGGCTATCTGCTCGAGGTCGTGGCGTTGATCGGCGTGATGCTGCTGCTGATCGTCACGGGGCTGGAGACAGACCTCGCTTTGATCAAGCGTCGTATCCGGGTCTCGTTCGGCGTGTCGGCGGGAGGCCTGAGCGTCACCTTCGCCGCCGGACTCGCCCTCGGCTATCTCATTCCCGACGACCTGCTCGTCGACCCCTCGCAGCGCACGGTGTTCGCGCTCTTCGTTGCCACCGCCATGTCGATCGCCGCCATCCCCGTCCTGGCGAAGGTGCTCATCGACCTCGGTCTCATGCGGCGGGACATCGGCCAGACGATGTTGGCCTCGGCGATGATCGATGACATCACCGGATGGACGATGCTTGGTCTGGTGACCGCGTTGGCGAGCGCGGATGCCGTCGGCGCGGGAGCAGTACTCGAGACCGTTGGATTCGTGGCGATCTTCGTGGTGGCGACGGCGACGGTCGGCAACTTCCTCGTCGAGAAAGGACTGACCTTCGTACAGGAGCGCTTCCGCGGCAAGGACATGGTGCTCACGTTTGTCATCGTGCTGGCGTTTGCCTGGGGAGCATTCACCCAGGCCCTGCATCTCGAACCCGTGATCGGGGCGTTCGCCATCGGCATCCTGTTCGGTCGCCGTCCGCGACTGTCGGTCGATGTCGTCCACAAGCTCGAGGCAATGGCGCTGGCGGTGTTCGCCCCCGTGTTCTTCGCGGTCGCCGGCTTGAAGGTCAACGTCGGCGCCATCCTCGAGCCTCGCCTCCTCCTCATCACCCTCGCGGTGATCGGCGTCGCCACCTTCGGGAAGGTCACGGGCGCGTATCTCGGTGCCCGGCTGGTGTCGAAACAGGGCCACTGGACCGCGTTGGCATACGGCTCCGGATTGAATGCCCGTGGGGCGGTCGAGATCATCATTGCCACGATCGGTCTCTCGCTCGGTGTCCTCAGCGTCGAGATGTTCTCCATCATCGTGGTGATGGCGGTGGTCACATCCATCCTGGCTCCCGTCGCTCTTCGTTTCTGTCTCGCGAGGGTCGAGACCGGAGCCGAAGAGCAGGAGCGACTCGCCAAAGAGGACGCCACGCGGGGAATGTTCACCTCGGGGATCCGTCGGATGCTCGTTCCGGTTCGCCCCCGCGACGAGGTCGTGGGGACCCAGAACCTGGAGGCGCTCATCGCAAAACGCCTCACCGAGGTGAGCGAAACGGCCACGACGCTGTTCTCGGTTGTGAACGCCGACTCCAAGGAGAGGGCGAACGGCTACATGTCGATGCTCGTGAGTGACGTGTTCGACAACGCCGGCACGACCTCTCGCACCGTGCAGGCCGACGACGCTGCCCGCGCCATTTTGGAGGAGGCCGCGCACGACTACGACCTGATGATGATCGGGACGCCGGCGATGAGCGCGGGCGGGGGATCGCTCTTCGGTCCCATGCTCGATGACCTCGTCCGCATGGCACCGTGCCCGACGATGGTCGTGCGGGGCGGAACGGTCGCCGCCTCGTGGGCGCCTGGGAGGATCCTGGTGCCGATGGACGGCAGTCCCAGCGCCCGCAAGGCATTGGAGCTGGCGTTCGCGATCGCCGGCGGAACCGGCGAGGTCGAGGCCGTCTACGTGCAGACTCCCACCCTCAGCGGTACCCGTGACTTCGCGAGCGACATCACGACCGAGCTGCGGTCGCTCGCCACACAACTCGATCAGCGGATGTCCACGGACGTCGTCCACGCCACCGATGTCGAGCACGGAATCCTGCAGTCGCTGGAGAACAGCGGCGCGGACCTCCTCGTGTTGGGCACGAGTGTCCGCTCGGGCAGCACTCGGCTTCACCTCGGCCCGCGCGTCGAGTATCTCGCCCGCAACGCCCCGTGCCCGGTGGTGATCCTCAACACGTGATCGAGGTGCGCCCCCCTGCCTGCGTCAGTTGAACCGCACCGCAGCCGCCGACCAATGGAATCCCGCGCCGAACGCAGTCAAGACGACCAGTGCTCCAGGGCCGATGCGACCCTGCCTGGTGGCCTCCCAGAGGGCGAGGGGGACGGAAGCAGAACCGGTGTTCCCGAACCGGTCGACGTTCGCGAACACCCGGGACTCGTCCACGTCGAGTCGACGGGCCACGGCATCGATGATCCGCTTGTTCGCCTGGTGCGGGATGACGAGGTCGACGTCGGCTGGGGTGGCCCCGATCCGGCTGAGCACTTCCGTCGTGGCGGACGACATGCGATGCACCGCCTGCTTGAAGACTTCGGTTCCGTGCATCGTCAAATGGTCGTGACCAGCGGGTTCGGCCGGGTCGAAGGGTCGGCGGGTACCGCCGACATCCAGGGTGAGGATGCCGGTCATGGCACCGTCGGTCCCGCTCACGACGGCGAGCAACTCCGCGACTCCTCCTTCCGGTGCGAGCACCACCGCGCCTGCTCCGTCGCCGAAGAGCACACAGGTCTCGCGTTCCTTCCACGAGATCATCCGCGTGATCAGTTCCACTCCGACCACGAGCACCCGTTTGGGCTCGAACGCGATTCGCGAGCGCGCCACGTCGAGGCCGAGCACGAAACCCGCGCAACCTGACCCTCCGAGGTCGAACGATGGGATCTGGCGCGCTCCGAGCAGGTGCTGGAGGAAGCTGGCGGTGTCGGGGGTGCGCACTTCCGGAGTGTCCGTCGCCAGGATGATCTCGTCGAGGTCGGCGGCCTCCAGCCCTGCGTCGGCGAGGGCTGCCAGTGCCGCCTGGTGGGCGAGCGTCGCGGTGGACTCGTCGTCGGCGGCGACCCGGCGTTCCCGGATCCCGGTGCGCTGGAAGATCCATTCGTCGGAGGTGTCGACCAGGCGCGCCCAATCGTGATTTGTCATCACTTGGTCAGGGACGTAGCCCCCGAAGCCCACGAACGCCGTCATGATCCTTCTCGAACTCCGTCCCCGAGCGTATCGGAGAGGCGGGCAGGCCGCCATCGGAAGCGTCAGGTTTCGAACAGGTCCGAGCGGTCGACATTCAGGCCGTACACATGGATCGGCATGCCGATCCGCACTTGGGTGGCGAGATAGTCCATGTCGTGGATCTCGACGCGGACACACCCGTGCGAAGCGGGATGTGGGGGCACACTGCCAGAGCCGTGGATGGCGTATCCACCCCGGAAGTAGAAGGGTCGGTAGAGGCCGCCGAGGTAGGAGATCCTCCACCCGTCGATGTGGCGATTGAAGTGATAGCTCCCCTCGGGTGTTCGGGCGCGGACGAGGCTGCCGCCCCGACCCCGGTAGAGCTCCCCGTTGCCTGAGGAGATGGGGACCACGGTTTGGACGTCGTTGTCCAGCACCAGGTAGAGAACCTGACGATCGAGGTCCACTTCCACGCGGTCCGGTTGGTCCTCGGACTCGGGGAGTTCGACGGGAGGGGCGGTGTCCAACGCCTCCCAGTCCGGGTCGCCGAAGACGCCGTCGCGGTCGAGATCGTTCACCTTCTGGAAGGCGTAGACGGCACCCAGCGTCGCCTTTCCGAACACGCCGTCGATGGGACCGGGCCGGTACCCGGCATCGGTGAGGCGCTCCTGCAGTCGTATGACCCAGGGCCCCGCATCGCCCGGCGCGAGGTCGGATGGGCGGTCCCAGCCCTCACCTGGCCCGAAGAGGTCGGGATCGTCGAGATCGATCGCCGCGCCTGCCACGCCGGGTAGTCCGGCCAGCAGGACGACGACCGTCACTGCGGTCGTCAGGGCTCGCGTTCTCACGTGTGAGGGGCTCCTTGGCGCTCTGGTCATCATCGGTCACGAAATCGTGCTCTGTAGGGGCCGGACGTGTCATCTTCATCGTTGGTTCCCGAATTTCGAGGTGTGCAACCAGAAATGGGTCCGCGAGCCCAGGTCGATCAGACGAACAGACCAGTGGTGACGACCACCGCACCGGCCGCCAGCAGCGCCGGAAATCCGACCGCGAAACCGACTCGGGCGTAGTCCAACGGGGAGACGTCGAAACCGTGACCCCGCACGATGTCGAGCCAGAGGAGTCCGGCGAGAGACCCGTGGATCCACAGAACGGGCCCGAAGTTCAAGCCTGCGAGGAATGGCCAAAGGGTGTTCGGAGTCACGAAGTCCAACCCCACGAGGAGCGCGGGGAGGTTGTTGACGAGACCCGTGCCGATGACCCCGGCTGCCAGCGCGGAGACCGCACCCCCAGGACCTGCGGACGAGAGCAGGCCCTCGAGGGGAACGACCCGTGCGACCGCGGTCGCCAAGAGTGCGAGACCCGCAGCCACCGCAATCGCATCGACGGGGATGGATCTCCACGGGATGCCTCCCGCCACGGGGATGACGACGACGAGCGCCATGGCAGCCACGACCCAGGCCGGGACCCCGATGACAGCGCCGAATGTGAAACCAACGACGAGGAAAATGACGATCGGAATTCCGATACGCAACGCGCGGGTGTCAACCCGGGCCGTGATCACGACCGGGCTGCGGCCGGCCAACGCGCGTCGCCGGAACATCCACCATCCGACGGTGACCGCCACCACCGACCCAGGACCCAACCGCAAGATGAAGTCGCCGACGTCGGCTCCAGTCGAGGACGCCACGATCAGGTTGGTGAGGTTGCTCACCGGCAGGAGACTGGAGGCGAGCGACGCGAGGAGAACGGGCTGGTACGCAGTCGTCAGGGGGTCGAGTCCGTGCCGGCGGGCGATGCGGATGTAGAGCGGGGTCAGCAGCACGATCGAGGTGTCGAGGTTGAAGATCGTGGTCACGACAGCTGCAAAGACCCACAGCGACGGACGCAACCGACGATGGGCGGCGACCCGCTCGGCGGCGGCGTCGAAGAATCCGATCCGGTCCAGCAGGATCGCGAGCGGAACGGCCACGGTGAGGAAGGCCAGCGGCTCCACCAACGGGCGCAGGGACTCTGCGACAGCGAGTGGCTGGATCACGCCTGTGAGCAGTCCGACCGCGACCGCAGCGAGCATGACGGTCACGGGCCGGAGCCTCCCATGCCCGAGAATCAGTCCCGCAACTGCGGCGGCGAGAAGCGCGATCGCCGCCACTGCGCTGGTCAGAAGAGGACGTTTCCGAAGCGGTGCCTGGTCCGCGAGACGGCCTGCTCGCGAAGATGGGACAGCATCTCGATTCGACCATTTGCCAGGATCACGCCGTCGAAGAGGTCGACGCCGGCCGTCCAGGCCGCCGCGTGGAGGGCCGTGGGGGCCGGCCCGATGTGGCGAACCCTGACACCCTCGAGCACCGGCAGTGATGCCATGAAGGCCGCGTCGCTCTCGACGACGACGTCGACGTCCAGGGTGATCGGGGTGGCGGAACTCACCCGGACGGGAGCGCCGGCGCGGAGGGCCGCGGCAACGACCCGCACCGTGGCGATGCCGTCGACACCTTCGGGGGCTCGCACCACGATTTCGGGCCTCGGTCGATAACGGAACACGTTCGATTCGACCGCGAGTCCGCTGGGGTCGTGATCGATTGCGAACTCGTGCTGGTACCAGAACTCGTCGCTGGCCACCGCGGTCCGGAGCCACTCGGAATCGAACTCGGAGATGAGTGCGGCGACTTGGGGGCCGGGCGCAGCAGTCTGCGTCCCGATGTGGCCGGTGTCCGACCAGTGCCCGAACTGGGAGACGTAGTTCGGACCCCCGGCTTTGGCACCCGGGCCGACCGAACTTCGTTTCCAGCCGCCGAACGGCTGCCGTCGCACGATCGCGCCCGTGATGTGCCGGTTGAGGTAGGCGTTGCCGGCCTCGACGCGCGTCGTCCAGTGATCGAGTTCCGCGGTGTCGAGCGAATGGATGCCCGCGGTCAGGCCGAACGGCACGCCGTTCTGGAGTTCGAGGGCGTGATCGAGACTCTCGGCCCGCATCAGCCCCAGCACCGGGCCGAAGCATTCGGTCTGATGGAACCACGAACCTTCCCGGACGCCGTCCTTGATGCCCGGTGTCCAGAGTCGTCCCCCGAGGTGGCGCGGTTCGAGCAGCCATGTCTCGCCGCCGTCGAGGACGGTGAACGCTCGCTCGAGGCGGTCGCTCATGTCGGCAGCGAGCGGGGTCATGTCCGTCGCAGGATCTGATGCCTCGCCGGCGATGAGGCTCTGCGCGGCGTCGACGACCTGGCGGCGGAAGCGGGCGGACTCGTAGACGGAACCGACGAGGATGGCGAGGCTCGCCGCCGAGCATTTCTGACCCGCGTGACCGAACGCCGAGGACACGAGGTCTGCGGCGGCGAGGTCGAGGTCCGCATTCGGCGTGACGATCAGGGCGTTCTTGCCGCTGGTCTCGGCGAACAGTGCGAGATCGGGTTTCCAACTCTTGAACAGGTCGGCGGTGTCGTAGGACCCGGTGAGGATGACCGCGTCGACCTGGGTGATCAGATGACACCCCACTTCGTTGTCGGGAACTCGGAGGTACTGCACGAGGTCGCGAGGCACTCCAGCGTCGAGCAGCGCCTCCCAGATGATCTCGGCACAACGCGGCACCTCGGGTGCCGGCTTGAAGATCACTCCGTTGCCGGCCGCAAGCGCCGCCAGGACGCCCCCTGCGGGAATCGCCACGGGGAAGTTCCACGGCGGGACGACGCCGATCACGCCGAACGGGTCGAACCGACTTCCCTCGATCAGGGCCGGATCGAGGGCGCGATCCGCGTAGTACCGGGCGAAGTCGACTGCTTCGGAGACTTCCGGATCGGCCTGGGCGATGGTCTTGGAGGCCTCGTGCATCATGGCGGAGATCAGCTCGGCCCGCCGGGCCTCCAGAGCATCGGCCACCGCGAGGAGAACGCGACGTCGATCCTCCGGCGGACGTCGGGCCCACTCGGCCCCGGCTCGCCGGGCGCGGTCGATGGCCTCGTCGACGGAGCCGAGGTCAGTCGTGAGCGGCGTGCGAGGCGACGTCGCCGGCATCGCGTAGATGTCTGTCGCCCATGCCCGATTTGCGGGTACTGCCGGGTCGGTGTCGGGTGCGTTCACGAACCCGGCGGTCGGGATCGTGGCCGGGGCCGGAACGGTCCTGTCCTGGTTCCGCCGTGGCTCGGAAGCCACCTCGTGGCGGGCGTCGAGAGCGGCCCGAAAGCGCATCTCCTGGTCTGTGAATGCGGCCGGGTCGGAGGCGAGATCGAACAGCACACTGATGAAGTTCTCGGGATCGGAGTTCTCCTCGAGTCTGCGGAAGAGATATGAGATCGCCGTATCGAAATCCGATCGCGCGACGACGGGCGTGTAGAGACGCAGGCCGCCCGCCTCCTCCCGTACCACTGCAGCCTCCGCAGGCGCCATGCCCTGCAGCATCTCGAAGTCCACTCGCGGTGTGACCCCTCTTCGGTCCGCGAGCAGCATCGCCCAGGCGACGTCGAAGAGATTGTGCGACGCGACCCCGATCCTCATTCCTTCCAGGGCGTCCGGAGTGAAAGCCCAATCGAGGCAGCGCTTGAAGTTGGCGTCGGTCTCGAGCTTCGAGCCGTATGGGGCGATCGGCCAACCGTGCAGTTCGGCATCCACCCGCTCCATCGCCAGGTTGGCGCCTTTCACCAGCCGGACCTTGATCTCGCCGCCGGTGCGGTGACGCCGCGTCGCCGCCCATTCGGACAGAACCTGCAGTGCCGAGAAGGCGTCAGGGAGATATGCCTGCAGGACGATGCCGGCCGTGAGGGCGGAGAACTCCTCGGTGTCGAGGAGGCGCATGAACGCAGTCAGGGTCAGATCGAGATCCTGGTACTCCTCCATGTCGAGGTTGACGAACTTCGGAGTCGGACTGTCGGCGGCCACCCGGTACAACCGCTCGAGGCGTTCGACGATGCGATCAACGGTGTGGTCGAACGCCCACAGGTTGAGTTCGGAAACGATCGCCGAGATTTTCACGGACACGTAGTCGACGTCGTCGCGCTCGAGCAGGGCGATCGTCGAGTCCAGCCTCCGCGTTGCCTCCCGATCCCCGAGCACCGCCTCGCCGAGGAGGTTCACGTTCAGGTCGTTGCCCTCTGCGCGAACCGTGGCGAGATGCCGGGTCAACCGATCGGATTCGGCGTCGGCGATGAGGTGTCCGATGAGGGCCCGCATGCGCGCTCGGGCGAGGGGAAGCACGATTGCCGGGAGCAGCGGGGCCAGCAGGGAACCCAGTCGCAGGAGAAGTCGGTCCACCGGACTCAGGAATCGCGGGAGGGTCGTCGACGTCACGATCGCCCGCAGTTGTCCGGCTGCGGCGCGATCGTCCTCCGGGCGGATGACGAGATCCACGAACCGCATGGCGAACCCCGGTCCGTGCGGGTCGTCGAGGAGGTCGGCAAGTCGCCGGGTCTCCGCCGAATCGTGGTCCATCCGGCGCGCGCGGTCGAGCCAGCGGCGCACGAGGGCGACCGCGTCATCTGCGAGGGTGTCGGCGTCGGATCGGGCGCTCATGGTTCGCAAGTTAGAAGATCTCGGTCGACCCCGACGCGGCATGGCGGTTTACCGTCGTGAGTGATGGTCACGGATTTTCCCGTCCCTGCGCTGCCGTACTGCGTGTTCTCCGACGACACCGGTCGTCGTCGGATCGGAGTGGGGGTCGGCTCCGAGGTCGCCGATCTCTCGGCGCTCTCTCCCGGGCTCGCCTCTGTTCCCACCCGTCTCGTGGAGGCGGACCGGCTCAACCCGCTCCTGGCCGAGGGGCGTTCGACGTGGTCTGCGTTGCGGGAGGAACTGGTCGGGTTGGCGGAGTCGGGAAGGCTGGACGCCGCGTGTCTTCCGAGGAACGAGGTCGCGTTGCACCTGGCGTGGGATGTTGCCGACTTCGTGGACTTCTACTCATCTCGACATCACGCCGAAAACGTCGGTCGCATCTTTCGACCCGAATCCGATCCCCTGCCCGCCAACTGGCTTCATCTTCCCGCGGGCTATCACGGCCGGGCTTCGACAGTCGTCGTCGACGGCACGGCCATCCGACGACCAACAGGACAGGTCCGCACCGACGACGGACGGGTCGTACACCGGCCGACCGATCGTCTCGACTTCGAGTTGGAACTCGGATTCGTGGTGGGTGGCGGGACCGACTTGGGCGTGCCGGTTGCCATCGAAGACGCCGCAGACCATCTCTTCGGGCTGGTGCTGATGAACGATTGGACTGCCCGGGATGTTCAGGCGTGGGAGTACGTTCCCTTGGGTCCGTTCCTCGGTAAGTCGTTCGCGACGTCGGTGTCGGCGTGGGTGATGCCCCTCGACGCTCTGGAGGGTGCGAGACTGCCCGGTCCGGTGCAGAATCCGCCGCCGCTCCCTCACCTGCAACGCTCCGCGCCCTGGTCGCTCGCGCTCGAACTCGAGGTGTGGATCCGACCTGCGGGATCCCCGGACGCCCATCGGGTCTGCGCCGTCGAAACCGGTGACGCCCTCTACTGGGACGCCGCACAACAGCTCGCTCATCTGACGTCGAACGGCGCTCGCCTCTCGGCGGGCGATCTGTTCGGATCCGGGACTGTTTCGGGCCTCGGGGCAGGCCAGTACGGGTGTCTCCTGGAGGCGACATGGGGCGGGTCGCGAACGATCGCCGTCGGCGACGAGACCCGGGTGTTCCTCGAAGACGGCGACGAGGTCACGATGCGGGGAGGCCTTCCCGGCATTCCGCTCGGGACGGTGACAGGCACCGTAATTTCGGCCTCCCCCGCAACCACGGACTGAATCCGGACGCACCCATCGTCCGCTGGGCGGGGCCACAGTCCGCTCCGAACGCGTCACGGGATCTCCACGGGCACCGGCGCGGCTCGGGCCAAGCGCCCGTTGAGGGTCAGCAACGTTGCGCGGAGCGTCTCGGCGCACGCGATGTAGAGCCCATCACGCAAAGCGATGTTCTCCCTCAGCTCCCACGCCCGCCGGACCAACGGTGCGATCGGAAGACGCTCAACAGGAAGCCGGGCCAGTCGGTCGAGCGCCCGGGTGACTCTGGCAGCTTCTGGATCGCCGGCCCGTACCAGTCGCCCCAGTGCGGACAGCACTTCGGCATCGAGGTGAGCAGGCGCCGCGAGTGTGGCCCCACGCATCCTGGCTGCCACCGCATCGCCCCGGTGCGATCGGCGCAGCACCTCGACCACGACCGATGCGTCAACCACGAGGAGCTGCGCGCTCACGCGACGTCGATGTCCTGGCGACCTTCTTCGACCAAGGTGACGCTGTCCGGGCCTTCGCTCGGCAGTGGTGGGTCTCCTCGCACCTCGTCGAGCCACTCCTCCAGTGTCGGGAGAGCAGCGTGACGGTGCAGGACCTCGACCACGTAGGCACGCAGGCTCATTCCGGCAGCGTTCGCGCGCCGGACCAGCTCCCGGTGTGTGGGCTCGTCCAGATCTCGGATGTGCATGTTCACGGTCACGTCGGCGATGGTAGCACTTCGCTACCATACCCCGGACATTCAGGCCCGGATTCGGCATCCCCCGAAACCACGGACTGATCCTGCGACGGTAACTTCCAATAGCGCACTGATATTCGGATCTGTTGTGGGATCTCGCGCCGAATGACACACTGACGTTCTACAACGGGAGGCTGGCGGATGACGGCCGTGTGGGACGAGTATCGCCTCGAGGACCGCTATGACCGCGACGCAGGCCGCGTGTTCATGACCTCGATCCAGGCGCTCGCTCGGATCCCCGGTGAGCAGCTTCGCATGGATCGCGCCGCAGGCCACACCACCGCGGCCTTCCTGTCCGGGTACCCCGGTTCGCCCCTCGGCGGTTTCGACATCGAGGTGACTCGGATGCTGCGGCGCTATCCGGACCTTCCCATCGTCCACCGTGCGGGGGTCAACGAGGAACTCGCAGCATCAGCCGTGATGGGTTCACAACTCGCGGCGGCACGACCCGATGCGCGCTACGACGGCGTGTTGGGCGTGTGGTACGGCAAGGCACCCGGCTTGGACAGGGCCACAGATGCGATTCGCCACGGCGTCTTCGCCGGAACGTCGCCGTTGGGCGGCGTGGTGGCATTGGTCGGCGACGATCCCGCCGCCAAGTCATCGACGATGCCGTCGTCCTCGGACGCAGCGCTCATCGACCTCCACATGCCGATCCTCTACCCGGGCAACACCATCGAATGCCTCGAACTCGGGCTCCATGGCGTCGCGATCTCCCGGGCGTCGGGGCTGTGGGCGGCAATGAAGATCGTGACTCCGGTCGCGGACGGCAGCGGCACGGTCGACTTGCCGCCGCTCGACCGCGAACCCGTCATCCCCGCGCACGATGAACGCCCGCACCCGAGCGCGGTGTTCCTGGGTTCGGCGCGGATGATCGCCGCAGAAGAGGAGTTCCGGACCACCCGGGCCGAGCTGGCGTACCGGTATGGGGTTGAAAACGGGCTCAATCGGATCGCAGTCGACCCTCCGGATGCGTGGATTGGCATCGTGGCGACCGGCTACACGTACTACGAGATGACCGAGGCGCTCCACCGGTTGGGACTCCGCGACGACCAGGCAATCCGTGACGCCGGGATCCGCCTTTTCCAACTCCGAATGCCGGTGCCTTTCGACGCCGAGATGGTCCATCGTTTTGCCAGGGGTTTGACCGAGATCGTCGTCGTCGAGGAGAAGAATCCCACCCTGGAGTGGCTGATCAAGGACACGCTCTATGACTTCGGAGACCGACCCACGGTCGTCGGGAAGACTCACCCCGACGGCAGGCCGTTGATGCCGAGCCATGGTCTCCTCGACACGGACGCCATTCTGCCGGGACTCAGGGAGCGGCTGTCGGAGCGACTGGGTGAACGCCTCGCTCCACTGCGTGCCGGTGGCGAGCGGACCCTGATTCCGCTGTCGATCAACCGCACGCCCTTCTTCTGCTCGGGGTGCCCGCACAACTGGGGTACCAAAGTTCCCGAGGGGGCCCTCGTGGGGGCGGGGACGGGCTGTCACGGCATGTCGCTGCTGATGGGCGAGGAGCGGGTGGGCGAGACGTTCGGGATCACCGCGATGGGTAACGAGGGGGCGCACTGGATCGGCATGGAGCCCTTCGTCGGAACCTCCCACGTGTTTCAGAATTTCGGCGACGGCACCTACTTCCACTCCGGGCAGCTCGCCATTCAGGCTGCCATCGGCGCCGGCGTGTCGATCACCTTCAAGATCCTCTACAACTCGACCGTGGCGATGACCGGCGGCCAGGACGCCTCGTTTTCCGTCGGTGTGCCGGCGCTCTGTTCGATCCTGCTGGCCCAGGGGGTGAAGCAGGTGCTGATCACTGCGCCGGAAGCTTCCGACTACGACCGTTCCCAGCTTCCCGCCGGGGTGGAGGTGTGGGACCGGACCCGCATCGTCGAGGCCCAGGAACGACTCGCAGCCATCGACGGTGTGACCGTCCTCATCAATGATCAGCTGTGTGCAGCAGAACTGCGTCGCGATCGAAAGAGCAACCTGGCGCCGACGCCATCGAAGCGGATCGTCATCAACCATCGCATCTGTGAGGCGTGCGGTGACTGCGGGGACAAGAGCAACTGCCTGTCCGTCCAGACGATGGACACCCCGCTCGGACCCAAGACCGCGATCCACCAGGCGTCCTGCAATTTCGACTTCTCCTGCATCGAGGGGGACTGCCCGGCGTTCATGGAGGTCGAAGTTGGCGATGAAAACCGATTCTCGCCCCTCGTCCCCCCGAAGGTGCCAGACGCGCCCATTCCCGATGTCATCGGCACCGTCCCCATCCGGCTCGCCGGGATCGGCGGCACCGGAGTCGTCACTGCTGCCCAGGTGCTCGCCACGGCGGCGATGTTCGACGGGTGGCAGGTGGCGGGTCTCGATCAGACCGGTCTGTCCCAGAAGGCGGGCCCGGTGGTGAGCGATGTGATTCTGGCGGACCGCGTGGCGACCACGAACCTCGTGGGTCATGGCGAGGCAGCCACTCTGGTGGCGTTCGATCAACTCGTCGCGGCCAGTGAACCGGTGCTGGCCTGTTGTGACCCGCAACGGACCCGCGTGGTGGTGTCAACGGAGCGTGTGCCGACCGGAGCGATGATCGGACATCCGGCGCGGGCCTTTCCGGAGGATGAAGCGCGTGCACGGCTACTGGCGTCGGCGATGGACGTGCGGATGCTGGACGCAGCGGCGCTCGCTTCCGCCACGACGGGATCTTCTGGCACGGCGAACATCCTGATGTTGGGTGCGGCCATCCAGGACGGCTCGGTGCCGGTTCGACCCGAGTCGGTGCGCGCCGCCATCGAGCTGAACGGTGTCGCGGTGGAAGCCAACCTGGCGGCGTTCGAGTGGGGGAGGGCCGCGGTCGCCCATCCCGAGGTGGTGGCGGACGTCCTCGAACGTCATGGCATCGCCACGGGTGCGACGATGACGGTGTCCGAATTGCCGGAGTCGCTCCGTCGGCGGGTCCGTTCGCTGGGCGTGGACGACAGCCTGGCGGATCACTTGGGGCTGCTCGTCGCCGATCTCGTCGACTACCAGAGCGTCCGGTGGGCCGAACGGTTCCTCGATCAAGTGGACCGAGTCGTTGAGGTGGATTCTGGGGAACACGAGTGGAGGCTCACGGCGGCTGCCGCGTGCTGTCTCCATGCGCTGATGGCCTACAAGGACGAATACGAGGTCGCGCGCCTGATGCTTCTTCCGGAAGCAGCGGCCGCGGCGGCCGCGGTGGGCGGACCGCGCCCGGACGTGCGATGGCTGCTCCATCCGCCCGTGTTCAAGATGATGGGTCGACGACGCAAGGCGCGGTTCGGACGGCGGTCTCGGCCGTTCTTCGCCCTCCTCGCCCGCGCCAGGTTCCTGCGCGGGACCCCATTCGACCCGTTCGGACGTTTCGGCATGCGCCGACTCGAGCGGGCGCTCATCGAGGACTACGAATCGGCCCTGGCGCGTGTGGTGATCGGACCCGTCGGGGAGCGGTACGACGAGGCGGTCCGGATTGCGAAGCTCCCGGAGACGGTACGAGGCTACGACGCTCTCAAGGAGCGACGCGCCCGCGCGTTCCGCCTCGAGTTGGATTCGGCGCTCGACGCCTGGGCATGACTGATCGGTGTCGGGCCGCACGGGGCGGGCCGTATGCTCTCGGGTCATGGCAACCATGGACGCGACAGACCGCCAGATCGTGATGGAACTGCAGCGCGACGCCCGTCGGTCCAACAAGGACCTGGCCGCGGCGGTCGGGGTGGCTCCGTCGACGATGCTCACCCGCATCAGGAGCCTCGAAGAGCGAGGGGTTCTCCGCGGTTATCACGCCGACGTCGACCCTGTGGCGTTGGGCCGCCCCGTACGGGCGACCGTGTCGGTTCGGCTCCAACCCAAGTCGCGGGATGTCGTCGAGCGGTTCGTCCAGCACGTGTGGTCGCTGGAGGAGACCGAATCGATAAGCCTCGTCACGGGTGCGTTCGACGTCCTGATCGATCTGTCCGTGGCGGATGTCTCGACGCTCGGGAGCCGGGTGCTGAACGAGATCGCCACCTTCGACGCGGTCGTCGACGAACAGACCACGTTGGTGCTGGAGCAACGGCGGAAGTTGGTACTCCCTCCGTTGCCGTGAGCGTTCAGATCGGGGTGAGGCGACTCACCTGCCGGTCGGCGAGCATCGGCCGTATCCGGCCCATCGCAATCGACGTGAAATGCTCCGATGCCACGTGCGCGTCGAATGCCGCTTGGTCTCGGTAGACCTCGTAGAGCACGAAGTCGTGATCGTCTTCGAGGCTGCGGTTCACGTCAAAGGTCACACACCCCGGTTCGGTGCGGACGATTTCGGCATAGGGAATCAACGCTGCGGCCACCTCGTCGGCCCTTCCCTGCAACGCTTTGTAGTGGGCTACCACCGTGATCACCAGGCACCTCCTCCTCCGCCTCCGCCGCCACCGCCGCCTCCGCCCCCCGAGAAGCCGCCCCCGCCACCGGATGACGGTGGCGTGAACGCGCCGTCGAGGGCACTCGTCAGGCCGGCGAATGCGTTCTCCGACGGTCCGCCACTGTAACCGTGGGTCCCGTACCAGTAGACCTGGGAGGTCTCTGCGAGTTCGGCCGGGGCGTGCAGACGCGCCGCGGCCAGGACTTCTTCTGCGACCCCGAGGGCGATGGCGTGGACCAAGAATGCGTCCCACAAACCGAGGGCGACAGGCGGGGCGTCTTCGAGGCGGCTGAAGTCGCGCAGGTACGACCGGAACGCCTCCCAACGTGCCGCCAGCAACGCCCCTTCCGGCGTCCGGCGCACCCATGTCCGTCGGGCCGCGACGAAGGCGATGAACCCCCCGAAGTTGAGGAACCCTCCGATGACGAACAGCGGAATCACCCCTCCCGACTCCGCTCCTCCCACGACGACAGCCAAGGCGATGAGGATGGCGAAGACCGCGGCCAGGATGACTCCCGCGATCACCAGTGCCTTCGTCCCGGAACGGTCGACCAACTTCTCGGAGATCACTGCCTGTTCGGCGTGTGTGCGGAACTGGCTGTATGTCTCGGCGTTGGCGGTGGCATCCTCCCGAATGCGTTCTCGGAACACGTGCAGCGGCTGCGGACCTTCATCGAGCACCCGGTTCATGACGGTCACTACCGACCGCTCATGCGCGCGCAATGTCTGTCCGGTGTCGGCGAGGGACAACTCGAGATCGGTGATGTCCTCGGTCCGCAACCCCATCCAGGTGCTGCGTTCCGTCGTGACCGGCCGTGCGTCGAGGACGCCGCGGCGTACGAGATCGAACACGGTGGCAGTGAAACCCTTCTCGTCGACCGCCCCCTGGGTGAGCACAGCCTGGATGAGGGCGGGGGAGTGATCCGAGGGCGGTTCCTGCTCGTACTCGCGGTCGTAGTCGACCCGAGGCTCGCGGCCGTAGCGCCAGAAGATGAAGGCGCTCGCGAGCGTGACGGGGAGGAACAGGGCGAGACCGCCGAGTACCCAAAGGACTCGTAGCGCTCGCCGGCGTGTTTCGGAGATCTCGAGCGAGCGGTTCTCCTCGGCGATGATGTCCCGGCGGCCGTCGCCTGCGAGCACGCTCGCACCGTCCGTCGATGACAGCACGTCGCGCGGCAAGACGACTCGCATCTCCACGAACTGGCCGGGGGACACCGGACCTGCTTCGAGGGTCGGTGTCGTTCCGTTCTCGCCGAGCGAGACGGTTCCGGCGACGTCGCCAGGATGTCCCCAGATGAGGATGTCACCCGCAGCGACGTTCCCCGGATACGCCAGGGAGGCAGTGATGGCGCCGAGCGGCACATCCCACTCGTCTCCCCACACCTGGAATTCGACGTCGACGGCGTCGTCGTAGACCTTGGTGACGCCCCGCATCCGATACTGGACGGTGTAGGTGCGGTCTTCGGAGTCCGCGGCGTAATGCCACACGACCCGCATCCGATCGCCGAGGTCCCTCGTGCCGAACGTACCGGGCGAACTCTCGGTGCATCCCAGTTCGGTGCATCCGCCCGGGACGTAGGGGGCGCCGCCCTCGGAGACCGCGATGTCGGAGATCGTCTCCCCGGCGCGCAGCGGGATCTCGCGGAACGCCCCGCTGAACGCCCCGTCGTAGGCGAACGTGATGCGCTCGGTGACTTGCAGAGTTCCGTCCTCGTCGAGGATCACGGAGACTTCGGTGTGCGGGATCTCGAACGAACGTGCCGAGGCGGGAATCGCCCCCAGCACGACGAGCAGTCCTGCGAGCGCACCCAGCAGCCAGGCGCGACGGCCCGGGTGGCTCAGAACTCGACCCTCGGCGGTTCGTCCGCCTCCTCGGGGGCGTCGAAGAACTCGCGGATCTCGAATCCGGCCAGAGACGCGACGACGTTCGATGGGACGGTCTGTACCCGGTTGTTGTGGCTCAGCACGGTGTCGTTGTAGATCTGCCGCGCCACGGCGATCTTGTCCTCGGTCTCGGTGAGCTGGGCCTGGAGATCCCGAAACCCCTCCGACGCCTTCAGGTCGGGGTAGGCCTCGGCGAGGGCGAAGAGTTGCCGGAGGGCTCCGGTCAGCATGTTCTCGGCCTGCGCGACCTCGCCAGGGGTTTCCGCCGCCTGGGTCTGGTTGCGGGCCTGGACCACCCGGTCCAGCGTCTCCTGTTCGTGGGACGCGTAGCCCTTCACGGTCTCGATCAGGTTCGGGACGAGGTCGTTGCGTCGTCCGAGTTGCACATCGACCTGTCCCCAGGCGTTGTCCACGCGGTTACGACCCACCACGAGCCGGTTGTAGGTGACGACGAACCACCCGACGACGATCACGACGATGACGAGCACGATGACCAATTCCATGGCGGGGACTCTACGGCGTGCCCCGCCCGTCCCGTGCGGAATCCCGGTGGGAGGCGGAGATGGATACCCTTCTCACACCGCATGCAATCCGTCGATATCGCCGTCATCGGAGCCGGGCCGGCCGGCGCCGCCACCGCCATACAGGCGGCGCGGCTGGGTGCATCCGTCGTCGTCTTCGACAAGGCCCCGTACGGACGGGACAAGGTCTGCGGCGACGGCCTCACCCCGCGAGCGGTGGGTGCTCTCAACGAGCTGAAGATCGATCTCGCAGACGCCCACCACATCGACGGGTTGCGGATGATCGCCGGTAGGACCGTTCGCGAGCTGCCGTGGCCCGGGACGAGCCGGTTCTCCGCACACGGTGCCGTGTGGCCGCGTCGCCGGCTGGATGCTGCGCTCATCGACGCCGCGAGCGATGCCGGTGCCGAGGTGGTCTGGGAGACCGATGCCACGCCGATCATCGACGGCGACCGTGTGACAGGCGTGCTGGCAGGCGGGACCCGCTGGTCGGCCGGCCTGGTCGTGGCAGCCACCGGGGCGCCCGGCCAGGTGGCCAGGATGCTGGGTGCAACCCGGGTGGGCGGTGAGCCGTACGGCCTGGCAATCCGTTCCTACGTCGAGTCGCCCCGCCACGCCGACCGCCACATCGAGGCATGCCTCACGATGCGCGACGGCAACGGCAACTCGGTGCCCGGCTACGGATGGATGTTTCCTGCCGCCGATGGCACCGTGAACATCGGGGTGGGAGCGCTGTCGACGATGAAGGGGTTCAAGCAACTCAATCTCAACACCCTCATGGATCTGTACCGGGATCAGGTTCGCGACGCATGGGAGGTCGGTCCCTACTTGGAGAGGCCCCGGGCGTGGCGGCTTCCGATGACCGTGCAACGACGCCACGGACCGGGGTGGGTGGCTGTGGGCGATGCCGCAGGACTGGTGAACCCGATGAACGGCGAAGGCATCGACTACGGCTTGGAGTCGGGCATGCTGGCTGCGGACCTGTTCATGGCCGATCCGTCCACCGCGCCCGACACCTACGACAGGCTGCTCGGTGAACGATTCGACGGATTCCTGCGCACCGGCCGACGATTCTCGTTTCTCATCGGCCATCCGTGGATCCTCAACACCGGGCTGAAGGTGGCGGTGGGAACCCAGGCCGTGGCCGACATCACCCTGAAGGTCATGGGCAATCTCGTCGATTCCGAGACGCCCGGAACCGCCGGTCGGGTTCTCCGTGTCGCCGACCGGGTCCTCGCCGCCCTCGACCCCCTCCTCCACCGCACCCGCGCCTGAACCGCTTTTTAGCGGGCCAGCGGTCCATGGATGGACCGCAACGCAGACCAGAACGGCTTTGGATTCAGTATGAGCAGTCTCGCCGGTACGCTCCGGGCAGCCGAAGAAAGGGATTCACATGGCTCTCGACTCCACTGCCTCGACCCACTGGGAAGGCGACCTCCAGACTGGCGCCGGTCAGGCGACGCTCTCTTCCGGGGCCGCTGGACCTCTCCACGTGGACTGGAAGGCGCGTTCGGAAGAGTCCGGCGGCAAGACCAGCCCCGAAGAACTCATTGCCGCCGCGCACTCGAGTTGCTTCTCCATGGCCCTGTCGGGTGCGCTCGGCCGCGCCGGCACTCCGCCGACCTCGCTGGACGTCACGGCCACCGCCACCTTCGTCCCCGGTACCGGTATCACCGGCATGAAGCTGGTGGTTTCCGGCGACGTACCCGGCATGTCCGCCGAGGATTTCGCCACGGCAGCGAACACGGCCAAGGACAACTGCCCCGTGTCCCAGGCGCTGAAGGGAAACGTCCCGATCACTCTCGAGATCGTCTGAACCTCACGACACCTACGAAGCCGGAGTCTCTCGAGACGCCCAGGAACTACCGGTACCTAGGCTGAACGGCGTGGAGCACCGATCTCTCCTCGATCGCGCGGCGTCGTTCAGCTGGCGGTATCTGCTCGTCATTGCCGCCGTGTCCGTGACGTTTTACGCGGTGGCGGTGGTGAAGGTCGTGGCAATCCCGCTGATTCTCGGTTTGTTCCTCGCCGCCGTGCTCGCGCCAGGGGTCCAATGGTTCAAGCGGCAGGGGTGGTCTCCGCTTCTCGCGACCTGGGCAGGCATCGGCATCGTCATTCCGCTCGTTGTCGGAGTCGGGTTTCTGTTGGTGCCGTCGTTCGTGGACGGCTTGGCTCCGCTGACCGAGGACTTCGATGCCGCCGTCGATGCCTTCTCCGAGTGGCTCGAGGACGGTCCGCTGCAACTGTCCGAGACTGAGGTGGACGGTTACATCAATGACGCCATCGACGGCTTCCGGGCCAATATCGGTGGCCTGACCACCGGCATCCTCGGCGGGGCAACGGTGGCGCTGGAGGTCGTGACAGGGGCCGTGCTGATGCTGCTCGCGACCTTCTTCTACCTCAAGGACGGCGATCGGGCGTACGCCGCCCTCCTCCGCCGAGTCTCAGATCCCGACCGGGTCCGCGCTTCGCTCGAGGCGTCGTGGCTGACGCTCGGGGCGTATGTGCGGGGTCTGGCGATCATCGGCTTCGTCGACGCTTTGTTCATCGGAATCGGGCTTGCGCTCGTCGGGGCGCCGCTGGTACTTCCGCTCTCGCTGCTCGTCTTTCTCGGAGCCTTCTTCCCCATCGTGGGTGCGTTCCTGTCGGGTCTCGTCGCTGTTGCGGTGGTGTTCGTCAACGGCGGGTTGACCGACGCCCTGATCGTTCTGGCGATCGTGTTCGGGGTTCAGCAGGTAGAAGGCAACGTGCTCCACCCGATCGTGTTCCGTCGCTCGCTGTCCTTGCACTCCCTTGTCATCCTCATGGCAATCGCGGTGGGAGGCGTGGCGTTCGGAGTCGTGGGGGCATTTCTGGCCGTGCCCATCACTGCCGTGGTCTTCGCTGGATATCAGGCGGTCGCCAACGACCCGGATCGGTCGATCGTCGCCCTTTTTCGAAGTCCCATCTACGACATCGGCGATCCACTCGACGGCAAGGCGGACAGCCACGCGACCGAGGCCTGACCGGTCAGTCGGACAGGTGGCCCGGCGGTGCCCCCAGGCGTTCGGCGAGGGCTTGGGACCGGTCGCGCACGATTCGGTCTGCAATGGTGCGCACGCTGTGGGTCAGCCACATGGCGGTCTGGCTGCCCTCGGTGTAATCGGCGGGACCGTAGGCATCGATCCGATCCTGTTCGAGGAGACGGTTCACCTGTTCGAACTCGGCCTCCGACCCCGGTCGATAGACCGCGAATGTCTTCCCGCCGTTCTTCTCGATGACGCTGAACACGGGAACGTCGCTCGGACCGTCGGCGATGTACACCATGTTCTGGAAGGGGATCCGCCGGTCCTCATGGGCGATCTTGGAATTGACGTCGATGTTGCGGTGCCGGTTGGCACCCTTGTTGATCTCGAAGACCGCCCGGGTCTTGGAGGTGTTGTCGATCGTGTACACGATCTGGCGGATTTCGCGGTCGTCGCCCGAGAACATCTTCCCGCTCTCGAGATAGCCCGGAGGAGCGATCTCCTCGGAGAACTCACATCCCCACACTTCGGCGACGTAGGGGGCGACTGCGCTTCCCAGGATCATCTGTCGCAATCCCGAGGAAACGATGTAGTGCTCCACGGTCACCTGGTGCTCGGCGTAGGCGGGGTCGGACTCGATGTCCTTGGTGAGGGAACCCAGGAAGTCGGGCATGCCGGCGTAGAACGCGATCTCGCCTCCCAGGTCACGCAGAATGTCGTTGTTGAGGCCCTTCATCAGGCCGCTGCGGACGTACGTCAACATGTGGTTGAGATACAGGGTGTCGCCGCTGGTCATCCCCGCGCCGCGGCTCTGGTAGTACTCGTTCAGACCGTCGGACTCCGCCCAGAACGTCGCGGGATCGACGTCGTAACGGGCGAACAGCGGCGCCTGCATGTATCCGGGGATCAGGGTCTTGTCGAAGTCCCAGATCACCCCGATCACGTTCTGCGGGAAAATGGGCATGCGCGAAGAGTATTCGCGTTCTGCTCGAAGCGAAAGAGTGATCTCCGAGCCGAGCGACCGCCGGCCGTGGTGGGTTCGACCTGCAGTAGCCTGGTGCTTCCACTTGGGAGGCCCCGATGGCCGACGCCATTTCAACCGAGGCGCGGCGTCGCCGGACGTTCGCGATCATCTCCCACCCTGACGCCGGAAAGACCACGCTGACCGAGAAGCTGCTGCTCTTCTCGGGTGCGATCGGCGAAGCGGGTGCCGTTGGCGCGCGCTCGGGGCGGCGCGAGGTCACCTCGGACTGGATGGAGATGGAGAGGGCCCGGGGAATCTCGATCACCTCGACCGTGCTGCAGTTCGAGGTCGGCGACCGCCTGTTCAATCTGCTCGACACTCCCGGCCACCGAGACTTTTCCGAGGACACCTACCGCGTCCTCTCGGCAGTCGACTCGGCGGTGATCGTCATCGACGGCGCCAAGGGCATCGAAGCCCAGACGCTGAAGCTCTTCCAGGTGGCCCAAGCCAGGGGTATTCCTCTCATCACGTTCGTCAACAAGTGCGATCGGCCCGGCATGGCACCGTTGGAACTGCTCGACGACATCGAACGTCAGTTGGGGATCACCGCGACGCCGGTCACGTGGCCTGTGGGAATCGGGCGGGACTTCCAGGGTGTCGTCGATCGCAGAGACGGCACGTTCTGGGAGTTCGAGCGCACGGCTCGGGGAACCAGGATCGGGGCGGAGCACGAGTTGAAGCTCGATGCGGAGACCGCCGCGGGCGACGAGTGGCGAGAGGGGGCCCTCGGCGAGCTGGAGCTCCTCGACGAAGTGGAAGCGAATCACGACCCGAAACGCTTCATGGCGGGCGAGACGACGCCGGTCTTCTTCGGGTCCGCCCTCTGGAACTTCGGTGTGCGCCTGCTGCTGGATGCCGTGGACACGATGGCGCCGAGTCCGCTCCCCAGAGAGGACGGCGACGGCGTCCCCCGGGCACTCGACGACGGGGTGTCGGGGTTCGTGTTCAAGATCCAGGCCAACCTCGATCCCCGCCACCGCGATCGGGTGGCCTACATGCGCCTGTGCACCGGCATGTTCGAACGGGGGATGGCTCTCGTTTCGCATCGCACCGGCCGCTCGCTCACGACCAAATACGCCCAGCAGGTGTTCGGAAGGGATCGCGACACCGTGGAGGTGGGATACCCGGGAGACATCATCGGTCTCGTGAACGCCTCCGACCTGCTGATCGGCGACACGCTCTCGCTCGAAGGCGACGTGCGATATCCGCCGATTCCGACGTTCGCCCCCGAGTTCTTCCGCGTGGCCCGCAATCTCGACACCGCCCGCTACAAGCAGTTCCGCAAGGGAATCACCCAGCTCGACGAAGAGGGGGTCATTCAGATCCTGCGCACGGAGGCGGGAGGTGACAGGGAGCCGATCCTCGCTGCCGTGGGCGAGATGCAGTACGAAGTCGCGCTGCACCGGCTGCAGCATGAGTTCAACGCCGAGGTGCTGTTCGAATCGACGCCCTGGAACGTCGCCCGGAGGACCGATGACTCCGGGATCGAGGTTCTGGAAGGCATTCGCGGGGTGGAGGTCGCGCGGCGAAGCACCGGCGTTCCCGTGGCGTTGTTCACCAACCGCCACCGCCTCGAGGCCATCGAGCGCGACCATCCCGACCTCTTGTTGGATCCGATCATCGCGTTGTGAGCGAACCACCCGATCTGCGTAGTCGCCTGATCGACCGACTTCCGGTTCACTACTCATGGGTGGTGTTGGCCGCCGGCACGGTCGGTGGCTGGATGACGATTCCCGGCCAGACACCCGGGGTGTCGGTGTTCCTCGACTTCATGATCGACGATCTCGGCATGGCCCGGTCCACCATCTCCGCGACCTACACCGCAGGAACACTGGTCGGTTCCTTCAGCCTCCCGTTCATCGGCCGGGCAATCGATCGTTTCGGACCCCGGCGGGCGGTGGTACCGATCGTTGCCCTCTTTGCGCTCGCCTGCGTGTTCATGGGATTCGTCGGGAGTCTCCTCACCTTGTTCGTCGGTTTCGCCTTCATCCGAGCACTCGGCCAAGGAGCGCTGTCGCTGGTCAGCCTGCACACCATCAATCTGTGGTTCGTTCGCCGTCGGGGCATCGCCATCGGGTTGTTCGGAACCGGAATGGCGCTGGCGACCTCGGTGATGCCGCTCGTGATCGAGTCGCTGATCGGCGCGTTCGGGTGGCGGACGGCCTACGCGATTCTCGGCATCGGAGTCGCCGCGATCATGCTGCCGGTGGGCGGGGGACTGTTCCGGTTCGCTCCCGAGCGGTACGGACAGGTGCCGGACGGCAAGAAGTTCGAAGGCGCCCGAAGCGTTGCCGATACCGAGCGGAACCTGACCCTCGGAGAGGCGCGTCGCACCATTACGTTCTGGCTGTTCGCGACCGGGGCGTTTCTGACTTCGATGCTGGGCACTGGCCTGGTGTTCCATCATTTCTCCGTGATGGAACAGAACGGGCTCGGCCGCGCGGTGGCTGCCACCATGTTCGTCTCGCTTGGGATCGCCCAGGCACTCAGCAACCTCACGACTGGCTGGCTGCTCGATCGGGTGGCCCCTCGCTTCTTGCTGTCCGTCGGCCAGGGGGCGATGGCGGCGGCGATGATCCTGGCGACGAGCGTGACCGATGACACCGTCCTCGTCTACGGACTCGTCTTCGGCATCATGCAAGGCACGAGCGGTGCCATCAACGCCACGGTCTACCCCCACTACTTCGGCCGCGCCAACCAGGGTGCCATCAAAGGGATGGTGTCGACGATCGGCGTGGCGGGTTCGGCGATCGGGCCGTTGCTCCTCGCCGTCTCCTTCGACGTGTCGGGGTCGTACCGACCGGTGCTGTTGGTGTCCGCCCTCGCTCCCGCGGCCATCGCGCTGATTGCACCGTGGTTGCGGCTCGTCACGCCCACCGGAGTGCGCTGACGACGACGTCCGGGCCACGGCTTCCGGTACGGTCGGTACGTTGAGAGAGGAGCCGTCGGTGACTGCACTGTCGTATCAAACCGGTTTCGGCAACGAGTTCGCCTCTGAGGCGATCGAAGGCGCCCTTCCCCCAGGCCAGAACAATCCGCAGAAGCCTCCACTCGGCTTGTACACCGAGCAACTCTCGGGCACCGCGTTCACGGTTCCGAATGACCGCAACCGCCGGACGTGGATGTACCGAATCCGTCCGTCGGTGCGGCACGCCTGGCGCTTCACCGAGACGTCGAATCACTTCATCCGCACCGCGCCCAACCGGGAGTCGGACCCGCCGATCGGCCAACTCCGATGGAATCCGCCCGACTTCCCTGACGAACCCACCACATTCCTCACCGGTCTCCGCACGGTCGCCACCAACGGGGACGCGCACCTGCAGCGGGGGATCGCGGCGCACATCTACATGGCGACCAAGTCGATGGATCGGACCTACTTCCATGACGCAGACGGCGAGCTTCTCATCGTCCCCCAGGAGGGTGGGCTGCGATTCGTGACCGAGTGCGGGATCCTCGAGGTCGCGCCCGGCGAGGTCGCGCTGATGCCCCGCGGCATGGTCTTTCGGGTCGAACTCCTCGGCGAGCGGGCTCGGGGGTATGTGTGCGAGAACTACGGGACGCTCTTCGAACTTCCGGACCGCGGCCCGATCGGCGCGAACGGGCTGGCGAACCCGCGGGATTTCCTCCATCCGGTGGCCGCGTTCGAGGACACCGAGGAGTCCGGAGAGCTGTTCGTGAAGTTCGACGGACGGCTGTTCGTCGTGGAGACCGACCATTCGCCGATCGACGTGGTCGGGTGGCACGGGAATCACGTGCCCTGGAAATACGACCTCGCCCTTTTCAACGTGATCGGCTCGATCAGTTTCGATCATCCCGATCCGTCGATCTTCACCGTGCTCACCTCACCGTCGCCTGATCCCGGCGTCGCCAACGTCGATTTCGTCCTCTTCACGGACCGCTGGCTCGTGGGGGAGCACACCTTCCGACCCCCCTACTACCACAAGAACATCATGTCGGAGTTCATGGGCCTCCTCCACGGCGTCTACGACGCCAAGGAGGAGGGCTTCAATCCGGGGGGCATGAGCCTGCACAACATGTATTTTCCCCACGGCCCGGATCACGACGCCTGGATGAAGGCGACGACGTCGGAGCTGCGGCCCGAGAAGTTGGCGAACACCATGTCGTTCATGTTCGAGACCCGCTACCCGCTGATACCCACCGCCTATGCCGGTTCGATTCCCGCGTTGCAGGACGACTACCCGAGTGTCTGGCACCACTTGGAGCGCCACTTCGGCGGCGAGGGTTCCTAGTGGTGGGTCGCCGATCCGCCGACTCCGTTAGGCGTCGAGGACGATGTCCCGGCCATCGGACGGGGCGACGATCGGAGTCTCGGTCGACCAGGGGAAGTTGATCCACTTGTCCGTGTAGCTCCACACGTATTCGCAGCGAACGAGCGAGTGCGGCTTTTCGTACAGGACGGCGGTTCGCACATCGGCGACCCTTCCCTCGCAGTGGTCATGGACGACTCGAATCGTGTTCCCGGTGTCGGCGACGTCGTCGGCGATCAGGATGCGGGCTCCGTCGAGTTCCATTTCGTCTTGGTAGGGGGGAAGCTTGACGGGCACGTCGAGCCTGGTTCCGACTCCCGTGTAGTACTCGATGTTCATCACGTAGAGGTTCTTCACGCTGAGGGCATAGCCGAGCGATCCTGCGACGAACAGACCCCCTCTGGCGATGGCCAGGATGATGTCGGGGCGGTATCCGTCGTCGGCGACGGTCCGCGCGAGATCACGCACCGCCGTGCCGTAGCGGTCCCAGGTGAGCGTCTCTCGGGAATCGGACATGTCCCCATGTTCCCACGTGACGGCGATCCGCACCCAACTGACCCGCCAGCGAGTGACTAGTCATCTTGGGCGCGAGTGTGATGCTGCTCAGCTTTTGGGGCCGGATATGTCGAAGTCAGAGACATGCATGCAATGTCGAGTCGGATACGTGGACGACACGTCGCCACGGAAACCGGTGGACCAACGGTCGGGCTGGCCGTCGGGGATCCGCTTTCCGTGTTCCGGGCTGCCGTGATGCGGCGGTCCGTGCCGGTGCTCTTCGCGACGGTGGTGACGCTCACCTTCGTTGCGGGGATCGACGGGGTCCGACTCGACGTGACGACTGCCGGGTTCCTCGGAACGACGCTCGCCGGGCTTGCCCTGGCGACCCGGGTTCCCTGGGAGCGTGCCGTGGCGTCGTCGGAGTCGTGGGCGGCGTGGTTGTGGTCAGTGATCGTGGCGTGTGTGCTTGGCGGGCTTGCACTCATGCCGGAACTGGCAGCATCCACCCGCCCTCTCCTCGCTGCAGTGGTGGTCATGACGGGTCTCGTGTTGAACGGGGCGAGACATGCGTCGGTGACCGTCTTGACCCTCGGCCTGGTGGCGGCGTCGTATTTCGCCCGCAGCGGCACAGGAACGACAGAGATCATCGGGCCGCTCCTCATCGTGGCGGTGACTTCCCTCGCCGTCGGGTTTGGCGCTCGGCAACTGGAGCACACTTCGATCAGCGACCGACGGCATGTGGACCTCCTCGCGGAGGAACGTGCTGCGTATCAGCGGCTGTACGACCTGGCCTCGACACTCGGGGCTTCGAGTTCGGTGGCGGAGACGCTCCCCGTCCTGCTGACCCGCCTGTCCTCCTACCTCGACTCGGGCACGGGAGCCTGGCTGATCGCCGATGAGCACAGTGGCATGCTTCGTGTGGCGTCGACGGTCGTCGTCGACGGCGTCGCAATCGAACTCGACGAACCGCTCGAGGTGAGGATTCGGGATACGGCCTTCGTGTCGAAGGCACTGCGGTCCGCGCGGCCCATCGCACTGCGCGTCGACTCCTTGAAGCGAGAACGCCGGGGCGTGCTCGGCAAGCTCGGAATCCACGTGGCGCTGGCGGCGCCCCTCATCGTCGAAGGCCAGCGCGTCGGTGTGGTCCTGGTCGGCAATCCTCGCAAAGGCCACTACGACGACCGCGACATCGAAGAGATCAACGTGCTGTCCGCGCCGGCAGGACTCGTGCTGGCTCAGCTGCGACGCCAGCGCGAAGCCGACGAGCTGAACCAGCGCTTGCGTGAAGTCGCCGAGATGAAGACCGACTTCGTGTCGGTGGTCAGCCACGAGCTGCGGACGCCGCTCACCTCGATCCGGGGAGCCCTCGACACGCTCATGCGGCCGGGGCTCGTGGACGAGAACACGATCGTCTCGGAGTTGATCGGCTCGGCGCGTCGGCAGTCAACCCGCCTGGAGCGGCTCATCAACGACCTTCTCGTGGCATCGCGTCTGGATCGAGGAACGATGAAGTCCACGCTGATGCCGGTGAGCGTGAGCGACGTGCTCGAGGAAGTGGTCCCGCTCGTCGGCTACGAAGGCATCCGGGTCGACGTCTCATCCTCAGACGTCATTGCCGCGGACCCCGACCAGTTCACCCAGGTCGTCCGGAACCTCATCGAGAACGCCGTGAAGTACGGGGCAGGTACGGATGTCGAGGTGTCGGTGGTTCGGGAGGCCGGCGGGATCACGCTGGTCGTCGCCGACCACGGGCCGGGGATTCCCGAAGCGGACCGGGATCGCATCTTCGACCGGTTCGTGCAGCTCGAACGTCCCGACCGCCGGTCCCAGGAGGGATCGGGTCTTGGACTGGCCATCGTCAAGTCGCTCGTCGATTCGATGGCTGGTCGAATTCGGGTCACGGACACTCCCGGCGGTGGAGCGACGTTCCGGGTCTCATTCCGGGCGCCCTCGAGCTTCGACCTGCATCCGTTGGCGCGACTCTCGACGCACTGAGCCAAGTCTCTCGGCAGGGTCTCCCCCAAGCGCGCCACGTCTTCAGTGGCTGCGTCGGGGGGTACCGTTTCGGGAGTTGTGGACATCTTCATGGGAACGCTCACCCTCGACGACGGTGCGCGCGTGCCTGTCGACGTCGGCCTGGACGACGAGAACCTGACCTTGCGCACCGACGGGCAGGTGATCGGAACCTGGCCCCTCAAGTACTGCCGGGTGTCCCGCAGCGCCGGCGGGGCAGTGATTCTCTCGCTCGACGGCGAGAAGGCGGTGTTCGAACCCGCTGAGTCCACCCGATTCTCGACGGCGGCCGCACAGCGTTTGCGGGCGTCGCCACTGGCAGACCGAATCGGTGTCATTCGCGGGATGGTCGAAGACGAGCAGCGCACCGGGCGAGCCGCCACCGGGGTAGACGGTTCGGCCCGCATCCTGTCCCCGCGGCAGTGGGCCATCGCCGCCGCCGTCGCGGTTGGCGTCGTGCTCGTTGGACTCGTCGCAGCGTTCTGGCCCGAGACCGAGGAGACGACGGACGCCGAGAACACCACGATCGTCGTCACGTCGACCGCTGTCCCGCCGGCCGCGCTCTTCGATCAGACGTTCGACGAGTTCACCACCGAGTGGAACCTCGCAGCTGCTGCGTTCGGTGTGCCCGTCCAGATCCGCGGCTCGCTCATGGCGGGGCAGTTCGAGTCCCGGATCACCGAGTATCTGACGTTGCAGGGAAGGACCGATGCCGACGGCACCGTGGGTTCGATCTTGCTCGTCATCGACCCGAGCGGGAACACCGAAGACGACGAACGGGCGCTCTCGGCGTTGGGAGTCGCCATCGCGGTGGCCAACCCCGAACTCGAGCGCGACGAACGGGGTGAGGTGCTCGAGACGATGGGCCTGTCGGTCCGAGATCCCGACTTGGAGGGACTCGACGGGGAGGTCCGGGTCGGCGGGAACCTCTACACCCTGGCGTACTTCGCAGAGTTCAACGCGCTGCTTTTCTCCGTCACTCCGGCCTGAACCGAGTTGGGTGGCCGCCGGCGTCGCGGTAACGTTTTCGCTACGGGCATGTTCATGCCCGAACCCCCTGAATCGAGGTGAGTGATGCGCGCCGTCGTGTCCTACGCCGCAGGACTCCTCACGCTGGGGATGATCCTCGTATCCGGAGGGGCATGGGCGCTCACAGTCGAATCCCGTCTCCTCCCAGTGCAACTCGACCTGTCGTCGGTGCAACTCCCGTACTCGGGTGATCTGCCAGAGGTGCCCGGTGTCCCTGCCCCGCGGGCGATCCCTCCCGGGTGTCGCCCCGGCCTGATCGGCGCGACCTGCGCCGTGACCGTGGTCGCCGGTGGTCTCGACGTGCCGCACACCGCCTACGACCTCGTACCGGACGCGGTGTCCGGGGTGGCCGACTGGCGACCGCTCGTCGGACAGTTCTTCGAACCGGGAGACGTCGGTCGTGCCCTGGCTGTCATTCGTTGCGAGTCCGGTGGAAACGCCTCGGCGAAGAACCCCATGTCCACGGCGTCCGGACTGTTCCAGCACTTGGGTAGCTTGTGGGCTGAGCGGTCCGCCGCCGCCGGCTGGTCGGGGAGTGACGTGTTCGATCCCGTGGCGAACGTGGCGGTGGCGGCGTGGTTGGTCTATGAAAACGGGGGTTGGTCCCATTGGTCGCCGAGCGGCGACTGCTGGCGCTGATCGCCGGAGTCCGGTTTGGGTCCCGCGACCCATCCGTCCTCCTTCAAGTCTCCGGCAATCCGAGCCGATGGACTTGTGGGACTTGAAGAATGACGATTGTGAACAAGAACTCCACCATTCATTCCGGGTTGCTGGTCACGGGTACCGGTGACGACATCGATATCGACGTCGAGCTGATCGGCGGGCGCACGCTGCGAATGAGCGCGTCCGGCGACGAGCTGGGCGCGTGGCCCATCGACGACTGTCACATCGAGCCTGATCCCGACCGCAACGGGACGTTCCGAATCGTCGTTGACGGAGACGACGCAGTCTTCACGCCGTCGGATCCCGTGGGATTCCGGTCGCTGATCGAATTTGTGACCGGGCCTGGCCCCGACGAGGTCCGTCCGCCGGAATTGCCCTCCGAGCCGCTGGCGGCTGCCGTCGATCCGGTTGTGCCCGTGTCGGCGCCTGACACGGTGCATGCCGCGGACGATCCCGTGGCGTTCCTCTTCGGATCGTCCCCGCCGCCCCCACCGCCGAACGTCGACGAGCGGGCAGATGCGATGTTGACCGTGCCTGCCGTCGAGCCGGATCCAGTCGATCCCGATCCGGTGGATTTCGACTGGGACGAGTTGGACGAGATCGAGGTGACCATCGAGCCGGTCTCGGCGCATTCGACGCCGCCGATCGAGATGGACACAGAGGATGACGACCCGCCCATTGCGGTCGACGATCCGGCGCCCGACGTGTCGCCGACCCTGGCCGCCCGGCTCGAGGAAGCAGAGCGAATCGAGGCGGAGAGCGACGAAGACATCGCGGAGTCCGAGGCTTCAATGGTGGCCGTCACCACGGCCGATGCACTCGACGCCGACGATGCCGCCATCGCGCGTTCCCGGTTCGGAGGGTCGGCACTCGACCGTCTTTCCGAAGCCATCAGTTCTGTGACGTCCTCGTCGTCTTCGAGCATCGAAGACGACTACGACCTCGAACCGAACAATGTCGCCGACGAGGTGCTCACGTCCCAGCGCACGCTGCGGGACTACCGTCTGAAGGATGCGAAGCGCACCCATCGTGTGAAGATGGCCGCCATCGGCGGCGTCGTGGTGGGCTTGATCGCCCTCATCGCATTGTTGGCGCCGGGAGCGATCGCGTTCATCCAGCACTACGAGGGTGATGCGGCGCCGCCTCCCACACTCCCGGTGACCGAGACCACCGTGGTCACCACGACGACGACGGTCTCCGAGGAAACGACAGTGGACTCTTCGACGTCCACCACCCTTGCCGGTTCCCCTGACGGGTCGGTGTTTGCGCTCTCCGCACCCGAGTTCGTCGCCCGCTGGGATGCCGCGGCTGGAATCGTCGATGAGGTCCTGGAGTTCGACTCGAATCCGATCGTCGGGCCCTTCGAAGAGCAATTCACGCCGTACCTCTCCTTCATCGGCGAGGTGCAGCCAAATGGATCCCTCAACGCATTCTCGCTGGTGGTCGATCCGAGCGGACCGAGCGAATACGACCGCATCGGGATTCAGGCTCTCGGGGTCGCCGTTGCCACGGTGGATCCGGAGCGCTCACCCCAGGGTCGTGCTGATCTTCTGGGTGAAATGGGTCTCAACGTGCGAGATCCGCAACTGGGCGGAATCGACGGCTCGGTGCAATCGGATGGGGTGCAGTTCGCCCTGGTGTACGACTCGGAGACCGCGCTGCTCACGCTGACAGTGACGCCGGTCGGCTGACATCGAGTTCTGTCGCCCCGGGCTCCAGGCGCACCCGCTTGCCCTCGACCTCGACGTCGAGTGATGCGCCGTCCAACTCGAACACCATCTGGTGGGGGCGCAGGGTGATGCGGATGTGTCTGCCCCGGTGCGGGAGATTCACCGTCAAGTGGGACCATTCCTCCGGCAGCCGCGGGCTGAACCGGATCTGATCTCCGTGGCGCCGTAGTCCCAGAAAGCCGTGCACGAGGGCGAGCCAGACTCCGCCCGCCGACGCCATGTGCACGCCGTCCGTCGTGTTTCCGGCGAGATCCGCGAGATCCATGAAGAGTGCATGCATGAAGTGCTGCATGGCTTTTTCGCGATAGCCGATTTCGGTCGCCATGATCGATTGCACAGATGCCGACAGCGACGAGTCGCCCGTGGTGATCGGGTCGTAATAGTCGAAGTTGGCCTGCTTCAGTTCCGGGCTGAACTCCTCGCCGAGAAGGAAGTCGGCCAGGACCACATCTGCCTGCTTCAACACCTGGAAGCGGTAGATGACCAAAGGGTGGAAATGGAGGAGGAGCGGGTATTGGGTCACCGGCACGCCGTCGAAATCCCACGGTTCCTTCTGGAGGAAGTCGTCGTCCTGTGGCGTGATGCCGAGGTCAGCGTCGTGCGGGATGTAGACGGCGTCGGCGGCGAGACGCCACCGGGTGATCTCGTCCGGCGCGATCTCGAGCCGTTTGGCGAGGCCAGCCCATCGGGCCGGGTGCTCTTCCGCCATTCGGGTGGCGATCTCCGCGGCGTAGCGCATGTTCATGCGGGCCATGGCGTTCGTGAACGCGTTGTCGTCGACCAGGGCGGTGTACTCGTCGGGCCCTGTCACCCCGTGGATGTGAAAGCGGTGATTGCGGTAGAAGCCGAGGTCTTCGAACAGTCGGGCGGTCTCAACGGCGATCTCGACACCGTGGTCCCACAGGAATGCCTCGTCGCCGGTCGCCTCGACATAGGTTCTGATCGCGTAGGTGATGTCGGCGTTGATGTGGTACTGGGCAGTTCCTGCGAGGAAGTAGGCCGACGCTTCCTCACCGGTGATCGTTCTCCACGGGAACGAGGCTCCGCGCTGGGACAGCTCGGCTGCGCGATGTCGGGCTGCGTCGAGCATGTGATAGCGGTGCAAGAGGATCTCCCGCGCCTTGTCGGGAAGCGCGCGGGCGAGAAACGGCAGTAGATAGATCTCGGTGTCCCAGAAGTAGTGGCCGTCGTACGCCTGTCCGGTGAGCCCTTTGGCGGGAATCGACGCACCTTGCAGCTGGGTGGCCGCCTGGAACATCTGAAAGAGAGTCCAACGCACGGCCCGTTGGGTGTCTGCGGTTGTCCCGACCTCGACATCGGCGCGCGACCAGAGGTCGGCGAGCACGCGATGTTGCTCCTCGGCGAGGCCCTCGAAACCGATCTCCACACACCGGTCGAGGTCGCGGGTGACGGCGCGTCGGTCCGCTTCCTCCGGATGTTCGCCGCAGACGCGATAGTGGGCGAACTTCTCGACGACGAATGGCGTTTCCGGCCCCACCTCGGTGGTGAATCGGTGTCCGAAGTCGCTGGCGTCGCGGTTGAGAACGACTTCGGCCGGGTGGGAGAGCCGATGATCGACTGACGCGATGAGGCCCAGATGGCTCCTGGCGGTCACCCATCCCTGCGAGAAGCGGAGACCGTCCAGAGTGGCCGCTCGGGGCTCGAGAACCCGGTGGCTGAACGACTGCGCCCGTCTCGGGTCGTCTTCGGTCATGTCCTCGGCCTGTTCCCGGTCCTGTCGATTGACCATCCTCGACGTCACCGTCACCCGGGCAGGGCGGTCGACGTGGACTGCCACCGAGAATGCTGCGACCTCGCGCATCGACAGCGACACGAGGCGCCGGAATGCGACCTGGACCTGCGCACCGGACTCGGCGGTGAACTCGACTCTGCGTTCGAGGACGCCGTGCCGGAAGTCGAGCCACCGCCGCTGGGTGAGATCGGTGAGCTGGTTGACCGACAGTCTGGTGCCGTCCACTTCCACCCGGATCGATGTGGCGTCGGGGACATTGACCATTGTCTGGCCGGTTCGTGCCAGTCCGAACGCCGTCTCGGCATGGGTGATCGGCCACGTCTCGTGAAATCCGTTCACGTAGGTGCCGTGCAGGTGCACCGGCGTCCCCTCGTCGACGGTGCCGCGAATCCCCAGGTGCCCGTTGGACAGCGCAAAGATGGTCTCGGTCAGGTACAGGAACCGGGGGGCGAACGACTCTTCGACGAGAGCCCACGGATCATTCGGATAGACGTCGACGGGCAGGTCTGTCCGATGGCGGCCGATCATTCCCAGGAGACTAGGGCCAGGGGGTGCCGGGCCTCAGGAGATGGCCGGGACCAGATCGGCGAGGTCATTGACGACGACGTGGGCTCCCGCCGCGCGCAGCGCCGGGGCGTGTCCCTCCCGGTCGACTCCGACGACGAGTCCGAAACCGCCGGCGACGCCGGCCTCGACGCCGGAGATGGCGTCCTCGATCACGACGGCATCGGCGGCAGCCACGCCGAGGTCTCGCGCCGCAGCGAGAAAGGTGTCGGGTGCGGGCTTGCCGGGGAGTTCGCGCGCCCGGGCCGCGACGCCGTCGATGATCACGTCGAACCGGTCGATGAGGCCCGCAGCCGTGAGCACCCCTCGGGCATTGGCGCTCGACGACACGATGGCGACTTCGACGCCGGCCCTGACGAGGTGATCGATGAGCGCCACCGATCCGGGATAGGGAGCGACACCCGTGTGCTCCAGTACGGCGTTGAACTCGTCGTTCTTGAGGTTGCCGATCCCTGCCTCCGTGTCGAGTGACGGCCGATCCGATGGGTCACCGCTGGGCAGGTCGATGCCCCGGGACCGGAGGAAGCTGTGGACGCCGTCGTAGCGCGGTTTGCCGTCGACGTAGGTGAGGTAGTCCTCGATGCTGAATTCCTGGGCTGTATCGCCGTGGGCTGCATCGCCCTGGTGTGCCGAGAGCACTTGATCGAATGTTCGCTTCCACGCCAGACGGTGAACCTCGGCAGTGGGAGTGATGACGCCGTCGAGGTCGAAGAGAACTGCGGCATGGGTGTCGATCGGGCGGGTCATGGATCGGACGCTACCGCTCGCCTCCGGCGTCGGCGTGTGCGAGATTGGGTCTGTGCGCATCCTGATCGTGGAGGACGAAGCAGACCTCGCAGCCGCCATCCGCCGCGGACTGGCGCGACGTGGCCACGCCGTCGACATCGCCGGAACGCTCTTGGATGCGGAGCTCGCGCTTGCGGTGGCTGCCCACGACCTGGTGATCCTCGACTGGAATCTTCCCGATGGCGCAGGCGTGGATCTGGCCGAGTCGATCAAGTCGGGGGACGCGCCCACACTCGACGGCATCCCGCCGCGCATCCTGATGCTCACCGCCCGCGACACCCTCGATGACAGAGTGCGCGGTCTGGATGCGGGAGCTGACGACTACCTCGTCAAGCCGTTCGCCTTTGCCGAACTCGAGGCGCGGGTCCGTGCGCTCCTGCGCCGGGACCAGGACCTCTCCCCGGTGCTGGAACTCGGCGACATTCGTCTCGATCCGGCACGTTTCACTGCGACGCGCCGCGAACAGGAGCTGGGTCTCACCGCCAAGGAGTTCGCGCTCCTCGAGTACTTCCTCGCGCATCCCGATGACGTGCACAGCCAAGAGCATCTGCTCGAACACGTGTGGGACGAGATGGCCGACCCGTTCACGAACACGGTGCGTGTGACGATCTCGAACCTACGCAAGAAGCTCGGTGACCCGCCGGTGATCGAGACGGTGTCGGGACGTGGCTACGTCCTCAGAACCCCGTGAGTTCGGCGTCCGGGGCTACTCACGTGCGAGCGCGGACGCTGCCGTGAACCTTCGAGCCTCCGTCAGCGACTATCTGGGTGGACGACGGAGGTGACGTGGCCACAGCGGCAGCGGACGAGAGAGCGGCAATGGACGAGTTGGTGGTGGTGCGCTGCCAGCTCGGCGAACGGGCCGCGTTTGGCGAACTGGTGGATCGGTGGCACCGGCCGCTCTGGTCTTTCGTGCATCGGATGGTCCCCAACCCGGCGCGCAGCGACGATCTCGCCCAGGAGACCTGGCTCCGCGTCGTGCGCGGTCTTCCGGGACTCGCAGCACCGGACCGGTTCGGTGCCTGGCTTTTCACACTGGCCAGGCGCGCTGTCTACGACGAGTTGCGTCAGAGCTATCGGCAGGTCGACAGCGACCCGCTCCCTGCAGCGGAAGAATCCGGGCCGGACACCGGGACAGACGACTTCGGCCGCCTCCTCGACCGCCTCGAACTCCAGAGCGCGCTCGCCGAACTGGAGCCCCGCGAGCGCGAGGTGGTCGCTCTGTTCCACTTTGCCGACCTTCCCCTGAGCGATGTGGCGGAGATCCTCGCCGTTCCGCCAGGAACGGTGAAGTCCCGCCTGCATCGAGCACGCCAACAGCTGAGTGCTGTCCTCCACCACGACGAGGAGACCGACTGATGGACGATTCACGTACCAACCGCTCCACCCACGACGGTCCCGGCCGCAGCACCGATGAGGTGCTGGCTGTCCTCGACCGGGAGCTGTCGTGGTCCGATCGGCTGCGCTATCTGGCGGTGGGCCTGGCAGGTCTCGTAGTGGCCGCCATCTCGGCATCGCTGTGGGCGACCGAGCCGGCACTACCGCTCCGCACCCGTCTCGCGTTCGCCGGCATCGTCTTGCTCGGCGTCGCGTGGATGGCCCTCGCCGCCTACGTGTTGACGCGGCGGCGGCCGTTGTACGGCACCGACCGGGTCTTGGCGACGGGCTTGGCTGTGGTCGCCACCTCATTGGTCGGGATCGCGACGACCGTCATTGCCGGGATCCGCGGCGGTGTTCTGCCTGGCCTGATCGCCGGCGCCGTGACCACGGCATTCGTTGTGACGAGCGCGGTCCTGCACCTCGCCGCCCGACGACGGCGCGACGCGTTGTTGGCCCGTCGCCGCGAGTTGGTCAGGCGCCACAACCTCGGCCAGCAGCCCTGAGCCCGCGACGCGAACGTCGCTGCAGGGCTTCGGCCGCGCCGGGGTTTACCTCGGTGTTACGCCGCCGTCGATAGCCTGAACGGTCGGATGGACCTGCCTCCGATCACAAAGTCACTTCGTTTCCGACTGTCTTGGATCACCTCTGCCGTCGTGTTCGGCATCGGTGGCCTGGCGCTGGGGGTGGTGTACCTCGCCGTATTGGACACCGTCCGCGGCCTGACGATGACACGCCGGGTCGTCACGGGGGGCCACACCGTCGAGATCGACGGCACGACGTTGCTGTTCCCGCAGATCGAGGAGCAGCAGATCCGCACGCTCGAGAGCCTGGTGCGGGAGTTCATCCTCAACCAGGTGGCGGCGACCACCCTTCTCGTGTTTGCTGCGTTGTTCGTGCTCTCGCTGGTGGTGGGTTGGTTCACCGCGGGCCGGGCGCTGCGTCCGCTGACCAGGATCACGGCGGTCGCCGAGGAGATCGAAGCGACCGATCTCACCCGACGCATCGGCTTGGCCGGCCCACCGGACGAACTGACTCGCATGGCCGGTACGTTCGACGCGATGCTCGACCGGCTCGACAGGGCATTTCGGTCCCAGCGGGAGCTTCTCGCCAAGACCTCGCACGATCTGCGCACTCCGCTGGCGGTGATCCGCTCCAACGTCGAGGTGGCCCTCGACGATCCGGGGACGACCGTCGACGATTGGCGGGCGACCGGCCGGCTCGTGTCCCGGGCGAGCGACCAGATGGGCCGAATGGTGGAGGAGCTACTCGCCGTCGCGCGCCTCGAGGTCGGTGAAGTGCTGATGGTCGACCTCGACCTCGCTGACGCGGCGAACACCGTCGCCACGGATTGGGCCGCGAGGATGGAGGCGGCGGGCGTGACGATCACTGTCGACGCCCGCCCCGCCGTCATCGAGGGCGATCGGGCGACGCTCGATCGGGCGGTCAGCAACCTCGTGGACAACGCACTGCGGATGTCGCCCCGAGACACGACCATCACGATCGGGAGCGGGTCGGTGGGCGGATGGGCGTACCTGGCAGTCGCAGACCGTGGTCCCGGCATCGATCCTGCCGTCGTCGAAGGCTCCGCCGACGGGCGCGGTCTCGGCCTCCCGATCGTCCGCGAAGTTGCGCGCTTGCATCACGGGCGGCTCACCGCAGACGACCGGGACGGCGGCGGCTCAGCGATCGTGCTGTGGATACCGAATGACGCGGCAACAGGTCCGACACCGTCCATCGATGCTTTACCGGCGGTTTACCGCCAATGAGATACCGATGGCCTCGACTTTGCACATCTTTGACGAGGAGTTGGAATGTTGGACATGGATCGCACCGACGTGACTGAGCCGGAGGCAGCCGAGCCGCGCACCGACGCCCCGTCGCGCGTGCTCGTCTTCCTTGCCATCTTGACGGTGTTCGTCGCGGGTGCCGGGATCGGCTGGCTGGCCGGCCCCCCTCCCGCCGCGGAGGTCGCAGTGTCGACCACCGCGCCTCCCGCCGATTCCACGACGGTGACCGAGACCGCGACCGAGATCGCGCCCCCGGCGGACAACACCGCTCCTCCCGCTGACCCGCAGACAGATCCGCTCGTCAGCGCGGCGTCGGAGGAGCCTGTGGCCGACGTGGCAGAGGCTCTCCTCCAGTCGGTCGTCCAGATCGAATTGCAGCAAGGCGGACTCGGCAGCGGGGTGATCTTCGACAGCAACGGTCGGATTCTCACTGCGGGTCATGTGGTGAGCGGAGTCGAAACGGTCCTCGTCCGATTCGCGAACGGTGACCGGGTGCCGGGACGAGTCATCGGCACCGACGACGCCAACGACATCGCAGTGATCGAGGTCGACAGGATCGGCCTGCCGGCTGCGCCGCTGTCGCTCGACGAGGACCCCCGTCCCGGGCAGCTGGCAGTCGCCCTCGGTTCGCCATGGGGGCTGGATTCGACCGTGACTTCAGGAATCATCTCCGCGGTCGACCAGGCGATCGAAGGTCCCGACGGAGCTCCCCGCCTCATGCTCCAAACGGATGCATCGATCAACCCGGGCAACAGCGGAGGGCCGCTGGCGGACCGCTTCGGGCGAATCGTCGGCATCAACGTGTCGATCTACTCGGCGAGCGGTGCCAACGACGGCGTCGGTTTCGCCGTGCCCATCGATCGGGCGTTCCGGGTGGCGCGGGCGATCATCGAAGGCGGTTCCTTCGAGCCCGGTTTCCTCGGTGTGACGATCGGCCCCACGGCGACAGGACGTGCGGGTTCGGTCATCACGTCGATCACCCCCGGGACGGCGGCGGAGGGCGCGGGCCTACAGGTGGACGACGTCGTGGTCTCGGTCGACGGTGATCCCATCGGTGACTTCGTCGACCTCGCCGCCGTGGTGCGCAACTACGCCGCGGGTGACATCGTGGAACTCGAAGTCCGGCGAGCCGGAGAGACCGTGTTCGTCGATCTCGAGCTCGGAACCCGCCCCGCCGAAGGCTGAGCCGCTGCCGCGATGGTCTCCATCCTCGGCTAGCGTGGTGTGCGACCGCTCCCTGTGAGCGGTGCCGTCGGCAGCAGCGAAGTCCGGAACGAACCGGCGCTGTCCCGCAACTGTGAGGCCCTACGGGGCCGAGCCAGGTCGCCTGGTGCCACGGCGCAGACGAAGCCTCGGGTGAAGGTGAAGTCCGCCGGCGGGGACTCCGCCGTCGAACTCTCTTTCATCCTCCAACCCAGGAGGATGGGATGTTCAGGAATCGCGCGTCGGCAACGACGCTTCTCGTGTCGATGGCACTGCTCTTTGCGGCCTGCGCCAGTCCGGATGCCGGCGACACAACCACGACCGAATCGCTCGGGTCGCCGTCCGTTGCGGAGACGACCACGACGAGCACCGAACCGGCGATGCCCGGGTACCCGCTGACGGTGAATTCGGGGGGTGTGACGACCACGATCGCCGAGCGCCCCACGGCGATCGTCTCGCTGTCACCGACCGCGACGGAGATGTTGTTCGCCATCGGTGCGGGGTCGCAGGTGGTGGCGGTGGACGAGTACTCGTACTTCCCCGACGACGCCCCCGTCACCGATCTCTCCGGTTTCACCCCGAATCTCGAGGCCATCGTGGCGTATGAGCCCGACCTCGTCGTCGTGAGCGACGACATCGATGGCATCGTCGCCGCGCTCGAAGGCGTCGACATTCCGACGCTCGTCCTCCCCGGGGCTCAGCGGGTGCAGGACGCCTACGACCAGGTGCGTCTCCTCGGTGACGCCACAGGCATGATCTCGGAGGCGGAGGCACTCGCAACCGAGATGGAGTCCGAGGTCTCTGCGCTCGTTGCCGGCGTGGAGCTCACCTCTGAACCCCTGACGTACTACCACGAGCTGGGCAGCGACGGAGGCGGTTCCTTCTACTCGGTGACTTCGTCGACCTTCATTGGGGAAGTCTTCGGCACGTTCGGCCTCGAGAGCATCGCGGACCCCGCGGACAGCGACGGATTCGGCTACCCGGTGCTCTCGGTCGAGTTCATCATCGACGCCGACCCCGATCTGATCTTCTTCACCAACTGCTGCGGGGACACTCCCGAAACCATCGCCGCCCGTCCCGGGTGGGACTCGATCACCGCGGTCCAGGAAGGCGCGTTGTACGAGTTGGATGACGATCTGTCGTCGCGCTGGGGGCCGCGCCTGGTCGAGTTCTTCCGCCTGGTCGCCGACGCGCTCGCAGAGAGGTCGGAGGGGTGAGCATCCCGCTCGCTCCCAGCAGGATCCGGCCTGCGGTTGCGGTGGGAGGCGTTGCCGTTCTTGCCGGTGCGCTGCTGGCGGGGGTGCTGGTTGGTCCGGCCGGTCTGCCGGCGGCGTCGGCGCTCTCGGCGCTCTTCCAGTGGGTTCCAGGGGTCGATGCTCCCGCGATCTCCGACGCCCATCAGAGCATTCTCTTCTCGTGGAGGCTTCCTCGGGTCGTCCTGGGTGCTCTCGTGGGAGGCTGCCTGGCGATGTCAGGGGCTGCGTATCAGGGAGTGTTTCGCAACCCGCTCGCCGATCCGTTTCTTCTCGGTGCGGCCGCGGGCGCCGGGTTGGGCGCCACGCTGGCGATCACCACCGGCGCCCGTGCGATCATCGGACTGGCGGCCTTTCTCGGGGCAATCGTGGCGGTTGGCATCGCGTACGTTCTGGGTCGCGCGGCCGGTGGCCGCACCGGCGCTGCGATCATCCTGGCCGGAGTGGCGGTTGCCGCGTTCTTCACGGCGATGCAGACCTATCTCCAGCAACGGAGCACCGACACCTTGCGGGAGGTGTACGTGTGGATTCTGGGGCGACTCTCGACGAACGGCTGGGGCGATGTGACCGCGCTTGCTCCCTATGCGGTGGTGAGTGGCGTGGTGATCTTTGCCTTCCGGAGACACCTCGACGTCTTGGCGCTGGGAGAGGACGAGGCGGCGACGCTCGGAGTTCCCGTCGCCCGGATCCGTCTCCTCTTGGTCGCAGCTGCCACGCTGGCAACGTCGGCCGCGGTGTCGGTGAGCGGACTGATCGGATTCGTGGGGATCATCGTCCCGCACCTCGTCCGTCTTGTGACTGGGTCGAGCTATCGGGTGGTCGTACCCCTCTCGATGATCTTTGGCGCGGCGTTCATGGTCATCACGGATCTCGGGGCGCGGACCGTCATGAGCCCCGCCGAACTTCCGATCGGGGTCGTCACCGCATTTGTGGGCGCACCGTTCTTCCTGCTGGTGCTGCGTCGCTCCCGGAGGACTGCCCTGTGAACGGTCACAAGCTCACACTCGAGGAAGTCTCGGTCCGACTCGACGGCGAGCCGATCGTCACCGGAGTCGATCTCTCCGTACGCAACGGTGAGTTCGTGGGTGTCGTCGGACCGAACGGCGCAGGCAAGACCACCTTGCTCAACGCCGTGGTTGGGATCGTCCCTTTCCAGGGAACGATCCGGGTCGACGGTTTTTCCGTCGACACCATGTCCCGGCGCGACCGGGCCAGAGCGGTGGCGCTCGTCCCTCAGCGCCCAATGGTTCCACCCGGGATGACGGTCGCCGACTACGTACTCCTGGGACGGACACCACACCTGGGGATGCTGGCGGGGGAGACCCGTCGGGACATCGACGCCGCCGCGGCCGGACTGGCGTCGCTCGGCGCCGAGGGTCTCGTCGGTCGGGACCTGTCGACGTTGTCGGGCGGAGAGTTCCAGAGGGTCGTCCTGGCGAGATCGCTCGCGCAGGGCGCATCGCTCCTCCTCCTCGACGAGCCCACCAGCGCGCTCGATGTCGGTCATGCCCAGCGCGTGTTGCGACTCGTAGACGAGATGCGCCGGTCCTGCGGTCTGACCGTCGTGGCAGCCATCCACGACCTGACACTTGCGGCCCAGTTCTGCGATCGGCTGGTGATGGTGTCGGGGGGAAGGGTCGTCTCGGAGGGGACGCCGGTGTCGGTGCTGACCGAGTCGACGATCCGTCTGCACTATGGCGCCACGGTTCGGGTGCTCGACGACGGCGACGGCCGAGTCGTGGTGATACCCAGTCGATCAATGGAAGAAGCAAGCGTGGACGAACTCGTCGCGAGGGAGGCACCATGAGCGGAATGGGTGACACGCCACCGAGGGAGCCACCGGCCACTGCGAAGGTCCGGAAGCCGTCACTGGTCATCGTCAACACCGGCGACGGCAAGGGCAAGAGCACCGCAGCCTTCGGAATCATGATCCGAGCAGTGGCCAGGGGGTGGAAGGTCGCAGTCATCCAGTTCCTGAAGTCGGGAGACTGGAAGGTCGGAGAGGAGAGCGTGGGTCGGCGCCTCGGTGTCGATTGGTGGGCGCTGGGTGACGGGTTCACCTGGGATTCCGACGAACTCTCGGAGTCCGAAGCTGTCGCCCGGACTGCGTGGAACTTCGCCTCCGAGCGCATCATGTCGGGCGACTACGACTTGGTGATTCTCGATGAAGTCACCTATCCGATGAACTGGGGATGGATCGACCCTTCCGAAGTCATCGAGACGATTCGCAGCCGGCCCCCCTCGGTGAACATCGTGGCCACCGGCAGGGACGCATCCGAGTCGCTCGTGTCCGTCGCCGACACCGTCACCGAGATGGTGAAGGTCAAACATCCCTACGACCAGGGTGTGATGTCGCGGCGCGGCATCGACTTCTGATGCCGTACGTATTCGTCACCGGGGGAGCGCGGAGCGGCAAGTCCTCGGCGGCCGAACGGCGCGCCACCGCGGCGCGGGCCGGAGTGACGGTGGTCGCCACCGCCGAAGCAGGTGACGAGGAAATGGCCGCCAGGATCGACCGTCACCGGGCGGCCCGGCCCCGGTCGTGGGAGACCGTCGAGGAGCCCGTTGCGCTGACGGCTGCACTCCGGACCGTGGCCGAGGAACACTTCGTCATCGTCGATTGCCTCACCCTGTGGTTGGCGAATGTCCTCGGCTCCTCGGACGGTGACATCGTCGACCAGGCGAGGGAGGCGATCGGGGTGCTCGTCCGCAGAGAGGGCGACGGTATGGTCGTCTCCAACGAGGTGGGAGATGGGATCGTCCCCGCCGACCCGATGATCCGGCGGTATCGGGATCTCCTGGGACAGGTCAATTCGCTGTTTGCTGCCTCGGCGACCGACTCCTACCTGATGGTTGCCGGCAGGGCGCTTGCGTTGCCGGCCGCGCCGTGGTGATCGAGCAATTGCTCCGGGACCTCGCCAACGCGCCCGGACCCGACGAACTCCACCGGCAGGCGGTCATCCAGAGGGCGGCGAGGGTGCTGCGTCCGCCGGGCGCGTTCGCACGTCTCGACCGGGTCGCAGGATGGTTGGCGGCGTGGCAGCGGACCGACGTTCCCGCCGTTTCCAAAGCTGCCCTCGTCCTGGCAGCGGGCGACCACGGCGTGGTCGCCCGCGGCGTGTCGGCGTTCGGGGCGGAGGTGACGACGGCGATGATCGACGCCATCAAGGCGGGTGCCGCAACATCTGCGGTGCTCGCGGAGCGCCTCGGGGTGGCGGTGCGTCTGGTGGACGCCGGCGTGGGATTTCCCACTGCGGACATCGTCACCGACGATGCGTTGGAGGGCGAACGGTTCGAACACCTCGTCGATCTCGGGCGAAGGACGGTCGCCGAACTCGACACGGATTTGCTGCTCGTGGGCGAAATGGGAATCGGGAACACCACTGCGACCGCCGCCGTCAGCGCGGCCCTGTGCGGGGGCGACACCGCCCGATTCGTCGGGCCTGGGGCGGGAGTCGACGAAGACGGGATGAAACGCAAACGCCAGGCAGTCCATGATGCCGTCGCCCGAGTGGGCGACGCCGATCCGCTCGAAATTCTCCGCCGCCTGGGCGGTTCGGAGCACGCGGTGCTGGCGGGGGCGATCGCCGAGGCCAGGCTGCGATCGATTCCCGTCCTGCTCGACGGCTACGTCACGACCGCCGCAGCTGCCGCGCTGGCATTTGCGGTGCCAGGCGCACTGGACCACTGTCTCGCCGCACATCTGTCGCCCGAGCCGGGGCACCGACTTCTGCTCGAACGACTCGGGCTCGATCCGCTGCTCGACCTCGCTCTCGGCTTGGGTGAGGGGTCGGGCGCGTTGGTGGCGCTCCCTATCGTGGGACTTGCCGCGGCGGCGGTGGTCGACGTCGCCACCTTCGACGAGTGGGGGCTGGTGTGAGCGGACTGCGGGGAGCGGTGTCGTTTCTCACCCGAGTGCCCATCGGAGACGACGGCGAAGATCCCGGATCATCGATACCGTGGTTTCCGATCGTGGGACTCGGCGTGGGGGCGGTCGCCGGACTGGCGTACTGGGGTGTCTCGGTCGTCACCGGATCGAGCTTCGCGTCGGCGGTCGTGGCTGTCGGCGTCGCCGTTGCAACGACGGGGGCGTTTCACGAAGACGGACTGGCGGACACCTTCGACGGGCTCTCGTCGATTCGCACGAGAGAGCGGCAGCTGGAGATCATGCGCGACTCCCGATTGGGGACGTTCGGAGTGGCAGCCCTGGTCCTCGTGCTCCTGGCCAGGGTGGTGTTGGTGGCCGATCTGGCAGCGGATGTCTCGGCCGTGGTGACATTGGCGTGGCTCCACGCCCTGTCGCGGGGAGTCGTGATCGGGATCATGCCCTGGGCACGCGCCGCCTCCACCGAGGGCTCCGGTGTGGTCCACCTCACCGATGTTCGACGTGTGCAGGCAGTGATCGTTGCTGTCGCGGTCGTTGGCGTCGGATGGTGGGTCGTGGGGTCGCGCCTCCCCATGGTGATGGTTGGAGCGCTCGTGGGTCCGCTGGGGACCTGGGCGTGGGCTCACCGTCGGATCGGCGGGGTCACCGGTGATGTGCTGGGCGCCTGGCAGCAGTTGGCCCTCGTCGGTGGCCTGGCGCTGGTGTCGGCGTGACGGCGCGAGTCTCGTTCGTGCGCCACGGCCAGACGGACTGGAACGTCGACCACCGACTGTTGGGCTGGACGGACCTTCCCCTCAACCTCGAGGGCGAGCGACAGGCGAGGCTGCTCGGCGCGGCCGTGGAGATCTCCCGATACACCGGCGTCTGGAGCTCTGACCTTCGTCGAGCATCTGACACCGCCCGGCTGGCGGGCTGGGATGCCGCTCCCGACGCTCGGTTGCGAGAGATCGATTTCGGGCAGATCGAGGGTCACACCTGGGCAGAACTCGACACCGACGTCCGCGCCGGCCTCTTGAAGTTCGACGGCTTCATCGCACCCGGCGGGGAAGCGGTCGCCGGGTTCGTGGCGCGGGTCGGCGACTTTCTCGACGGGCTCGTCCCCGGATCACATCTGGCGGTCACTCACGGCGGGGTGATCCGCGCGGCGCTCCGGGTGTGTGGGGAGACCGGATCGTTTCCGGGTCACGGGGTGATCTACACCGTCGACTGGACTCGGAGAACGCTGCTCGCCGTTCAGACGCCGACGGTCTGAGACCGGCGTTCCATCAGCACGACGTTGTGCCATCTGTCATTCACATGACCGATGCGCTCGCGCACCCCGACGACCCGGAACCCCACCGCCTCGTGGATGTGGATGCTGACGGAGTTCTCTTCGAAGATCTGTGCCTGCAGGGTCCAGAAGCCCTCCTCTTCGGACTTCGCAACGAGGGCTTCGAGCAACTGCCGGCCCAGCTTCTTTCCTCGGGCGTCTTCCGCCACGTAGATCGACAGCTCTGCCACCCCGCCCCATGCACAGCGGCCGGTCACCGGTGTGAGGGCAGCCCAGGCGACGACCTCTCCGTCGTCGGTGGCCACCACCCTGCAGCGGTCGAGGTGCGCGGTGTCCCAGGAGATCCACGACGGCGCGGTCGTGTCCAGTGTGGCAGTACCAGTGGCGATCCCGTCTTCGTAAATGCGGTGGATCGCCGGCCAGTCGGTCGGCGCCATGGCGCGTACAGATGGCATGTCCTGAAAGCTTAGGCACGCCGCGGAGACGGTCGAGTGGACCCCGTGTTCGGGTCGCCGTTGACACGGCAGGTGTCCAGCAGGGATCATGGGTCCATGTTTCGTCCATCCGGGGTCATCGCCGGACCTGTCACAGACGTGATGCTCGATCTCGGGATCCGGCTCGAGTTCCTGGTCCCCTCCGTCGCCATCCTCTCGATGGCTGCGGGAATCCTCGCCGCTCGGATCATCGACCGTCGTCGGTGACCTTCCGGTTCGGGACGACCCGCACGTAGCAGTCGATCAGCCGGGAGAACGGGAACCACTGCCATCCGTACTTGTCGGAGAGTGCAGACTCTGCGGCCACCGCCTCGTGACCTCCCAGGATCTCCGCGCAACCGTCGGTGTAGTCGCGGCGCTCCAAGCCCCGATAGTTCGCGGCGGCGAATCGCACGGCCGGCTCGGCACGAATCCGCCTGACCTTCCCTGAGTCGGTGTGAGTACCGAAGACGAACCCGTCTTCGAAGGAGGCGAACCACACGGGGGTGGCAACGGGCCCACCGGAGTGTCGGAAGGTCTGCACGCTCACAAAACGCTCACCGTCGAGATGCTCGATCACCGTCGTGGCCGCGAGATCATGGACGACGTGTCGAGGCGAGTTCGAGGAGTTGGGCAGCTCCGTCGCCCATGATCTCGAAGCGTTCGTCTGCGGTCTGGCCGCGCCGCCACCGGATGTAGATCTGCTGGAGCACCACCGCCAGTTTGAACGTCCCGAACACGACATACCAGTCGACGTGGGTGAGATCGAACCCCGACGCCCTGCCATAGCGTTCGATGGCGGCGGCACGCGGCAGCCATCCGGGCGTGAATGTCGGCATTGTGTTGAGAGACGATGGTGCTTCCCCCGGGTCGTACCAGACGGACATCAGGGTGCCGAGGTCGGCGAACGCGTCGCCCCGAGTGCACATGTCCCAGTCGTAGACCGCGACACATCGGCCGGGATCGTCCGGGCCAACCGCGAGATTGTCGAGCCGCCAATCGTTGTGGAGCAGTGTGACCGGTCCCGGGGGAGGCAGGTTCGACGCCAGCCACCCAGCCAGCTCCGTCGCCAGAGGGTTTTCCGTGTGTTTGGCCTTCTCCCATCGTCCGGTCCAGCCTTCCACCTGTCGCTGCAGGAACCCGTCAGGATGCCCGAGATCACCGAGTCCGGCCTCGGCGGGATCGACGGCGTGGAACTCGGCAAGCGTGTCGACGACGACCTCCGACAGCGCCCGGTTGGCGGCTGGATCCTTGCCAGAGCCGAACTCGGGCGGCACCACTCCTTGGACGACGACGCCGTGCAGACGCTCCATCACGAAGAACGGGGCTCCGATCACGGACTCGTCGTCACAGAACACGAATGCCCGCGCCGCCTTCGGGAACGCCTGCCACAGCGTCGACAGGACCCGGTATTCCCTGGCCATGTCGTGGGCGCCGGGCGCCACAGGACCGAGGGGTGGGCGGCGCAACACGTACTCGACCGCCTCGCCACCGTCGCCGTATCGGAGCAGATAGGTGAGGTTCGCCTTGCCCCGGGAGAACTGACGGACGGTCAGCTCCCCGTCAGATCCCGGCAACCGGCCTTCGAGGTAGGCGTGGAGTTGTCCGGTGTCGAAGCCCTCGTCTGCGCGGACTTCGATGTGTTCGGGCAGGGGTGAGACACTCACAGTCCATCGAGGCTACCCGGTACGCTCCGGAGCCCTTGAGCGACATGGCAATCATCGACCCAGCGGCCGAAGAGCCGATCGACGCCTACAAACTCCTCATCGGGCTGGTGGTTCCCCGGCCCATCGGATGGATCGGCACGGTCAGCGCGGCCGGTGTGCGGAACCTGGCGCCGTTCTCGTTCTTCAATGCGGTGGCCGCCACCCCGCCGACCGTGTTGTTCTCGCCACTCATGCAGGGCGGTGGACCCAAGAACACCCTGGCAAACGTCGAGGAATCGGGCGAGTTCACCGTCAACATGGTCTCTCACGACCTGGCCGAGCAGATGAACGTGACGTCCGGCAGATATGGCGCCGATGTCGATGAGTTCGAGGTCGCAGGGCTGACACCGCTGGCCGGAGACAAGGTGGGCGCTCCGTATGTCGCAGAGGCGAAGGCGACCCTCGAATGCCGGGTCACTCAACTCGTTCCTGTCGGGCGGCCCCCCATGAACTCGACGCTGGTCATCGGCGAGGTCGTGCTCTTCCGCATCCGAGAGGACCTCTTGGACGGCACCCGGGTCGACCAGGCCGGACTCGACCTGATCGGCCGCATGGGTGGACCCAACTACACGACGACGCGTGACATCTTCGGGATGAAACGCCCGACCTGACGGTCAGGAAGCGAAGTCGAGGCCGTGCGACATCACGTCGGCGGGATCGTACGCGGACTTCAGTTGCCTCATCCGTTCCGCCGAGCTGACGCCCGCCGCCGACTGGCTGCGACGGTTGTCACCGTCGAGAAAGTTCAAGAACACACCACCGGTCCGCTCGGCAGAGAGCTCGGACAGCACGGAGTCCAGGTTGGCGAGGAGAGCCGCATTCGCGCCCGGAGTCGGCGCGCCCCCGCCCATCGTCAGGATGAGTTCGGCGTCTCCAGCGTGTGTGTGACGAGTACCTCGATCGCGTGGTCGGAGAACTCCCGGAGCCAGCCGCCGCTCATCCGGCCTGCGGACGGATTGACAGGATCGCCGGCGATGGTCGCGACCTCGGTGAACGGCATCGTCTTCCAGTCGTCGATCTCCGGCCGACGCCAGTGCCGCCAGTACGCGAGCAGCCGCTCGCCTGCCTCCGGATCGCCGGCGTAGCAGCCGCGCACCATCACGAATGACCGGCCGCGCAGGTGCGCGGGGATGTGGTCGAAGGCCGGGAACGTCTTGGTGACCACCGATGAGCTGAGCTCGTTGGGGACCGTCGGGATCCAGTCCCGCCAACGGGCGAGCACTTCGCGCCCCATCTCCGCTGGGTAGAGGAGGTTTCCGCCGTAGACGGTGGACACCTCGAACATCCGGACCTCCATCGAGGTCACGATGACGAGCGAGCCGGCCCCTCCGCCGCGCAGGCCCCAGAAGAGCTCGGGGTTCTCTTCGGCACTGACCCGCATCAGCCGTCCGTCGACCGTGACGACTTCGAACGACACCACGCTGTCGGAGGCCAAACCGTGGAGGCGGGCGAGCCAGCCGAGGCCGCCACCAAGGGTGTACCCCACGGCGCCGACGTTCGGCGAGGATCCGAGCAGGGGAGCGAGCCCGTGTTTCTGGGCGGCTTCGAGGACCGGGCCCCACTGCACTCCGGCGCCGAGCCGGCAGACGGATGCATCAGGGTCGATGTCGACCGAGTCGAGGCGATGGGTGAGGATCAACAGTCCTCCGGTGACCGGGCGGGCGACCCCGTGTCCGGTCGCTTGGACTCCCACAGTCAGGCCGCGAGCCTTGGCGAATTGGACCAACTCGACGACGTCTGCCGCTGACTCGGGAATGCCCACGAAGGCCGGCGAGTGACGGTGGGCACGGTTCCACGGCAGGGCGACGTCATCGAAGCCGGGATCGCCCGGTTCGAGGATCAGTGGGGTGAGTCGGGTTCCTCCGGCGGTGGACTGCCAGGTGGCGAGCATGGTCATGTGGTGTTCTCCCTTCAATGCGAGATCTCAGACGTCGTCCGTCGCTTCGCGGTTCCAGCGTTCTCGCATCCGAGGACACGGTCGGGCGGTCCGTACACTTCCCTTGTGCTCTACCTCCACGATCCTGACGCCTTCGGCGAGCTTCTCCCAGAGGAACCGGCGTTCCGCGCCGACCAGATGCGCGAGTGGTTGTACGACCATCCGGTGCTCTCCGTGGCGGAGATGACCAACCTGCCGGCGAGTCTGCGGGAGCGGCTGGCCGGCGACCTCTGGCCGTTCACGGTCGACGTGGAACAGACCGGCGACCAGGGGCGCACGGTGAAGTGGCTCTTCCGCGCCGGTGACGGTGTGGGAATCGAGGCCGTGTTGATGGGATACGAGGATCGCACCACTCTCTGCATCTCCAGTCAGGCGGGCTGTGCCCTCGCCTGCACATTCTGCGCTACCGGACAGTACGGATTCGAGAGAAATCTCGACGCAGGCGAGATCGTCGCTCAGGTGGCGTACGCCAAGGCATTCCTCGCGTCACATGGCCTACCCGGCTCCCCCTCCACCCTGACCAACGTCGTCTTCATGGGGATGGGCGAGCCGCTCTGCGCCTGAACTACAACGCGTTCGAGTGAGGCTCGAAGAACCTCTGGAGTCCCTTCGTGACCTGTTGGACGGCGAGGGACTCGATCAGGCGGGTGAGATGTGAAGCCGGTTGCGGCGGGGAGCTTCCAGGGCTCGCAGCTGACCGCACGCGGCGTCGATGTCCGCCCCGCGCGTGTTCCGCACGGTGACGTTGACGTCCTCGGCCAGCAGCATCTCCACAAACGCCGCAATGCGATCCGGGTGGGATGGTCGCATTGGTGACAGCGGGGTGGCGTTGAGGGCGATCAAGTTGACGTGCGCTCGCAGACGATGAGCGAGCGCCGCCAGTTTGTGGGCCTGATCTGCCGTGTCGTTGACACCGTCGATCATCGTCCACTCCAGCGAAACCCTCCTTCCCTTCCGTTCGAAGTACTCCGAGGCGGCGGCTTCGACGTCGGCTAGCGGGTACCGCCTGTTCAAGGGGACGAGTTGGGAGCGCAGTTCATCGTCGGCGGCGTGAATGCTCACCGCGAGGTTGACCTGCCACGGCTCCGCTGCCAGCCGTCGCATCCCTGGGACCATGCCGACGGTCGAGACGGTGATCGAGCGGGCGCCCATGTTCATCCCTTCGATCATGCGACGAAGCGCCTCCCTCACCCGATCGAAGTTCGCGAGTGGTTCTCCCATTCCCATGAAAACCACATTCGTCAGGGCGGAGGGTGATCCGGGGAGGCCGGAAGTCGCCAGGAACGCCTTGGCATAGGCGACCTGGGCGACGATCTCCCCGGCGTCGAGGTTGCGTTCGAAGCCGTACTGACCCGTCGCACAGAACGTGCAGGCGAGGGCGCACCCGGCCTGAGAAGAGAGGCACAGGGTCGTGCGATCCGCGTACCCCATCAAGACCGCCTCGATCCCCACTCCGTCGCCGGCGCGGAACAGCCACTTCACGGTCCGTCCGTGATCACCCGACTGCTCGATGTCGACGGTGAACGGCCACAACTCGTCCCGCCACTGCTCCCTGAGCTCGAGCGGGAGGTTCGTCATCTCGTCCACGGTCAGCACCGGCGTGGTGTACAGCCACTCCCGCAACTGGTCGGCGCGGTACGCAGGCTGATCTGGCGGTATCACGTCAGCAAGCGTCTCGGGCGGGTGAAGGTACATCACGGTCGTGATTGTACGAGGTACCTCGACTCACCCACCTCCAGGTCAAGCCGGGTGGCGGGCAGGTGCGTGCACAGGGACGTCGAGTCGTAGGGGACGACATGGGTCAACCAGTGGTCACCGCCGGGAGCGCCATTCCGTCGGAATCGCCAGCGTGGAACCGATCTCGTGACTCAAACGTCCGCTGAGTGAAGATGTCCGTGATGGAAGAACCTGAGAATCTGCGCCATGCCCGATTTGAGTCGTTCCGAGTTCGGGTAGTCCGTCGAGAGAGGCAGCTTCCACAGCCAAGGTTTATTTCGACCTGGGTTCGATCGTCGCTTGCGGGAGGTTTCAGTTCCCGATGATCGAACCCAGGTCGACGTCGCTGCGGTTGCTACTGGCTGGTGTCGACGTTGAGGCCGCGCCTTTCGATGACCTCTCCATCGTTGAGCAGTTGGACTTCGGCGGTGTCGGCTCCGGCTGGGAGTTCGATCACGGCGAACTGCTTGCCCGATCCGGGTATAGCGAATGGTGCCACTTCGACCGTTGGGCTGTCGTCGAGGACAACTGACACCGTGTCGAATAGCTCACCGGTCAAGTCGACGAAAAGCAAGTGTTGTCCGTCTGGGGTCGTGAAAGCGATGGCGTCCATGATGATGGTGTCGGTGGCGTCGTCTGGCCAGGTGACACATCCAGAGGGGCCGAATCCGTTCGCCTCGTCGGGTCCCTCGTCCGGTGAGAACTTGTGGCAAACCTTCCAACTTGTCGCGAGCTCATTGTTGGCTTCCTGGCCGACGATCAGCTGCCAGCCGTCGCCTGAGAATGGAGGTTCGTCGAGGTTGCCGCTCTCGAAGACCCCTCCGATGGCTGCAGTCGCTCCGAGTAGGACCATTGTGGCTGCGGCGAGCAGGGTTCGTCTGAGTCTCTTGGCGCGGGTGCGTGTCTTCGATCCTGTGTTGTTCATGCCGATGATCTCCTCTACCAGGGCCTCGGATGAGGCCATGTCGGGTTCGTCGGGCATCCGATCCGGATCGGGAACCGGGTTGGCCAGTCGGATCAGTTCGAATGGGTCGCTCATGCGTCTCACTCCGTCGACTCCTGATGCCGGTGACTTCCGATTGCCCTCGTAACAGTTGAATGTCCACCAGCGGCCGGACCTTGCATGCGACCGTTGAAAATCTGTCGCAGCCGCTCTCGGGCTCGATGAAGCCGGACCGCGACATTGGGGACCGGAGTGCCGATCAACTGGGCGATCTCGGCGTGGGTGAGTTCCTCCCACAACGCCAGCCGCACCAACTCCTGGTCCTCCTCAGACAGCTGGCCGAGCGCCCACAACCCGAGTTGGACATCGGCCTCATCCTCGATGTTCATGTCAGCCGACGGAGAATTGCCAGTGAGAGGAATCAGCCTTTGCGGAAGCCGCTCCGCCCGCTTGCTCCCCCGGCGATGGTTGGCCAGTGTGCGCCGTGCGACGGCATACAGCCAAAGACGCTGCTCACGATCATCCGTCGGCACCTCGTCGATCCGCCGCCACGCCACAACAAAGGCCTCCGCGACAGCATCCTCGGCGTCGGAACGTTGGGTCGTCCTCCTCACCGCGTACGCCAGCAAAGGCCTGTAGTTGGCATGGAAGAGACGACGGAAGGCGGCCTCCCTGCTACTCACGACGCGACCCAACCACGATTTCCCATCAATCCCGTACATGTCCACCAGAGACAGGACCTTGCACGGAATCTGCTCACCACGGCACCGTACAGAGTCGGTCGCGGCCAGATCTGGATGTGCTGGCCTGTCATTGGATGGAACGTCCTCAGGGGTCCTGGACGTATGCCTGATGACATGGATGATGCGCTGCCACGATCCGCCCGGATGAGAAGAAAGGCGGTTCACACGACTTTCGATGCCTTCTACCGGAGTACGTGGGATCGGACCTATCGGACGCTTGCGGTGACGATCCGTGATCACGACCTTGCGAGAGAGGCTGTCGATGAGGCGATGGCACGGGCTTTCGCCAACTGGCGGCACCTGAGAGCGGATCGGAACCCGTCCGGATGGGTGTACCGAGTGTCGTTCAACTGGGCCGTCGACCAAATCAGGCGACGGGATCGGGAGAACAAGCGAATGTGGGTGGACAGCAGTTCACTTAGGTGGATCCCGGATACGCCGCGACCAGACCTCACCGAGAAGGTCAACCAACTGTCCCTCGAACAGCGCGCCGTTGTGGTCCTGCGGGTCGTTAACGACTGGTCGGAAAGAGACGTGGCGGATGCTTTGGGGATTCCCGTTGGAACAGTGAAGAGCCGACTCTCCCGAGCGCTGGAGATACTTCGAGTGGAGGTCAAAAACGATGACTGACGAACTCTTGTCACGTCACTTCTGTGACGAAATGGCAGCCGTCCCTGCTGCATCCGGTTCGTTGCACATGGTGAAGCGGAGGATCCGTCGCCGGCGTGTCCGTCACGGTCTCGTGTCCGCAGGGACGACGCTGGTGGTCGTGCTCCTGGCCGTCTCGCTGATGGTGCCGGCCCTGCCCCGTATCGCGGCTGCCGATGGGCCCGACTCCCCGACACGGCTGCTGATCGACGGCAACGTGGAAATCCCTGTCACCGACGAACCCATCGCCCAGGTAGGGACGATGTTCAGAATTCTCAGCGTTTACGGCGGTCATGCCGCCCCCAGGCCCAATTTCGAGCTTACGGGACTGGGTGTTGAGCAGCGGTTGGAACAACGCGAACCGTTGTTTGATCCGACCGTGGATCCCGGGGACGTACCTGTCGTGTACATCGGGGATGTTGCCGGTCGGTCGGTATTCCTGCACACCAACGGATCGGTCAACTGGTTCGATCGGCTCCGAGGGGCCGGACCCCATCTCTGCCTCACGGTCGGCAACAGCTCGACTCTCGGAGGAGGGGGCTTCTGCACATCACCCGCAGATATCCCGGAGGGTCGCAGCACCAGTGGCCGGTTGCATGCCGACGATGAGGGGTTCGTGGGTTCCTACGTGACCTGGCTCGCCCTACCAGGCGGAACAGCCGTCGTCTCCCTCGACCTCGATGACGGACGCAGCCTCTGGCAACGGCCGTTCGGCGCAACCGTCTTGTTCGACGTTGGCGACTATGTCGGCCCAGTCACCCTCACCGCCATCGGATCAGAAGGAGAGACGCTCTACGCGCTCGACTTCGAGGTCCACGAACCACAGCCGAGCCATGGCGAGGAAGACAATGACACCGAGGTCGAGATCCCGCCACCAGCCGGCTCGTAAAACCCCAAGATCAGCCTTCCGACTTCACCATTGTGGTGTCAGTGCGATGGTTGATTGCGCACTCGGCGCGACCCCGCACAGTCGCAAGCAACGAGGCACATCAGAACGCGAACAGAAGGCCAGGAAGAACCTGACCCTCGTTCGGCTGCGTAGCGGGGGAAAACTTGCCTCCGTCCTTCGGGTTATGAGTTCAGATCCGGGGTTTCCGGTTGGTTCCCGTCGGTGCTCAACTGCCTACGTGGCCGCATTCGTCTGTGGATAGGACCGCGTGTCGCCACAACACACCATCCACCACACGAGCCGGATCGCCTGTGGCCTGGGCGAGAGCGCTGGCCATCTCGCTGACATCTGCCTCAACGCGCAGCGCCAGTCGCAGCAAGTGTCTATCGGGCTTTGCAACGTCTATCCCGAGGTTGCGAGCCAGATGTCTCGCTGTGACGGGGCCGATATATGGGATGGCAGTCAGCGAACGAAGGTCGTCGCCCGCTTGAGCGACGAGCGTTGTGGCGCCCACCTCTCGTACTATCTGTGCTGCCGCACAGATAAGCCCCAAATACGAGATCAGGAGGACATCGCATGCAGCTTCGAGGACACTGGTGGCAGGGGGTGGATCACACCCGCAGTACTGATCGGTTGTCGCCGTGATTGACCGACTCCGTGACCGACTGAGTGCTTTCGTTCCTGGGCCGATCCCCGATGAGGATGTCGGCGAGGTGCTGGCGGCGCTCGGCGAATCCTGGGATCACTTCGAGGGGAGCAAAGAGACCTCGATGGATAGCTCCAAGTTGCACCGGGCGGAATCCCTTGAATGGGACCCTCCAATTCTGCGTTTCTTGATTGAGCGGCACGGGAGAACGGTCTCGGGGTCCACACGGGCCGATCTCCAGCGGTGGGAAGTCGATGTATCGGCAGGCATCGTCGAATTGCACTCATCGGGGTGGAGGCAGGTTCGGCCCATGGGGTCCCGGTGGAACGCCAAGGCCGTTCGCTCTACGGCCGAAGAGATCGCCAACGCCATACGAGCAGACCAGAACGATCCTCGCCTTCGATGGACGAAGGACCGACGGAAGGTGTTGGTGCTCACGAGCATGGCAGTGCCCCAAGGACCAGCAGAGACGGTTCGGGGTCGAGTCCGTCGGCTTCACACCAACCTCGAACAGATCCTCGGACCAACCGGCTGGACCCGAGGTAACTCCTATTGGTACGTCCGCCCAGGCGAGTCGGCGAACACTTCCTGACCGGGTTAGGACAAGTGATTGCCGACGGCGAGGCTCAATGTCTTAATGTTGCCCCTTGTGAGCCTGTAGGCCCTCACGCGTAAGGAACATCGATAGGTCGGTGGGTCACTCGGCCCTCCCTATCCGCCGTGCCGCGAGGAGGGCCGTGCCGATACACAGCAGACCGACGAGACGCATTGCCGGTATCACCCACGACTCGCCTGTCGGGGTGGCAGTCGTCACCCGCAGGACAGCGAGTGGAGCGAGTATCAAGTACTCGAAACGGTCCGCTGCAGTTTCCGCTGCGAACTCGGGAAAAGCCTCTGTCCCCAGGGTGAAGGCACCCCCCAGCGCGATGACGACCCAGGCGACGAGCGGTCGAGTGATTCTCTCGCCATATCCGATCCCCCAATAGCCGAGCAGCAGGACCTTCTCGGTGAAGCGACCCCATCGCCACGACATCGCTTTACGTCGCCAATGTTGGGCGGCGTACCGGACACGGGATTGGACGACTCCAGAGACTGAGCGACCGTGGATAGTGCGAGAGATCTGTGCCCACCGCTCCGCAACTCGTCGCTTTGTCTCCGTGTCCACGCGCCAAAGCGAGAGGACTGCCTCGAACCGAGTTCGAGTGTTGGTATCCCCGTCCGTTTTCCAGGCTGCGGCCGAGAGTTTCGCCCGACTCCAAAGCCCGATGGCCGAGTGGACTCCTTCGTGTCGTTCGACCGCAAGGGACTTCAGGCGCGAGGGGGCCATCCAGGGGTCAATAACACTTAGATTCGCCAGGGAGTCGAGATCGCTCAGTTCGAGTCCAGCTAGGTCAACGTTCACTAGCTCGGAGCGCCTGACGCCCTTGAGATGTGAGATGGATACAGCCTTTTCAGGGTCGCCATGGAGCTTCGAGCCGTCCCGAGCTTCGACGAGGCCGACCCACCCTGTTGCCCCAGAGATCTTGGCGTTGTCGCTTAGGTGGAGTGAGAGCGGTCTCGGCTTCGATTTGAACTGGACGTCAACCATCGATGAGCCGGGTCCTACTTTGATGGTGCCGTATCCGCAGAGTTCGATATCCCGTGCTGCACGGATTCCGCCGTCGATGTCAAGAGTCCCCCCCTCCAAAGTGACGGTAGAGATATGGTCCAACTTGTTGGTTCTCACCGTGACCCCGTTGGCCACCTCCAGCGTCACGGGTATCAGCTCGGGGGAACTCGGTGTGACCTCGTCGAGTAACCAGTTACCCGAGCGGAATGACACAACGTTGCTGGCGATTTCGCACGCTCGGGCCTCGACGGCGTGGGTTGCCGATACATCCCCGAGAGCGTGAGTCTGGCGAGCCGCCGGTGTTCCGAGAAGAGTCCACCGTCTTGCAGCCACACGACCGAGTCGGAAAGTCCGGCACCTTGGATCTCCCACTGCCCACCTTCAATGTGTAGCTCCTTCACCGAGGTATCGCAGTCAAGCTTGACATGGCGATTCTCGTGACCGACAAGCGTAAGAGTGGGAAGCGCTTGCCCGACCCGTAGCTTCATGTGTTGTAGTTCGCGTCCGGCCTCGATCCGCAACTCTGGGCCACGCCAGGCAGCACCTTCGATCCTGACAGAGCGATGTTCTCCGCCCACATCGAGCAGCGTGAGCGCTTGATGATGGTCATAGTTGTTGAGCGCAATGGCCGAGGCGTTCGTGACTTTGTCCACTCTCCGATCTTCCACAAGGTCAGGAAAGCACAGCGCGACGCCCGAGGCGGGTCATGCAGAGCGGTCAAGATGGCAAACCCGTTGGACGCTCGCAGGTTCACCCTCGGGCTTCGCCCTCGTCTTCACGCCTACAGAGCCGAAGGGGGCCTCCCAGGATCTCCCCAGGTGAATTCCAGCTCGGTTCGCCGGTTACTCGTCGCCAGGCAGGTAAATCAGGAAGACTGCAATGGCCGCCAGAAGAGACCAGAGGCCAATTCGGAGAAAGCGCCTCTGTTCCGCCCGCCCGCTCTCCACTGCGATTCGGCGCTCCAGAGAATCGCCATGACCAGTCCGGCTCAAGGCGCAATCCCTTGCCCTACCGGTGGGCTGCGCGGCCAAGCCCAACGGGATCGTCCCTTATCCGGCCCGTTGAGGGGGAGTCATGGGCGCCGACCGAACGGCGACTGCGGTCAGGACCATCATCGTCAGGGGCACGATCGCCAGGAGCAAACCGAGTCCGAGCCATGGGATGGCGATTTGGGTGCCGTCGACGACGCCGAAGGGTGCGGCGTAACGATAGACCTCGGTGCTGGCCAGGGCTTTCATCATCAGTACGCCGAGCGGTATCGCCAATACAGCGGCGATGAGGGTGTGATAGCCGGCTTGAAGGGCGAAGAAGCGACGTCGGATGGAGTTCGGCGCCCCGACGGCGACCATGGCCTGGATGTCGTGGCCTGACTCGGCGGCAGACAGGGCGGTGACGAGGGCGACCACGATCAGAACCACTAGCAGGGTTCCTCCGAGCGCCATTGCCAAGGCTGCGGCCTCCGAGGTGTCCTCCCATCCGGTGGACATGTCCAGGTTGCCGTACCAAAGCGGCTGCATCTGCTCGGTGGTCGGTGGCTCAGGAGCGACGAAAAGAGCTCTCTGTTGGACAGGCCCGCTGAGAGTGGCGGCAATATCGTCGTTGACCAGGACTCGGGGCATGAAGTACTCGATCGCCGGTATGGGCAGCTCGCGGGCGTCGTGGACGATGCCGTCGATCATGACTTCGGTCGGACGATCGTCGACGCCGAGGACGACCACCCCGTACTGGTCGAGCCCCTGGTCGATTCGCCCATCGTCGAAGACAGCGACGAGGTCAGGGTTGGCGTGAGCCACCGTGTAGGACGCTCCCCCCTCCGCGACGAGGGGGCACTCCCCCGGGTCGACATCCGGAGCTTCCACCTGGCAGGCGTCGAGTTGCGCCTCGAAGAACGCTGGCACGTCGATCTGGTTGAACCGGGCGTAGGCGGCGTCCGGGAGCTGGCGTCTCACCAGGGCAACGTCTTCGTCCTGCAGTTGGGCCTGTCCGAAAGGGCCGGCGTGGGAACCGAGCAGGATCAGATGGGTTGATGGCGCCCGCAGTCCCCGGGATTCGGTCCGGGCCCGTGATGTGGCATCGGCGGTCAGCCCGGCGGCAGGTAGAACCATGATCACGAGCGTGGCCGCCACGGCGGCGGCAGCCCGGGTTCGGTGTCGGCTGGAGTCACGTAACACGAGACGGAGTGTGGAGGGGCTGCGGTTGGCCAGGGCACCGGTCAGGGCGATCAGCGGTCCGGCCAGAAGGGCGGCGCCACCGATCATGAGGACCACGCCCAGCGCTGCTGCCGAGGCTCCCAGAGTGGACTCGGTGGCCAGCCCGACCAGGAGAAGAAGGGTTCCGAGACCGGCCATGCCCAATCCGACGGGTACTGTCCACCGGCGGGGAGCCGAAGCGGGCATCCGTCCCTGGAGGGCCGTAGTTATCTGGACGCGGGCTGCGGTCCGAGCAGGCAACCAGGCGGCGACCGCCGCGGCGAGTACAGCCATCACCATCGGGCCCACGGCGTCCGCGGGAGTGAAGAGGACGCCAGTGATACGTAAACCCACGAACTGCTGAATGATCGGACGGCCCGCAACGACCAGGATCGCCCCCAGCCCCACCCCGACCAGACCGCCGATCAATCCGGCTGCCAGGCCTTCACCTACGAGAGACCAGCGTATGTGAGACTCGGTGGCGCCGTTACAGCCGATCAGGCCGATCTCTCGCAACCGGCGACGAACTCCGGCAGCGAACGATGCCCCGGCTATGAACGCAACCTCGGCGAGTAGAACGGCCGACACCAGGGTGGCGAGGGCAAAAGGTGTCTCGAGAGCTCCCCCGCCGCTGGTAAACAGATAGGCAGAACGGCTTTCCGCCGCAAGCCACGGCAGGGTCGGGACGCTCTCGACGTCAGCAAGCATCTCCGACAGCCGCAGCCACACCTCGTCGGGGGTGGTCCTGATCTGGGCCAACCCGACCAGTTCCTCGACCTGGTCTGCGTCGAGCAAGACGTAATAGTCGTCCCCGACCAACTCGTTCAGAATTTCTGGCTTCGGGACCACAGCACCGGTGGGCCAACGCTCGAACCGACCCTGGTCCCAAGCTTCCTGGAGGCTCGCCGCCAGCCCAACGCCGTCCCCCGACGCGGCGATGAGCGTGAAAACCTGTCTTTCGCCCACCGGCACGTCGATCTCGCTGAGGCTGTGGCTGGTAATGAAAGCTGCTGGATAGTTCCAGTAGAGGCCATGGGCGGCCACGCCCACAACCCGATAGGCCTTGGCCGTGGGATCGCGAGGATCCAGGTGGACAGAATCGCCCACCTCCGCTCCATAGAACCGAGCCAGGCCGTCACTCAGTACAACCTCGTCGATCGACTTGGGAACAGCACCATCGATGAGGTTCCACATGCCTTCCACCAGAGGACTACGAAGGTCGAGATCCATCACGGGCCCAGCGACCCCGGTGCCGAACGACAGGTTCACGGATCGGAATGTCGTGGTCTCAGCATCGGGGTCGAGACCGGCGAGTCTCGCATCCAGCCACGCAGTCGTGACCGGTAACCCGTCGCTCTGCACGGCCACGTCGGCGGCGCCCATGAAGCCGACAACCGACTCCTCGGGCGTTGTCTGCCCAGCGCGGAAGAAGCCAGCTGCCACCACCGCCACCGCCACCGGGACCGCGATGAGCATGATGACGAAAAGGGTCCGTTTGAGGTTGTGGCGGCTGGTGCGCCACGCCACCCGCAAGGCTGCCCGGCGACCGGTGGCTGTCACGGGCCGGTCTCCACCAACGACTCGACCGGAGCCCGCTCCGAGATGCTTTCCACTCTGCCGTCGCGTAGACGGACCACCCGGTCGGCCCAGGCGGCGTACGCCGGTTCGTGAGTGACCAAGAGAGCAGCGGCGCCGGCGTCGCAGCGCTGGCGGATTATGCGGAGGATGTTGTCGCTAGTCGCCTCATCAAGGGCACCGGTCGGCTCGTCAGCAAGAAGGAGCATCCTCGGTCCCACCAGTCCCCGGGCGATCGCTACCCGCTGCTGTTCACCACCCGACATCTGATCCGGGAACCGGTCGGCCATCCCCTCGAGGCCCACCTCGGCCAAGGCGACCTCACCCAGCCTCCTCGCCTCGGTCAGGTCCATCCCGTCCAACTCCAGGGGGAGGGTGACGTTCTCGACGGCGGTCAACGCCGGCAACAGGTTGAACTGCTGGAACACATAGCCGACCGACAATCGCCGCAACCGGGCCAGCTCGCTGCGGCTCATCTCCCCCAGCCGCTGACCGTCGACGGTGATCGTCCCTGTCGTTGGCTCGTCGAGAGCCCCCGCCATGTTGAGGAGAGTCGTCTTACCCGAACCGCTCCGACCGGTCACGGCCACTAGTTCGCCGGGTGCCACAGTCAGGTCGACAGCGACCAGGGCATCGACTCGCTGGGCCCCCTGACCGTGCGTCTTGCCAACCTGACGCATCTCCAAAGCTGGTTCGCTCATCGTCCGCTCCTCGCCTTTGCCGCCTCGGTCTGCCCCGGCGCCGGTGTCTTAGACTTCGTACCCCCAATGCGGTCCTCAACCCGGTCCAGCCACCGCAACTCCGCCTCGACCGCCAACACCATTCGCTCCAGACGAAGCTGCCAGGCAAGGTCCTCGGGGTCCATCTCAGCGCGGAGCCGGGTGTAGTCCTGAAGCAGGCCCATCGCCGCCCCCCGCTGGGTGGCGATGACTTCGCTGGTATCGGCAGACCCAGTCGCCAACGCCAACAGCACTTTCATCGAGATCTCGTCGCGGCCGGCCGCCGCAAGGTCCGCCGGCCGTCGCATCCACTCCCCCAGCGCCTCTCGACCGGTGTCGGTCAACTCGTAGATGACACGTCCCTCATCGTCTGTCCGTTGAATCGTGACCAAGTCGTCCCGTTCCAGACGCTGCAGCGTGGTGTACACCTGACCGACATTGACCACATTCCCATCCGCCGTCGCTGCCTCCAGATCCAACTTGAGCTGGTACCCGTGGCTCGGCCCCACCGCCAGAAGCGCTAGAAGCCCTTCCTTGACGCCCATACCCGATCTCCTAACGCATACTCCGTAACTAGATGCAGAGTATGCATGCTGAGTATGCAGTTGTCAAGGGCGATGAGTCAATGGCCTCGCTCATTGGTCCCGAGTACACACCCCCTCCCAGCGTCGAACGGACGAGTTCGTTGTGCATCTATCGCCGGCTACGTCGAGGGTCGATCCAATCGACGACCATGGACGAGAAGCGTGTCACACAATGCGGGATCTGAGGCGAGTTACACCTGTGAGCGTGGACAGAGAGACCAAGGAGTCGCCGACCGATGCGGACCATCGGGTTCCGGTGGTGCGGACCTTCGACGGGTTCGTGCGTGAGCACGGGCGGCGACTGGTGGGTCTGGCGTACACGTTGTCGGGGAGCCGCAGTGCGGCCGAGGATCTGACGCAGGACGCTCTCCTCGCCGCCTACCGGCGGTGGGATGAGGTCAGTCAGATGGACGACCCGGCAGCCTGGGTGCGCCGTGTCGTCGCGAATCGCTCGGTGTCCCACATCCGGCGGCGGATGTCGGAGGCGAAGGGCCTCACCCGCCTTGAGCTAGAGCGTCCGAGACCCGACGTCCCGCCGTTGTCCGCAGAGACCGAGGCGATCTGGGCGGAGGTCCGCCGTTTGCCACGCCGGCAGCGTCAGGTAATCGCCCTCCGCTACTACGACCAGCTCTCGATGAGTGAGATCGCCGATGTTCTGGGCTGTTCGAAAGAGTCCGTGAACACCCACCTGCGGCGGGCGAGGACAACCCTCGCACGCCGGCTGTCTGAAGGAGATGTGACATGAGTTCTTTGGAAGATCGACTGCATTCGGCAGGCCGGGAAACCCGGTCGGTGTTCGATCGGATGCCGCTGCAGGCGGCCGATACGCCGTCGCCGCGGACCCGCGCCCTCGCCTTTGCGGGTGGTGTAGTCGTTGTGGCGTTGCTCATCGCCGTTCCCGCAGTGTTGTCGGGTGGCGAGCCGGTACCGTTTGGGTCTCCTGGGAGCCCTGAGAATCCGCCGATTGGAGCGACCACATCGGAACCGGCCACGTCAGTCGACGACACGTCGGCAACGACAATCGCTCCCGCCCCGGTGTTCATCTGTGGTGGCGACCTTCCGGTGTCGGTGGAACTTCCCGACGACTTCGACGGACCGACCACCGGAGCGAGTCCGCAAGCGGCCGAACCGTTGGAGGATGGACAGCTCGGCGTGCACTGGACGGGACGAGACGGTTCGGTCGAGATCCGGTGGCCAACCGATCTTGGCTATCGGGGTGCCGATGTCGGGCCAATGGGTACGCCCGGGAACGTTTCCTTCGTTCTGTTCGGAACAGATGGCCCGGGAGTCTTCGCGGACAACCCACACGGATTCCCCGACTCGGAACAGGATTCGTTGGAATCCGACTGGGTCGCCAACGACTGTCACGTGGCCCAGCTGACGGTGTACGGGCCTGCCGGCAGCACCGACGCATCCGTCGATACCGTCTTTGGGCCTGCGTCCGAGCCTTCAGTCCTTCGCCTCGCCCCCACGCTGCCACGACTCGGCGAGAACCAACTGGTCATCGAGACCCGGACGGTTGAGGTCCCGCCGGAGGTAGTGGTCTGTCAGGCCCCGTCGGAAGAACCCACGATCTCGGAAACAATCGCCGACCCAGTCGTCCATCCGACCCCAACCGAAGCCCTCCAAGCGTACGTCGAGACCGTCGATCGTTGGCCGAACCTCGGCTACTTCGAATTCGTCGAACCCGACGGAACGATCACTTACGGGAAGGCCTTCGAACCCGACCCGATGACCGTCCCGACACCGGACGACGGACTCGTCATCGCAGTCTCAGTCGTACCCATGGGCGACGGATGGGCAGTCGACGGATGGGAGTCCAGCGGCTGCTGACCGCTCCAGGCAGCAGCGTGTGCAAGATCCGGCGGCTCCCGTTTGCGTTCGAGTGGAGAAGCGAACGTGCGAAAAGCCTTCACCTACATGGTTCCCCGCCTGATTACCACGCCACAATTGGCGTCAGGGCGACGATCTACTCCGCAGACCCCAATCTCCCGGCCATGTGAGTGACCGGATGTTGCTCACAGCAGAAGTGGACGCCAGCACTGAGAACTACTCGTCTTCGATCCGGCTAATGAGATTCCCAGTGGTGGTCCGCCGGAGGAGTTCCTCGGAGTACCGTCCCTTGTCCATCGGGCCCACACCGAACTTCTCTGGCAGCACGACGCGACGGGGCGAGCATGGTCGGGCCGGCACGCAACGTCAGCGATCCCCCGAGGGATAGAGGTTGTCGGTCTGGTCAGGAGGATCATCGACCGGCGCCCCGTCGAGGCTGAAGTAGACGACACCTTCTCTCGTCCCGTATCCCCAGTTGCCTTCGAGCCGTTCCCGAATGTGATCGACGTCGAACGGTTGCCCGTTCTGGTCGTAGAGGCGGACCGCCTCGATCGGTTCGCCATCCGGCGTAGTGGCGGTGAGGTCTTCAGGGAGGATCGTGTGCACGTCTTCGAGGATCGCGTGTGTGACCGCGTCCTCACGCATGGAGACCCCTCGATCGGTGTAGAGGACACCGCCGAGGAGGCTGCTTGCGAGCATCCACACCACTGCGGCGTTGAACAGCCCGTTGGTGACACGCCACATCGACTTCCCCGCCACCGTACGTTGGGCGGCGATTACCGACAGTGCAGTGAGCGCCGTGACAGCGACCAGCCCTCCGAGCGGACTGCCCTCGACCTGAGGGATCGGGAACCGCCGGAAGGCGAGATGATCGGCCCAGATCACGGCGGGGAGGGCGACGATCAGCCAGCCCCTGATCCCGACCCACACCGGGCGCACGTGTTGCCAGTGCACGCCGATCCGCTCGACGGTCGGGTGTCGACGGACGGCGTCCGCCCGGACGGCGAGTCGGTCGAACAGCCCCGACATCTGGATGCGCTCCCCGTCGAGGCCAGCCATCGTTCGGAACTCGGCCACGAACTCCTCGGGCGTCCCCAGTTCGGTTTCGATCTCCCGCTCGTCGATCTCGTCGAGATGGGCGGCGAGATCCTGGATGAGATCAGACCGCTCATCCTCTGGGAGATCCGCCAGGAGCGCGCGGACGCGATCGAGGTAGTGCTCGGCGGTCATCCGTGCGTGAGTGGTGTTCATGAGATCGCCTCCTCATCGGTCTCCAGGAGCCGATCCATAACGGTGGTGAACTCAGCCCAGGTTTTCCGTGACGTGTCCAGTTGCTCTCTCCCAGAGCGGTTGATTCCGTAGTACTTGCGTGCCGGGCCCTCGTCGGACGGCACGATCTCCGACGTGAGCATGCCCGCGCCGTACAGGCGCCTGAGCGTCCCGTACACCGAGGCGTCACCCACTTCCTCCAGCCCCGCCTCTCGGAGCTTTCGCACCAGGTCGTATCCGTAGGTGCTCTCGCCCTCCAGCACGGCGAGCACCGCACTTTCGAGCACGCCTTTGAGCAGCTGGGTCGTGTCCATCGAGCCCTCTCCTCCTGACTACTACGCAATTCAGAATAGCACGGTATGCGCTCTACTGCCTCTATTCGCATATCGCCCCATCGATCGATGAAGGGCTCCGTTCATCGTGCCCAGGCTCGGGCGTTGCGCAACGGCCTTCTCAACGTCACTGAGGGCCACGGAATGGCGCTGCCAGACGCTCCGATCCCTTGCAGTCGGCTGACCGACGACGCCCGACGTCCACATCCCAGTGAGGACGGGATGCTCAGGGTCCGACTCACGCTCCGTGTTGAATGTCGATGCAAACCAGACACGAGAGGTGAGATCCGTTGCCCAGTGAAGGAGCGAACGGAGCGGAATGGGCCGACCGGCAGGATCCAACCGGAGCAAGCCGGCGTAGCGTCGCTGGAACGCCGTCCGAGGAGGTGACGGCCCTTCTGTCAGCGACCGGGTTCCCGACCGAGCAACTCGAGGCGTGGCGTCACGCCGGCCTCGCCTTGCAACGCGTCCTCGGTGCGTACGAACGGTGGGAGCCGCTGTGGGCGTTGGGCTGGTCGTACGGCTCGTTCAGTTCGGTCGATCTCTACGACGATGCTGTCCACCGAGTACAAAATGGTGATCCCGAGGGTGGGGAACAGCTCCTGGAGGATGGGTGGAACGAGGAGGATCGTCTCTCCGTGCAGCTGGTACGGCTTGCACAGATCTCCGTTCCCACAGACGCTCGGAAGAAGGTTGGGAACCGCCGCGCCGATCTGATCCGGAAGGCGCTCGAAGACCACAAGTCGGGCCGATTCCATGCGTCCGTTCCGGTCGTGATCGCCCAGACCGAGGGCATCGTCCGCGATGTCTTCGGGACCACGCCGTACAGCCCATACGGGGGACCATCTGACGACCTGACCGCCGTCGGTCATCCGGAGGCGAGGGCGCTCTTCGATGCGGGCCGACGACCAAGGCCCCGAACCCACGTGGAAGACGACCCTCCCTTCCCGTCACGGCACGGCGTTCTGCACGGCCGATCCCTCGGCTACGACACGAGACGGAACTCAACGAAGGTTTTCGTGACGCTGTTCGCCGTCATCGAGGCGTGCGGCCAGCGACTGCGGACTATGTCGAGAGACAAGATCGACGCACTCGATCGGAAGGTTTTCGAAATCTGAACCGGATCAGCCACCTCACCCAAGTGGGACCGAAGCCGGGCGGCTCCTGTCCTCGGTGGCGCGGGAGAGGGTACGTACCGTGCACCCACTCCGTAGTTGAACGGTTCCGATGAAGTGCATCCTCGTCATCGGATCACTGCTCTGGAGGACGGGCCCAGAAGCGTGGCGCCAGGATCGGCTCCGAATCCCGGACTGTCCAGCGTGGTCTCGCTCGGGCTGGTACCTGGATCAGCACCGACACTTCCCGATCCACACGCGGCAGAAAGGCGGCGGTCAGGGACATCAGCAGCAATCTCATCTACCGAGAGAACGCTATCTGGCGATGCTGTCGGTGTCCCTTGATGCGAGGTACCACCACGTGACGCCGCCTGCGAGAAGCCCAACTGTGAGCGGGATGAGGATGTCGAACTGGTTGGCGAAACCCCAGTCCGACAGAGAGAACGCCGGGTTGCCCATCACAGTGGTGCACCGTTCCCAACTCGACATTCCACCAACATCGGCACAGCCTGTCGGGAACAGAAACATGTAACCCCCGATGAAGGCGACGACGCCGATGACCACCGAAGTCAACTTGTGTGAAGCTCTCATGACCAATGAACGCCCTTCCGAAGACGAAGGTTCCAGCGCCGGACCACCCGGGGGTGGTGCGACAGCTCGGGCGGAGTTCCAGCTAGCGCCGATCAATAGTTCTGTGCCAGCAACGCCCGGTTCGAGGAGCCGCACCGACCGGCACCACTCGTGCTGGGACGGCTCCCGTCTGGTTCGCCCTTCTAGCTACTGATCGATTGGTCCGCCGACATGGACTCTATCGATCCGAGCGCCCTGGCGAGACGGCCGTGGAAGTCGGGGGGATAGGAGTGGCCCACACCCTCGAGGAGCTCAATCTCCATAGGCCAGTCGACTCCCCGTATGATCTCGCTCAGCTTCTCGACATCTTCGGTGATGCGAGGGCGTTCTTCTGTGCCGAGGAAGATCACCGTGGCAACCGGTCCACCACTTGCCGGGGCTTCGGGCATCCCCCAGTGGAAGGTGGGGCAAACGAGGATCAGTCCTGCGGCAAGAACGCCTGCTCCGCATGCGAGGTGGGCCGCCAGTCCAGCCCCCTGGGAGAAGCCCCCGATCACTAGGTCACCCTCCGAGAGGTGGCCTGCCTCCTCGAGTTGAGTCATGACGTCGGCTTTGGCGCGCTCAAGATCGTGCCATCCATACCGTCCCGCCGCCGAGAGACGCTGGGTGGATTGGGGTGCGATGATGGTCCAGCCCGCTTCTGTGGCAGCTGTCCAGTGTTCGGTCTCCAACTCGGGTCTGGAGCCCGCCGCGTGGAGGACTACCAGGACCCGCCCGTCGCCGCTTCCCGTCGCGACCGGAGGAACCACCACGGGCTTTGGGTCGGGAGGCGGCGTCTTCGCCTCCAGGTCCCGGCAGCGTTCGAGCAGGATCTCCCATTCGGGGAGCTCGCGGAGTGGATCAAGGTCGGAGTCCCTGAGCATGGTCCCCGACTACCAGTGCCCCTTGTCGAGCGCTTCGCTGAAGGTGGCTACCGCCTGGTCGGTTTCGCCCAGACGGCTCAGGAGGCACATCCGCCAGAAGTGGAGGTCTTCGTCCTGGCTGTTGTCGGCAGGCTCAAAGTCCTCGATGATCTCGAGGGCTTCCTGGTACTGGCCCTCGAAGTAGTGGGCGAATAGTCGGTCCCGGATTTGGGCGAAGGAAGCCATCTCGTTATCCAGCGTATCGGGTGGGTGCTCGGAGGGTGACGTGTCCTCCGTCTGGGCAGGCTGCCCGGACTTCGACGCGAGCGAGATGCTGGGACGACCAAATAGCATTTTCGCTGCCGTAACGCCCACGGTCACGACTTCGGTGCAGCCCCCTTGATCTCCGAGGCTCGCAGAGCCGGGCTTCCGTTGGCCTTGGTGACGAATGGATCGTCCGACACCCAACGCAAGAAGCTCTCCACCCTCGGTATCGATGCTTGGTTCGATGTCGTGGTGGTGTCAGGTGAGATCGGGGTAATGAAACCCGATCCGGTTGTCTTCGACCTGGTCTTAGAACGTTTCGCGGTCGATCCGGACTGATCCCATGAGGAGTTCTGGCCAGCGATTGTTAGGCCGGTGGTGGGGTCTCGGCAGAAATACCGATATCTCCCGGCAGAGATAACGAGAGCCCCGCACCAACCGTGCGGGGCTCTCGTTCGTGTGAGGAACTCGGTCGTGTCATGGACACGACCGTCCGGACGTTGAGAGTCGGCGCACTCATCGATCGTGTGGCTGTCGCCGAAACGGCCTGAGGCTCTCGCGAGTGCGTCTTCTATCCTCGTCCGAGGATCTGCCACTCGGCGGAGGCAACGTCGTATGCGGCTCCATCCCCACTGGGAATGAAGTTCGGATGCCCACAGGTCTCGACTCCTCCGAACGCGACGGCCACCTCGCCAGTCCAGCTCAGACTGTGATCACAGCGAGCCCCGAGCGGACTGTCGGCCATGACCGTCCACGTGTCGGTGGCCGGGTCGTACAGGGCTCCTCGATCACTCACGTGTCCGTCGCCGTACGTGGCGTAGCCACCCCAGATGATCAACTCGTTCCCGGTCCAGTCGGCGCCCAGACGTTCCGCCGGCGTGATCGGAATGGGAGCACTCTCGGACCAGGTGTCAGAGTTCGGGTCGTAGATCAACAGACGATCGGGATGGCCGGGTCCAGCGTGGCCGGAGTGGACGATGACTCGATCGCCGGTCCACACCATGCGGTGGCCCTGGATGTGGTTGCCGCGGCCGGTCGCCGGAAGGGCACGCCAGGTGCCGGCGGCCGGGTTCCAGGCGACACCGGGAGACTCACCGGCCCCGGCATAGCCGCCGTAGAACACCGCTTCGGTCCCGGTCCACACGCCCTCCATGCCTTCGACCGGCTCGATGCCGGGATCGGGAAGCCGGGCCCACTCTCCCGTCGCCAGGGTATAGCGCCACGCCTGGTCGTTGGGCCCGTTGTGCACGCCACCCACGAACAGAAGCTCTGAACCAGTCCAGGTGACGCCACCGAGGTACAGCCCGCTGGGGAGCGGCTCCGACTCGGTCCACGAGTCGGTCTCCGGTGTGTACGTGAGCACGATCATCCCGGGCAAGTCCTGGCTGCCGCCCACGACGACGATCAGCCTGTCTCCGGTCCAGAACGTGTCCATTCCTTCGTGCCATCCCAGCGGGCGTGGTGGGGGAGCCAGGGACCGTGTGGATCCGTCTAATCGAAGGGCAATCGGGAGCGGCTCCGCGGTGCCGGTCGTCCCGCCGACGATGAGGAGCTCGGTGCCGGTCCATACCGCGGCGTGACCGGCACGCGGCTCGTACGGTCCGGTGCATCCCACGGGGATGGCGTCCGGTTCGTGGAGGCGGCTGTAGAGGCAGACGTCGGGGTAGCTGGCTTCATCGGTGGTCTCGACCCGCAGCTGGCAGTTCTGGTTCGCCCAGATACGGAATGTCAGCGACAGTCGTTCGATCCCATCGGTCTCGAGGTCGGGGTTGGACCGGTCGACGAACAGCTCGAACGGCTCGCCCATCCCGTATCCGTTCGTTGTGATCCGGTCTCCCACACCTTGCGCGGCATCGAGCCAGGCGGCCACCGACGGGTAGACGACATCACGTTCAGGTTCCAGGGACGGATCCGACACCGGGCCGTCACCGATCACCGAGATCATCTGGTCGGCCGCGCCGACGTTGTAGTACCGGATCAGATCCTCGAAGCGCAGGTCGATGCCCTGCTTCGGGACGCCGGGTGTGCACTCGGGAAGGATGACTGTACGTCTCGTCTCTGCCCCGATTCGGATGATCGATCGGGTGGAAGGGAGGATGCGCCACTGGTGATCGCTCGGTGCGAGCCGTAGGGCGCCACTGTCGGCGAGTTCCCCGTTCGGCATCGATGGAACGAGCAGCGGGTCCCCGAGGGACAGCGGGGTAAAGGTGATGGGACGGAGCTCGGCTTCGGTCCGGGCGATCGGCTTCTCGGCGATCTCGACGACCTCCACCCACGCATTGGCCGGGCTCGAGTCGATCACTGTCAACGTTGTCGGATCGACGAGGGCAATCCGTCCGGTACGTCCCTCGGAGTCGTCCGAACCCCCGATCACGACACCTTCGTTCAAGGCGATGACCGAACCCGCTCGTTGGCCGAGTTCCTCCGCCGTGAGCCGGCGACGGGTGTCGTCTGCGGGATCGAGGCGGTCGAGGCCCCCGCCATCGCCGGCGATCCACAGCCAGGTGTCGTCGGCTGCGAACCCGGCGATATAGCCAGGGGTTCCTTCGACGAGAATCGGTATCACCGACTGCACGGTTCCGTCGTCGAGGTCGAACCGAGCCACAGCCCCACGCGCGGTGCTCATCCACACGGAGCCGAACGCCACCTCGAGATCGTTGGGTATGAACTCGTTCCTGTCAGGACCGGAGCCGACGTCGAACGGCAGCTGCGGGGTGGCAGTGGCAAGCACCTCTCCGGTGGTCAGCGAGAGCTTCGTCAGTGCTCCCGTCCAGAAGTGCGCGACCCAGACCGCATCATCACTCACCGCCAGACGCGACGGCCCGTCCCCGAGCGGCTGGCTCCACACCGTCTCTCCGGTATCGGGATCGATCGCCGATACGAGGGCCTGGTCCGCCGGGGGTTCGCCGTCGCCTGGCGGGTCGGTCGTCGTGATCACGATGAGCGGACCGGCGCCTGTGCCCAGCGCGTCGACAGGATGGACGCCGTCGGGGAACACGATCTCGCCGTTCGCCGAGACCACGATGCCGGAACCGGTCGGACCGACTTCGGTGGACGGAGTGCTGAGAGTGGTCTCGTCGTCCACGGCGTCGGTCACGGCCGTGTCGTCGGCGACGAGGCCCACAATCCCGATCACCACTGCGACCACGGTCGCCGCGGTGAGGGCGACCCGCCAACCTGAGTTCCGACCGGGAGCGGGCATGGGTTGTGAGACCTCGGCCCATTCCGGACCGTCGCCCACCTTGCCGACCACCGGGTTGAGGGCCCGTCGGACGATGTGCCGCAAGCGTTCGTCACTCATCCAGCCACCCCCGCAGCTTGCGCCGGGCCAACAGGAGATACCGCCGCAGAGTTCCCGGGCGAACACCGAGCAGCTCGGCGGCGTCCGACGGTGCCATGTCCTCGAAGTAGACGAGGAAGATCGCCGCCCGCTGGCGGACCGGCAGCCGCATCACCGCCTCGGTCAGTTCCGGGGAGTCGATGCTCACGACCGGCACTGCTTCTCGCATGCCCACATGCCTGGCGACCGCGGCCCGTTCCCGGGTGAGGCGACGCCCTCGGTCTCGAGCGGCGTTGAGCACCGCCTGCATCAAATAGGCACGCGGGTTGTCCAGCGACGCCAGCGACCCACGCCGCAGTGTCCGCACGACAGCTTCGGATACGACATCGTCGGCATCGTCAGCGCCCACCAGGGATGCAGCAAAACGCATGAGGGATCCTCTGACCTCCTCGTAGATCTCCCGATCAATCATCGGCCATCACCCGTGAGACGCTCAACACCCCTCCCAGCGTTGCACGCCGGATCGGATTTCTCTCCTGAGGCCGTAACGGGTCGGCTGGTGGGTGCCCACATCGAGTCCATTTCCCCGATCAGGTCGGACCGACCGGGACATCGAGGATGTCAACGTCGTGGACACGCCATCCGAGATTACGATCACATTGCCAGAGCTTCGGTGGGGCGTATGTGCTCATCAGCCAGACGGTGTCGCCGATGTCATCGCCTACCTGGCGTCGGAGCACGCCAAGCTCATCACCGCCAACATCATCCATCTCCGGTGACCCCTCGAGGCGTCCGCTGCGGACCTGGTGGGAGTCGTGGTAGGCGACGATCTCGTTGCCCCAGTATCGATCGGGCGAGACTCCAATACGTCCCCTATCACGTGCATATCTCCTGATCTCTGTGTGGGGCGCACACAGAAGTGATGCGACAAGAGGGTTGGAGGCGTGTCCCTATGTTCCTGCCGGTCGCAGTCCTCGTCTCAGCAGCGCGCGATAGATCGACTCGGCGTTCTGCTGAGGAACGATCTCTGTCGTGTCGATGTGTGCTACTTCTTCGGCTGGTGGCTGGTAGAGCTTGGTTTGGTGCCTGTGTCGTCGGTATCCCTCAGGGTCCGAACCCTTGAGCCGGGCGATCCGGTCTGGGTTGTCTATACGGCGAGCCTGTTCGTCGATGTCGCAGTCGAGCATGACTGATAAGAACAACGATCCGCGACGGTGGGCAAGTGAACGGATGCGGTCGTAGTGGCTTGCGTCTGCCTCATCGTCTTTCAGCACGTTGGTGAAGACGTAGCTGTTCGACTTCGGTGCCAGATCTTCGATCGTCCCGAGAACCGCCTCACGGATCGGTTCGACACGGTCCCAGATCTCCATAGGGATCTCAAACTTGCCATCCCACTTGAACAGCGTCAGGAGAGGGATGTTGATGAGCTGGTTGTCGACCAGCACGCCGTCGAGAAGTTCCGCGAGGTGCGACCCGACGGTTCGCTTGCCGACACCCGGATACCCAAGCAAGAAGACAACACAGGTCTCGTATCCATTGCCCACAGGGTCTCGAGTATGTCAATCACCGTGGGATCGTGCCGCGCATTATCTGGGCACGCCTAGGTGCCGTTCGGCGTGGTCTGGCGAAAAGTGTGCTATCGCTCGATAGCCGCCGATCTCGCTTGGCTGACAACTATGTGATTGGTTTCCGTTATGCCATCGTCCGTGTGAGGTTGATTCTTAGGATCTGGAAATGAGACGGGAAAGGCTCAGGAATCTCAACACCGGACCAGGAATCCGCCTCGGCCATCAAACCTCGCCTGACAGCGACAACAGCCACACCGTACGTAACGCACGAGACGTCCCCTGTGCGTCCGCCATGGTTCGGATGTCACGGCGAGGCTGACGAGTTGCCAGCAGCCGATCGGGCCCGCACCGCTGTGACGCCAGCCGCGTGAAGGCGCCGGAGGGACGTTGTTTGCGATCGGCAGGGCAGTCTTCCGGACGACGATCGCGAGCCTTGGCGGTTTGGTCAACACGAATGGGACGGAGGAGTACTGGGAATTGAACCCGGCCCAACGCGTCGCTGTGTCATGCTGCGGACACACTACGGAGGCATAGGCTCGTGACTGGATATCGAGGCACTTCCGACTACACGCCCGTTGCGCCGTGGTATGACTCGACTCGCAACATGCCCGAGCATCTCTTGGCGGAGTGCTTCGACCGTATCCGGGCCGCCACGGGCCTTCATCCACCGGCTGGCGTGCTCGATGCGGGGTGCGGGACCGCGCAGCTTTCCGTCCCTCTCATGGCTGCAGGCTTCGACGTGGTCGGTCTCGACGTGTCCGCCGCCATGCTCGAAGTCGCCCGCACGAAACTCCAACCCGAATGGAGCGCCCGCTTCGAGGTGGGAGATGTCCGCTCGATGGACTTCCCGGATGGGCATTTCGACGCCACGGTTGTCTCCAAACTCTTCCAGCACGTGGGGAACTGGACCGCGGCGGCCGACGAGATCTGCCGTGTGACTCGGCACGGCGGACTCTTCGTGCACGTCAACGAGAAGGGCGCGTTCAAGAACGCCGTTCGTCAGCGTTTCGCCGCCGAGTGCGATTCCCGCGGCCATATCGACCGGTATCGGGGTTTGCGTGACCGCTCGTTGCTGGCCGAGTATCTCGTTGAACTCGGTGCCCGTCCGGTGCCGGTCGATGTCACCGGTCTCACGTGGACGAAGACGATCACGTACGAGGAGGCGCTGGAGCATCTGGCGTTGCGCCTCCATTCAGAGTTCTGGTTGCTGCCGGACGATGAATACGAAGACATCCTTGAGGGAGTGCGCGACTGGGTGCTGGCATCGCCGGCGGGGCCGTCAACGACGGAGTTGATGCAGCCCTATCTCACAGCCGAAGTGTTCGAGATCCCGTAGCGAATGCGGCGGAATGCGTCGTCGACAACTGCGGCGTGGAACGCTCGATGACACATCAGCGCGTCCGCTCAAGGTTGACGTCTCTGTTCGAACGGGAGCCAGAACGTCCTCGATGTCTATGACGGCCCCGTCGCGTCAGGGCTAGCGGTTATGAGCCTCAGCCGAGATCTGATCGTCTGAACAGAGGCTTCAATGTGACGCCAATCTCCGCGAGAGCTTCTGCGCCGCCCTCTTCCCGATCGATGACGCATGCGGCAGTGGTTACGACCGCGCCTCGCTCTCTGAGCTGCTGAGTCGACGACACCACCTGACCACCGGTGGTCACCACGTCCTCGACAACGAGGAGCCGTTTCCCTTTGATGCTCGATCCCTCCGCAAGCTTCGCCGTCCCGTATTCCTTCCGCTTCTTTCGCACGAAGACCACATGCAGGCCCGATGCCAGCGCCAGCGCCGTTGCCACTGGAACACCACCTAGTTCGAGTCCGGCAAGAAGCTCGGTGTCGTCTGGAATCAGGTCGACCATCGCCTCAGCCACCGCCCCAAGCAGCTCAGGATCGGACTCGAACTGGTACTTGTCGAAGTAGACCGAGGCGGTCTGACCGGACCGGAGTCGGAAGCTGCCAGAGAGTCGCGCGACTTCTGCAAGACGCGAAGCAAGGTCGTTCAGTTCCATCAGCACATTGTGGCCCACTCCGCTGCCAGCCATGCGGTACGAGCGTTCGTCATAACGTTGGCGCTGAGCGGATAGAGCCACATTACGACAGGGTTCGTCCGTGCAAGCAGATCCGGTAGCATTCGACGCTGCGCGACCGATGAGCCGACAGGCGGAAGCCGTGGCTTTACTACTTCTAGATCTCGATGAGACGCTGCTCGATCGCACGTCGACGTTCCGCCGATGGGCGATTGACTTCTGCCGCAGCTGTGGAGAAGACAAGGCAGCGATGCTATGGCTGATCGAACAGGATCAAGGTGGTTATCGACCGAAGGAAGAGTTCGTCCGCGCGGTCAACGAGCGACTTGCCCCGAGGGAGCCGCTCACGGTTGACGGATTCCGCCGGTCCTTCGCTGAGCTGTTCCGCTGTGACCCGTCGGTGCTCGCGGCCCTCAGCCGGGTCCGAGCGGGCGGGTGGGATATTGGCGTCGTGACGAACGGCAGCCCTGCGCAACTGGAGAAGGTGGCCGTCAGCGGCCTTTCGGACGCGGTCGACGTTGTGTGCGTCTCTGAGATCGAGGGGTGTCGGAAGCCGGATCCACGCCTTCTGCGGATCGCCGCATCTCGGATTGGTGCGACCCTCGAAGGGGCCTGGCTTGTCGGAGACAACCCAGTTTCAGACATCGGGGCCGCTGCAGCCGCAGGGATACCCAGCGTTTGGCTTCGTCTTGGCCGCCGCTGGGAAATCGAGAAGTTCAGACCGACTGCTCAGGCTGACGACGTTGTGACAGCCATCGGCATCGCTACGTCTCTCTGACAACACGGTCAAGCCAAGGCGCGCCGATCAACCGATACTGCTCGCAAGCGAGCGCGACGAACGGCCAGTAGGTGCTTCCAAAGGCTCCTTCGATGCCATCGGTAGGGGACCTACTTAGAACGCTCGATTTCGGCACATCGGGGAGCGGCCCCAAATCCAGAGCTAGGACCCGGTGGACATCGGGCGGAGGAAGAGACAGTGGGTGGTGTCGGCTTCTTCAACAGGTTCGAAGCCCAGCGCCTCATAGAGGCGAGCAGCTTCGGCCTCGAATGTGCGAACCCGAACACGGTCGAATCGTGCTCGAGCAAGACCGAGGCACGACTCCACCAGTTGTTGTCCGACTCCGTGGCGCCGGGCGTCGGGGACGACATAGAGATGACGTAGTCGCCCGACCCCCTCATCTTCGACATACGGGTCACGGTTGAGGCCGCACATTCCAACGATCACCCCACCCCTGTGGGCGACGAAGAAACCCTCGCCTTGGCCGTCAAATCGGTTCGTCCCGGTCCACCACTCGATCGCTGTCCGCTCAACGAAGGCGTACCCCTCAGCTGCGCCCTCCTGCCGAACGAGCGCCAGATCCGGCGTTCTCCCACCGCTGACCTGCTCGATGGTCATGTCCTCCATGCGTGCCCCCATTTAGCAATCAGTCCAACCATATGGCGCCGAGGACTGGACCGTCGATCTCCTCCCAACGCGACATGTCATTCCTTCCTTTGTCTGGCTTGCCACCATTTCTCACACGCAAGATTCGTCTCGTCGAGATAGCCCAGCCGCTCGGCGGCGAAAGCATTCACGCGGTCGACGAGCTTGGACGCCCACGTGAGCGCAGTCTCGACCGAACGGGCATCTGGACCGAACGGGTAGACATGGAGAAAGGTCTCTCGCCTTCACGGAGTACGGCACCGTGACTCATGGCCGACCCGAGAATCTCCTCACTGAAAGCGGCGAACCAGACTGGGTCTGGTTCGCCGCTCAGCCGCAACAGGATCTCGGGGACACTTCTCGTCGCCTCCCCTGACCTCCGCAGGTACCAGCCGGCCACCTCCGGAGGGCCACTGATCTCAAGCGGTAACACGGTTGGGTTGGTGAATCTGACATAGCTCAGCTCCATTGCCTCACGTGGCTTCGATCCCGCCACCGACGGTTGCGTAGAGGGTCTTGAGTTCGGAGCTAGTGGTGACGGCTTTGACGGCGGTGCGGGTGGCGGGGTCTTGGAGGTCGAGGCGGCGGAGGCCGGTTCCGGTGTCGGCGATGAGCCAGATCCGTCCGTAGAGGTGGCCGTGGTTTTCGGCGTAGCGGGCGAGGCCGGCGGCTTTGGGTGCGGCGTCGTCGCGGCCGGGGTCGTGCGGGTCGTACAAGTCGACCAACACCCGCCCGTCCTCCCTGCGGAGGACGAGGAGATCGGGGTAAAGGGGCCGGATGTCGCCTTTCAAGCTGTACGGGATGCACAACGCCCATTGTTTGCGTGGGGTGTTGCGGAGCCAGCCGTCGGCGTCGTGGGTGACGGCGTCGAGGGTGGCGGTTTCCCATCCGTTGAGTTTCACCTGGAAGCCGCCTGCCTCGTCGATGTACAGGTGGGTGTCCCAGTTGGCTGCCCCGTCAACCTGTCTCCATTCGAGGATGTCGGGGAGTCGCATCGGGGAGTGTTCGGGGGCGGGGGCCATGGCGGCGATTTCCCGGTAGATCTCCCGGCGCTTGTCAGAAAGGGCGTCGATCTGGGTGTGATAGAGACCCCGTTTGTGCGAGACGAGAGTTTCGGCGAGCTGGTCGAGACGCTGCCGGAGGTCAGGGTGCGAGGAGAGGACGGCGATCTCGATTTTGGCGTGACGCATGGCGTCGGGGTGGGGGTTGGTGGCGGTGAGCGCGTCCAACATGTCCACGTTGAGGCCGTCGCCGAGGACCCGGCCGGCTGTCTGATACAGGTGGTCGATGTTCTCGGGGGAGGTGGCGAGGGTCCCGGTATCGCCCCGGTCGGTCTGTCCGGTGCGCACGTCGTAGGTGCGGAGCCCAAAGGACACGGTCTCTTTCCCCGCCACCGCGTCGGCGAACTTCGGGTCGGTTCGTTTGGTGTCCAGCTCGTCGAGTAGGGCTTTGACCAGCGCCTGGCGGGCGTTACGGACGGCGTTGTCTTCCAGGCCGTCGTCGGACAGGGCACGGGCGAGTTTGAGGAGTCGCCGGGTCTGTCGGATCCGCCGGGCCCGGGGGATGGTGTAGGTGGGGATCTGTTCCAAAGCGTCGAATAGGTCTTCTGTGCCGGGTGCCCGGACCAGTTGGATGCTGTCGTCGCCCACTTCCACATCCACCGGCGGCACCCAGTCGTGGTCGGGATCGGACAGACGGGCGATCACCGTCTCCAACGACTTCGAGTCGTAATGCGGTAAGAACAGGGACACGTCGTTGAGGGTTTCGTCGGACTCGACCCGGCGGGCAAGCGGGGTACGGACCATCCGTCCGATCAGCTGAGCGATGAAGGTGGCGTCTTTGGCGGTCCGGAACGACATCATCACTTCCGCCCGTGGGCAGTCCCATCCAGTGGACAGGGCGGTCTTGAAGAACACCACCTGCACATCCCGGTCATGCACGATCCGTGACGGGGCGAGATACCGGACCGGACGTCCGTCAGCATCGAACGCCACCCCCGTGTCAAACGAATGAGCGAACGCCACCGACGGAAGTGGGGTGGGGAGGGCGTCGTTGATGGCGTCGATCGCCGCCGCCAAGTCATCACCTCTCACCTTGTCTGCGACCTGGACGATCAGGATCGGCTCGACCGGTTCTTCGTTCTGGGCGGCGGTGTAGGCGGCCCACCGGTCCTGATACTTCGTCCAATGCCGGGTCGCCTCCCGCAGGAGGGTGAGGTCGGTGGGCTGGTCGTCGTCGTTGTGGAACAACAGGATCCGGTCCTTCAACAGACCCGACGCCCGCACCTCGTCCACCGGCACATCCCACTTGTGAACCGTCCGATTCGTCCCGTCGAGCAGCTCGGTGAACCGTTTCGGGGTCGCCGAGATCCCGAAGATCACCGGCACCGGGCGCAGCTCGGTCGAGCCTTTGATGAACTTCTGGATGATCGTCGACGCCTGACCGTTCCCACCCGTACGCATCCCCCGGTGTGCTTCGTCTGTCACCACATAGAACGACGAGCCATACTCATCGATGGTCCGTTCGATCGTGTCCCAAATCGAATACGTCCGCCCGTCACCCCGGGTCACCAGCCGCTTGTCCGTACCCAGTTTCTGGGTGTTCAAGAAGTACACCCGGCCGGGAGCGAACGCCGGCTGATCGAAGGTGGCGTCGATGATCTGCAGGCGCAGACCGCCCAGGATCTCGGAGGTGGCGGCCATCTTCTCCGCGGTCTGCTGGTTCAACTCCGGCAGGTCGGTGATCCAAAGGAACGTGGCGTTCGGATCCGGCTCGGCAATGTCGTCGCCTTCGATGATCCGCTCCAACACCCGGGTGGCGATCACGGTCTTGCCCGCACCTGTTGGTGCGGACAACACCACTGCCTGCCGGTTCGTCTCCGATGCCATCGCCGACGCCGACCGCAACCGCTCCAACACCGCTTCGACGGCGTCGTCCTGGAAATCCTTCAACACGATCTTCACGAGAACGTCTCCGCCGTGTTCACCCGGAAGTTCGACAGATAGTCCCGGTACAGCATTTGCACCTCGAGACGCTCCGGTAACTGGGCACGCATCTCCGCAAAGCCCTGTGACGAGTTCGTTACCAGCCACACGTGACTGATCCGATCCGACCCTTCCACCATCAGCTTGAACTCGCCGAACCGGTCTTCATCGAACAGGACCGTGTAGTTCGACGACTCCGGCGCTGACCATGGCTTGTCACCATCCCGATCCGCCCACCGACCCACCGACCCCGCCGCCAACCACAACAAGGGAGCGATCGCCGCATACTGACGACCCACGCTCACCACATCCGGATCCAAGTAGTCCAGAAGGAGGAAGACGACGTTCTCCTCGAACCCATCCGAGTGCGAGCGACTGTCCAGATACCCGGTGTCGTATTTTCCCTGAGCCAACGCGCCGTCGGGGCGGCGTCCGGTGACGGCCGCTTCCACCCGAGGTCGTGTCACCGACTGAAAGATGCCAGCAGCCTCGTACTCGGCATCCCCTTTGTACTTGCCCGCCTGGTGCACGGCCATGGCGTCACTGTCTGACAGGTCGTTGTTGGTGATCAGGATGCATTGGCGCCTTCCACCATCGGAGGCATTCAACATGAGAGTTGCGTGAAGAGTCGTGCCGGAACCGGCAAAGAAGTCCAACACCACCGCATCAGCGTTGTCGCGCAGTACCGGAGCCAATGTGTCTAATACGGCATAGGGAGACTTCGGGAAGTCGAACTGCGTTGAACCGAGGAACTCTCGCAGGATCCGCTTACCCCACTTGCCGGCGTCGTGCTTCGTGCGCTTCCAGACAGTCTTCGGGACGACATGTCGTTGTGCCTCGCCGAGGATCAAAGGTCCCTCGTCGCTCTCACGGCCGATAGTCTCGATCTGGCCAGAGGCAACCTTCTTTCGATTTCCGGCCTTGACGTAGGACAGCGAAAACTCGCCTTGTGAGTTTCCAGCCCCCCTCCGACGGGCCCGTACGAACCCTTCCTCCACCAATGCCATGAGGCTTTCCGGACTGAGCTCCCAAGTTGCCATTGAGCCGTCTCCCTTGAACGGCCATACCGCCACGGCGGAATCTGGGACGTGAAGGTCGTGATCCGAGGGCCGCCAGTCGTTCAGCGCTGCAATCGCGACCTCGCCACCGTCGCGCAACTCGGCGAGTGTTGGGCCCGTACCGACGATCTGACTAGAAGCGGAGTCGACAAACACGGGGTACACAAGGCCCGGACGCTTCTCCGCCGACACATTCGTCCCCGAGTAGCGATTCAGGGGCCGCCAAATGGGTGGTGGCTTGGCCTTGCCTTCGTCGGCCAGATAGTCGTCTGGTCCCGGTCGAGGGAAGGATCCACCGAAGAAGCAGAAAAGCGCGTGCTCTTCCACCCTGTAAAACCCGCCCTGTTGAACGCCGGCGGCGTTGATGACGATCGTGACCATCTGACGACGCGCCTCAGGAAACATCTGCTCAAGCATCACTCCGAGGTGGTGAACCTCATGCTCATCGATCGTGACGATCAGCACGCCATCGGGCTTCAACAGTATGCGTGCAAGTCGGAGGCGCTTTTCCATCATGGAGAGCCACTTTGAGTGTCGCCACTGGTCGTTGGCATCAACGAATCGGTTGTTGTACTTCCAGGACTTGTCGCCTGTGTTGTACGGCGGATCGATGTAGATGACGTCGACCTTCCCGGCATGGGTGTACGTGAGCATCTGGAGGGCGTGGAAGTTCTCGGCGTTGATCACCGCGTGCGCCGGCTTGTCGTCGGGTCCCCTGCGCACCTCACTGACCTGGGTGAGTCCCGGGTAGATGGGTTCGCCGAAACGGCGGACGACCATCAGGTCATGCACAGGCACGGTGGTGGTCTCCTCGCCGTTCCCGACTGGCCGGATCTGTGCCTCGTCCCCGTCGACCTCGATCACCTCGTACTTGGTGGTGTCGTCGGGTCGCGTCCGGTTCTGCACGATCGACCCCTTGCGCACCGGCAGGCCGGGGAGGGCAACCTCTTCGGGAATGTGGTCTTCGAAGACGAGTCCGAAAGTCCGGGCGGCTCGCATCTCGTTGACGGCATTACGCAGCTCGGAGCGCAGCTTCGGGTCAGGTACGTCGTCGAGGAGGTCGTCGATCTTGGCCATTGTCTGCGTGAATCCCGTCTGTCCGCGCCTACCCAGCTTCAGCCCGAGCCGGGTGCGGAATCACCGTACCGGGCGCCCGCGACAGATCCCGGCACAAGCGTGGGAACCAACGGGCGAAGGTATTGACTGAAGGCAGCACCTTCGATCCGGAATCCACAACCGAGCACACTGTCCTGATGCCGAGTGAGGTCAAGCGGATGGCGTAGGAAATCTCAGGGCTCGAACAACCGTTATGGCGTCACCGCATGTGCCTGTAGGCGCGAACCCGTCCTCTACCTGATCGGGCGTTGTCGTGGGTGTCAGGGTGACGACGGGGCCGGGGCGCCTCCGGGCGCCGGTGCTTGCTGCGAATGTGTGGGTGGGATGGAACCTTTTAACGGTTGCGGGAATAGACAGGACGTCGCGCTTATGGGTGCGACTTGGATAAGACCGTTTGGGAGGTCCAGCCAGGTGCCAGAGACGGCAGACGACGATGACCTGTGGGCGAAGGTTTGCGATGGGGATCAGCGAGCCTTCGGGGTTCTGTTCGACCGTTACGCCGACTTGATCTATAACGTCGCGTTCCGCCGCACGGGGAGTTGGGACGTGGCCGAAGACATCGTCGCCACCGTGTTCTTGGAGGCGTGGCGCCAACGGCATCAGATCCGCATTCAGGACGGGTCGATCAGGCCGTGGCTGATAGGTGTGGCTGTCAACGGCGCTCGCCGATACTGGCGCGGCGCCGAGCGAGGCCGGCGGGCCTCGCTCCGCCTGGCGGCCTCCGGGCGGCACGAGCCCGACCCTGGAGGTGAAGTGTCTGAGCGCCTGGACGCCGAACGCCGGATGGCCGAGATCCTTGTTGCTTTCAACGAGCTCCCCTCGAAGCACCGGGAGGTCATCCAGCTATGGGCATGGGAGGAACTCAGCTACGAGGAGATCGCCGCCGCGCTGGGGATTCCCGTGGGCACGGTTCGCTCACGTCTCCATCGGGCCCGAGCACATCTGGAGTCCTCCAACGGAACTGGTGGGATCGATCGGGCATCAGGTGATGACACCCCACCGGGTGCTGCGAGGAATCGGGTACGAGCCAGGAAGGAAGGTGGAACATGAGACATGAAGATCTTCTGGGCCGGCTTCCTGCCGAAATGTCGCTCCCGGCCCCTCGCAAGGAGCGACTCAAGGAGGACCTCATGGCGATCATCACCGAGGAGCAAGCCGGCCCGAACGGGCCTCAGCCGAGCCGTCGAGGGCGGCGACCAATCTTGGCTGCCACCGCTGGCGCGGTCCTGCTCACCGCAGCGGCGGCTTGGGCCGTGTTTCAAGATCCGGCGACCACCACCGATGTGCAGTGTTCGGGGCATCCTGCGATCGACGAGACCATCATCGACTCGGTCTCCGGTGACCCTGTGGCGGACTGCGCGACCCTCTGGCGCCAGCAGGTCGGTGAGCCCCCGGAGTTGGCCGCCTATCAGAACCCCCAGGGCGGGGTGGTGGTGCTCCCCATCGACCAGTCCGTCCCCGATGGGTGGATGCCTCTCGGGGCGGAGTTCCGCCAGGACATCCAACTCATCGAGTTGGAAGCTGCTCTCGACGGCCTCGGGGGTGGCCTCTCCTCCGGCTGCTACCAACTGCCCGAGGCCCAGGAAATCACCGCTGGTCACATCGAACGCATCGGTGTCTCGGACTGGACCATCGCTTCCGAGCGGGGTGAGGCCGACGGGGAAACGACTTGCACCTACTTCTACCTCGACCGCGGAACCCGGCGTGTGGTGCTCATTCCACTCGAGGGCGTAGCCCCACCGGCCGACGCGCCATACGTGCTGCTTGCCGAACGGCTTGCGAAGATCACGACCGAAGCCTGTCTCACAATCGAAGAGACCGTGCAGGCCACGTTGCAGGAGGCCACCAATCTCGGGCTGGACCCCGAGGAACCTCATCTGATCATTCACCGGGTTCCAGACAGCGGAGCCTCTTGCTCCAGAACGGACGTGAATGTGGGTGGTCGGATCGAGGTGACCGTGAGAGGACCGAGTTCCTAACTGCCGACCGGAAGATGAGGGGAGAGGGCCGTCCTCGCCCCTCATCTCACCCAAGTCATGCTGTCAGGCTCCGCATCCAACAACCCAGTTCGGATTACGGGACGGGCATCCCAGTATCTCTCCGTCTTCTTCCCGCAGGGTCCCCCGGCGTATCTGACATTGCCCGAGATTGCCCATGCCGGGAGGTCGGTGCGACAGAAAATAGTGACGCTTTCGCTCTGGACACGTCATGATGGGGCGATAGGGTGACGCTATTCACTGAAAGCGTCACTCAACGTGCAATCACCCGTCACACAACCCGGATATCACGCCGGTCGCACACCGGCCAACAAAGGCATCACCCTCCCGCCGGAGATTCTCACGCCAGACGAGGTCAACTCGCTCATGCGGGCATGCTCGAACCGCGCCCCGACCGGAATCAGAAATCGGGCGCTCATCGCAGTTCTCTACCGGAGCGGCCTGCGCCTCGGCGAAGCACTCGCGCTCCGGCCAAAGGACATCGACCTCGATCGCGGAACCATCGCGGTTTTGCACGGCAAGGGCGACCGCCGGCGCTCAGTGGGTCTCGATCCCGGTGCGATAGCCATCATCGAGAGGTGGACACAGCGACGAAAGGAACTGGGCGTCGCGGCGCAGTCCCCCGTGTTCTGCACCCTCAACGGAAACCCCCTCAAGCCTTCCTACGTTCGGACGCTTCTGCCCAGGCTTGCCTCAAAGGTTGGAATCGAGAAACGGGTCCATCCTCATGGCCTCCGGCACACCCATGCCTTTGAGTTGGTGATGGAGGGCGTTCCAATCCCCGTCATCCAGCGACAACTCGGCCACGCCTCCCTAGCAACGACCGACAAGTACTTGTCGCACATCGCACCGAGAGACGTCGTCGAGGCGATGGCTCAGCGGAATTGGGACATGACGGCCTGAAGTTGGGCCAACCCGCATCCCATCTCGTGGTCTCCGACATGAGCAGAATCGCGGCGAGCTACCAACTGCTCCACCGCGCTGAGGACTGTGGGGGCCGAGTCAGGCGGATGCGGTGTCGAGCCGGACAATCAGCCTCGGGCTCTCAGTCCAGTCGGCGTTTGCCGGGTTGTGCCGCTCTGCCCATCGTTTCGACTAGGTCTCCGGCGTCGTGCTGGCCGAAGCGGCGAAGCCGTGCGGCGATGGCGATCGTCTCGAGGTACAGGAAGAACGGGTCCGGTTCGGTCACGGCCGCACCTGTCGGCAGACTCGCCGAGAACTTTCGCTCCGAAACCGGATCGGGAACGAGAAACACGACGGGCCTCGGAAGGCGCACGTCGTGTGAAGATCCGACAGTGGATCTTAATCGCGTGGTTCATGTCAAGGATAATCGGTGAATGCTGGCCGATCCGCGATGTGTCTGGTTGGGTTCAGGAGAGCCTGAGATGTGACGATATTTCCCGAAGACGGAAGGAGCGTGAAATGCACCGCGAGTCGCTACCACCGGCACCAGAAGACGACCTCCCGGTTAGGGATGCCGGCCCATACGTCCTCGACAAGCTCGGCGTCTTGAACGCCTACTTGTGGGAATTCGCTAAGGCCGGAAACGGTCAGGGGACCGGCCGGTCGCCCTCAAAATGGTGGTACATCGATGCATCGGCAGGACCTGGCGTCAACCGGTTGAAAACCGATGGGACGCGGTTGGCTGGATCGCCAATTATTGCCATGGCCGTAAATGACCCGCCTGTTTATCCAGCTGCGGCCGGACTGGTATTCGCCGATAACGACCCGAAAGCTGTCACCGTCCTCCGGCAACGGACCAGCCATGATGAGAGGGCTCGTGTGCTTCTAGCGGACGTGCACAGCGATCCGGAAGCTGTCTTGAGCACCGTTCCCCGAAATGCCCCTGCTTTCGCCTTCTTCGATCCGACCGGTCTTGAGTGTTCCTGGTCCACCCTCGAGTTCTTCAGCCGGTGGCGAACCGTTGGGCGATACAAAATGGAGTTGCTTGTCATGCTCCCGGTGTGGGTCGGCATGCTCCGGACGCTTTTCAAGGACCGGGCGATTCCCGACTCCTTCCATCGCAGTTGGGGGGAAATGTTCGGACCGCTGGCGTGGAGCGACTGGTTTCGGGAGGACTATCAGAGCAGCCGGCTCACGCCCGAGGAGCGGAAGGCGGCGATCGACAGGCTGACTCGCATGTATGAGGGGGGTTTCAAGTCCCACCTGGGCTACGCATCTGTTCAACGGCGCTTGGTCCCGGATCATGGGCAGCCTCGCTACTGGCTGATCTTCGCCTCCGACCACCCCGCCGGCGACAGGATCATGAAATCCGTGATGGACAACCGGTACGCACCCCAGCAGTCCCTATTCAAGACTGACCCTGGTCCTTACCGCTGAGAGAGCACAAAGGGCTCCTCATCCCAAGTCCGACCGTCGAGCTCTCGACCGCCGGACTTGGCGGTGCGGCCGCCCCACTGCTTGAAAAAGAACGGAACTCCAGCCGCGAGTGAGCGCTCGCGGATGTGGCGCACCCACTCGACCTCGAGTGGTCGAGCATTGGGGCCGGACTCACCGCCGACGATCACCCAATCGATCTGGTGGAGGTCGAGTGACGGCAACGGACCGAGAAGGGGCTCAAGTGACAGGAACCGGACCGACGCCGGCGTACTCCGTAGATGGTTCGCTCGGAAGGTGTACCGGTCGCTCTCGATCGACGTTCCCAGCCACACGTTGGAGAGGGGAGGAACCTCGATCGCTTCTGATGCCGGTCTGGGTTCGATGCGTGCCGCAGTTGCCTCGGATACGGCACCGGTGAAATCGTCGACGGCTAGGAGGGCTGCCATCCGTTGTGGCCGCTTCGTGAGGATCTGGAAGACATGTTGAGGGGCCGCTGCCATCACTGCGAACACGTCAACGATGAAGGCGTCTGGGACATCCGGATGGAAGAGGTCGCTCATCGAGTTGACGAAGATCTGGCGGGGGCGACGCCAGCGGAGCGGCTGATCGAGACGCTCTGGGAGACATTTCACCAGTCCGGACCAGTCCCCGTCGGCGGTGGTCGTGCCCTCGTATGCACTCGAGGTGCCCATCCGTTGGATCCGGATCGCCTGAGCGATGGCGTAACAGTTGTCACAGCCCGGTGACACCCGATCGCATCCGACGACCGGATTCCAGGTGGCGTCCGTCCACTCGATGCTGCTGCGGTCACCCATCGCTGACCTCCTGGTCGACGGTGACGTTAGGCGGTTCTCGCGATTTCCGGCGCGGGCGACGATCAAGCCCGCAGGTTGGCGCAGGACCGGAGCTCACGTACCGACGGTCGAGCGCCCTCCGTGGCGCTGGTCAGCCGGCTGACCCTCCTGGTGGACCCGACCGACCCGGTGTACACCCCATCTCCCGAGCCCCGACGCCGACCCGACACTCGTCCAGTGTGATGAGTCGGGGATCGACGGTCCACCCCTGGGCCTCACACGTGAGGGTCTGGCGACCACGACACCGGCGATCGGTTCCTCGACCGGTGGCGGGGGTCGCAGGCTCGCCCATGATTCCCGAGCAAGTCCACCGGAACACATTTGTAGTTGCGATGCGCTGGCTCCGAACTCTCTCACGTTGCCCAGACACACCTGGAATCTGGTTCGATTCCTTCGCGGTGGCATACCCGCCGACAATCGGCGAGGTCCTCCGGGTAGTGAAATGCCGAAAGCCGCACGGCATAGTCGAAGAGCTCCAGGGCCTCTTCGGCGCTCGCGGCTTTTCTCTCCTGCCACTTCTGTCGGGCTGCCCAGTGGCGTAGGTCGGTAAGTAGATCAATGAGTAGGGCTTCGGCGTCGCCGAATCGGAAGTCGGCGGGGTGGGCGTGAGCCTGGATGGATGCGAGCGCGCCGTTAAGCCTTGTTTTCAGCCGGCAGTTGTCAACGAAGTCCTGGTCGGTCATCAGCTACTCATCTCCTCGGTTCACCAGTACGGCCCCGTGGTCTCCGCGACCGATGACTCGAAGTCGACACCTGCTGCTGCAGCCCAGTGGCGCAGCTCGGCTAGCAATCCGTCGAGCATGCACTCCAGTTCGTCGGGGTCGTTCATCTTGAGGGTCTGGCCCGTAACTTCCACGTAGCGCTCGAGGATCATCTGTCCAACGGCTGCCCGGGCGGGTTCGGGTGGCCGTGTGTCAAGGTCCTTCTGCCGCCTCATCACGGTCTCGGTCTCTCGCCGATCTGACTGGTCGGCGCTGGGCCCATCGAGTGGCCAGAAGCCGTCGCTGTGGAGGAGAAGCTGGCCCTTGGTGTTCGCCGTCCCGGCGAGCTGGGCGAGGGCGTCCGCCATCATCGTGACCGTGCGCTCCAGTACTGCGATTACGTAATTCGTCTCACCGAGTTCGATGAGTTCGAGGATCCCGGCGGCCATCGTCGTCGCGCCGCCGTCGAGCTTTGCCTTGGCGATTTGTGCTGCTCGGTTCTCCACGCACGGTACGAACCCTTCGATGTGGGCGTTGAGGGTGAGGGTGTCTCTCAGTAGTTGCCAATCCATGGGTATGTCTTCCTGGTTGGCCGCATCGCGCGGTTGTGTGCGATCGCGGGTCATCGTCCGGCCGCCACCGTCGGGATGCTCTCGCTGCTCGGGGTGTGAAGGCCCTCTTCCTCTCGGACAATGCGATTGCGGATCATGGTTCCGCTCTCGCCGTCGGAGTCGTTCCGTAGGACGGTTTGCGAAGTTTCGACCGTCTGGCCCAGCTGAAGGGAAGCCGGTGGCGGGTGACCTGCGGGCCGGTCCCTCCGCGTCTGATCTCGAATGCCTCAGCGGGTCCACCGAGGTGATATTGGTCGATCACGACGATGGCCTCGTCGTCGAAAGGACCGCACCAGTGTCCGTCACCCGGTCGGATGATGTCCTGCCAGAAGTCTGCGAGGTCGGAGACGAATTCTTCGCCAGTGATATCTCCTTCAACTCCCCAGCAGATGAGCCCGCCGATTCCGAAGACCGTTTCTCGCCACTGGTCCCCGTCATGCGCGATGTCGTTGAGACGACCTACCGCGAGGTCGACTAGGAACTGTTTCGCTTCCGCAGAGCTCCCACTACCGGCGAGAGCGAGATGGTGGCTGGCTGCGTCTCGCAGATGGGCGGTTCCGTCGCCTGTGAAGATGACGATCAGCTTGACGTGGTCAGCCATAAGGGCGGCAGACCCGTGGCGTCCTCGGTACTCGTCGAGTGCTTCCATCTGGTCGGGAGCGAAAACGCCGTCGTATCCGTCAGATGAAGAGATGTGGCGTTTATCGCCGGTCGTATCGGTGCTCATGGCTCCCTCGTCCACTCGGTGGGATTGGCGGCATCAGCCCTCATGTCGAAGTCATCGAACGAGGTGGTTTCATCTTCGATGAGGATGTAGGCACCCTCCCACCGGATCAGACCCAGCTCGTGCTCCCTCGGATAGAGCCACTCGATCTCTCCCTTGTCCTCGGGGTCGATCCGGTCAGTCATCACACCCTGAGCCCAGAACGCTGCCTCCTCCCAGGTGTAGGACCAGGGGAGGAAGGCGTTGATGCGGCCAGTCGTCAGCTTTCCGTCGATGAGGTAGTCCATGTCGCCCCACGCGTACGCCTTGAACCTCGGGCTCACCAACGCGTCCATGACCTCGATCACTTGGGCCGGCGCCGTCATAGGGTGATGCTCATCACACTGGCAGCGGTGCTCCTGCCGGTGCTGTGCGAGGTTCTGCTGACACTGCGCCATCTCCTCCTGTTTGAGCTGGATGAGTCGCAACGTCTCGGCCAGCAGGATCATCTCCGCAGCTTTAACAGGGTCGGCCGGTGGACCGGCATCGACTGGCTTGGCATCGTTGTCGTGCTCAGTCGACATCATGTTCCCCACACTGACAGGTGGGCTCCATGCCGAGGATCTCCTTGACCTGGATCACGTTGATGTCGTCAATGATGAGGGGCCAGTCGGGGAGGTGGGCCAAGAACTTCTCCCCGGTTGGGTCTAGGTGGCTGGTGTGAAACCGGTGCTGGTGACAGCACCTGGGTGTGGGCGATGGTGATGAGATCCTCCGAGTTCCTTTTTGTGGCAGGCCCTACTGGCCCGGCTGCGGGTCGCCGGCATCGAGCGCCGTCGCAGGGAGGATCCGCTCCCTGGTGGGTGTGGATGAGTGGGGTGACGGGTGCCGTCAGGCGGTCGCGGTCCACCCGGTTCCCGGTACCCAGACGATTCCGAGTACTGCCAGACGCGCCAGGTTGGTGGCGGCAGCGAGGAGGTTGAAGTCGGCGTCAACCTTGACCTTTCCCCGGACCCGGGCCCGGCGGCCCCCGTGGGTGCGGCGCATGAGATGACCGAGTTTGCGTTCGACCTTGGGCCGGGTGGCCCGATAGTCCTGGGCCCAGTCGGGGTCGGTCTGTCGGGTGCGGGCGTCGGCGAGGCGGGCCTCGTGACGGCCGACCCTGACAGTGCGGCCGCTCCCGGCGTTGGTGCACTCGGCTCGCAGCGGGCAGCCGTTGCAGTGGCCGGCGAAGTAACTGATGCCGTCGCCGTCGTCGT
>JBBDHV010000038.1:0-3123 GCA_040880725.1 Acidimicrobiia bacterium
CTAGAGGCGGGGAGAGCTGCCCTTCGAATGAATGACTGTCGGCGAGGTGCCGGATCGAGGCCAACCTCACCAACCTCGAACGCGAACACCGGGCGGTCCACCTGCACGGGCAGGCTGATGACGCCGGCTGTCAAATCGCCTGGCTGCTGGTCGCCACCAACACCACAGTTCGTTTCGTCGCTGCCGCCCAGCCGGATCGGGAGAGACCATTGGCAGCCGATCGCTGCCATGGCCGAGGCTCGCCTCGCAGCGGAGAGCCAGGACGCTGCAGCTGAGGTCATCGCAGCCGCCAACCGTCCCGGATTCCACCGCGGCTACCTGGCCGAGCAGTGCCTCCGCCTCAACGGACGCCCTCCGCTGCGCCACTGACGGTTGAGGGCAGGCGGTCGCAAGTCCGAGGGGGATGCCCCTCATCTCATGGAAGGGATTGCGGTTGTCTTTGATGCGAGACGGGCCGCCCTCGATTCGAGGGACCAGTCAGTGAGGTCGAATGGCCTCAGACGCGTCGACTTCGGTGGAGGAGGATGCCGGTACGGCTCGGGTCGGGGACGCTGGTGTCGGTGGGGAGACGCAGTTCAGCGACCGTGCCGTCGTGGTGGCTGGTGAGAGTGACATCGCCTCCCATCTGGCGTGCAAGGAGGCGAGCGACGGTGAGGCCGATTCCCCGGCTTGGGGTACCCGAGTTGCAGTGGCCGGTTTCGAAGGGCTCGAAGAACCGCTCCAGGTCCTCTGGCGGGATGGGGTCACCATCGTCCTGTACCCGGATGATGGTGGTGGTCCAGGTATGCCGGGTGAAGATCCACATGGTCGGCCCGCCATGGGTCACGGCGTTGGCGAGGAGGTGGCGGAGGACCTGACGGACCCGGCTCGGGTCGCCGAGGACGACGCCGTGGACGTCTGCGTAAGCGAGCTTGTCCCGGGCTGAAGGGAGCTCGTCGAGGATCCGGTCGATGACGGGGGTGACCTGGACCGGGCGGTGCTGGACCTCCAGGCCGGCGGCGTCGCTACGGGCGAGCACCACCAAGTCCTCGATCCCGTCCGACAGCTCCCATGCCCGAAAACAGACGACCTGGGCGAACTCGGCGAGAGGCTCGTCTCGGATCTCCTCGGCGAGGATGTTTCCGAACCCGAGGACCGCGGTGAGGGGAGTGCGAAGACTGTGGGCGACCGCGGAGATGAACTGGTTCAGCTCCGCGTGGTGCTGCTCGCGACGGATCAGCACCGCCCGTAGTTCCAAGTATACAGCGGTGAGGGCGACCAGAGCCGTGCCGACAATGGTGGTGGTTGCAACTCTCCCGGCCGGTATTGCTACCGGGGCATCGGGGAAGATGTTGAGAGTCGTGAGTGTGGGGTCTACCAACGCCGCGCCAAGGACGAGGGTGACGAAGCCCCACATCTGGCGGCGGGTCTCGGCAAGAAGCATTCCGGTCCCGAGAACCGCGACCAGGATCGAGTTGAGGGCCAGCGCCATGCCTGCGTCGACGAACGGGGCGAGGAGGGCTATGAGGAGCGGGACCGCGGTGAGTAAGCGCAGTGACTTGCGGGAGCCACGCCAGGTGCCCACCGAAGCGGCGATGCCGACGCCGAATGCGACCGCTCCGACGATCGTGGCGGAAGGGGCGTGAACCCAGATGCCGGACCAGAGCAGTATGGCTCCCATCGACAGCCCGCCACCGGCGATCGCGCCGATGACGACACGATCCACCCCGAGACTCACTCCCTGGGAGGCCACGTTCTCCTTCCTCAAACGTCTCTCCCGCTATCGGCATTGGACAGTCGAAACTTGAACTCACTGTGAGGAGAGGGCTGAACCTGCCAACTTATTCACCGGCGCAACTCCGGGTTCTCCCGCTCCAACGGCTTCAACCGGGCGGCGTCCCGGTGGTCGCACCCGGCCGCTCACCCTCGATATCGCCTGGGCCAGCCAGTTCCGCACCGACTTCACCTCATACCCGAGCTGGGCGCGACCGCTTCACCGACCAGTGCCCACTACCTGGGTTTTCGCGGAATCGGCCTGATGGCTGGTGCCTGTGGACAACCCATCGTGACGGCCCGTCCTTAACAACATCCGTCGGCACCGATGGTTTGTAGCGGAAGTTTGCGGCTCGGCTGGGCTGCACGACGCCCATCGGGCCGGGCAGCCATACGACCCGAGGTCTCTGCGATGACCGTGCAAGTAGGAGAGCGATGAGCGCCACGTCACGCACCTCCTCCGGCGTGGTCGTTTAGCCTTTGAGGTTGCTCACTGCCCGCTCCAGCTCCGGGACGAGGAAGTCGAGAACCACGGGCAGGCTGAGCGGTGTCGAGTGGGCCATCGCCCCTGCAACCAGAGGATCGGTCATGAAGATGTCCCGGTCCTCCTTGGCGACGTTCAGGTTCTGATAGATCGGGTTCTCCTCGACCTCCGGCAGCAGTTCCAGCACCGCAGGCTCCCACAGCACGACGTCCTGTTCGAGAAGGTCCAGTTGACAGGATCTCGTCCAGCCCCGCAGCACTCAGCGGCTGTCCGCGTCGAGGACCCTTCAACACTACGAACACGGCGTCGCTCGTCGTCTCCGGACGCTCCAGATCAAGGTAGTCGGCGACAGTGGCGAAGAACCGTGCCGAGATCGGGACCACACGCTGACGTCCTCCCTTGCCCGCAGCCACGAACACGCGGCGTTCCCCGACCCGCAGGTCCCCGAGGCGCAACCCCAGAACCTCGCAACGGCGCAACCCGCCAAGCAGCATCGCATTGACCATTGCCAGGTCCCGGCGAGTTCGCAACGCTGCTCTCAACGCATCGACCGACGCCGGAGACAACACCCGCGGCAGCGTTCTCGGGGTTCGTACCACCGGGACACCGCCACCACGGCGACGATCCATCGGCCGACGAGCAGCCAGGCTACGCGGGACAACATTCATCGAGACATCCACGTCGCCCCGCACTGCCAGATAGTCGAACAGACCCCGCACACTCGATAACCGCCGGGCGATCGTCCGCGCCGCCAGCCCAGTCTCACCGTCCAGACCCACCACGTTCTGTCCACGCCGCGGTCGACGCTGCACCGTAAGGAACTCGAACACATCGGCGGTCGTCACCTCCGCCGGACGCTTGCCCACGATCTCGAAGAAGATCTTCAG
>JBBDHV010000039.1:0-94146 GCA_040880725.1 Acidimicrobiia bacterium
GCGGCCGCGCCGTCCGGGGGGTGCAGGGGGGTCGCCCCCCCGCACAATCAAGCAGTTTCGATGATGCCGATCAGGTGGTTGACGGCGGTGCGGACCGAGTCGTTGATGACGACGTGGTCGAAGAGCGAGGGGGCGAGGGCCATGTCACGGCGGGCACGGTCGAGGCGGCGGGCGATGGCCGCTTCGTCGGTGTCGCCTCGGGAGCGGAGCCGTTTTTCGAGTTCTTCGAAGGATGGCGGGGCGATCCAGACGAGGATGGCGTCTGGGAACACTCCTCTGACCTGTTTGGCTCCTTCGAGGTCGATGTCGAGGATGACGACTTCGGATGCGGCGCGGGCGGTGTGGACCGATTCGACGGGGGTGCCGTAAAGGTGTCCGCCGTATTCGGCCCATTCGACGAGGGCGTCGTTGTCGATGAGTTCGAGGAAGCGGTCGCGGTTGATGAAGTGGTAGTGGACTCTGTCGACTTCGGTCGGTCGCGGGTCGCGGGTGGTCGCGGAGACCGAGAAGCCGTATTCGAGGACTTCTGCGAGTTCTGCCAGCACCGTGGATTTGCCGACCCCGCTCGGGCCGGAGACCACGACGAGTGGGCCGTCAGGAGAATTCGGTGAGGAGTGCGGCTCTTTGTTTGTCACCGAGACCCCGGAGACGGCGGTTGTCGGCGATCCCGAATTCTTCCATGAGACGCTTCGCTTTGACTTTCCCTGTGCCCGGCATGGAGGAGAGCACTGCGGCGATTTTGATGCCGCCGATGAGGTCGTCGTTTTCGGCGCGGTCCAGCAGACCTTGGAAGTCGAGCGATCCCGACTTGAGGAGCTCTTTGACTTCCGCTCTCACCCGCCGTGCTTGTGCGGCACGTTCCAGGGCGGCGGCACGCTGCTCGTCGGACATTTTCGGGGGTGGTGCCGGTGACATGGCGCAACTCTACAGAGACGGTGTCCTCGATTCCATGATCGTCCGGAAGATCGCGGCGGCAGCTTCGACAGGGTCGGGGGCGGCGGTGATCGGCCGTCCGATCACGACGAGGTCTGCTCCCCGTTCGAGGGCCTCTTCGGGTGTCGCGACGCGGGCTTGATCGTCTGCGGAGGTTCCGGCCGGTCGGATGCCGGGCGTCACTCTGAGTAGGTCTGGCGCGACCTGGGAGACGTCGCCGAGTTCTTTCACACCGCATACGACGCCTTCGGCGTTTCCGTCGCGGGCGAGTCGGGCCATTCGGGCGACTTGGCGTCCGATGCTGTCTCCCGAGCCCACCGCGGCGAGGTCTGCGGTGGTGAGGCTTGTGAGGACGGTGATGCAGAGGATCCCGGTGGTGACAGAACCGCGGTGTGCGCCTCGGACGGCGCTTTCGATCATCGCCGGCCCTCCGGCGGCGTGTGCGGTGATCCATCTTGCTCCGGCACGGGCGAGATTCGTGGCGGCTCGTTCCACGGTGTTGGGAATGTCGTGGAGCTTGGCGTCACAGAACACGGGTTTGCCGAGTTCCGCGATGGCCGAGACCAGCACCGGTCCGGGGCCGGAGAGGAGTTCGAGTCCCACCTTGAAGGCGCCGACGTGCGGTGTCAGTGCCCGGGCCAGCCGTACGGCTTCTTCTCCGGTGGACAGGTCGAGTGCGACGATCACGGGGTTGTCGACTGTCATGTGAGTCCTTTCCCGACGAGATCCGCCAACTGTGTTTCCGGCATGCGTTCGAGGAGTCGGCGTGTCTCTTTGAGTATCCGGCCCGCCGCCCGGGGTTCGGCGAAGTGGATGGTGCCGATTCCCACCGCCGACGCTCCGGCGAGCAGGTATTCGACGACGTCGCGTCCTGAGGTGACGCCACCCAGACCGAGTATCGGCAGGTCGGGCAATGCCCGATGGGTTTCGATGACACACCGCAGCGCGATCGGTTTGAGCGGGATGCCGGAGTACCCGCCGATGACGCTGCTGAGGAGGGGTCGGCGCCGTTCGATGTCGATGCCCGCCCCCCACACCGTGTTCGTGAGGACCACCCAGTCCGCTCCCGCTTCGGCGCAGGCCGCGGCCACGCCCACGATGTCCTCGGAATTCGGCGAGAGCTTCGCTCCGATCGGAATCGCCACTTCGGCGCGGATTGCGCCGACGACCTTTGCACTGAGGGTGGCGTCGAGTGCGAAGAGGTGGCCGTCGAGGTTGGGACACGACAGGTTGATTTCGAGCACGGGGAGTCCCGCGGCGGCGAGCTTGACGGCAACGGCCACGAACTCGTCGACGGTGGCTCCGACGACCGATCCCCATATCGGAACGTCGACGGTTTCGAGGAGCGGGTGGGTCTCGGACAGCCAGGCGTCGACGCCTGGGTTCTGGATGCCGATGCCGTTCAGCATCCCGACGCCGGCAGGGGCGACACGCGGGGCGTCTCTGCCTTTCCACGGCTCGCCGGACACCGACTTTGCGACCGCGGCACCGTACCGGGTGAAGTCCGTCACTCCGGCGAACTCGACCACGCTCCCCACCGTGCCCGATGCGGCAACCAGCGGCGTGCGGAGCCGTAACGGGCCGAGGGTGGCGGTGAGATCGGTCATTCGTGCCAGGACTGCAGGCTGCGTGGTTCGTTGAGCGCGGTATCGCCTGCCCGGAGGCTCCGCGCCACTGACAGTGCCCCGGCGATGGTCGTGACGCAGGGAACACCCACCGAACGGGCCGCGTGGCGGATGATGCGGCCATCGGAGCGTGATCGTCCGCCTTGGGGGGTGTTGACGATCAGCTGCACCCGTCCCGAGGAGATCCAGTCCCTCGTGTCGTCGTCGCCCTGTCCCACCTTGTTGATTGCCACCGCAGGCACTGCGTGATGTTCGAGGAACCGGGCGGTGCCCTGCGTCGCGACGATCGAGAAGCCGAGCATGTGGAACGCCTGGGCGACGGCGAGGCCCATGGGCTTGTCCCGATCTGCGAGCGAGATGAAGACCGTTCCTTCGGTGGGCAGCACGTGGCCCGCGGCGAGCAGGGCCTTGGCGTATGCCACGCCCGCGTCGGGGCCGATGCCCATCACTTCTCCGGTGGCTCGCATCTCGGGGCCGAGCACGGAGTCTTCTTCGGGGAAGCGGTCCCAGGGAAGCACCGCCTCTTTGACTGCGGTGAAGTCCACGGTGCGCGGCTTGGGAATCAGTCCTTCGGCGCGCAGCTCGGCAATGGTCGCGCCCATCATCACCCGGGCCGCTGCCTTGGCGAGTGGCATGCCGGATGCCTTCGAGATGAACGGGACGGTGCGTGACGCCCGGGGGTTCGCTTCGAGGATGAAGACTTCGTCTCCTTTGACCGCGAACTGGATGTTGATCAGTCCTTTGACAACGAGTGCCCGAGCGAGGTCCTCGGTCTGTTCGAGGATGGTCTTGTGGGCGGCATCGGAAAGGGTGGGCGGCGGCACCACGCAGGCGGAGTCGCCGGAGTGCACTCCCGCTTCTTCGACATGTTCCATGACTCCTCCGACGAGCAACTCGTCGCCGTCGAACAAGGCGTCGACGTCGACTTCGGTGGCGGCCTCGAGGAAGCGGTCGATGAGGAGCGGGACCTGGCTCATCTCTCGCTCGGTGACGTCGCCGTACAGATCGTCGAGGTAGTCGGTCAGTTCGTCGTAGCTGGAGACGACCCGCATTTTCCGCCCACCCAGCACGTACGAGGGTCGAACCACGACGGGCAAACCCACCTGATCGACGACTTCGAGCGCTTCGAGGCGGTTGGTGGCGAGACCGTGGGGCGCCTGCTTGATGCCCAGGCGGCGACAGACCGCCGAGAACTGCTCGCGGTCTTCGGCGAGGTTGATGGATGCCGGGGATGTGCCGGCGATCGGGACGTTGGCTGCTTCGAGTTCGGCGGCGAGGTTCAGTGGGGTCTGTCCCCCCAACTGGACGATGACGGCCACCGGCTGTTCGGCTTCGACGACTGCGAGGACGTCTTCGGCGGTCAGCGGCTCGAAGTAGAGGCGATCGGAGGTGTCGTAGTCGGTGGAGACGGTTTCGGGGTTGCAGTTGACCATCACGGTCTCGTATCCGGCGTCGCGCAGCGCGAAGGCGGCGTGGACGCAGGCGTAGTCGAATTCGATGCCTTGTCCGATCCGGTTGGGCCCGGACCCGAGCACCACCACTCGGGGCTTGTCGGCGGGCGGGACCTCGTCCTCGTCCTCGAACGTGCCGTACATGTACGGCGTGTGCGCTTCGAACTCCGCCGCGCAGGTGTCCACGGTCTTGTAGGTGCGCCGGATTCCGGCTCCGAGGCGCATCGCCCGTATTTCGCCTTCGGTGACTCCCCACAGGTGGGCGAGTTGGCGATCCGAGTATCCGGCGCGTTTGGCTTCCGCGATCCGGCCGATGTCGAGGCGGTTGGCCTCGAGCTCATGCCGGAGTTCGACGAGTTCGGCCATCTGATCGACGAACCAGGGGTCGTATCCGGACCTGGCGGCGACTTCGTCGGCGGAGAAGCCGCGTCGGAGGCCTTCTGCCACCGCGAAGACACGATCGGGGGTCGGCACGTCGATCTCGGTCCACAGCGCCGCTTCGTCGACCTCGTCGTATCGGGTCTCGCTGGCGTCGGCACCGAACCCGAAGTGACCGTTCTCGAGACTCCTCAGGGCCTTCTGCAGTGCCTCGGGGAAGGTGCGGCCGATCGACATCGCTTCGCCGACGCTCCGCATCGAGGTGCCGAGCCTGCGGGGTGCCATCGGGAACTTGGCGAAGTCGAACCGGGGCGCTTTGACCACGACGTAGTCGAGCGCCGGTTCGAAGCTCGCCGGTGTCGCCCCGGTGATGTCGTTGGCGATCTCATCGAGGGTGAACCCGACGGCGAGCAGGGCGGCGATCTTGGCGATCGGGAACCCGGTGGCTTTCGACGCGAGCGCGGACGATCGCGAGACCCGCGGGTTCATTTCGATGACGAGTCGTTTGCCGGTGGCCGGGTCCACCGCGAACTGGACGTTCGACCCTCCGGTCTCGACCCCGATGACCCGTAGGACTTGGATCGCCTCGTCCCGCATCTCCTGATACTCGCGATCGGACAGCGTCTGGATCGGTGCGACGGTGATGGAGTCCCCGGTGTGGACGCCCATGGGGTCGAGATTCTCGATGGAGCAGACGATGACGGCATTGTCGTGACGGTCCCGCATCACTTCGAGCTCGAACTCTTTCCAACCCACGACCGACTCTTCGACCAGGATCTCGTGAACCGGGGAGTATTCGAGGCCGTAACGCGCTTTTTCCAGGAATTCCTCGCGGTTTTCGGCGATGCCGGTCCCTCCCCCGCCGAGGATGTACGACGGACGGATCATCACCGGATAGGCGATCTCGTCGACGACTTCGAGTGCCTCGGCCATCGACCTGGCGTACCCGGCTCTGGGGACCGCCAGGCCTGCCGCCTCCATCGTTTCTTTGAAGCGGCCACGATCTTCGGCCTTTTCGATGGCCTCGATGCCGGCGCCGATCAACTCCACGCCGTGTCGTTCGAAGGCGCCCCGGCTCGCCAGCTCGCGGGTGACGTTCAGGGCGGTCTGGCCCCCCAGGGTCGGCAAGAGGGCATCGGGACGTTCCTTCGCCATGATCGCTTCCACGATGTCTGGCGTGATCGGCTCGATGTAGGTGGCGTCGGCGAATTCGGGATCGGTCATGATCGTCGCCGGATTCGAGTTGACGAGGATCACCCGGTATCCGTGCGCCCGGAGCACCTTCGCCGCCTGGGTTCCCGAATAGTCGAATTCGCAGGCCTGGCCGATGACGATCGGACCGGATCCGATGAGGAGAATGGAGCGGATGTCGGTACGTGCGGGCATCTACTGGTCCAATCCCATGAGTGTCACGAAGTCGTCGAAGAGGTAGTTGGCGTCGCTGGGGCCGGGAGCGGCTTCGGGGTGGTATTGGACACCGAACGCCGCCACATCGAGGCACCGGATCCCTTCGAGGGTGCCGTCGTTGAGGTTCTGGTGGGTGGGAACGGCGGTGCCGACTGCGGTTTCGACCCGTTCGGGCAGCAGTTCGGGCGACACGAGCCCCGAACGCGGCGGTGCGGAGGCGTCTGTCAACGACCACAGGTCGACCGCGAAGCCGTGGTTCTGGGCGGTGATCTCGACTCTTCCGTCGGAGATGCGCCGGACCGGGTGGTTGCCTCCGTGATGGCCGAAGCCCATCTTGAAGGTGGTGGCGCCGAGGGCGAGTCCCAGCACCTGGTGGCCGAGGCAGATCCCGAACACGGGCACCTGGCCGAGGAGGGAACGCAGCGTGGCGGTGGTCTCTACCAGCGGTTCGGGGTCTCCGGGGCCATTGGAGACGAAGACGCCGCTGGGCGACAGGGCGAGGATGTCGGCCGCCGAGGTGGCCGCAGGCACCACCGTCACGTCGAGTCCTCTTTTGGTCAGTTGCCGCACGATGTCCCGCTTCATCCCCAGGTCGATGGCCACCACCGAGCCCCGGCGGTCGGAGTCGGCGGCGACCTCGTAGCTGTGGGGTGTGCTGACAGTCGTCGCCAGGTCCTGGCCTGTCATCGGCGGGGCGGAGGTCGCGACGTCACGCAGTTCGCGTTCGTCGACGCCCGAGCCCATCGCCACAGGCTGTGCTCCGTGGTCCCTGATGTGCCGGGTGAGCCGTCGCGTGTCGATGTCCGAGAGTGCCACGACTCCGTGATGGTTCAGGTAGGCGGCGAAGGAACCCTCCGCCCGCCAATTCGAATGCTTCCGGCTGAGCGAACGCATCACGAAACCCGACGCCGCCGGACCGCTGGACTGCTCGTCGAAGTCGGTTTCGCCGTAGTTCCCGATGTGCGGAACGGTCATCACCACCACCTGACCCGCATAGGACGGGTCCGTGATGATTTCCTGATATCCGGTCATCGAGGTGTTGAAGACCGCTTCGCCGGTGCTCACACCTTCCGCGCCCACGGACACCCCCCGGAACACCGCACCGTCCGCCGTCACGAGAAGACCAGGTGTGCTCATTGGGCCACCTCCCCCGAGACGACCCGGCCCGCGGCCACGGTCAACTGCACCCTGCCGCGCATCTCTGCTCCGCGCCACGGTGAGTTCTCGGATCGAGAGCGGAAGGCCGATGCGGTCCAGCGGGCTGTCGGGTCGAAGACGACGATGTCGGCCGGCGCTCCCGGTTCCATGCGGTGCGCGTCCCGCCCGAGGATTCGTCTGGGGGCGTCGGCCAGCCGGTCGAAGAACGCCGCCGGCTCGAGCCCCAGCGCCTCGTTCACCACTGCGGCAGCCGTTTCGAGTCCGATCACGCCGCGGGGGGCGTCTTCGAACGGGACATCCTTTTCGTGGGCCGAATGCGGGGCGTGGTCGGTGGCGACGCAGTCGATCACGCCGTCGATGACCGCCGCGCACAGCGCCTTGACGTCCTCGGATGTGCGCAAGGGCGGGTACATTTTGAACACCGGATCCATCGATTGGACTGCACTGTCGTCAAAGACGAGATGATGGGGAGTCACCTCCGCAGTCACCGGAAGACCCGCCTGCTTTGCCTGCCGCACGAGTTCGACGGTACCGGCGGTCGACACATGCTGAACGTGGTACCGGCAGCCCGTGAGCTCCACCAATCGCAGGTCGCGAGCCACCACGACTTCTTCGGCCACCGCGGGGAGTCCTGTGATTCCGAGCCGTGACGACACCGCCCCCTCGTGCATGTGCCCGCCCCGGGAGAGTCCCGGATCCTCGGCGTGTTGGGCCACGACGCCGCCGAGTTGGGCGAGATACTCCATCGCTCGCCGCAGCAGGCCGGCATCGGCGACGGTGTCCCCGTCGTCGGTGAAGATGCGGACGCCGGCTGCCCAGAGGTCGTCCAGGTGCGCGAGCCGGATGCCCTCCCGGCCGAGTGTGAGGCACCCGGCGGGCACCACTTCGACTCCGTCGGTGCGGCGCACGTGCGCGGCGACGTGTCCGGAGTCGATCGCCGGAGTCGTGTTCGGCATCGCGACCACGGTGGTGAATCCTCCGGCCGCGGCGGCGTCGCGCCCGGACCGAAGATCTTCCTTCCACTCCTGGCCCGGCTCGCGGAGGTGGGTGTGGAGGTCGACGAGGCCTGGTCCGACCCAACATCCCGAAGCGTCGAAGCGCGTGTCGTCGCCTTCCAGAGAGGGGCCCACCTCGACGATGAGTCCACCGTCGACTCGCACATCGGTGACGGTCATGCCGCCTGACGTGAGGACCGAACCGCCTGTGATGATCATGCTGCTCCTTCCGAGCCGAGCAATCGGAAGAGCACGGCCATCCGGACCGCGATTCCGTTCGAAACCTGTTCTGCGACCAGTGAGCGGGCTCCGTCAGCGACGACCGGGTCGACTTCGACGCCGCGATTCATCGGACCCGGATGCATGACGACTGCCTCGTCTCGGAGACGGGCTGCCCTCGCCCGTGTGAGGCCGAACCTGCCGACGTATTCGGAGATCGACGGGAAGACGTCGCCGCCTCCTCGTTCCTGCTGAATCCTGAGCAGATAGATGACGTCGAGCGACTCGAGGACCTCGTCCAGCGAGTCGGCGGTCGCCACGCCCCAGTCGGAGATGTCGACCGGAAGAAGCGTGCGGGGGGCGACCAGAGTGACGGTGGCGCCGAGGGCGACCAGTGCGCCTGCGGTGGAGCGGGCGACCCGGGAGTGGCGGATGTCGCCGACGATGCCCACCTTCAGCCCCCCGAGCTGTCCGAAGTGCCGCCGCAGTGTCAGCGCGTCCAGCAGTGCCTGGGTGGGGTGCTGATGTGCGCCGTCTCCGGCGTTGACGACAGGCAACCCGGTCCAGTCTGCAACTCGCCAGGGCGCGCCGGTCGCGCCGTGGCGGACGACCATCAGATCCGGACCCATGGCTTTGAGCGTGAGGGCGGTGTCTTTGAGGCTCTCGCCTTTCGAGACCGATGATCCTCCCTGAGTGAAGGTGAGCACATCGGCCGACAGCGCCTTGGCGGCCCGATCGAACGACAGCCTCGTTCGGGTGGAATTCTCATAGAACAGCAGCGCGATCGTCTTCCCACGCAACGTCGGCACCTTGGGAACGTCGCGGGCGAGGACCTCGACAAAACCGTCGGCCAGGTCGAGCAGTCCTTCGATCTCGTCGGCCGTCACATCGTCGATCGACAGGAGATGCTTCATGTCTCCTCGATCCAGACGCCGGCTTCGCCATCCACGGCGTCGAGCTTGACCGAGACGCGTTGCGTCGCAGCGGTGGGGAGGTTCTTTCCGACGTAGTCGGGTCGTATCGGAAGCTGCCGATGACCCCGGTCCACGAGGACGGCGAGTTCGATTCGAGCGGGCCGTCCGAGATCACTGACCGCGTCGAGAGCGGCCCGAATCGTGCGGCCGGTGAAAAGGACGTCGTCGACCAGGATCACGGTGCGACCCGTGAGATCCGACGGGACGTGGGTGCGAGCCAGCGTGGGGGTGGGCCGCGTCGCCAAGTCGTCGCGGTACAGGCCGATGTCGAGTTCGCCGACCGGGATCGTTTCACGCTCGATCGACTCGATCGCGGTTGCGATGCGTCGGGCGAGGGGCACGCCGCGGGTGTGGATTCCGACGAGGACGACATCGGCGGCGCCGGCGTGACGCTCGACGATCTCATGGCCGATGCGGCGGACGGCTCGCTCGACGTACTCGGCGTCCATCACGCGGGGCATCGTTCGCCCCGCTTCCATGTGTGCGGCAACGTGTCTCCTTCCCGGCCTCACTGGACCGGCTTTAAAGGTCGGACATGGACTCTAGCCGAGCACGGAGCACTGCAATTTCGGGCAGATCGGCTGAACCGTGTAAGTCAGTCGGTGGCGGGGGTGGGGCGTTCGGCGCGGGCGAGGGATGCGAGGACGCCGTTGACGAAGCGTCCGGAGTGTTCGGTCGAGAACGCCTTCACGATGCGGACCGCTTCGTTGAGGACGACGGCGGTGGGGACATCGGGGCAATGACGCAGCTCGAAGAGCGCGAGACGGAGGACCGCACGATCGACGACAGGCATGCGGTCGACGCTCCAGCGATCGGCCACGCGGTTGATCGAGACGTCCAACTCGTCCCGATGTGCCATCACCCCGGTGGTCAGACGGAGCGCCCGCCCGACGAGGTCCGCCGGCGGCTCCCACGCTTCGACCTGATCGGCTTCGTACAGCTCTTGAACGGCCCGTTCGCGTGGTTCGGTCACACGCGGGTCAGATACTCGCCGGACCGGGTGTCCACCTTGATGCGGTCGCCCTGCTCGACGAAAAGCGGAACCTGGACGTCGATGCCGGTCTGGACCTTCACGAGTTTCGTCGCCCCTGAGACGGTGTTGCCCTTGACTGCCGGCTCGGCGTACGTGACTTCGAGCTCGACTGCCGCAGGGAGCTCGACGCCGATCGGATTTCCCTTGTGCATGGCGAGAACCACGGTCATGCCGTCGAGCAGGAACCCGGCCGCATCGCCCACGTCGATGGCGCTGAGGGCGAACTGCGAGTAGTCCTCGAGGTTCATGAAGTGGAAGCCGAGGTCGTCCGAATACAGGAACTGGTGTTCGCGGCGGTCGATGAACGCCTGCGGAACGTCTTCGTCGGCGCGGAAAGTGCGGTCGAGAACCTGGCCGGTTTCGACGTTCTTGATCTTCATGCGCACGAAGGCTTTGCCCTTCCCGGGCTTGACGTGCTCGTACTGCACGATCGAGAACAACCCGTCGGGGAGATCGAGGGCCATTCCGGGGCGAACGTCATTGGTCGAAATCATGTCTTTGGTCCGATTGTCAGGGCGGCCATGCGGCCATGAGGGCTTGGAAGGTCACCCACGATGCGCATGGGCGGACGGGCACGCATGGTACTCGTCGGGTTGCCCGCTCAAGAAAGTCCGATGGCGCGCATTGCGCCTTCCAACTCGGGGAGTGTCACCGGCTCGACCACCGGATCGCCCACGTCTCGCAGCAGCACCATGCGAATCCCTTCGGCAGTCCGCTTCTTGTCGCGTTGGCACAGTTCCACCGCCGCAGCCAACGAAACCCCGGCCGCGGCCACGGGAAGTCCGAGGTCGAAGAGAAGCGCGGTCAGCCATCGGTGATCGAATCCGTAGCGGGAGTTGGAGATCACTGCAGCCGCGACCATGCCGACACTCACGGCGTGGCCGTGCGGGAGCGGCGCGAGGATCTCGACTGCGTGGCCGACGGTGTGCCCGAAGTTGAGAATCGCCCTGCGCCCGCGTTCTTGGAGGTCGTCGCGGACGACGTCGGCCTTGACGGCGATCGCCCGGGGGACAACCACCTCCAGGTTCGCTTTGAGTCCGGCGCGCGCGTACTCGTCGACGATCGCCGGATCGGCCAGCAGGCCGGCCTTGAGGATCTCCGATGTGCCTTCGCGGAGGATCTCCTCGGGGAGTTGGGAAAGCAGATTCAGGTCCACGACCACCCGCGACGGGTTCCAGAACGCCCCGACCAGGTTCTTGCCTCGTCGGTTGATGCCTGTCTTGCCGCCGATGGCGGCGTCGACCGCAGCCAAGGTGGTCGTGGGAACGAGCACCGACTCGACGCCCCGCAACCAGGTGGCGGCCACGAACCCCGCGACGTCGGTCGCCGCTCCCCCGCCCACACCGATGATCGTGTCGTGGCGGCCGAGGTTGAAGTCCGCGAGAACGTCGTACATCTCGCCGACCGCATCGAGTTCCTTCGACGCTTCGCGATCTGCGAGTTCTCCGACGACGGTCCTGACGCCCTCGAGTCCTGCGACGATCTCACGGGCGACCCGGGCGGGGACTCCCGGCTGGGTGAACACGGCGACGGCTTCACGGCTCTGACGGGCCGGCAGCACGTCGGCGGCGTCGCCGAACACGACCTCCGAGGCGTCGGTGATGCGGATTGGCTCCACTAGTGGTGTGTCGCCGAAATAGGTGCGCGGTGTCTCCGAGCACATGGCGTCATCTGGCAAGGACTTCTGACGCAGTCGCACTTGGCCCGTTCGGCGAGGAGGAGGACGCCGCCAGGGGCGTCATGGGCCGGAGAGACCGCCTCATTATTTTGGCGACGTACCACTAGAAGGTCTCGAGGCGCGCCCGGTAGGAGTCGACGTTGCGACGAAGGTCCGCGGCGGTGTCGCCGCCGAACTGTCGTTGGATCTCTTGGGCGACGACGATGGCGACCATCTGCTCGGCGACGATTCCCGCTGCGGGCACGGCAACGACATCGGATCGCTCGTAGAAGGCCGTCTTGGCTTCCTTGGTGACGACGTCAACGGTCTGCAGGGACTTGGGCACGGTGGAGATCGGTTTCATCGCGGCCCTCACCCGCAGCACGTCGCCGTTGGTCATTCCCCCTTCGGTCCCGCCCGCCCGGTTGGTGTGGCGGGTGGGTCCGTCCGCGGTTGCGTACAGCTCGTCATGGGCCCCCGAGCCCCGCCTCGTGGCGGTGGTGAAGCCGTCTCCGATCTCCACGCCTTTGATCGCCTGGATCGACATGAGGGCCTCTGCCAGCCGGGCATCGATCTTTCGATCCCAGTGCACATGGCTCCCGAGTCCGACCGGTACCCCGTAGGCGAGGACCTCGACCACCCCTCCGAGGGTGTCACGATCGGCCCGGGCGGCTTCGATCTCGGCGATCATCGCCGCCTCGGCCGACTCGTCGAAGACACGGACTGCAGATGCGTCGATCTTTGCGAGGTCGCCGGGACCCGGGACGACCCCTTCCGGCGCGGTGACAGTCCCGATCGACACGACGTGGCTGAGGATCGAGACGTCGACCGCCGCCAGCAGGGTCTTGGCCAGATAGCCCACGACGGTGCGCGCGGCCGTTTCCCGAGCCGAGGCGCGCTCGAGGATGTTCCGCGCGTCGTGGGTGTCGTACTTCATCATCCCGACGAGATCGGCGTGTCCGGGGCGTGGGGCGGTGAGCTTCTTCTTGGCCACGCCGGGATGCGGGCTCATCTCCTCGGACCACTTCGCCTCGTACTCGGTGTTGCGGACCACCACTGCCACAGGAGAGCCCAGCGTGCGTCCGTGGCGCACACCGCCGAGGATCTCCAGTTCGTCCTGTTCGATCTTCATCCGCCCGCCCCGGCCGAAACCCAAACGACGGCGGGCGAGTTCGGCACCGATCTCGTCGACCAGCACGGGGAGGCCCGCAGGGAGCCCCTCGACGATGGTGACGAGCGCCGGACCGTGGGATTCACCTGCGGTGAGGAATCTGAACATGCGGGCGCAGCGTACCGGCCGCGGTCGGCCGGTCGGTCACCCGGTGATGAGCCTGCCGAATGCCTCGCCGAAGATCAGGGCGACCCATGCCCCGGCGAGCATCGGAGGCCCGTACGGCATCTCGTCCTGGCTGCGCGCCCGGCGGGACACGAGGAGAATGATCGCGGGGATGCCGCCGATGACGCCCGTGAAGAACACCGCCAGCAGCACGGTGCGCTGGGACTGGAATGCGGTGGCGGCGCCGAGGAGGACAGCCAGCTTCACGTCGCCGAAGCCGAATCCCCCTCGGGCGACCAGGTAGACCACGAAGAGCGCACCGAAGTATCCGAGCGCCCCGAGCAGGGCCGGGAGGAGACGGTCGGTGCGTGACTCTGCGAGGGCGCCCCCGGCGAGTGCCAGTCCGAAGACCGCGGTCGACGGGTAGAGCACCCGATTCGGAATGAGCTTGTGGTCGATGTCGGTGACCAGCAGGACGATGGTCACCGCTGCCACGACGAGATACGCCGGCAGGAGCCAACCTTCCCCACTGGTGACCACACCGGCCGCGGCAAAGACCGTCCCGGTCGCCAGCCAAATCCAGGGCTGTCGCAACCGCACCCGGTGCCCCGTCGGGCAGCGCAGGGCGAGCGGAACCATCGCGTGTTCGCATTCTTCGCAGCGAGGAGCGATGCCATCGAACGGCCGGCGGACCCCGGCGCGGACGCCGAGGTGATACAGGGTCGGACCGATGACGAGTCCGAGCACGAACAGCGGGAGAATCGAACTCATGGAGGGGTCGACGCTAATGATCCGTCGCCGACGCGATCCCGATCAGTCTGCGTCGGTGATGTCTTTGGCCATCGGTCCCAGGCGCCGGCGCCGCAGCAGTCCCATCGAGAAACCGGACTCCTCCTCCGGCTCGGCCCCGCCGCCGTCGGTCTCCGAGAACACACTGTCGAGGAACTCGTCGGTGTCGACGTTGGACATCTCGTCGGCGGGTCCCATCGCTTCGGCCCACCATCCGCCGCGGTTCCCGGTTGGTTCGGCGGAAGACTCTTCGGAGGAGACGGCCGGTGCCTGCTCGGAGTCGCTGGGTCGGGACCACGGGTCTGTCAGCTCGGTGCTCGGCTGGGGATCTGGCTTGGGATCTGCCTGGGCCGTTGCCCAGGGGCTGGGGGTCGCGTCGGGCTCGGAGGTTGCGTCGACAGTCGGCTCGGGTTCGGGAGCCTCGACAGGAGCGCTGAACCAGCTCCCCGTCGAGCCGGGAGAGACCGAAGGGGTCGTCGGTGGGGACTCCGGTACAGACGCGGGCGGGATTTCACCCACCGGCGCAGCCTGGGCGGACCCTGCGGCCGGTTCGATCAGCGATGACCGGATCAGCGAGGCGACTTCTCGAGCAGCGCGGAACTCGGTCGTACCGAGCAGGCGGGCGATGTCGGCCACGCTGGAGCCGCCTTCGAGAGATGCGAGCACACGCCAGGTCGGCGCGTTCACCGAGACTTCGGACTCCTGCAACTCTCGCACCATTCGCACCGGGAGGTTCATGTCGGAGATGGTCTGTTCGATGTCGGACCAGTCGGCGGCACGCCGGTCGGCCTCGACGACGATCTGCTCGGCATCGAACGACTGGCCGGTGCGGAATCGTGACTCGGCATCGACGAGGAACTCAAACGTGCCGTTTCCGGGGCGCCTGATTCGATAGAGGGACTCCACGACGTGTTCACGGACGAGGTCCGTCAGGTCGTCGCTGCTGCGGCCATCCGCGATGGCATCGGGGAGATCGACCGTGTCCCGGCTTTCGATCCGTGAGCGGTCGACCACGCCGGAGGATGCGATCTGGTCGGCGAGATCCATGTCAGACGCGACGGTCACCAGGGACAGTGCGCCCTCGTGCAGATAGATGCGCCCGTCGACACCGGCAGCGTCGACACGAAGACACCCGTTCTTTCCCGATCGCGCGAGGAGACGCAGCACCTCCGGGAGTGGAAAAACTTCTATGTTGCCGGTCAGTGCCATGCTCATCCTCACTCGCCTTGGGATGGACTTCGGCGTCGCGCAGGGTCCGCTTGAGCCTTTTCCCCCGGACGAAAGTCCATGCGAGGGGCGGCTCCGGAAAACACCGCCGACCCGCTGTGCGATCTTGCGAATCAGGGGATGACGCCGGCCTCTCGGGACGCCGCAACGTTGGCGTTGTGTTCGTCGAGGGTGACGGCGAAGACATGGGACCCGTCTTCGTCAGCGAGAACGTAGTACCGGAATTCGGTGTCCGCCGGCGCGGCGGCGGCTTCCAACGCGGCCAGGCCGGGAGCAGAGATCGGACCGGGTGGGAGCCCTGCGACCAGCCGGGTGTTGTACGGGGAGTCGAACTCGACGTCGATTCCGGCAGGGTCGCGAATGTCCATGGCGTAGAGCACCGTCGCGTCGATGTCGAGGCGTGCACCGTCATTCAGCCGGTTGCGGATCACCGACGAGACGATGGGGCGTTCGTCCCCGACGCGTACTTCGCTCTCGATGAGTGAAGCCATGATGATTCCCTGATAGCGGGTGTAGCCGGCCGCTTCGAGGTTGCTCCAGTCGACGGCATCCATGCGTTGTTCCATGGTGTTGGCGAGCCGTCCGAGCATGTCAGCCGGTGTGGCATCCTCGCTGAACCGGTACGTGTCGGGGAACAGGAGTCCTTCCCAGTCACGCAGGGTGGCGTTGGCCGGAAGCTCGGTGACGTCGGATTCGACGAGTCCCGACTCGAGCGCCTGGACGAACGCCGCTCGATCGAGACCGGACGCCTCGGAGAGCACGTCGATGATCTCGGTCACCCGGAGGCCTTCGCGGATCGTGACGTCGAACACGACCACGCGGGGCCCGGCGCGGAGCTCGTCGATCAGCTCTTGGATGGAGGATCCGGTGATCAACTCGTAGGTACCCGATTGCAGGCTGGCGTCGACCCCGGCTGCCCGTGCCGCGGTTTCGAACTGGGACGCGGAACGAACGAGACCGGCGTCACGCAGGATCTCGCCGATGCCTTCCGCCGTCGATCCCGGCGGGATCACGACTTCGACCTGGCGTCCGGGCTCGATCTCGGCGAATTCTTCGTCTTCGGTGGTCTCGATGCCCGCCCCGACACGGTCGCCGAGCGAGGAGGCCACACTGACCAATCCCCAGCCCGCGAACACGAGGACTACGACAACGAGCACGGGGCGCAGAACTCCCCAGGGCGAAGGGCGGGGAGGGTTGGGCTGGTGATGTTGTTGCTGCTGCTGGGTCATCGTCCCTACGAGTGGTCGCGGCCGTGGGGCTGGGGTCGATCGAGGAAGTGCCGCAGAATCACGGCAGCCGCGACTTTATCGACGTTCCGCCGCCTATCTCGACGTTTCACGCCGCCCTCCAGCATGGCGGCCTCCGCGGTGACAGTCGTGAACCGCTCATCCACATACTCGACGTCGATGCCGGTCAATTCGGTCACCCGGGTTCCGAATGCCCGGGCTTGCACCGCCGCGGGGCCTTCCCGACCGGACAGGCCGACGGGCAGTCCGACGATGACGACCGTCGGGCCGTACTCGGCGACGAGCCGGCGGAGTTCGTCTTCGAAGACGCCCACATCCAGCACTGCCAGCGGGGTTGCCACGATGCGAAGCGGATCGCTGACCGCCACCCCGATCCGTGTCGATCCCGGGTCGAAGGCGAGTACCCGGCCCGATGTCACGACAAGGCCCGACCAACCTCGTCGCGTGCCGCGTCGATGGCCGCCACGATCTGGTCGCCGTGCGGTCCGCCTGCCTGCGCCAACTCGGGATCTCGGGAGCCGCCTCCGCCGAGCACCCTCGCCGCAGGAGCCAGCAGGTCCGATGCCGAGATTCCGTTCGAGACGAGATCCGTGCTGACGATGCCGACCAGCGCCCCCTTGCCGCCCGACACCGAACCGAGGACGACGATCCCGGACTGCAGCCGATCGCGGACGCCCATCGCCAATTGGCGGAGCTGTTCGGGAGGCATCTCGCCGACGTCTGCCACAACGGTTCTCGCATCGCCGACAGTCTCCGCCTGGCCGGCGAGTTCGGAGGCGAGATCACTCCGCCGCTGGGCGCGAATGGCGTCGATCTCATCTTCGAGTGCTCCCACCCGGTCCATCAAACCCCGAATGCGTTCGGGAACGTCGGCGGCGGGTGCCCTGAGAAGGGATCCGGCGCGATCGAGATGATCCCGGACTTCCACGAGGTGGTCGTAGGCGGCCTCTCCCGTGAGTGCTTCGACACGACGGATGTTGGAGCCGATCGAGGATTCCCCGAGGATGACGAGCGGTCCCACCTCGCCGGCGGCCGAAGTGTGCGTTCCGCCGCAGAACTCGACCGAGAACTCGCCGACCTTGACGACTCGAACGGTCTCCCCGTATTTGTCGCCGAAGAATGCGAGCGCTCCCATCTCCTTGGCGCGGTCTTGGGTGGTCACCTCGGTGTGAACCTGGTGGTTGGCGATCAGCCGGCGGTTGGCGTGGGCTTCGACCTGTTGGGTCTCTTCGTCGCTGAGCGCGGCGAAGTGGCTGAAGTCGAATCGAAGCCTTCCGGACTCGACGAGGGAGCCCGCCTGGGATGCGTGGTCGCCGAGCACGTCACGCAGCGCCCAATGCAGGACATGGGTCCCGGTGTGCGACTTGCGGATACGGTCCCGGCGGGGGCTGTCGATCACCAGGTCGGCGTCCTGGCCGACCCGCAGCGTGCCGGAGCGGATCTTGCCCCTGTGGCCGTGGAATCCCTGGACGGCGTGCTGGGTGTCGTACACGGCCACTGTCCCGGTGTCCGTCGTGATGGTCCCGGTGTCGCCGACCTGTCCCCCGGACTCGGCGTAGAAGGGGGTCCGGTCCAAGAAGATCTCCACCGCACGGCCCTCGTCGGCCGACTCCACCTGTTCGCCGTCGGCGACGATCGCGAGAACCTTGCCCGAGGTGGCGTCGACCTCGTATCCGAGAAAGCAGGTCGGCCCGGCGTCGTCGAGCACACTGCGATAGAACTCGCCGAGTGCGGCGGCGTCCCCGCCCTTCCAGTTCTTCTTCGCGCGCCGGCGCTGGGCCTCCATCTCGGCGGTGAAGCCTTCTTCGTCGACGGTCGTCCCCCGCTCCGCGGCGATCTCCCGGGTCAACTCGATGGGGAACCCGAAGGTGTCGTGCAGCTTGAACGCGACCGAACCCGGCAGTTGCGCACCCGTCTCGTCGAGTTCGGTGTCGAGGAGCTGATGACCGGATTCGAGTGTGCGACGGAAGCGCTCTTCCTCTCGGGACACGACGTCGACGATGAAATCGCGCCGATCCGCGAGTTCGGTGTACCAGTCACCGATGGCCCGCACTGTCGCGTCGACGAGTTTCGGGGTGACGAGCCCTTCGCCGCCCAACTGCCAGGCATGACGGACTGCCCGACGGATGATGCGCCGCAGCACGTAGCCCCGGCCGTCGTTGGACGGCACCACGCCGTCGCCGATCAGAATGCTCATCGTGCGGCCGTGATCCGAGAGGATCCGCAACGAGACGTCCACCAGTGGGTCGGTGCCATAGGTCACGCCGGTATGAGCCTCACCCGCTTCCCGAACCGGTCGCATCGTGTCGATGTCGAAGCCGGACGGGACGTCCTGGAGGACCATGGCGAGGCGTTCGAGTCCCATTCCCGTGTCGATGCTCTTGGTTGGCAGCTCACCGATGACGTGATACGGACGGTCCTGGATGTTCTGCATGAACACGAGGTTCCAGATCTCGATGAACCGTTCTTCTCCCCCTCCGATCGGGCCACCGTCCGGGCCGTGTTCGGGACCGCGGTCGTAGAAGATCTCGGCGCATGGCCCGCACGGGCCGGGGACACCCATCTGCCAGAAGTTGTCCTTGCCGCCCCGCTGGATTCGGTCGGTGGGGACGCCCACGTGGCGGTGCCACAGGTCGGCCGCTTCGTCATCGGTCTCGTACGCCGTGTACCAGAGACGCTCGGGATCGAGGCCGAACCCGTCAGTCAGGAGCTGATGTGCCCACTTCATGGCGTCCGGCTTGAAGTAGTCGCCGAACGAGAAGTTGCCGAGCATCTCGAAGAAGGACATGTGCCGAACGGTGGTTCCGATGATGTCGATGTCGATCGTCCGGATCGACTTCTGGACGGAGGTGGCGCGGTCGAACGGCGCTTCCTCCTCGCCCAGGAAGTAGGGCTTGAAGGGCACCATTCCGGCGTTCACGAGCAGCAGCGTGGGATCGGTCGGGATCACCGAGGCCGACGGTCGGACCGTGTGCCCGCGCTCAGCGAAGAATTCGAGAAAAGTCCGTCGTATCAAGGTCGCATCCATTGGATCGGCCACGGTACACGCCCCCGACTCGGTCTCCTGCGGGGTTTTGGGCTCACAGGGTCAGCGGATTGGCAGGCCGGCTTCTCAGCGCATTCGGATGAGGCGGCGTCTCGGCGGGCTGACGAGTCGTGCAACGAGGTCGAGTACGTCGGCGACCGTCAGCAGGGCCGCCGATTTCAGATCTCGCGCCTGGGGACGCCTGCGAAGGGCCCGAACGGTGACGACGCCACCGGTCACGAGGCCGGTCAGAAACCAGGAGAGGCGGTCCAGCATCGACGCGATCTTACCCTTCGCGGACCCCGACGATACGTCCGATCTCGCCTTCCCAGGTGAGCACGTAGAGCTCTCCTTTCGAGTCCACCCCGAAGCTGTTGACCTGCCCCAGCCCTGTCAGCCATTCCGTGTGGTCGACGGCTGCGGAGCCGTCCCAGCGGAAGCTGCGCAACCAGCCGCCGCACCAATCGGAGTAGAGGTAGACGCCGTCCAACTCCGGTATCGCCGCACCCCGGTACACCCTGCCGCCCGTGATGGAGCACCCTTCGTCGTGGCTGTACTCATGGACGGGAAGCGTGAGATTCTCGGCGTCGGCATCACATCCCGATTGGAAGCATGTGGACGCTTCCATGCGGATCCACCCGAAATTCAGCCCCGGCTGGGACAGGGAAACGACGTTGATCTCTTCGAATCGTTCGTGGCCGACGTCGGCGATGTAGATGTCTGCTGTCGGCACATCGATCGCGAACCGCCACGGATTGCGCAGCCCGTACGCCCAGACTTCGGGAGCTCCCCCGCCTGCGACGAACGGGTTGTCCGCCGGGATCCCGTAAGGGTCGCCTGAGTCGACGTCGAGGCGCAGGATCGATGACAGGTGCGTCCCCGGATCCTGGGAGTGCACCGACGCCGCGCCTCCCTCACCGAGTGACAGGTACAGCATCGCGTCCGGCCCGAATTCGAGCATCCCCCCGTTGTGCCGCACGGTGGGTTTGTCGAAGGTCATCATCACCTGCTCGGTGTCCGGATCCACCGCGGCCCCGTCGGGGTCGGCGGTGAGTTCGACGAGCCGGGTGGTGTCCGCACCGTGGGAGTAGTAGGTGAAGATCCGTCCGTTCGTCTGGTATTCCGGGTGGAACGCCAGTCCGAGCAGCCCCTGTTCGATCCCTCCGGGATTCACTCGATCCCGGAGATCGAGCCACGGTTCCTCACCGGGTGCGCCACTCGAGTCCAACTCCCACACGGCCCCGACGCGCTCGACCACGAACCGGCGATCGGATTCCGGCGGCGACAGCAGGAGGACGGGTTGGCTCAACGCGTCGGTGACTGCCTCGATGGCGAGTCCGGTCAGCGGAGCCGGCGGCTCGGTCGTCGTCGTGGCGGCAGGCGTCGTCGTGGTCGTGGTCGGGGGTGCGGTCGTCGTGGGTGACGTGGTGGTCGGGGGCACCGTGGCGGTCGTGGGGGTTGCTTCGGTGGTCGTCACCGAGTCGCCGGCCGCGGTGCAGGCGGCCAGCGCGATGCAGAGCACCGAGAGGACTCGCGGGGGCGGCGTGCCGGCATTCATGTGTAGCGCGCCACTGTGACCGCGGTGGCGGCGCATGCCGCGTCGTCGAGTGCGATGCCCAGCCCGGGTGCACCACTCAGCTGGATGCGGCCGTCGCAGATGATGGGGCTCGTCAGCATGAAGTCGCGCCGTGTCTCCGTCCATTCGGGCGGGTCCAGCGGATACTCCAGGAAGGTCGTGCCGCCGGTGCCCGCAGTCAGGTGGGCGTTGGCCATCAGCGCCACTCCGCTCCCCCACGTGTGCGGGCTGAAGGTGAGTCCGCGGGCCCGTACCGCCTCGGCCACCCGGCGCAAGCCGCCGATGCCGCCGGTGACGACCGCGTCAGGCTGGTACACATCCAGCGCTTCGGCTTCCAGCATCAGGTCGAATTCATGCAGCTCCCGGGTCATTTCCCCTCCGGCGATGCGAATCCCGACCTCGGATCGGAGCTGAGCCATCCCGCGGTGGTCACCTCGATGAAGGGGCTCTTCGATCCAGTACACGTTGCGATCTGCGAGTTCCCGCGCGAACGGGAGCATCTCTTCGACGGTGGCGGGCGGGGAAGTGTCCCATGGCATGCGCCATCCCTGGTTGCAGTCGACCATCACCGCGATGTCATCACCGATTGCGTCGCGGACGGCATCCAGCACGGCGAGGTCCCGGGTGGCGTCCCCACGTCCGAAGCGCAGTTTCAACGCCCGGAACCCACGCGCGACGACGTGTTGGGCGGCGATAACGGTCGCTCCGGGCTCGCGATGGGTGCCAAAGGAGGCGTAGAGCTGGAGGGTGTCGGTGTGGCCCCCCACCATCTGCCAGATCGGCTGGTCCGCCAGCTTGCCGGCGAGATCCCAGAGCGCCGTTTCGAATGGCCATGGTCTTCCGTCGAGGAACGCGACGTTGTCCAAGACCTTCGAGTGTCGTGCGAGGTCGGTGGCGTCGGCCCCGATGAACAGGTGCTCGTAGTCGATCAGACCGCGCAGCGGGTCCCCGACACCGAATCCTTCGGCACCGGAGCTGTCGGTGACCCGGACGACGGCGACAGGAAAGGCGCGCCGTGGTTCGGGATCCCAGGCAGCCGGGAACGGCGGGTCGAGGCTGAGACGGTGATGGCTGACGACGATCGACTCGATCACGGCATCCACGCCTCCACGACGGACATCGCGACGGTTTCGATGTCCCCGGGGCCGATCGGTCGCGCATTGTTTCGGCACATCGGCTGATGGTCCTCGGCCCGCATCTCTTCGGCGAGGGCCTCGGCAGTCGGGCGCGACCAGCGGGCGAGTTCGTCCCGGAATCCGACGGCGGCGAGGAACTCGTCGAATGCGTCCGCCAGCCCCGCGACGCCCCCCGAGGTCCCGAGGGAAGCATCCAGACCCTCGTAGGTGTCCGACGCGTCCAATGTCCATTCGAGCCCGGCGCGGAGCCCGAGCATCACCGCGAGTCCGTGCGGGATCGTCACGATTGACGCCAGTGCATGTCCCACGGCGTGTCCGATGCCGGTTCCGCAGTGGTCGATGGCGACGCCGGCGGCACAGGCGGCACGCATCATCTCTGTCCGCGCGGCGACATTCCGCGGAGTGTCGAGACTGGCAGCCAGTTGCAGGTGGATTGACGCCGCTGCTTCGAATCCGAGCGCTCTCATCTCGGTGGTGGCGCGCTGTCCGGTGGCTGCTTCGACGGAGTGGCAGAAGGCGTCGAGTCCGGCAGCCAGGGCAACGGGCCGCGGGGTGGTTGCAGTGAGCTCAGGAGCGAGGATCGCCAGGTCAGGTCGGAGCCGCTCGTCCCATGCCCATGTCTTGTGGCCTCGATGAGAGACGATCGCCGTCCTCGTGACTTCGGCACCGGAGCCTGCCGTGGTCGGCAGCGCGACCACCGCCGCACCCGGTGCGAACGGCTCGGCTGCTCGCAGTCGGGCCACCAGCCCGTCGGGATCGGTGATGAGGCGCGCTGCCAGCTTGGCCGTGTCGAGGACGCTTCCGCCCCCGACGGCGACCACGACATCCGAGTCGCGACCAGCGATGTCGCGGGCGAGGGCACCGACCGTCTCGACGACGGGTTCACCGCCGGGGACGATGATGACATCGCATCCGAGCGCCTCGTGGACGATGGCGGTGCAGGCCGCCAACAGCACCGAGTCGGTGACGATGACCGGCGACCGCCCGACGGGGCGGACCAGGCTCCCGATGTCGTCCGCCACCGAGTCGGTCGTCCGCACGAATGCCGGGAGCGGAATCAACGGGGAGGCTTTCCGAGCTGGGTGTCGATCCAGCGCAGGCGTTCGGCGAGTGCGGCCTCCCGTCCTTCTGCCCCGGGTCGGAACAGGGTCCCGTCGACGCCTTCGGGAAAGTACTGCTGGGCGACGATGTGGTTCGGCCCGTCATGCGCGTAGGTGTATCCCGCCCCGTGGCCGAGTGTGCCTGCTCCCGCATAATGGGAGTCGCGGAGATGGGCGGGAACCACCGGGCTGGTGCCCTCCTCCAAGAGGGCCCGGGTTGCGGCCATTCCGGAAGTGAGTGAGTTCGATTTGGGGGCGATGGCACAGTAGACGGTGGCTTGGGTCAGGTGGAACGCTGCTTCCGGGAGTCCGACGTGCGCCAGAGCCTGCGCGGCCGCCACCGCCTGCAGGAGCGCGTTCGGGTCGGCGAGTCCGATGTCCTCGGAGGCCAGGATGAGGAGCCTGCGCATGATGAACTCGGGATCTTCCCCGCCCTCCAGCATTAGATGGAGCCAGTAGAGAGACGCGTCGACGTCCGAACCGCGCACGCTCTTGATGAACGCGGAAACGACGTCGTAATGGGCGTCGCCGTCCTTGTCGTAGCGGACGATGCGCCGCTGGAGCGCTTCGCCCACGTCGTCGACTTCGATCGTGGTCCCGTCCCGTCCCAAGGTCAGTGACGCGGCGACGTCGAGCGCCGTGAGAGCATGGCGGGCGTCGCCGCCGGCGCGGGTGGCGAGGGCGGACAGTGCATCATCGGAGATCTCGAGGTGGTCGTTTCCGAGTCCGCGCTCGGTGTCGTGGAGGGCACGTCGGACGAGGTCGGCGATGGCGTCGTCGTCGAGGCGTTCGGTGCGAAACAGTGTCATCCTGCTCATGAGCGGCGAGTTCACCTCGAAGAAGGGGTTCTCGGTCGTGGCGCCCACGAGAATCACCGTGCCGTCTTCGACTCCGGGCAGGAGGGCGTCCTGCTGGGACTTCGAGAAACGGTGGATTTCGTCGATGAAGAGCACGGTGCGGCGTTCGTCGGTTCCCAGGCGCTCTCGGGCAGCAGCCAACACCGCCCGGACGTCTTTCACGCCGGCGCTGGTCGCCGAAAGGGTCTCGAAGGCGGCGTCCACGTGATGGGCGATCAGTCGGGCCAGCGTGGTCTTGCCGGTTCCCGGCGGTCCCCAGAGCAGCATCGAAACGGGACGACCCGACGACACGATGCGCCGAAAGGCGGCGCCGGGTCCGAGGAGGCCGGGCTGGCCGACCACTTCGTCGATGGATCGCGGCCGCATCCGGGCGGCGAGCGGCGCGGCCGCCGCACGTCGTACCTCGGCTCCGGCGCTGAAGAGGTCCACGTCGGGCTCAGGTCTCCTCGTCGGCCATCGCCTCGGGACGCAGGCGGATTCCGAGTTCGGTCAACTGCGTCTCCTCCACCGGGCTCGGCGCGGAGGTCAGGGGATCGAGTCCCGTCTGGGTCTTCGGGAACGGGATCACGTCGCGAATCGACGTCTCGTTCTGCAGCACCATGACCAGGCGATCGATGCCGAATGCGAACCCCGCATGCGGTGGAGTGCCATACCGCAGGGCACGCAGGAACCACCCGAAGCGCCGTTCGGCGGCTTCGCGGCCGATACCGAGGATGTCGAAGACCTCCGACTGGATTTCGGGGTCGTGGATTCTCACCGAACCCGAGCCGAGTTCGATGCCGTTGACGACGACGTCGTACGCCTTCGAGGTCGCCTCCAGGGGGTTCTCGCGAGCGGTGGCGATGTCGCGGGGAGCCGTGAAGGGGTGGTGCGAGAACGTGATGCGCCCGTCCTCCTCGGCTTCGAACATGGGGAAGTCCACGACGCACAGAAACGACAGTTCGTCGTGGCCCGTCGGCCTCCCGAGCGCGTTGCGCAGGGTTCCGAGCACCGTGACGGCCGTCTTCCAGCCGTCCGCCACCAGGAGCAGCACGTCGCCGGGCGTCGCCGTGAGCGCCCCGACGAGATCCCGCTGTTCGTCCTCGGAGAGGAACTTGGCGACTGGCGACCGCAGCGAGCCGTCCGCCTCGACGACGAGCCATACGAGGCCTTTGGCTCCGGCGGCCTTGGCTTCGTCCGTGAGCGAGTCAGCCCGCGACCGCGGGAACTCGAGCTTTCCGGCGTTGATCCCGCGAATGGTGCCGCCGGACGAAAGCGCCGTGGAGAACACCCCGAACCCCGAATCGGAGAAGACCGAGCCGAGATCGACGATTTCCATGCCGAACCGCAGGTCGGGCTTGTCCGAGCCGTACCGGTCCATCGCCTCCTGCCAGGTCAAAGTCGGGAAGGGCAGGTCCACGTCGACGTCCCGCACGGCTCGCACCGCGGCAGCGATCACTTCCTGTGCGACCGCGAGCACTTCGTCCTGACCCCAGAACGAGCCTTCGAGATCCAACTGGGTGAACTCGAGTTGGCGGTCGGATCGGAAGTCCTCGTCGCGGTAGCAGCGGGCGATCTGGTAGTACCGCTCGACGCCTGCGATCATCAACAGCTGCTTGAAGAGCTGGGGTGACTGCGGCAACGCGTAGAAGTTCCCCTTCCGCAGCCTGCTGGGCACGAGGACGTCACGCGCACCTTCCGGCGTCGACCGGATGAGGGTCGGCGTCTCGACTTCGAGGAAGCCTTTGGCGTCGAGCGTCTGGCGAATGGCAGAGGATGCCCGTGACCGGGCGCGTAGGTTGGCGGCCATCCCGGGGCGACGGAGGTCGAGGAACCGATACTCCAGCCGCACCCGCTCGTCGGTGTCTGCTCGGTCATCGAGCATGAAGGGCAACGGGTCGGAAGGACTGAGGACGATGACCTCCGAGGCCCCGATCTCCACTTCCCCGGTGGGAAGGTCAGGATTGACGGTGCCTTCCGGTCGCGCCCGTACGACACCCGTCACCGACACGCAGTACTCCATCCGCAGTTCGTCGACGACAGCGATGTCGGTCGGGTCGGCCACGACCTGGACCAGCCCTGAGGCGTCGCGGAGATCGAAGAACGTCACTCCACCGTGATCGCGGCGTCGCTGCACCCACCCGGCGACCATCACCGTGTCCCCGACACGGCTGGTGTCCATCGTTCCTGCGTGGGCGGTGCGGTATTCGTTCATGATGCTCCTGATTCCAGTCGTCGACGCAGCTCTCCTGCGGCGTCGACGACCGGGGTTTCGAACTGTTCTCCGCCGGCGAGGTCCTTCACGGTGACGGTCCCCTTCGTGCGCTCGTCCTCGCCGACGATCAACGCGTACCGGGCTCCGATCCGGTCGGCGTGTTTGAGTTGTTTGCCGAGTTTGGACGGCTCGGGCGCGACATCGGTGTTCACGCCTGCTGCCCGGAGCTCGGTGGCGAGGCGGAGCGCCTGTGCCACGCCGGCGTCGTCCATGATCGTCACATACGCGTCGACCGACGTCGAGCCGGAATCGATGAGCCCCGCCTCACGGAGCTGCCAGAACAACCGCGTGAGACCGATCGAGATGCCCACACCGGGGAGACGGGTGTTCGTGTAGAGACCGGCGAGGTCTTCATACCGTCCGCCGGAACAGACCGATCCGATCGCGGGGTGGTCGTCGAGCGTGGTTTCGTACACCGTTCCCGTGTAGTACTCGAGGCCACGGGCGATCCCCAGGTCGAGCATGTACCGGTCCTCAGGCAATCCCAGCTCGCCCAGCGTCTCGAACACGACACGCATGTCGTCGGCGCCGCGGCGGGCGCGCTCGTCGCTGCTGTCGAGACTGTCCAACAGCGCGATCGCTCCGGACGATCCCCGCGCCTGGGTGGCCACGAGTTCCAGCAGCCTCTGCGCAGTTCCGGAGCCGACGCCGAGTTCGACAATCGAAGCGGCCACGTCCTCGGCGGACCGCTTGGCCAGTTTGTCGATCTCCCGCAGCACGGCCGCCTGCCGGCCGGACTCGGCGATGCCCAACTGGGAGAGGAGCCCGGTCATCAACATCCGGTTGTTGAGTCGGATCGTGAAGGGTCCGACTCCGATCCGGTCGAACACGTCGTGGATCACGGCGGGAACCTCGGCGTCATGACGCAGGCTGAGGGTCCCTCGGTCGATCACGTCGATGTCGCACTGGTAGAACTCGCGGAAGCGGCCCCGCTGCGGCCGCTCCCCCCGGTACACCCGCTGGATCTGATAGCGCTTGAAAGGAAACGCGAGTTCGTTCTGGTGCTCTGCGACGTAGCGGGCGAGGGGCACCGTCAGATCGAAACGCAATGCGAGGTCGGGAAGGCCGTCGCGGTCGACGGTCCCGGTCGACTGCACGAAGTAGATCTGGCGTTCGGTTTCTCCCCCGGTCTTCGTCAGGAGCACCTCGGAACGCTCGAACACGGGCGTCTCGATCTCGATGAAGCCGAACCGCTCATAGGTGGTTGCGATGACGTCGGCCATGCGCCGGAACGCCGCCTGTTCGGCAGGAAGAAGTTCGAGTACCCCGGGCGGGGTGCGAGGGGTGATCATGAACGCGGTTGTCTCGTGTCGTCGGGTTGGACCGGGCGGAGGCTACTCGGGGGCCGGTGCTCAGCCACCGAGGTCCTGCAGGAAAGGATTGGTTCGTCGCTCCCGGCCGATCGTGGTCTCCGGCCCGTGTCCCGGAAGCACCCGGACGTCGTCGGGGAGGTCGAGGATCCGGTCGCGCATCGATCGCATCAACGCCTCGTACGAGCCCCCCGGCAGATCGGTGCGGCCGATGGACCCTGCGAAGAGTTGGTCTCCGGAGAACAACACGCCTTCGCCCTCCACTTCGACGCAGACGTGGCCCGGGGTATGGCCCGGGGTGTGGCGAACCAGCAACCGGAACCCTGCCATGTCGAGCATGTCACCGTCGCCGAGCGGATGGCGATCGAGGGGTGGCTCGTAGCTTCCGGGTGGCCGCACACCGAAGAGGGTGCGTAACTGCTCGTCGGGAGCAAGCGTGAGGAAGTCATCGTCGGGATGGACCCATGTCCCCACCCCGTGGGCTCGCTCGACGTCGCCCGCGCCCCCGGCGTGGTCGACGTGGCCGTGCGTGAGGACGAGGCCGGCCGCCGACAGTCGGTGGCGGGACAGCAAGTCCGTGACACCGGCGAGATCAGGAGGAGCGTCGATGATCACCGCCGGTTCTCCTGGGCCGCGCGCCAGCACCCAACAGTTCGTCTGCGCCGCCCACAAAATGTCCCGATCGATCAACACGATTCCCACGATAGGCCCATGAGTCGGAGGGACTATTCCTCAGGTTTGCCTCCGGCGTGCCGATGCAAGACGCATATTGCCCCTCGTCCCAGACCACAAATGACGGACCACGCACACCACTACAGCACAGTCACCGTTCCCGTCGGCTTCGGCGGAAAATCCAGCCCCTACGTTCCCGACCCCGCCCCCACCCTCCTCGTGGAATTGGCCACGGTGGACCGGGCGAAGGAAGAAGCGAAGGTCGCCGCCCTCCTGGGAGAGGCGGAAGCGACCGCGGCATCCGTGACCGCCGAGGCGGAGGCCGCCGCGGAGGCGATTCGTGCGGAGGCTGCGGAGGCTGCCGGCACCGTCACAGCGAACGCTCGGGCGGATGCAGACGCGGTCATCGCCGCCGCCGAGGACGAGGCCAAGGCGGTGATCGGTGCGGCCGACACCTCCGTCGCCGGCACCCTGGCCAAGATCGAGACGAGCGGGTCGGAGCTCGCAGAACGCGCCGCCGGCCTCGAGGCCCTTCGCTCAGAGCTGGATTCACGGGACGCACTCCTCGCCGAGCGGCTGGCAGCAGTGGACGCCGAAGTCGCGGAGGCGGCAACCATCCTCTCCGCCGCCCACCGCGAGGCAGATTCCGTCCTGGCCGAGGCGCGTGCCTCCGCCGAAGAGATTCTCGACTCCGCGCGTCAACAGGCGGAGGACGACGCCCGCGCCCTGGTCGCTGAGGCCCGCACCGCGGCGGAGCACGACCCTGCGGTCCAGGAACGGATCGCCGAGATTGGGAGCGTTCACCGCATCGAGGTTCAGGTCCTCCATGACCGAGAAGTGGAACTGCTCGAGCGCATTGCAGATCTGGAAGCCCGCGTCGCCGCGCCCCCAGTGGTTGCGGGGACCGGCGACGAATCGGCCGGTCTCGAAACCGGGACACCCACCGAAACCCCGCAGGACGCCCCCACTGGGGACGAGGAGCGGACAGCCGACGATGACGAGTCGATGTCCATCGACCTCGACGACGAGCGGGCGGAAGTGACCGTGCGCCAGGATCGTCTGAACGGCCGCCACACCTCCGACGGGCGCACAGCGGAGCGCTCCCCGAGTGCCGGCACGATCGTCACTCACGCACCGCTCATCGAACAACTCAGCACATCGGCGTTTCGCGCGATGCCCGATGAACGGAGAGGCCGGAGGCGACGCTGATGGATGTCGCCGCGGCCAAGGAGCAGGCTGAGGCACTCGTTCGGGTGGCAGAAACCCTCGTCGCGAAGGCTCGCGATGAGTCAGAGTCGATCGTTTCGGACGGCCAGAAGCGGGTCGCCGGAATTCTCGCCGATGCAGACGCCCTCCGCAGCGCAGCCGAAAGGGACGCAGCGTCGACGCGAGCCGAAGCCGAACAGCGTCTGGCGGATGCGCGCCGGGAGGCGGACGCCCTCCTGGCCGAAGCCCGAGATGCCCGAGAAGAAGCGGTGCAGGCGGCCCGAACCGGGTTGGACGCATCGCGAGCTGCAGGAGGCACCGTTCAGGGAGCTGCACCCGCGGCGTCGACCGATTTCGCAGTCCAAGAGGCGAGCGAGGTGGCCGATCGGATCCTACGCGTCGCCCGTTCCGAGGCGGAGGCACGCAGCAGGGCAGTGACCGAGGAGGCCCGTCGCCGCGCCGAGATCATCGAGCGCGACGCCCGGAGCAGGGCCGAAGTCGCGGCGAAGGAGTACCGGGACCTCGTTCGCTCCATGCAGCAGGCGGAACTGTCCGCAAAGTCCCGGATCCGGGAACTCGACACCGAGATCGCCCGACTGGAGCGGCTGTTGAACCGTGTCACCGAGGAGGCAGCGCGACGGGGTCTCGACACTGATCCGTCGGCCGACCCGGTCGAACCTCGCGAGGTGAGTGCGTCCGGAATCGTCTTCCCGACGTCGGCGTCGAGCCGGCCGGCCCCATCTGCCGCGGACGACGACGCCGACCGCACTCCCGAGTCCGTCGACACCCCCCGCCCGATCGAACGCATCGCCACCGCCGAACAGCCGTCGCGCACTCACGATGTCGATGCGCTTCTGGCCCGCAGGGGAATTCGGCGCCGAGCCTGAGGCTCGATTGCAAACCGTTCAGGCGGACGGGACTTCGGTGCGCGCCTGGACGAGGGCGTGGGTGACGAGACCGACGAGCGACCGTTGCACGTCGTGACGTTCCCTCGCATCGCAATAGCCCACCGGTGTGGTCGCCGGAATCTGCAGTGCCGCCCGCACGTCCTCGAGCTGGTGAAAGCGTGCACCATGGAAGGTGTTGACCGCCACCACGAAGGGAACCGCACGGCTCTCGAAGAAGTCGATGGCTGCGAAGCAGTCGTCGAGTCGGCGGGTGTCGGCGAGGATCACCGCGCCGATCGCGCCCCGTGACAGTTCGTTCCACATGAAGTGAAAGCGACCCTGGCCGGGGGTGCCGAACAGATACAGCACCAGATCTTCTCCCAAGCCCACGCGGCCGAAGTCCATGGCGACCGTCGTCGTGGTCTTGCGGGTGACATCGGTGAGATCGTCGACACCGGTGCTGGCGTCGGTCATGACGGCTTCGGACCGAAGCGGCTCGATCTCAGAGATGGCTCCGACGAACGTGGTCTTCCCGACGCCGAACCCGCCGGCAACCACGATCTTCACTGGTGTGCGTCGCATCACAGGCTCCTGATCCCCTCGAGGACCCTCTCGAGCAGTTCGGTGTAGGACGCCGAATTCAGGTCCTCGTCGGCCGGTCGATGGACTCCGACGGCACCGTCCTTCTCCAGGTCGGCGATCACGACTCGCACCACGCCCAGTGGAAGCGAAAGTGCGGCCGCGATCTCCATCAGAGCGACAGGATTGCGACACACGTCGATCACCTGGGCCGCCTCCCAGCGATAGCGCGATTGGGCGGCCACACCACGCGGCGTCGCCTCGATCTGGGTCGCGACATCGATGTCCAGGTCGACGTCGGTCCGTCCGCCGGTGATGGCGTACGGCCGGACGAATCGTCCTTCGGAGGGCTGGTCGGCCATGGCCTCAGTTTCCTCCGAGGAGTTCACTCTTCAGCTCGTCGCGAACCTCCGGCGTGAGCACGTCGCCGGCGCGGTCGGAGAACAGGGCCATTTCGTAGCCGATCATCCCGATGTCGGCTTCCTTGGCGGTCATCACGCACAGCAGCGATCCGTCACGGATGCCGGTGACGAAGAGCCAGCCGCGTTCCATCTCGATGATCACGTTGTTCACGGTCCCCGCGCCGAAGCGGCCGGCCGATCCGTACGCGAGGCCGATCAAACCGGAGGCGACGGCTGAGAGTCGCTCCGCAGATTCGCGTTCCACGCCGTCGGACACCGCGAGGGGAAGACCGTCGCTGGAGACCACGACTGCCTGGCGAACCGCCGGGATCTGTTCGACGAAGCGAACGATGAGCCAGTTCAGGCTGTCTGCTTCGGGGGTCATTCGGAATCTCCTTCCGAGACTTCCCGTCGTCCGGCGTCGAGGCCTGTCTGGAATGCACCGAAGCTCGACCGGACCACGTCCGGTGATCGATTGGGCTGTGCGACCGGCCGCTCGGATCCAGGGTCGGATTCGTAGGAGCTCCCCGGTCGTCGCACCGGGAGCGAGCCGATTCCTGGCACGGGCGCCGGCTCGACCGCGGATGGCGGGCCCCAGCGAGGCGGCGGAATCGGCCGCGGCGCCGGCTGCTTCGGGGTGGCCGGCTTGCCCTGGGGCGCCGGCTGCATTGGTTCGGGTGTCGGGTGTTCGGGGCGTGCCACTCGCGCGGCGTGATGACGTCCGGCGCCGTTCACGGGTGCCTCGATCGCCTCGGCAGGCTGGGAGACGGGCGCACCCTGCTCGTAGAGGCGGGGCGGCACGAGGAGCTTCGCCGAGACTCCCGGCGCGCCGGCGACCAGCCGCACGCCGATGCCGTGTCGCTTGGCGAGCATCGCGACGACGTACAGGCCGAGGGTGGGTTCGAGAGCGAGTCCGATGACAGGGGGATGCTCCAGCAGGCTGTTGAGTTCTGTCAGGCGTGATTGGGGAATGCCCACTCCCCTGTCGGACACTGTGAGGAGATAGCCCTCCTCGTGGAAGTGGCCGGAGACCCGAACCCGCGTCTGCGGCGGGGAGAACTGGGCGGCATTCTCGATCAGTTCGGACAGGAGATGGGACAGGTCGGCGACGACTGCCCCCTTCAAACGCACCGTCTCGAGCGTGAGAACGTCGACTCTGCGGTAGTCCTCGATTTCGCCGATCGCCGCCCGCACGACATCGTCGATGCCAAGTGGAGTCCGCCAGGTTCTCGGCGGTTCGCTTCCGGCGAGCACGAGCAGGCTCTCGGCGTTGCGACGCATGCGCGTCGCCATGTGGTCGAGCCGGTAGAAGTCGGCCAGGGCCGCCGGATCCTCCTCGTCGGACTCGAGCTCGTCGATCAGGGCCAACTGACGGTCGATCAGGCTCCGGTTGCGCCTGGCGAGGGTGACGAACATCTCGGCAACGCCCTTTCGCAACGTCTCCACCTGTTGGGCAGCCACATGTTCGAGGGTGGACTGCATCGCCGAGAACGACCGTGCGAGGTCACCGATCTCATCGGCGCCACGATCCCTGATGGGTGGGATGGACGGGAGAACGGCGTCTTCGCTGGGGTCACGCAGAGCCTCGACGAGTGCGGGGAGTTGCTCCTGGGCGACATGGTGCGCGCGTTCGGTGATGCTCCGCACACGACGGACGATGGACCTCGAGATCAGTGCGGTCATGACCGCTGCGAGCACGAGCGCGCCAACTGCGGCGACCACCACCAGCCACGCTTCGGTTGTCGCCCGCGCGGCAGCCGTCCGGGCGCTCTGCAGCACGGAGTCGGTGAGACGCTCCTCGAAGACGCCCAGCGCCGTCGCTCGCTCGTCGAGAAGTTGACGCCAGTCGGCTTCGGAAATCAGTGTGGCGTCGTCGGCGGTATCGAGCAGGCGGCTGACCTGGGTGGACACACCGCCGATCGCCACCGGCGCACCCGACTGGGCGAACGTCGTTCGAGCTTCGGCGCTGGCCACCGTGTGGAAGAGGTCGGTCCAGCCGGTGAAGTCCAACTGCAGCGACTGAATACGGTCCTGGGTGGTGGCATCGGCCGAGGAGAGCGGGAACGCGTCGGTGATGACACGTTCCTGGACTCGCGCAACCTGTCGTGCCCGGCCGATCGCCGAGACGCCTTCCAACGCTCGCGCGGACTCCTGGTTCGCCACTTCGGCGGGAACGAGTGACGCCATCGAGAGCAGGTCACCGGCGACCTGGTCATATGCGGCGGCTCCGCCGTCCGCCTGACGCGCCAGTTCGAGTCGCCGAACCGCCGCGTCGAGTTGCCGCCCGAGCGGCGGTACATCGACTGCATCGACCGAAGCCCTGAGCGCGCCGAGTCGCGTGTCCGTCTCGGCGACGTCTACGCCGCCGGAACCGGCTTCGTCGGCGAGGGCGTCGACCGTCGCTCGGAGGTCGATGAGCACCGCAGCCAACTGGGCGGCCGTGCGCTCGTCGTCGGCTTCGGCAAAGGCCGACTGCACGAACAACGCCGAGACGCCACTCAGTGCCAACACCAATGGGACTGCGGCAAGAACGAGCTTGCCGGGCAAACGCAGTCTCCGAAACACCGCGGGGGACCCCCTGAATCGTCGTGTGGTCCCATCGGCCCATTGCGCCGGAAGCTGAAGGACGAAACGCGGCGTATGCCGGCGAGTTCAGTCGGTCGGCTCACTCACCAGGCGGAACGCGGCGAACACGCCGTCGACGCCCCGCAGGTCGTTGATGAGCTTGTCGACTGATCCCGGGTCGGAGAGTTCGACCTCGTAGCGCAGGATCGCCACCCGGTCCCGGCCCGTGATCGACGACGAGGCGCTGATGTTGCCGCCCAGGTCGGAGATCACTTCGGTGACGTCACGGAGGAGTTTGGTGCGGTCCAGGGCTTCGACTTGGACCCAGACTGCGAAGCTCCCGATGCGGTCGGCGCTCCAGGCGACGTCGACCATCCGCTCCCGACGTTCGTCCGCGAGGGCGTTGAGGTTCGTGCAGTCGTCACGATGGACCGACACACCACGACCGACGGTGACGAATCCGACGATGCCGTCCCCGGGAACGGGCGCACAGCACCGGGCGATTCGCACCATCATGTCGTCGAGTCCTTCGACGATGATCCCGGGGCCCGCCGACGAGTATTTCCGGGGTCGGACAGGAGCGAGGAGGTCCTCGTCGTCGTCTTCGGGGCGGACCGAGCGCACGATCTTGTGCACGACCGAGTTGACGCCGACTTCGCCTTCGCCCACCGCGGCCATCAAGCCCGCGATGTCCTGTTTCGCGAATTCTGCGGCGACCTCGGCGAGCAGCGCGTCGCGTTCAGTGGCCCCCAGGCCGAGACCTTCCTTCCTGAGGGCGGTGAGCACCTGATCTCGGCCCTCGACAACAGCCAGTTCCCGTCGTTCCTTGAGGAACCACTGCTTGATCTTCGTACGCGCCCGGGAGGTGCGCACGAACTTCAGCCAATCTCGGGAAGGCCCGGCTTCGGAGGATTTCGACGTGAGGACCTCGATGATGTCCCCGGATTCCACCCGGGTCGACAGAGGCATCAGCCGGCCGTTGATCCTCGCGCCGACGCAACGGTGACCGACCTCGGTGTGGACCGCATACGCGAAGTCCACCGCCGTCGCACCCCGGGGCAGGGTCTTGACATCGCCGTTCGGGGTCATCACGAAGACTTCGTCCTGATAGAGATCGAGTTTCAACGAGTCGAGGAACTCCTGGGGATCGTCTTCGCCCTGCAGCGCCTGCAATCCGCCCGCCCACTCGAGGGTGGTCGCCTCCTTGCCCTCCTTGTATCGCCAATGCGCGGCGATTCCCGCCTCCGCCAAACGGTGCATCTCATGGGTCCTGATCTGGACTTCCAATGGCCGGCCGTCCGGCCCGATCACCGTGGTGTGCAGCGACTGGTAGAGGTTGAACTTGGGCATCGCGATGTAGTCCTTGAAGCGCCCGGAGACCGGCATCCAGCGGGCATGGACCAACCCGAGCACGCCGTAGCACTGCTGCACGGTCTCGACGACGACGCGTACGCCGATCAGGTCGTGGATCTCCTCGAACGGCCGGCCGGACTCGACGAGCTTGCGGTAGATCGAATAGTGATGCTTCGGTCGGCCGGAGATGTCTGCGGAAATCTCCGCGTCGGCGACCATGGCCTGCAGCTCCCGGACGATCTTTTCGATGAAGACGTCCCGTTCGGGCGCTCGGTCGGCCAGGCGCTTTTCGATCTCGGCGAATCGTTCCGGATACAGGATCTCAAAGCACCGATCCTCGAGTTCGTGTTTGATCTCCTGGACTCCGAGCCGGTGTGCCAGTGGCGCGTAGATGTCGAGTGTCTCCCTCGCCACCCGTTCCTGTTTTTCGAGACGCAGTGCGGACACGGTTCGGATGTTGTGGAGGCGGTCGCACAGCTTGATGATGAGGACACGCACGTCTTGGGCCATCGCGACGACCATCTTGCGGATCGTTGCCGCTTGGGCCTGCTGGGGGCTGTCGTATTCGAGCCGGTCGAGTTTCGTCACCCCGTCGATGAGGAATGCGACCTCCTGGCCGAACTCGGCAACGATGTCCTCCAGACCTATCTCGGTGTCCTCCACGGTGTCATGGAGGAAACCCGCCGCCAGCGTGGCCTCGTCGAGTCCGTATTCGGCGAGGATCGACGTGACGGCCACCGGGTGAGTGATGTACGGCTCCCCCGACTTGCGGCGCTGGCCCGCATGAGCCTGTTCGGCGACCCGAAATGCCTGTTCCAGCACGGATGTGTCCGCGCCGGGATGGTGGCGGACGTACTCCGCCAGGACGAATCGATGATCGAGCGGTTCAGTACTCGAGGAGAGCATGAAACGGGAGGTCCCCGAGCCGGTCACGTCCTTTGAGGAACGTCAACTCGATGAACACGCTCAACCCCACTACGTGGCCGCCCATCTCGTCGAAGAGTCCCACGGCTGCCGCGGCGGTGCCGCCGGTGGCGAGAAGATCGTCGACGATGAGGATGCGATCGCCTTCTGATGCGGCGTCGATGTGGACCTCGAGAGCATCGGAGCCGTACTCGAGGTCATACTTGCGTGCCTTGGTCTTGTGTGGGAGCTTGCCGGGTTTGCGGACCGGGATGAACCCGGCGCCGAGCATCCGAGCGATGGGCGCAGCCAGGGTGAACCCCCGTGCTTCGATACCCGCCACCTTGGTGATCCCTTGATCCTGATGCGGTTCGACCATGCGGTCGAGCAGTTCACGGAACGCCGGGCCGTCGCCAAGCACTGGGGTGATGTCATAGAACAGAATTCCGGGCTTTGGATAGTCCGGAATCTCGCGGATGAGCGCACGTATGGAATCCACCGTCGAATCCTACCGCCCGGGCGGCGCTGCCTTCATCGCCGTCCCTTCTTCGGGGGTCGTGGTGCGGGTCCGCTGCCCGGGGGCCGATCCGGGGAGGCCTCGGTGCGTTCGGGCTGTCTCTTCGGGGCCTGGGGTGGAGCCGCGGTGGCCGGCCCCACAGCCTTGGCTGCTCGGAGATCCCGGATGCGGTGTACCTCGTGCCGCTGGGCGGTCCACTCGTCCTCGCCCTCCCGCCACACGGCGAGCAGCGGACCGGCGATCATGATCGACGAGTAGGTGCCGGCGGCCATTCCCACGAACAGCGCCAGTGCGAAGTCCTGCAGGCTGGAAGCGCCGAGCAGGATCGACCCGACGAACAGCAGCGACCCGACCGGGATGAGCGACGTGAGGGACGTCAGCAGCGAGCGGATGAGCACCTTGTTCATCGCCCGGTTGACGATCTCTGTGTAGGTGTGGTCGTCTCGCATCTCGTCGGTGTATTCCTCGACCCGGTCGAAGACGACGACGGTGTCGTAGAGCGAATACCCGAGGATCGTGAGAAGGGCGACCACGGTGGCCGGCGTCACAGGGAACTGGAGCAGGGCGTACACGCCGATCGTGATGATCATGTCGTGGAAGAGGGCAACGATCCCGACGAGCCCCATTTTCCATTGCAGACGCCAGGCGATGAAGAGGACCGCCAGCGCCAGGAACACTCCGAGCGCGATGAGTGCTTGGCGCGCGACGAGGGTGCCGAAGGTGGGACCCACCGCATCGAGGGACGAGTCCACCCGTTCGACGCCGGTCAGCGAGGTGATGACGTCGATCAGTTCGTCTTCTGCGGCCTGGTCGAGCGGACCTGTCTGGACGAGAACCGCCTCCCCGTCGTCGATCAACTGGATGCGGGCGTCGCCCAGCCCGAGGGAGGTGATGGTCTCTCGGAGGTCCTCGACTCCGGCGCCGGCCGGGTTGGGGCTCTGGATCGCCACTCCACCTTCGAACTCGAGACCGAAGTTGAGTTGGCGCAGACCGAGCGCAGCAAGTGACACGAGGATCAGGACTGCAGAGAACATGAACCACCGACGCCGGAGACCGACGAAGTCGATGGTGGTCTCGCCCCGGGAGATGTTCGTGAGCGCACTCATGGCGTGGACCTCGCTCCCGCCGCCCCCACGATGGAGAACGGCCCACCGTCACCGAGCCGGGTGCGGCCCAACAGCCACACGGCCCGACGGGTGTACAGCCGAACCACGATGAGGTCGAGAACCGTCGCAATCCCCAAGGCGAGGGCGAACCCGCGCACCGCGCCGACGGCGAGGAGATACAGCAAGGTGGCTCCGAGCAGTGAGACCGTGTCGGCGGTGAGGATCGTTCGGAAGGCACCCTTGAAGGCGTCGGTCACCGCCGTTTCCACGTCCGCGCCGGCCCGGATCTCGTCTTTGACGCGTTCGAAGTAGACGATGTAGGAGTCAGCGGTGATTCCGACCGCGACGATGATGCCGGTCACCCCGGCAAGTGTCAGTGTCAATCCGAAGCTCTCGAGTGCACCGAGCGCCGAGAAGATGCCGATGAGGAGCGAACCGAACACCGTGAGCCCGACCAGGGCGACGAGGCCGAGTGCCCGGTAGTAGGCCACGAGGAGGATCGCGACGAGGATCAGCCCGGCACCTCCCGCCCACAGGCCGAGTTCCAGCGAGTCGGTACCGAGGGATGCGGAGACCTTCGAGACCGAGGATCGTTCGAACGAGACCGGGAGTGACCCGTATCGCAGCACGACGCCGAGATCCTGGGCTTCCTGTTCGGCATCGGGTGACGCGCCGAGCGTGATCGAGGCTTGTCCGCCGGTGATGCCGGTGCCGGGGTCGACATCGAGATTGACTTCGGGTGCGGCGAGAATCTCTCCGTCGAGGACGATCGCGATCTGCCGGCGCGGGTCACCTGGCGGGTAGGTCGCTGCCTCGCCGGTGAGGTCGGCAAAGATGTCTCCCCCGTCGCCGGTCAGGCCCAGCGACACGCTCCACTGCGCTCCCGCGGTGTTGAAGCCGGGGATGGCGGACGAGACGTCGCTCCCGAGCAACTCTGCGGGACCGAGATGGAGGACCGTGAACGTGGCGCCGCCGGTGAGAGGGCTGGTGCGCTCATACCGCAGATACGACTCGGTCGTCAGGTCGTCGTCGATGGTGAGTCCTGTGACCGGATCGACCCCGTCAGGTGCCTCGTCGCCCGTCAGCGGCCCGGTCTCCCCCGGTGTTTCGCCGAGGACCGGACGGAAGCTCAGTTGGCCGGTCTGGCCGATGGCGTCGAGAGCGCGCCGCTCGTCTTCGACCCCTGGCAACTGGACGACGACCGTGTTGGCGCCGGAGATCGCGATCTCGGGCTCTTGTACGCCGCCGATGTCTTCGATGCGGTTTCGCATCACCTCGACGGCGACTTCCAGGACTTCCTCGTCGGTGTCCGGGGGTGCGGTGAGGACGACGGATGTGCCGCCCTGGAGGTCGAGCCCGAGACGGGGTGTGATGCCTGCGGCGGTCAGCGCACCGAGCCCGCCCCAAGCCAGGGCGAGCACGATGAAGAGACCGACGAGGCGACGGCCCATCCTCAGACTTCAGCGCCGCTGCGCGATGCGATCGCCCTGCGGGCGAAGCGGAGCCGGCCGGTCTCGACCTCGATCACGACCGAGTCGTCGTCGATTTCGACGACACGACCCATGATTCCGCCGATGGTCTGGACCTCGTCGCCGACGGCGAGGGCACTTTGGATGGCTTCGGTCTGCTTCTTGCGCTTCCGCTGGGGAAGGATGAAAAGCACCACGAAGGCACCGAGCATGAGAAGGAGGAACAACGACGATCCGCCTGCGGATGTCGTTCCTTCCTGAGCGAGCACGATCATTTCGGACACGATGAGACAACTCCTGGTCCCGGGGGAACGGCGAGATTACCCGTCTCAGCCCGGGACACCATTCGCGCGCCGTTCGATGACGGTGTGATGATGATCTGTGAAAGTCCCCGCCGCTATCGCGGCACGGGTCTGGGCCATCAACCCCAGCGTGTAGGCGAGATTGTGGATCGACAGGAGCCGGAACACCGAGAGCTCTTTGGTGGACAGCAGATGACGGAGATAGCTCCGGCTGACCTGGGAACACGCGAGGCAGGTGCACTCGTCGTGGAGGGGCCGCGGGTCGGCGCGGTACTCGGACCGCCGGAGGTTGAAGTCGCCGTCCGGGGTGAGCACCCGCCCGTGACGGGCGAGACGGGTCGGCCAGACGCAGTCGAACAGGTCACATCCCCGGGCGACCGCGGCGAGGACTCCCTCGGCATCGCCGAGGCCCATCACATACCGGACCCGGTCGGCGGGCAGCTCGGGCACCCCGGCCTCCAGCGCCAGATCCCGTTCCTCGGGGCTTTCGCCTACCGACAACCCGCCGATGGCGTACCCGTCGAAGTCCAGCGCGGCGGTCTCTCGGGCGCTCCAGACGCGAAGATCAGGATCGGTTCCCCCCTGCACGATGCCGAAGAGCGCCTGATCAGGATTGGTGTGGACGTCCCGGCAGCGTTGCGCCCACCGCAGCGTCTGCTCGAGTGCCGCCTGCACGGCTTCCCGGGCAGCGGGCAGCCCGATGAGCACGTCGAGCACCATTGCCACGTCGGCACCGAGCAGCTGCTGGACCCGCATCGCCTCCTCCGGCGACAGGCGCACTTCGGACCCGTCGTAGGTCGATCGGAACACCGCCTCTTCTTCGGTGACCGTCGGATCCAACGAGAAGATCTGATAGCCGCCCGAGTCCGTGAGCGTCGGTCCGTTCCACCCCTGGAACGCGCCGAGACCCCCCATCGCCGCCACGGTCTCCGCACCCGGCCGCAGCATCAAGTGATACGTGTTGGACAGCACCATCTGGGCCCCCACCCCCGCCAGGTCCGTCGAGTCGAGCCCTTTCACCGCCCCCCGGGTCCCCACCGGCATGAACGCCGGCGTCTCCACCACCCCATGGGTGAGTTCCACGCTGCCTGCCCGCGCGTTCCCATCATTGGCGGTGACGACGAGTTCCGCGGTTCTCACTGTTTGATTGTGCGGGGGGGCGACCCCCCTGCACCCCCCGGACGGCGCGGCTGCCCTCGTCGGCTCACCGGGGGTCGCGCTCGATGACTCATGACGGTGGGTGGTCGCGGAGGTTTGGGTCGCTGCTTGATTGTGCGGGGGGGCGACCCCCCTGCACCCCCCGGACGGCTTGATTGTGCGGGGGGCGACCCCCCGGCACCCCCCGGACGGCGCGGCTGCCCTCGTCGGCTCACCGGGGGTCGCGCCCTGTGACTCATCGTCTGGTCTGACGCGGGTGAGGACCACGGTGGGCGAAGCTGCGGGTTTGGCTGGCCACGCGACTCAGGAACTCTCCCGTCATGACTGGCGCTCGCAGAGCATGGCGTCTCCGAAGCTGAGGAAGCGGTAGCCGCGGGCGAGCGCCGTGTCGTAGGCGGTCTTCCATTCAGGTCCCATGAAGGCGGCGAGCATCACGAGGAGCGACGATCCGGGGACGTGGAAGTTGGTGACGAGTACATCGACGACCCGGAAGGTACTCCCTGGCCGGAGGAACAGGTCGGTCTCGGTCTCGCCGGCGTCGACGGTTCCGTCGTCACGGGCGAAGGTTTCGAGGGTTCGGACCGTCGTCGTTCCCACAGCCACGACACGGCCGCCTCGCTGCCGGGTGTCGGCGATGGCGTCCGCCGTCTCGTCGATGATCCTGCAGCGTTCGCGATGCATCACGTGGTCTTCGATGCGGTCGGCGGTGATCGGTCGAAACGTGCCGATCCCGACTTCGAGTTCGACGGCGGCCCGCCGGATTCCCCGCTGCTGGAGACTGGCGAGCACCGCCGGGGTGAAGTGCAGTCCGGCGGTGGGTGCGGCGGCCGAACCGACCCGGTCGGCATAGACCGTCTGATATCGCTCGGGGTCGTCGAGTTCTTCGGTGATGTACGGCGGGAGGGGCACCGTGCCGATCTCCTCGAGGTGGCGTTCGTCGTTGAACTCGACGGCCACCACGCCGTCGTCGGGGCCTTCGATGATGACCGCCTGGACCTCCCCGAAAGTGATGACGACTCCGGGACGCATCCTCCGGGCAGGCGACACCAGCGCCGTCCAGCCCCCCTGTGCTCGCCTCGAGAGCAACAGCAGCTCCACAGACCCGCCGGTGCCGTGTTTGGTTCCCCGCCAGCCGCGCTCGCCGCACGCGTGTCGTATTGACGACGACGAGGTCATCGGGGTCGAGCAGGGATGCCAGCGCCGAGAACTCGTGGTCAGCCAGATCCCGGGTGTCCAGCAGCCGGGCCGAGTCGCGCGGTTCGGCGGGATGTTGGGCGATGGACGCCGGCGCCAGATCGTACTGGAACTCCGACAGCTCCATCAGAGGTCGAAGGTGGGCTGTCCCGAGGCGGGGGGCTCCAGTCCGAGGTGGCGGTAGGCGCCGGCCGTCGCCACTCGCCCGCGGGCGGTGCGCTGGATCAGCCCCAGCTGCAGCAGAAAAGGCTCGTAGGCATCTTCGACGGTCTCGCGCTCTTCGCCCACGGCGATGGCCAGGGTGCTCAAGCCCACCGGGCCGCCGGAGAAGCGGTTCACGACGGCATCCAGTATCGCCCGGTCGACCTTGTCGAGCCCGAGGTGGTCGATCTCATAGACCGCGAGTGCTTCGTCGGCGACCCCTTCGTGCACGATGCCGTTGCCGCGGGCCACGGCGTAGTCGTGCACGCGTGCGAGGAGCCGGTTGGCGATGCGTGCGGTCCCTCGGCTGCGGCGGGCGATGGCTTTGGCGCCGGCGTCGTCGACGTCCGCTCCCAGGATCGAGGCGGACCGACGCACGATCTTCTCGAGGTCGTCGGCGGTGTAGTAGTCGATGCGTTCGACCAACCCGAAGCGGTCGCGCAGCGGGGCGGACACGGTGCCGATCCGGGTGGTCGCTCCCACGAGGGTGAAGGGGGGAACGTCGAGCCGGATGGAACTCGCCGCCGGGCCTTTTCCGAGCACGATGTCGAGTTCGAAGTCTTCCATTGCCGGGTACAGCACTTCTTCGACCTGCCGTGGCACCCGATGAATTTCGTCGATGAAAAAGACGTCGCCGGGTCCGAGGTTCGACAGGATGGCGGCCAGGTCGCCGGGTCGTTCCAGGGCCGGCCCCGAGGTCTTGGAGATCGAGGCACCGAGTTCCTGGGCGATGATCCAGGCGAGCGACGTCTTTCCGAGTCCGGGCGGGCCGGAGAGGAGCACATGGTCGAGCGGCTTGGAGAGGGCGCGTGCGGCTTCCACCGAGATACGGATCCGCTCTTTGACCATCTCCTGGCCGATGAACTCGTCGAGGGTCCGAGGGCGGAGGGTGATCTCGAATGGGTCGTCGATCGGATCGACGGACACGCCGAGGAGGCCTTCTTCTCTCATGGGGCTGCCGTCACCTTCCGAGAAGCTTCAGTGCGGTGCGGATTTGTTCGGTCACGGGCGCCTCGGAATCGATTCCTGCCATCGCTTCTCTGATCTCCGCGACGGAGTATCCCAACTGCTCGAGCGCTTGCCGAACTTGGCTTCCGGTGGACTCGGTCATGTCGGCTTCCATGTCCACCAACCGCGGCTTGAGGTCGAGCACGATCCGCTGCGCGGTGCGCTTGCCGATCCCCGGGACCTGGGTGAGGGCGTCGACGTCCTCGGACGCGATCGCGCGGCGGAGGGCTTCGGGCGAGAACACGCCGAGGATCCCGAGTGCGACCCGCGGTCCGACGCCTTGGGCGCCGAGGAGCACCCGAAAGAGGTCCCGCTCCGGGCCGTTGGCGAATCCGTAGAGCACGAGAGCGTCATCACGGACGTGGAGATGTGTCGCCACCGTTGCTTCGTCACCGACCTGGCCGACACCCGTGGCGGTCTTCGGCGTCACATGCAACTCGTATCCGACCCCGCCCACGTCGAGGATCAGTCGGTCGGCATCGATCGCTGCCACGTGGCCTCGGAGTCGGCCGATCATCAACGGGTCCCCGCGGGAAGGCGGATGCTCTGCAGGTGACACATTGCGATCGCGAGGGCATCAGCCACGTCTGCGGGGCCTTCCACCCCCGGGAGGGAAAGTCGTCGCGCCACCATCGCGGCCACCGCGGTCTTGGCGGCGGCGCCGTCGCCGGTCACTGCGAGTTTCACCTGGTTGGGGCTGTATTCGGCCACGTCCAGGCCCGCCCTGGCGGCGGTGAGCAGCACGACACCGGATGCCCGTCCGACGGCGATGGCGGTCTGTCGGTTGCGGTTGGTGAAGACACGTTCGATGGCCGCAACGTCTGGTTCGTGTTCTGCGATGACCGCCGCGAGGTCCCGTTCGAGTTCGAGGAGCCGGGCCGCCATCGGTTGGGCGGGGTCGGTGCGGATGACTCCGGCGGCGACGGCTTCGAGGCCGCGTCCGCGTCGCACCAGCCCGTAGCCGGTGCGGGTCAATCCGGGGTCGATTCCGAGTACGAACATGTGTACGACAGGCTAGATGCGATGTGCGACAGTTCCGTGTCACCATCGCGTCAGCCGGCGATCATCGCCGCCAGGGCTGCCAGCCACAGCACGTTCTCGAGGTGGAACATCCGGGAGAAGCGCCGCCCGTACGCAGCCGCGACGTCGGTTTCCCCGCGGCCGACGGCGGCGGTCAGTCCGTCCCAGGCCGGTCGGGCTGCCGTTGCGCCGAGCACGATCGCTCCGATCGCTGCGAGGATGCCGACTCCGAGAAGGGTGCTGGACGACCACCCGGCGTTCCACAGCAGTCCGATCCCGCTCAGGACCGTGAGGACGGCTGCTCCGATACCGAGCCGAGCGCTCGTCGTAAGGCGTTGCACCATCGCCGTCGCCGCTTCTCCCCCGACGCCGAGGCACACGCGAATGTCCCGCGGGATTGGCAGCTTGTGCCCGAACCACGCGGCGGCACTGGCGACGTGAACCACGAGCAGCACGGTCTTCATCCGCGTGAATCAAGTCCCCTCAGCCGACGAGTGTCTCCATGATCTCGTCGGAGACGTCGAAGTTGGCAAAGACCTCTTGGACGTCGTCGAGGTCTTCGAGGGCGTCGATGAGCCGAAAGATCTTGGCCGCACCGTCGGCGTCGACGGCGATCGTGGTGGACGGCAATTGTGTGACATCGGCGGATTCCACGTCGACACCCGCCGCTTCCAGGCCGGCGCGAACGTCGGAGATGGCCGACGGGGACATCTCGATCTCGAAGCTGTCCCCCGACTCCCGCACATCGTCGGCACCGGAGTCCAACGCGACGAGCAGCACCGTTTCTTCGTCTCCCCGAGCCACGATCAGTCCTCGCTGGTTGAACAGATAGCCGACGGAGCCGGGCTCACCGAGGTTCCCGTTGTTGCGGGTCATGGTCGAACGCACATCCGAGGCCGCCCGGTTGCGATTGTCGGTCAGCACATGGATGTAGATCGCCACCCCGCCGGGGCCGTACCCCTCGTACCAGGTCTCTTCGTACGAGACCGCGTCACCGCCCTCGCCCGAGCCCCGCTTGACGGCCCGGTCGATGTTGTCGTTCGGCATCGACGCCGCTTTCGCCTTGGCGATGGCGTTGGCGAGGCTGATGTTCATCGTGGGGTCGCCGCCACCTTCGCGGGCGGTCTGTTCGATCGCCCGGGCCAGTTTGGCGAACAGTTTGCCCCGCGCCGCGTCCTGGCGGCCCTTGCGGTGCTTGATGTTCGCCCATTTGGAATGTCCGGCCATGCAGTCCTCGTCTAGGTCAAGTCCAGCAGCATCTGGTGGATGCGGGTGTCTTCGGTCAGTTCGGGATGAAAGGAGGTACCGAGAATGGTGCCCTGCTGCACCATCACCGGGTGCTCGTCGACGGTGGCAAGGACGTCGACCGAACTCCCCACCTTTGCCACCCAGGGGGCACGGATGAAGACGGCGTGGAAGGGAGCGTCGAGACCGTCGATGTCGATGTCGGCTTCGAACGAATCGTTCTGGCGTCCGAACGCGTTGCGCTGGACGACGACGTCGAGCACTCCCAGCAGGTGCTGATCGCCTTCGGTCACCGCAGAGGCTGCGAAGATCAGCCCCGCACAACTGCCATAGGTCGGAAGACCGTCGGCGATGATTCGCCGGAGCGGATCGAAGAGTCCCCAGCGCACGGCCAGTTTGCCGATGGTGGTGGATTCGCCTCCGGGCATGATGAGCGCGTCGATCCCGTCGAGATGTTCCGGAAGGCGCACCGCGCGGCCCTCGGCGCCGAGTTCCCGCACCACTGCCAGGTGTTCTCGAAAGTCTCCCTGGAGCGCGAGGACGCCGACGACCGGCATCGGCTCACCAGCCTCTGCGGGCGAGCTGTTCGGACTCGGCCAGCGTGCTCATCTCGATGCCCGGCATGGCCTTGCCCAAGCCGGCCGAGACCTTGGCAACGATGTCGGCGCTCTCCCAGTTGGTGGTCGCGTCGACGATCGCTCGTGCGAAGAGCTCGGGGTTGGAGCTCTTGAAGATCCCCGACCCGACGAAGACCCCGTCGACGCCGAGCGCCATCATGAGCGCGGCATCGGACGGCGTGGCGATTCCGCCCGCGGCGAAGTTGACCACAGGGAGCTTCCCCGTCTCGGCGACTTCCTTGACGAGGGTGTAGGGCGCGGCCAAGTCCCGTGCTGCAGACATGAGCTGTTCGTCCCGCAGGGTGGCGAGCGTCTGGATGCCTGCGGTGATCTTGCGCATGTGGCGGACGGCCTCCACCACATTGCCTGTGCCGGCTTCACCCTTGGTGCGGATCATCGCCGCGCCTTCGCCGATGCGCCGCAGCGCCTCGCCGAGATCCTTGGCGCCACAGACGAAGGGGGTGGTGAACGCCCACTTGTCGATGTGGTGGTCTTCGTCGGCGGGGGTGAGCACTTCGGACTCGTCGATGTAGTCGACGTCGAGCGCTTCGAGGACCCGGGCTTCGAGGAAATGCCCGATGCGTGCCTTGGCCATCACCGGGATCGAAACCGCCGCCTGGATCCCCTGGATCATCTCCGGATCGGACATGCGGGCCACTCCACCGTCCCGGCGGATGTCGGCCGGAACGCGCTCCAGCGCCATCACGGCGACCGCGCCGGCTTCTTCGGCGATCTTGGCCTCGTCGGGGGTGACCACATCCATGATCACGCCGCCCTTGAGCATGTCGGCAAGCCCTCGCTTGACCAGTTCAGTGCCTCGTTCCACAGGAGCTCCTTTGCGTGAACCCGAATGGTACCGCTGGCGACGAGGTGTTCATCCGACCGCACGTCGGTAGGCCTCGACGTAGCGGCCGGTCACCACCGACCAGTCGTATTCCGCAGCTTTCGCCCTGCCGGCCGCCCCGTGTCGACGTGCTGCGGCTTCTTCGGTCAGTAGCTCGATGACGGCGCGCGAGATGGCCGGAACGTCACCTACCGGCACGTGGACGCCTGCTCCGTCCATCACTGCGGTGAACGCAGGGAGATCCGAGGCCACCACGGCGCATCCGGCGGCCATGGCTTCGGCCACGACGATGCCGAAGCTCTCGCCGCCGGTGTTCGGGGCGACATGGACTGCCGAGGACGCGAGCACGTGTCGCTTCTCGGATTCGGTCACCCGTCCGACGAAACGCACCCCCGCGATCGGCGTATCCCGTGCCGCCCCCATCACGACCAGTTCGGCGTCGCCCACGGTCGCCCGGATTTCCGGCCAGGCCGCCAGCAGCAGGTCGAGGCCTTTGCGGGGGTCGTCGCGCCCGAGGAACGTGACCCGGCGAGGATGGCGGGTCTCTTCGCTGACGTACGCGGCGACGTTCAGTGCGTTGGGAATGATCTCGACGGGACCCCATCGGGAGGGGAGTGCCGCCGCAGCCACGGATGACACTGCGGTGACGACGTGTCGGCCGAGGGGCATCGGACGTGCCAGCGCCCGGTATGCGGCCGATGCCCACCAGGGCGCATCGGCGTGGAAGGTGAGCACTTTCGGGACCGGGACTCCGAGGGCGGAGGTCGACACCCGCGGGATGAGAGGCTCGTGGATGTGGACCACGTCTGCGCCTGCCAGCGCGGCCCGGGTCCTTGTTCCGACGCCGCGGCCCAGCGCCACAGGAACGACGGAGCGGTTGGCCCTGATCCGTGTCGTCGGTCCGACGCTGCGTGCGCGGTCGCGCTCGCCCGGACCGACGAGCCAGGCGTCGTGGCCCGCATTGCCCAAACGTTCGACGAGTTCGATGGTGAGCTGTTGGACCCCGCCGGCCATGCCGAGGTCGTAGGGGCACACCACGGCAACCCTCAACGGATCGCCTCGAAGTCACTCGGCCAGTTGGGCTGGACGAGGTGCCACTGTTCGGGTGCCGCCCGGATGAGTGTCTCGAGTTCGTGGGCGATGGCCTGGGTGGTGGCCCGGACACGGGCAGGACGGTCGGGTCCTTCGGCGACCTGGAGCGGCGGGCGGACGACGACGTGGTGACCTCCGGCATCGAAGTAGGTGGCGACAGGCAGGATCGGTGCTCCTGTCCGAATCGCCAGGGAGGCCGGCCCCGCAGGCATCGTGGTCTTTTCGCCGAAGAACTCGACCTCCACCCCTTTGCCTCTGATGTCTCGGTCGCACAGCAGCGCGACCACGCCTTTTCGTGCGAGCACGGCCTCGAGATCCCGGATCACCTGCCCGCCGCCGGTCGCGAGCACGATGCCGATGTCCATGGACGTGCGCAGATCCAGAAACCAGTCACGGATCCGATGATTCTTCAGGTTCTCGGCGACGGCGACCACCTCCAGTCCGAGTCGGGTCCCGACGGTCGAGGAGAACTCCCAGTTGCCCATGTGCGGGAGGGCAACGATGACTCCGCCGCTGGCATCGCGGGCCGCTTCCAGATGCTCGAGTCCTTCGACGGTGGTCCGCGCGTCGACGGTGGCTTTCCGGCGGGGACGCACCCAGAGCGCTTCGGCCCAGTACCGCCCGTACGCCCCGAAGACCGCCGACACATGAGACGACACGTCCGCTTCGGGAACTCCCATGCGGCGGGCGTGGCGCTCGACCATCGCCCGGCGGCCGGTGCCGAATCGTCCGAACGTACGGCCGGCGAGTTGGCCTGCGACGATGGCGAGACGAAAAGGGAGGAGGCCGACGAGTCCCGTTCCGACACGCATGGCCAGATAGGCCAGCATGTCTAGTGGTCCGTCGCCGAAATAATGAGGCGGTCTCTCCGGCCCATGACGCCCCTGGCGGCGTCCTCCTCCTCGCCGAACGGGCCAAGTGCGACTGCGTCAGAAGTCCTTGCCAGATGACGCCATGTGCTCGGAGACACCGCGCACCTATTTCGGCGACACACCACTAGGTCTTGATCTGTTCGTAGGTCGTCCAGAACCGCTGTCCGGCGGTGAACCATGCCGCGGCGACGAAGACCCACAGCATCGGCTCGATGTAGCCGGTGAGCATTCCCAGTGTGACGAGGATCACCCGCTCGGCGCGACCCATGAGGCCCCCGCGGCCGTCGATTCCGACCGCTTCGGCCTTCGCACGCATGTAGGGGATGAGGAGCGACCCTCCGAGCGCCAGCAACGACAGCAGCAGGATCCGCACTTCGCCGCGCTGGCTGACGGCGAGGCCGGTGAGGACCGCGATCTCGCCGAGCCGGTCGACGGTGGCGTCGAGGAAGCCGCCCCGTTCGGTCACCTTCCCGGAGGCCCGAGCGACAGAGCCGTCGAGTCCGTCGAGGGCCGAGCCGGCCAGGGCGACGAGTGCGCCGATGATGATCTCGCCGACCCCGATCAGCACCGCGCCGAAGATTGCGATGAAGAGCCCGAACAGGGTCATGAAGGTCGGGGACACCCCGAGGCGGGCGAGGAACCGCCCGATCGGCTCGAGAATTCCCTGCACGCGGGGACGCACCCGCATGTCGATCATCGCCGCAAACTACCACGCGGCCACGGCCGGTTCCGCCGGCGAACCGTGTTCGGTGGGCCACCGCTGGGCCGCGATGTCTAGGGTCGGTAATTCCGATCATCGATGCGTGAAGGAGGTCCTCAGTGATCCCGGAGAAGATCCGCAATGTCGCTCTCGTCGGTCACGGCGGAAGCGGCAAGACCTCCCTCGCCGAAGCACTGCTCCACGTCAGTGGTGTGACGTCTCGACTCGGCTCGGTCGACGCCGGCACGTCGCTTCTCGACCACACCCCCGAGGAGCAGGAACGCAAGATCTCTCTCGAGCTGGCAACCGCCGTCGTCGAGTGGCATGACCACCGCATCAACCTGATCGACACGCCGGGATACGCCGATTTCGCAGGCGACGCCCGCGCCGCCCTCCGGGCCGCCGACCTCGCACTCTTCGTCGTGTCGGCCGTCGACGGGGTGGAGGTGGGGACCGAACTGATGTGGAGAGCCGCCGCGGAGGAAGGGATTCCCCGGGCGATCATGATCACGAAGCTCGATCGGGAGCGTGCGAGTTTCGACCGCACCCTCGCCCAACTGCGTGAGGCCTTCGGGAAGAGAGTCGCTCCCATCCAGGTGCCGATCGGTTCCGAGTCGTCACTCACCGGCGTGGCGCGCGTCGTCTCGGGACGTTGCTACGACTACGCACGGGGCGCCAAGACGGGGACGTTGATCGACACACCCGACGAGGTCGCGGATCTGATCGCTGCCACTCACACGTCCCTCATCGAGTCGGTCGTCGAAACGGACGACGCCCTGATGGAGGCCTACTTCGAGGGCGTCGAGCCGGAACGTGACATCATCGTCAAGACCGTCCACCAGGGGATGCTGGACGCCGAGATCTTCCCGGTCCTGGTGTCGTCGTCGACGAACCTGGTCGGCATCGACCTGTTCGGCGAGTTCCTGGTGGACTTCGCACCGAACCCGCTCGAACGTCTCATCCCGCCGCTCGAATCCGGTGAGCTCTCGCCCACCGTCGACGGCCCCACCGTCGCCTACGTCTTCAAGACGGTGTCGGATCCGTTCCTCGGGAAGATCTCCATGTTCCGGGTGTATCGGGGCTCGGTGAAACACGACCAGCATGTCGAGGTCGCGGGCGGGGAAGTGGTCCGAATGCACAACCTGTTCCGCATGCAGGGCAAAGACCACACCGATGCCGACGAGATCCTCACAGGTGGAATCGGAGCGGTGGCAAAAGTCGACGAGATCACCACTGGCGACACGTTGCGGGCCCCCGGTACCGATGTCCGGCTGGCCAAAGTGGCCTATCCGAGGCCGGTCATGGAGCTCGCCATCGAGCCGCATTCGAACCAGGACGACGAGAAGCTGTCGATCGCGCTGGCGAAGGCCCAGGAGGAGGATCCGACGATCTCGGTGGAGCGGCGGGCGGAGACCCACGAAACCATCCTGTCCGGACTCGGGGACATGCATCTCGACGTCACGCTCCATCGCATCTCCCGCAAGTACGGGGTGCAGGTGGACACTCACGTCCCCACGATTCCGTACCGCGAGACGATCACCACGACCGCCTCCGCGGAGGGCAGGCACAAGAAGCAGTCCGGCGGACGGGGCCAGTACGCCGTTGCCTTCGTCAAGTTCTCACCGCTGCCCCGGGGCAGCGGCTACTCGTACGTCGACGCCGTCAAAGGCGGAAGCATCCCCCGCCAGTTCATCCCCGCGGTGGACAAAGGCATCCGGGAGGCGCTCGAGCGGGGGATCCTCGCCGGCTTCCCGGTGGTCGACATCAGCGCCGAGGTGTACGACGGCAAGTACCACGCAGTCGACTCCGACGAGATGTCCTTCCGCATGGCGGGAATCCAGGGGGTACGGGCCGCAGGACCCGATTTGAAGCCGGTTCTGCTGGAGCCGGTGGCCCACCTGACGGTGCGGGTTCCGGAGGATCACACCGGGGATATCATGGGCGACATCAACGCCAAGCGGGGTCGCGTGCTGGGTATGGACACCGACGGGTCGCTCCGGGTGATCACCGCAGAGGTTCCCTTGGCCGAGGTGCAGCGGTATGCGATCGACCTTCGTTCGATGACGAGCGGTCGGGGCAGCTTCGAACTGGAAATCGACCATTACGAAGAGGTCCCGCACCAGGAGAGTCAGCGGATCATCGCTGCCGCCCAGGAGGCCGTCAGCTGAAGGAAGGGAACGAGATGTCCGAGGTGACGATCCGTCACGGTGAAAAGGAGACGACCGTCCCGGTCGTCGAAGCAACCGAGGGAAACAGCGGATTCGACATCTCGGCAGTCCGGGCCGACCTGGGTCTGGTGACCCTGGACCGCGGTTTCGGCAACACTGCCGAAAGCCCGAGCACCGTGTCCTACATCGACGGCGAGGAAGGTGTGCTGCTGTACCGGGGTTACCCGATCGAGCAGTTGGCGGAGCACTCGAGCTTTCTCGAGGTGTCCTATCTCCTCAACTACGGCGAGTTGCCGACCGCCCATCAGCTCTCCGAGTTCGAGGAGTCGATCCGGCGCCACACCCTGCTGCGCGAGGACATGAAGTACCTGCTGGAGGCGTTCCCGCACGCAGCCCACCCGATGCAGATTCTCGCCTCGGGCGTTTCGGCGATGGCCACGTACTACCCCGACGCCCTCGATCCGAAGAACGAGGAGTCGGTCGACATTTCGGCTCGTCGCCTGATCGCCAAGGTTCCGACGATGATCGCGTTGGCGCACAAGTACAGCGTTCATCAGCCGGCGATGTATCCCCGCAACGACTTGGACTACACGGCCAACTTCCTGCACATGATGTTCGCCGTCCCCCCGGAGGACTACGAGATCGACCCCGTCGTGGTGAAGGCACTCGAAGTCTTGCTCATCCTCCACGCCGATCACGGCCAGAACTGTTCGTCCTCGGCGGTGCGACTGGTCGGCTCCGGGCAGGCCAACATCTTCTCGTCGATCTCGGCAGGGATCCACGCCCTGAGCGGCCCGCTGCACGGTGGCGCCAATCAGGCAGTGCTCGAGATGCTGCAGAAGATCACCGAGTCCGGCGACAGCGTGGACAGCTTCGTCAAGCGGGCCAAGGACAAGAACGACCCGTTCCGTCTCATGGGCTTCGGACACCGGGTGTACAAGAACTTCGACCCGAGGGCGAAGATCATCAAGCAGGCGGCCGCGGACGTCCTCGACCAACTGCACGTCACCGACCCGATGCTCGAAGTGGCGACGCAACTCGAGCAGGTCGCGTTGGAGGACGACTACTTCATCGAGCGCAAGCTCTACCCGAACGTGGACTTCTACTCCGGCATCATCTACCGGGCGATGGGTTTCCCGAACGAGATGTTCCCGGTCCTTTTCGCCTTGGGCCGCCTCCCCGGCTGGATCGCCCAGTGGCGGGAGATGAGCTCAGACCCGAAGGGCCGCATCTACCGCCCCCGCCAGGTCTACGTCGGTGCCCCCACCCGGGATTACACCCCCATCACCGACCGAACTGCTTGATTGTGCGGGGGGGCGACCCCCCTGCACCCCCCGAACGGCGCGGCTGCCGGTGTCGGGGGTCACCTGCGGACCCATTCCATGGCTCATGACGAGACATGATCGCGGAGGCCTGGAACGCGCGAGACGTCGCTGGCTATGAAGCGTCCTGGACCTCCGCCAGCAGATCTCGTCATGAGCCCTCGGGTGGACCCGCAGACAGACCAGGAATCGACGGCCGCGCCAAGCGGGGGGTGCCGGGGGGTTCGACCCCCTGCACAATTAAAGAGCGTCCCAGACCGCGTCGTGAAGGTTCGGTCATGAGTCATTGGGTGAATTCCCAGCCGAACGAGACCGTGCCAGCCGCGCCAAGCGGGGGGTGCCGGGGGGTTCGACCCCCTGCACAATTAAGCAGCTTGTCTTTGGCCGAGTTCCCGGTCGAGGAGGAGGAGTGCGCCGCCGTCGTCGCCGATCATCTTGAGTTGTTCGACGATGTCCGAGACGATGGATTCCTCTTCGATCTGTTCTTCGAGAAACCATTGGAGAAGGGCGAAGCTGGCCGAGTCGCCGTCGGCGAGGGCGGCGGCGTAGAGACCGGAGATGGCTTGGGAGACTCGCTGTTCCTGTGCGAAGGCGGTTTCGAACGCGTCGAGGACGGACTCGAAGTCGGTCTTGGGCGCCTCGCCGCCTCCGAGGCTGATCGTGTTGCCGCGATGGAGCACATGGTCGAAGAACTTCAGGGCGTGGGCACGTTCTTCTTCAGATTGGACCCGCATCCATTGCGCCATCCCCTGCAGGCTTCGGCTGTCGAAGTAGGCAGCCATCTGCAGGTAGGCGATCGATGATGCCAGTTCGAGGTCGATCTGGCGGTTGAACTTCTCAGCGAGTGAATCGGACATTCTCATGCCCGAGAACTTAGCTTTCTTCGCCGCCGCCAACTGGCGGAACGTCTTCGGCGTACACCTCTTCGGCGAGGTCGCCGGTGAGTGCGTCGAACTGGACGAGGGCTCGCCGGCTGGGGGGCTCGTCGGCGGAATACATGATGACCTGCCAGTGGGGCCGGGACCGCCATCCGACGAAGGTGACTGCCGCGGAGGCATGTCCGACGGGAAAGCCGACGTGGGTCGCGGCTTTGGAGAGGGCGGCTTCCTGGTCGATTTGGAGCGGCCAGGACGCGGCGATGTGCCAGCCGGCGAGTACGACGAGGAGTCCCACGCCGAGCCACATCAGCGGCTGATTGGCGGCGAGTCCGGCGAGCAGGACCCCAGCCCCCAGGTAGATCCATCCGGACACTCGACGCCGCCGCGGATCCGGAAACCGGTACGGGCCGACGATGGAACTGTCGAGTTCGTCGGGGACGCCTGCGGTTTCCGCAACGTCGGAGGGGATGTGAATTCCGTCTGTCATGGTCTGGTGGGTGGCTCGGCTTCGGCACTCAACTCGGCGATGATCTCGTCGACGGCGACTCCGCGCTTTTCGTCGTCGTCGCCGTACCGACGGTACCCGGAGGTGCCGCTCTCGACGTCTTTGTCGCCGACGACGAGCACGGCGGGGGTCTTGTGGGTGATGGCCCTCCGCACTTTCTCGCCGACGGTCTCGTCGCTCTCGTCGACTTCGGCCCGCAGTCCTGCGGCTTTCATCTGGTCCCGGACGCTCCAGGCGTAGTCGTTGTGCCGGTCGGCGACGGGGACGATCTGGGCCTGGACGGGTGCCAGCCACGTCGGGAACGCCCCGGCGTAATGCTCGGTGAGCACTCCGAAGAACCGCTCCAGCGAACCGGCTTTGGCACAGTGGATCATGACGGGACGCTCGGCCGCGTTCTCCTTGCCGGCATAGGTGAGGTCGAAGCGTTCGGGATGGGAGAAGTCGGCCTGGATGGTCGACATCTGCCACCGACGGCCGATGGCGTCTTTGATGTGGACGTCGATCTTCGGACCGTAGAACGCACCTTCTCCTTCGGCGACGGTGTAGGGCTGTCCGACTTCGTCGAGGGCGGCGGCGAGCTGCTGTTCGGCGATCGCCCACAGGTCGAGGTCGCCCACGTACTTTTCGGGCCGGGTGGACAGATCGGCTTCGAATTCGGTGAAGCCGAAGGAGCCGAGCCATTCGAGCACGAAGTCGAGGTGTCGTTTCAGCTCGCCGGCGAGTTGGTCGCGGGTGCAGAAGGTGTGCGAGTCGTCCTGGGTGAATCCCCTGGCCCGCAGCAGCCCGTGCAGCACGCCGGAACGTTCGTAGCGGTAGACACTCCCCAATTCCGCGAACCGGAGGGGAAGTTCCCGATAGGACCGTGCGCTGCTCTTGTAGATGAGCACGTGGAACGGGCAGTTCATCGGTTTGACCCGGTAGCGCTCGTCTCCGTCCATTTCGATCGCCGGGTACATGTTCTCGGCGTAGAAGTCGGTGTGCCCGGAGGTGTCCCACAGCGCTTCTCGTGCCACGTGGGGCGAGTAGACGAAGTCGAACCCGTACTTTTCGTGGAGACGTCTGGAGTGGTCTTCGATCAGCTTGCGGATCATTCCGCCGTTGGGATGCCACACGCTGAGGCCGCCGCCGAGGTCGCGGGGGAACGAGAAGAGGTCGAGTTCGGGCCCCAGCTTGCGGTGGTCGCGGCGTTCAGCCTCCTCCAGCCGATGGAGGTGTTCTTCCAGTGCCTTCTTGGATTCCCATGCCGTCCCGTAGATGCGTTGCAGCTGCGGATTGGCTTCGTCTCCCCGCCAGTACGCACCCGCCGAACGCAGCAGCTTCACTGCCTTGAGCCGCCCGGTGCTGGGTACGTGCGGCCCGCGGCACAGGTCGACGAAGCCGTTGTTCCGGTACACCGTGACCGTTTCGCCGTCGGGTACTTCGGACGGTTCGACGCTTTCGATGATCTCGCGTTTGAACTTGTGATCGGCGAAGACTTCCAGGGCTCTGGCTTGGCTCATCGCTTCGCGCACGAAGGGCTGGTCGGCTTCGATGATCTCGGCCATTTTCGCTTCGATCGCTTCGAGATCTTCGGGGGTGAACGGCCGTCCGATGTCGAAGTCGTAGTAGAAGCCGTCGGTGATGGGCGGTCCGATCGCGAATGTCGCACCTTCGTGGAGTGTGAGCACTGCTTGTGCCATGACATGTGCTGCCGAGTGGCGCAGGATGCTCCGGCCGTCGTCGGTGTTCTCGGTGACGATTTCGATTGCGCCGCCGTGTGGCAGCGGTCGCATGAGGTCGAGGGCCTCTCCGTCGAGCTTCACTGCGACGGCGGCTTTGGCCAATCGTTCACCGATCCGGGCTGCGACATCGTGCCCGCTCGCACCGTCAGGATGCTCGACCCGGGAACCGTCGGGGAGCTGAATCTCTATCGCCAATTGGATCACTCGCTAGATTGCTGGGAGCGCCGCAGGGTACTGCCAGTGCCCACGGGGTCGTTCGCGGTTTTTCGACCAAGACGATGCAGCGAAGCAGAACGGGGATTTGGTCTGATGGGCGCATTCGAGATGGTGTCCGGTCTGGTGCCGACCGCGACAGTCAAAGAACTCACGAGCGGGACGAACAAGGTTTTCCGGCTCCTCGAGGAGTCGGGTGACACGACCGTCGTCAAGGTGTATGCCACGCCGGCACGGGAACGCCGGGAACGTCACGCACTGGAGGCGATGCTCGGCATTCCGGGCGTCCCGCAGATCTTGGAACGGGGTGCGACCGACGGCATGGCCTGGATCCGGACGACCGACGGCGGCAGTTGGAGTCTGGCGAACCTGCCGCTCAACCTGGACCTCATCCGCAAGGCGGGCACCCTGCTGCGCGGCGTGCACGATTCGGGTGCCCCCATCACCAACTTGGACAGCGGTATCGACGGTGAGTACGTCCAGACTCATTTCCGGTCGACGCTGGACCGCCTGGAGCGGTATCGGCGGCGGTTGGGCCTCCCCGCCGATGTCCTGGAGGCGGCCCGGGCCAGCGAGAACCATCCCGTGGCGTCCCCGCCCCGCCCGGCGCACACTCGCACGGTCCCGAAGAATTTCCTGGTGAACGATCGTGGCGAGTTGATGCTGGTCGGTTGGGAGTGGGCGACGTTGGCTCCCCCGGAGTGGGACTTGTCCTTGGCGACCTGGCGTTTCAGCCGCACTCTCGGCGACGAGGCGGCCACCGCCCTGTGGCAGGGCTACGGCGCCGAGAACTCGATCGGCAACCGCTTGGAGCCGTGGGTGGCCTATCACGCCGCCATGCAGATGCTGGAAGCAGCCGAGAAGCGCGACGGACGTCTCGGCGACCTCAGCCACCTCGTGAACGATCTCGCCGCCGCGGTCCGCACCTGAACCGTGGGCCCCCCACCACCGTCACGGTGGTGGCGAACCCTGGGTTCAGGACCACCGTGACGGTGGTCCCAGGCCCACGGTTCGGCGAAATACCGCATCTGAAGGGCGCGAAAACCTAGCCTCCGGGTTGTGATGAATCCCATCGACTTCATCGGTACGGCCCGCAACGCAGGGACCTGGCGCCGCACAGAGGACCAGACCCGCACCAGTGGTTTCGCGGTGATCGACGTCTTCGCCGGCGATCTCCCGTGCCCGTGGTGTGGCGGGGTCACCTCCGAGGCGGACGCCTCGTGTCGTGGCTGCGGCCGCAACTTCGGCTGAGTCAGTCCCTCACAGCGTTCGCACCAGCGACCGGTCCACATGGTGGAGCCGGAAGCCGAGCGACTCGTAGAGAGCGGCGGCCGCCGTGTTGTCGGCGTCCATGTAGAGCATTCCCACTTCGAATCCGTACCAGTCGTTGATCACTTCGAGCCCGCGGACGACGAGAACACGACCGAGCCCCCGCCCCTGACAAGCCGGGGCGACCGCGATCACGTAGATCTCTCCCATCTCGGCATGCGGTTTGGTCCAGCAGAACCCGGCCAGCTCGTCGCCGGACCACACCGTCACGAACCCTGCGGGATCGAACCACGGCTGTGAGAACCGGTCGGCCAGGATCTCCGGGGTCCACGATCCGTTCTCGGGATGGCCTCGGAACGCCGCATTGTTCACGGCGAGCCATGCGTCGTCGTCGGTTCCGGGGCGAAACGGCCGTTCAACGAGGCCGGCCGGAATCGTCGCTGCCTCTCGGACCGGAAGATCGATCCGGAGTTGTCGCAGTTCACGTTCGCCCCGGAATCCCGCCGCCCGCAATTCGTCGACCATGTTCGGTTGGAACACCCAGACCCGCACTGTGGCCGCCCCGGTGGCGGCTGCGGCTTCGACACCGGTTTTGATCAGGCGCTCGATGACGCCGTGGGAACGATGGAGCGGGTGGACGGCGATTTCGAGTGCCGCGGTGCCGTTGCGCCTCGGCGGCGTGACCGCCAGGTACGCCACCGGCGTCCCGTCGACGACGCCGACCTGGCCGGCCGCGTCCCCGTCGCCGCCCATCAGGTCGAGATACTTGTGCTCGCCGATCGGAAAGTGTCCGTCACATTCGGCAGCCAACTCGAACATCGCGTCGAGTGACTCACGATCGGTGGCTTCAACCGGGCGCAGCTCCATGGGGGGCAACGCTAGACACGATGGACGGGGTCCTATCCTCGCCCACGCATGAGTTCAATCGGTGTTGTCCTGGGAGGGGGAGGTGTCACTGGCGCGTCCTATCAGATCGCGGCTCTGATGGCCTTGGAGCTCGCGACCGGGTGGGACCCGTCGGATGCCGACGTCATCGTCGGTACGTCGGGCGGGGCGTACGTGACGGCGCTGGTGCGCAGCGACCGCCTCGACCTCGATTCGATGGTGCTGGCCCACGAGGACCGCGAAGCCGTCGCCGAGCGCATCTCCGGACACCTCTTCACCCGTGACCGCGGGGTCAGCATCGGACGTTGGCTCCGGCACGGGCTGATCCCCGGCATTCGCAAACCCGGCTTGACGATGCTGCTGGGCGGTCCCGCCGCGTGGACGACCGATGGCCTTGCCGACTGGGTTCGGGAGCAGTGCGGTACCGCGGCCGAGTCCTGGCCGGCCAAACCGACGATCATCACCGCATTCGACGTGGCCGCCAAGCGCCGGGTGGCGTTCGGCACCGAGAGCGCGCCAGACGTCACGCTCGCGGACGCAGTGGCCGCCTCGTCGGCGATTCCTGTCGCCTTTCAGCCTCGGCTGGTCGAGGGTCGTCTCTACGTTGACGGCGGGGTCGTGTCCGGCACCCACGCCGATCTCGTGCTGGGCAGTTCCAAGCCTCTCGACATGCTCATCGTGATCGCCCCGATGGCCGCCGAGGAGGACAGGGAGGGGGCGTGGTTCTACGAGCGGGTTTTCGACCGGGTGGGCCGGACCGCCCTGGGCTCGGAACTCACCCGGATTCATGAGGAGTGGCCGGAGACCCACGTGGTGGTGTTGCGCCCGTCGCCTGCGGTTCTCGCAGTCATGCGCCCCAATCCCCTGGATCCCGGTGCGGCGGTCCCGACCTTCATCCGGGCATTGATGGCGATGCGGCGCAAGCTCGCAGACCCCGAGATCTGGTCGGTGCTGGAACGCCACCTGACCCCCCAGACGTCCAATGCAACCCAGGGTTAGAACGGACGCATACGTCCACTTTCGAGCGCGGAATGCGGCGAGGCACGAGCGCTCAGTCGTCCGACTCGTCGGTGGGCCACTTATTGAACGTCACCAGCGGCAAGTAGAACCACGACCAGACGGCCAACAGGGCGGTGGCGGACAGCACGATCGCCGCGCCGGTTGAGCCGAGCCGCACCGAAGCCACCAGATAGGTCGATGCCACGATCGCAACCAGGAAGCTGACAGTGCCGGCGACGGTGAGTGCCACTGCCACCGTCACGTGCTCGGGGGAACGTCGCGGGATCCCCGTCATGAGCCCCCGGACTCGCTGATGGACGCTGGGGGAGATCAGCAGGATGGCGGCGACGGCGGTGGAGAGGAACGCGACCGCGTAGGTGAAGCGGTCGATGGTGGCAATCTCGGCGAAGTCGGACTGGAACGGCAGCGCAAGGAGAAAACCGAACAGCACCGTCACCCCGGGGATCGTGGTGCGCAGGCCTTCCATGAGCGCCCGGAACTGGTCATCGGCGCTGACATTTGTCGACTTCGTGTCGTTCATCGGCGGAGGCTACCCAGACAGGGCGCCAATACGACCCCGGCTCCTCCAGCCGGGCTGCCGGTCCCCGGCACAATGAACCCTGTCAGTCGGTGTAACCGGCCACGAGGGAACGCTTCAGTTCGTTGAGTTCGGTGGTCAGCGACACGTGATAGCGGTGCGGGTTGACGAGCCTGCGCACACCCGGGTCGAGTCGTTCGAGATCGGCGAGACGTCGTTTCCGCGCCGCTTCCACTCCCCCCGCCTCGAACGTACGTGTTCCTTTGTCGTAGACCGTCGTCAGCAGCGGCTCGATTTCCGAGATCGTTTCCGGTGCCAGGGTGCGGGTGACACCAGGAATCGAAGGATGGTGAATCTGGATGGTCCCGGTGGCGTCGAGCTCTTCGTCTGCGAGGGCGAGCACGTCGGCGGTGGCGAAGCCCCGATCGTCGTACAGCCGCCACACACGCTTGGCGGCGGGGTTCTGCACCTTGGCGGGCGTGTCGGAGATCTTGATGGCCGGAACCCACTCGCCGTCGGTGCCGCCGACCGCCACGGTCTTGTAGACACCTCCCAGCGACGAGTCGCCTTCGGAGGTGACGAGCTTGGACCCCACTCCGTGCACCAGCCGGGAGATGAGATGATCGGCATCGACCCCGTAGGTCGGCGCTTCCACCGCGATCTGGTTCTTGACCTGCCAGATCGTGAGTTCATCGAGCGAGCTGGAGAGCACGATCCTCGTGTTCTCGAAACCGGCGGCGTCGAGCATCTCGGCGGCGCGTACGGACAGGTGGGCGAGGTCGCCGGAGTCGAGCCGGATACCGATCGGCTCGTGGCCTGCGGCCCGCAGTTCCTCGAAGACGGTGATGGCGTTGGGGATTCCGGATTCGAGGGTGTCGATGGTGTCGACGAGGAGCAGTGTGTCGTCCGGATAGACCTCCGCATAGGCCCGGAACGATTCCAGCTCTCCCCCACCGACGGCCATGAACACCTGCACCATCGAGTGGGCATGGGTGCCGGACGAGTCGACGCCGAGCTGGTGGGACATGCCGACGTTCGAAGACGAGACGGCTCCGCCGATCAGCGACGAACGGGTGGCGGTGTTCCCCCCGAAACCGGGTGCGCGGCGCAGCCCGAACTCGATGACGGAGCCTCCGGCGGCTGCCTCCACCACCCGAGATGCCTTGGTGGCGATGAGCGTCGCGTAGTTCATGTGGTTGAGCAGCGGCGTTTCGAGGATCTGGGCGATGGCCAGCGGCGCTTCGACGACGGCGACGGGCGCGTTTGCATGCACCACGCGGCCTTCGGGCACCGCCCGCATCGTGACGTCGCCGAATCCGCCGGTCTCCGATAGCCAGTCGAGGAAGTCGTCTGCGAAGACCCGCGCACCACGCGGCGAGCGGATCGAAGCGAGCACCTCTCGTTCGGCCCCACCGAAACGGACCGTCCCCATCCAGTCGAGGAGCGGTTCCAACCCCGCGGTGATGCAGTAGCCGGCCTGGTGGAGCCCGTAGTCCGGATAGGAGCGGAAGAAATGCTCGAACTGGGCGGGGCGGGTGTGGAGGTCGGACCGGAAGTACAGCTGCGCCATCGTCAACTGGTAGTGGTCCGTGAACAAAAAGCCGGTCGCGATGTCGGTCACTCGGTGAAAACTAGTGCGCGGTTTCGGCTCCGCCGCCGTCTTCTCATAGTGTCAGCGCGATGAGTGAGTACACATCCTCGACCGCCCTGGTGGTGGTCGACGTCCAGAACGACTTCGCCGACCCGAAGGGGAACCTGTTCGTCTCCGGCGGCGACGAGGTCGTGGCAGTCTGCAACGCCGAGATCGTCCGCGCCTTGGCCGCCGGCTCGTTCGTCGTCTACACCCAGGATTGGCACCCGGAGTCCACACCGCATTTCCAAAAGGACGGTGGGGTGTGGCCCGTGCACTGTGTCGCAGACACCTGGGGTGCGGAGTTCCATCCCCGCCTGGTCCTCGCAGGACCGACCGTGCGGAAGGGTTCCAACGGTGAGGACGGCTACTCCGGGTTCACGATGCGCGATCCCGAGTCCGGGGAGACCACCCCGACCGCCCTCGAGTCGCTTCTGCGGGAACGTGACATCACCGACGTCGTGGTGGTCGGATTGGCTTTCGATGTCTGTGTGAAGGCCACCGCCCTCGACGCCAACCGTCTCGGTTTCCCGACGACCGTGATCCAGGCTGCCAGCGCCGCGGTGGAACTCGAAGCAGGCGACACCGAACGCTCCGAGGTCGAACTCACCGCGTCGGGTGTCACGCTGAACTGATCAGCTAGCCGCTCCTCTGAGGCGCGCGGGAGAGGCAGCGTTGTGAGGGGTCGATTGCCTCTCTGGACCATGACCACTGGTGCACGCCAGCCTAAATTTGCCTGATCATGGCGGAGAGAACGGCAGCGAGCTTCCGCCGACGGAATACGCCACCTGTCGTATTCCCGTGCGTTCGAGCCCCCGATAGATTCATGAAGACCTGAGAATGGGAGTGGGCGTGTCTGGGAATCATGCTTCGAACCGTGGGCCTGTCGCTGGAATCTCCCGCCGGGACCTCCTGAAGCGGAGCGCCGCTTTGGGCGGGACCGCGCTCTGGGTCACACCTGCAGTGCAGGCAATCGGGATGAGCCGAGCCCTGGCGCAAGAAACGTCGCCCCTGCCCCCGACGGGCGCAGGCGTCGTCAGCGGTCAGGTCGTTGACGCGACCACGGGTCTTTCCATTGCCGGCGCCACAGTCGCCGTCATTGGTACCGGAATCTCTACTGTCAGTGACTCGGGCGGCAATTACACGCTCACCAACGTGCCGGCAGGAACGCAAACGCTCGAAGGTTCAGCGTCGGGCTATTTCACCGCTACGACGTCGGTTGCAGTCATCGACGGTGCCACCGTCAACAAGGTCATCGCGCTTTCCCCGATAACGACTTCCGACATCACTGCGGTACTCAGCTGGGGTGCCGTCCCCGCTGATCTCGATCTCCACGCTTCCGGTCCCGACGGGTCGGGAGGCCGCTTCCACGCCGCCTATTTCGACAAGACGCCAGTTGGCCATGTGGAACTCGATGTGGATGACACGTCTTCGTTCGGCCCTGAGACGATGTCATTCAAGATCCATCCCGTCGATGGCACCTTTGTGGCCGGTACCTATCGCGTCTGGGTTCATGACTACACCAATCGCACGAGCGGTTCGATTCCCCAGTGGGACGACTCCGCCGCAAGCGTGTTGCTCAATGGACTGTCCGGTCAGATTGCCGAGTACCTCGTCGATGCAGCGGTGGCGGCGAAGGGTGGGGTCATCGTGGATGAGGACAAGTTGTGGCGGGTCGTGCAATTCGACCTCGATACAGCCGGGACCGTGTCGAACATCGTGGTGTTCCAGAACTTTGTCAACGGAACGGAATCGACCACCGACGTATAGGTTGGGCGCCTCATCTTCGACGTCGCAGGTCGGCCTCCTGCCCTGGTGATCCCATCCCTTTTCGCTCCCCCGGCCCCCCCTGGGGCCGGAATGGGGAAGTAGCTGGGGACCCGCAGGGGACCCCGCCCACCGAAGCAGATCTGGGCGCGAACCACCGCCCCTCGACGCCAACCGACTCGGTTTCCCGACCACCGTGATCCAGGCGGCCAGTGCCGCGGTGGAACTCGAAGCAGGCGACACCGAACGCTCCGAGGTCGAACTCATCGCGTCGGGCGTCAATCTGCGCTGACCGTCTCCGGCGGGTCCGGTCGACGTCGGAGGTAGGCGTGTCCGCCGGCTGCGAGCCCGCCCAGGGCCGGCAGCCAGAACGAGATCAACCGGAACGTCAACACGGGTCCGGCTGCAGCGGCTGCCGGGATTCCGAAGAGGGTGAGAGCGCCCAGGAGACCGACTTCGGTCACACCGAGGCCTCCCGGTGCACCGGGGAGACCCCCCACGATCTGGGAGATCCCGAAGGAGCCCACCACCTGGGCGGGAGCCATCGAGATGCCGAATGCGACCAGGGTCAACCCGAGCGTGGCGGCTTCGAGCAGCGTGCGTGCCGTGAGCAGCCCCCACGATTTGCGGTCGAGTTCCCGGTCGACGAGGGCTTCGCTCATCCGGGTTCGGAAACGTCGCGGCAGCATCCACACGAGTCGTCGCAGATGCCCGGCGAAGCCGACGAGTCCCGCCGCCACGGCCACACACCCCACTCCGACCAGGGCCATCGTCTTCGAGGCGTTCCCCGGCTGGTGGAGTACCGACGCCCAGATCAGGCCGATCCCGGTGATCCCGAGCAGTCCTCCATACGACAGCACCGTCGCCCGCACCGCGGCTCCCACGGTGTTCTCGGTGCGGTCTTTGACGGACCAGGCCATGGCCAGTGGGGTGACCAACCCCCCGGCCGGGATGAGCCGTGCGATGCCTGTCCCGACCAGAGCAGCCCGGAATGCCGTCCCTGAGGAGATGTGGACTCCGGACGCACGTGCTCCTTGGCGGTAGAGCTCCCCGAAGGCGTATTCGGCTCCGAACTCGGTGGCTGCGGCGGCGAGGAGCAGAGCCACGGTGGCCGTCGACACTCGGAGATCGGTGGCTCGGGAACCGGCCAGCCAGACGTAGGTGGGGAATCCGACGAGGATCAGCGCCGGAACCCACCACATGCGGCTCCCCTCCACGGCGAGCGGACGCGAGGGGAGGCTGACCGTGCGGGAATCGTCGTCGAACAGCACCCGCCTGAGCAGGCCGTGACGGACGAGCCCTGCATTTCCCTGGGCTCTGCGGACGGCCATCATCGACCCGAGACCCGCCGCGAACAGGACCACCGGGACCGTGGGGTGTTGCCACACGGCGAAAAGGGGTAGCAGCGCCCAGCCGAAGAATCCGGCGATGCCGCCTCCGACAGCCCAGCCCGCCACCGACCACAGCCCAGGCCACACCGCCAGAGACGGCATGAACCCGACGACCGCGCCGGCCGACGTCGCCAGTCCACGTCCACCTCGGCGGCGTCCCAGAACCGGCCAGTCGTTTCCCGCAACTGCCGCCAATCCGACGGCGGCCACCGCGGCGTTCGAGAAGCCGACGTTGCGGGCGGCCAGCACCGGAACGAGGCCTTTCAGCCCGTCGAGCACTGCGAGCATGATCCCGGCGCCGAGGCCGATCGACCGAGTGGCGTTGCCGGCTCCGGCGTTTCCGCTCCCCACGCCGGTGAGGTCGGTTCGCCAGAGGATGCGCACGGCGTTGGAGGCCGGAATCGACCCGATCAGCCATGCACAGAAAACTGCCAGAACCACCATCGCGTCACCTTCTGAACCGCCCCACCCGGTGTCCGACAGCGTAGGCCATCACACCCTCGGGGGAAGCCATTCCGTTCCCGGGTTGGCCACCGCGTCGGCGTCACGACGGACCCGCCTGCGAGTGCAGTCTGGGCGCGAAACAACCCACCCCGGGTCTCGAAGTCGAGATCCCGGGGTGGGTGGTGGTTTTCAGGCCGACCGGCGGGAACCCTTTCTGCCTTGCGGGACTTCAGGAAGTCCGTATGCAGGACAGGGGCAATGCGGCACCGAGCAACTCGCAGGCTGTCGGTGCTCTTTGCGAGGGTGGCCGCACGAGGTGCAGCGCTGACGACCGCCGTCTACTGGGCGGACGTTGGCGTGTGTCAGCTGCGGCGCTCTTTGGCGACGTTCACGGTGAGCTGACGCCCATCCACGTTGTGTCCGTTGAGCGAGTCGATGGCTGCCTTCGCCTCTGCAGGCGTTGACATTTCGACAAAACCGAAGCCGCGCGAGCGGCCGGACTCGCGGTCGGTGATGACCTGGGCGCTCTTGACGGCGCCGTGGTTGCCGAACAGCGTCTCGAGATCCGAGGACGTTGTGTCGAACGTGAGATTTCCCACGTAGAGATTGGTGGACATGTGTAGCTCCTTCTGAAGCTTCGAACCGTCGGGGCAGGCGCCCCGCTTGACCTACTCATTCAGAAGTCGGGCCAAAGCGTCGACGAGAACAGCGTTGTCGTGCGGTTGCCCCACCTGACGGATGTGAAATGGGGCGGCGATGTGCGCTTCAGGCGCACGCTGTGAATACAACGATAGCCGATTCCGTCGCCTACTTGTTCGTTCTCGCTCCCAGCACCACCTGGGTCTGTGTGACCTTGGCGACCAGGTGGTGATCATTGGTGATCTCGGTCTCGACGACGACGGTGCCCGATCCGACGTGGAGCGGTCGGGCGACCGCTTCGACGGTGCCGGATTTCACGGCCCGGAGAAAGTTGGTCTTCGACTCGATGGTGGAGGTGCCGTCTGCCCCGGCCGGGAGGTTCAGGAACGCACAGGCTGCCCCGGCCGAGTCGGCCAGCGCCATGAGCGCACCGCCGTGCAGCACGTCACCGCTCGTGCACAACTCGGGTGCCCAGTCGAGGGCGAGGACCACTTCGTCGGCGGTGAGGTTCACCGCCCGGATGCCGAGCGTGGCGCACAGTGGCATCGCCTGGCGGATGAAGGCGGTCGGGTCGTCGGGGGTCACGGCAGCACTCCTGTCAGCCGAGTATCGCCGAGTTCATTTCGAAGTGGCGACGAATTCGACCCGGGCGTTGCACCCGGGCACGGCAGCCAGGGCGGAGTCCCCGGTCACGAACGGGACCTCCAACACCTCAGCGAGGGCGAGGTAGAGACCGTCGTACATCGTCATGTTCCGGCGGAGCTGGAAGGCCCGATCGACCAGTCGAGTGTGCGGGTATCGGACAATCGGTAGCTCCATCGCGTCGGCCAGGGCTGCTGTCGCCTGCGGCTCGTCGATCTCTCCTCCGAGCTCGTACCGACGAACGACCTGGCCGATTTCTGCATCGATCAAGTGAGGTGCACACGCCACGGTTCCGGACAGCAGCGAAGCAGCCAGGAAGTCACCGGCCGGGCTTCCAGGCCCCAGCACCAGGTCGACGACGACCGACGCGTCGACGACGATCAACGGCTGTCGCGTTCAGAGCGCAGCGCTTCCGCGGGCGTTTCGGACAATGCGGGGCGGTTCTTCGTCACGATCCGCTCGAGGATCTCATCAACCGGTGGCGTTGCCACGATCCGTTCCATCTCGTGAGCCAGGAAGTCGGAGAGGGACATCCCTGCCCGAGTGGCGCGTGCCTTGAGTTCCTGGTGGATGGCATCGGGAACATTCCGAACCTGGATCATCTTGGTCATGTGGTGCACAGTAATTGCATGTGCAGCACATGCACTGCCCGAGCCTCCGCGGGGGACACCCCGAACGAGGTTGAATGCATCCGGTGATCCTCGACACGCTGCAACTGATCCTGTCTTCGTCCGACTTCCTCGGTGCCCTCCCGCTGGCGGGAATCATCCTCGGGGTCGGTACGGGTCTCCTGGTCATCCGCCGACGGTTCCCCGCAGTTCCCGTGGCCGGGATCGCCTTCGCGGCAGCGGCGATGTACGGGTTGAGTGAAACGCCGGTGGCCTCCGACCCGTTGGTGACGGCGATCGCCGCCTTCGCCGTGGCCGGCCTCGTCCGCGATGTCATCGAGATTCCCCCGTACGCACAGGTGTTGCTGGCGCTGCCGGGAGCGTGGCTCATCGCAGGCGCCCTCCCCTTCGCCGGTCCCGGATGGGTCCTTCCTGTGTGCTTCGTGTTCCTGGCGGTGGGTGCACCTCTCCTTGCCGGGTTCGACCGTTCCCAAACCAGGCCGCCGCTGGGTCCGCTGGTGCTCGCAATCAGTGTCGGCGCCGCCTACCTGACACTGCCGGACACCGAGGAGATACTGGTCCTCGTTCCGATCGCCGCCGCCATCGCCCTGTGCGCGTGGCCGCTGGGGACGATGCGTCTGGGCGCGGCCGGTTCGCATGCGGCCCTGGCCGTGGTCGCCGCGGTCGCATCCTGGGACGGCCGGGGACGTCCTGCGGCGATCATCGGCGTGATGGCAACGTTCGCAGTGCCGTACGTCTGGGGCGCTCTCGTCGCGTGGGGCGAGCGCGTCCAGCCGGTGACGACGACCTCACGAGTCCTGACGCTGGGGACCGTCCACCTGGTGGTGGCGATCATCGCGGCCCGGGTGGTCGGCATCGGGTCCTCGGTGACGACTGCGACCGTGCTCGGTTCGGTCACTCTGGTGGTGACGGTCGTAGGGCTGACGGCTCTCGGACTGGCCTGGTCGAAGCCCACTGAGTCCTAACGCGCGAACGCCGCCCGCACGCCGTCGATCACCCGCTGGCGTCCTGCTTCTTTCAGTGAGGATCCGCTGGGCAGGCACAAGCCCCGTTCGAAGAGCCCGGCGGAGACCGCTCCCCCGTACATCCGCGCTCCGGTGTAGAGGGGTTGGAGGTGCATCGGTTTCCACACCGGTCGAGCTTCGATGTCGAGGCTGTCCAGATGGAGACGCACGTCCTCTCGATCGACGCTTGCGATCGCCGGATCGATCGTGAGGCACGTCAGCCAGAACGTCGACCGCGAACCCGGAGCCTCCGGCATGAACTCGACCCCCGGCAGGTCGCCCAACGCCTCCCGGTACGCCCGGTTGTGTGCTCGGCGGGCGTCGACCCTGCGCTCGAGGTCTGCGAGTTGGGAGATGCCGAGTCCGGCCAGCAGGTTGGAGAGTCGGTAGTTGTATCCGAGTTGGGTGTGCTCGTAGTGGACGACCGGTTCCCGGGCTTGTGTTGCCAGGAACCGCGCCTGTCGGGCAGTCTCGGCGGAGTCGGTGACCAGTGCCCCTCCCCCGCTGGTGGTGATGATCTTGTTGCCGTTGAACGACAGCACCGCCAGGTCCCCGAAGCTGCCCGCAGGACGCTGCCCGTATCGGGCTCCGAGCGCTTCGGCGGCATCTTCGAAGATGGGAACATCGTGACTGTCACACATCTCGGTGAGCCTGTCGTAGTCCACACACTGGCCGTAGAGGTCCACCGGGATGCACGCCGCATATCGCTCCCCGGCCGCGGCAGCATCGTCGAGGGCTTGGGCGACCAGTTCGGGGTCCATGTTCCAGGTGTCAGCTTCGCTGTCCACGAAGACGGGTTCGGCCCCGACGTAGCGCACCGCATTGGCGGTTGCCGCGAACGTGAGCGACGAAACCAGGACCCGGTCCCCCGGTCCGATGCCTGCTGTGACGAGGGCGAGATGGAGAGCGGCGGTGCCGCTCGAGAGTCCTACCGCGTGACTGCGTCCCGTGGCGGCGGCGAGATCGGCCTCGAAGCGGTCGAGGTCGGGTCCGACGGGAGCGACCCACCCTCCGTCGAGTGCGGCGATGAGGGCGTCCCGATCCCGGGCGGTGACATCGGGTGGGGACAGGTGAATGCGACTCATCAAGAGATGCGCGAGGCTAGTTGCGGCGGGGCACACGATTCCGATCGTGGAGGATCTGAGGCCGCTCTTGGGCAACCACGCGAACTTTTTCTTCCGATTGCCACCACAACACGTGCACAACGCGCCACTCTTGGGAGTGCGTCCCGGTGGTGCCTCCCAGCCCCTCCGGGCCTTTCGGGGTCCGGAGCCCACTCAGCCCCACCGGGGCGCACTCCTTCGACAGCGCACCACGCCGTGACCTCGCGTCAAGGTGACGTTGTGCGGCTCGTCATGTGACTAGTCCTTCGCCGACCCAGACGGTTACTTGCCTTCTCGACGACTGGCGCCCCTCATCTTGCACCCGCCTGGCGACACGTCGAAGTTCTCGGTTCCAGGACAGCTCGCGAAATACGACGTCCGGCGTATGGACCCCAACTTCCCGCATCCATAGGCTGGACACTTCACGATGCCAACGCGCCCCGCGTCCGCAACTGACGGCCTCACCCGTCGCCAGGTTCTCAAGCGTGGAGCCGCGCTCGGGGCGGCATCCCTGTGGACGACGCCGGCGCTCCAACTCGTTCGGATGTCGAGTGCCCGCGCGGCCGAAACGAGCGGTTCGACGTGTGTCACCTACTGCATCAAGTGGGACGTCAGCAACCAAGCCTGGGAGTCTCTGGGCAACGGTGCCCAGGCCTGCCTCACCTGTCCCCCGGGCGCCCTGAACGACACCCCGCCGGATACCCTGCTCAACCAGTTCACCGTCTCGGGTGACCCCGAGGTATCACTGACCGTCAGGTATCCGTCGTCCTGCTCGCTCCTCGTCCTTGACGCTTTGGACGAGATCACCAACAACGCCACCGCTGCGGGCAAGTGCGGCACGAACCGCGGCCCCTTCGCGGGCCTCAGTGCGTGCAGTTACGTCAGTCACGAGAACCAGGAGATGGACGGCCTAAACGCCGGAACCGGTGAGTTCTTCCTCCTCGAGATTCCCGTATGCGAAAACGGCAGAGGAATCTCCCACATCGAAATGATCGTTCAGTGTTGCGACCATGAGACCAGCGCGTAGTGTCAGGAATCAGACCATGAGTCCACAGACCACAGCACAGGCGGGACTGACCCGCAGGGACATCCTCAAGCGGGGTGCAGTCCTCGGTGGCGCGCTCGTGTGGGTCACTCCGGCCGTTCAGATCGTCGGTATGGGCCGAGCGAAAGCCCAGATACCCAGCCCGGGTTGCATCCGCTACTGCATGAAGTGGGAGGTCGATGGGAACGACCGCGTGCAGGACACCGAGGTGCAAGACGACATCGTGTATGTCACACCGTGTGATCCCGACGACACCTGGGCGGTGCTGTGGACGTCGAATTGGGTGGCTCTCGGCGAGGGCGGCAACGACGACCTCGACTCCCTCGGTCTCGCTGACGAAGGCACACAAATCGGCGAGTCGGGCGAGGGCGGTTCAGATTCTGGAACCTCCGACCTCAAGGGCACTGCGGAGGAAGAAGAGGAAGAGGAAGAAGACGGGGAAGAAGAAGACGATGACGACGAGACCCTCGGCACCGACGGTGGCGAGGAAGGCGGTGGCGAGGTCGACGCTCTCAGTGAAGGGACCGAAGGCTCCGACGAGGGGACCGAAACGACAACGGCCCGCGCAGCCCAGACCGAAGTACAACCGGCTCAGACGAACGGGCCCCCAGGCAACGGCGGGATCCCGGGCAACTGCATCACCTGCGATGGCTCCGTCAACGACGACGCGGCGATCGCCGACCACGTCCAGCATCTGGCCAACACCACAGAACATGGAATTCAGGTGTACGGCGACGTCAACCTCGGCTTCTACATCTCCTATCCCCCGGACTGCAGCCTGGCCGTCCTTGCCGGGGGCGAACCGGCGGCGGCCGCCAAGTGCGGCGGCGGGATCGGGCCGGACAGCTGCAATACCGACAATGTCACCGACGAGGACGACGATCCGTGCTTCGAGGGCAACAAGCGGATCTTCATCAACCCATGCGCTTCAGCCGGGGCGATCAGCCATCTCGAGCTGATCATCGACTGCTGCGAGTGAGCCGCGGTCAACCGAGCCGTTCGCCGATCAACTTTGCCGCGGCGAGCGGATCTCCGTACCGCAGCCGCCAGGCCGTCGCCTGATTGGCGACTGCCGCCGCTAGATGAAACGCATCGGCCCCGTGCCGATAGTGGTTGAAGCTCATGGCCAGCAGGGTCGCCATCCCGTCGGAAGCGGCCACCTGTTCCAGGCTCGCCTCGTCATGGCCGAACTCCGGCAGCACCAGGTGCGCCAGAGTCACGGGCTCCTGCGGTGGCGATCCGCCGAGCAGCCTATGCGGGACGAGCACCTCGCCACTCCCCTCACCCTTCGGGAACGGAACGGCGACCTCCTCCAGCCCGAGAGCGTCGATGCTCCACGGCGACAACCCCAGCGGCTTCCGGTACGGAACGACTGATCCATCCGATTCGAGGCACAACGCCTCGTCGGAGACGTATTCGAAGCCTCCGAGCACCAGCGCCGCCGTGAGCGTGCTCTTGCCTCCCATCGAATCGACGGGAATGGCGATGCCGGATCCGCCCCGGGCGACGACGCCGGCGTGGACCGCGAACTGAGCACATGATTCGATGGCCGTCCGGTTGATCGCCGCCATCATGTGGCCGACGGCCGACCGCAAGTTGGTGGCACGGGCGATGCGCGAACAGTCCCGGTAGACGAGGACATGGCCGGCGTGCTGTTCGCCTTTGTGGGCTCCGGTGACCAACGAGAAACGATGTCGCTGTCGAACCGGGATGCGCTCGGCGACGGCGAACGATCCGAGAAGTTCGGCCACGCCTTCCATCGGCTCTTCGAATTCGAAGCGCACCATCATCGGTGTGCCCAGTATCGAGTAGTACTGGTCTGCGACCCACACGAGGTCGCTCAGGTCTTCCCTTCAACCGGGCTTGCGGTGCAGCTTCATTCGCCTGGAAGGAATCCGGCTTCGACCAGTTCCGCCACGGTCTTCTCGACGTCGGGCCGGATCGTCGATGCATCAGCCTGATACGCGGAGGCGAGGAGGCTCACGATCTCGTCGAGCGTCTGTTCGCCATCGCACAGCCGCCACACGTCCGATGCCGTGGCATTCAACACCACCACCTGCTCGCGCTTGGCGTCGTACAGGCTGACGTCGCCTTGGACTTCGGTCTCGATGATGTGTTCGGGTGGCGGCCCGATCCGTTCTCCAGCCAGAAACCCCTCACCCCGTGACGTCCGGCGAGTATACGGGCGACCACCGCCCGGCGTACCCTGGGTTCCCGGGGCACTCTGAGCGCCCTGAGAGCCCACAGTTCGCCGGTTTCCGGGCTCGGGTCCGTCTGACGAGGCGACCGCCCACTACGTTTCGGTCCGGATGAAAGTCGCCCACCTCACCACTGTGGACCTCAGCCTCAAGTTCCTGGTGTTCCCCCAACTGCTGGGTGCCCGCGAGGCGGGATGCGACGTGTGCGGCATCAGTGCTCCGGGACCGTGGGTCGCAGAGATCGAATCGGGAGGCATCCGCCACATCCCGTTGCCGTCGTCGACAAGGGGAATGGACCCGATGGCGGATCTCCGTGCTGCCTGGGAGTTGTGGAGGATCCTGCGCAGGGAGCGGTTCGACATCCTCCACACCCACAACCCCAAGCCCGGCCTGTACGGGCGGGTGCTCGGGCGACTGGCCGGTGTGCCGGTCGTGATCAACACCGTCCACGGCCTCTACGCAGCCCCCCACGATCCGCTTCCAAAACGCCTGCTCGTCTACGCCCTGGAAGCGATCGCCTCGCGGTTCTCCGACGCCGAACTGATCCAATCACCTGAGGACCTGGCGCTGCTGCACCGCTGGCACATCACACCCCGAAGACGAACCCGGCTGCTGGGCAACGGCGTGGACCTGTCCCGGTTCGATCCGGCCCGGTTCGACGAGGATCACCGCCGGCATCTGCGAGCCGAATGGGGCGTGGAAGACGGCCAGGTGGTAGTCGGCATCGTCGGCCGTCTCGTCGCCGAGAAGGGTTTCCCGGAACTCTTCGAGGCCATGCAAACCCTGGGTCCGGACATCGTGCTCGTGGTGGTGGGCCCTGACGACCCCGACAAGGACGACGCCCTGCCCCGCGACCTCATCGACGAGGCACGAACCAACGGAGTCCGTTTCCTGGGCATGCGTTCGGACGTCGACGGCCTGTACGCCGCCATGGATCTCTTCGTGCTTCCGTCCCACCGGGAGGGCTACCCCCGGGCGGCGATGGAAGCCGCCTCCATGGGCCTGCCCATCGTGGCCTCAGACATCCGGGGATGCCGGGAGGTGGTCGCCGACACCGTCAACGGGCTGCTCGTCCCGGTGCTCTCGCCTGCGGCGATCGCCGCGGCGCTGGACGCCCTCGCCGCCGACCCCGCTCGTCGGGCAGCCATGGGTGCGGCCGGCCGGAAGCGGGCGTTGGCCCGTTTCGACGAGTCCCGAGTCGTCCAGATCGTCCTCGAAACATATCGGGAGGTGTCCCGCCGCAAGGGTCTCGCCTGGCCCACCGCCCACGATCCCACCACGCGGCCGGCCATCCGCCACGCCACCGCCGACGACGCCGCGTTCTGTGCCCGTCTTCACGCAGACGCCATCAGCACCGGGTTCCTCCCGCGTCTCGGCCATCGCTTCCTCACCCGGCTGTACCGGAGCATCATCGGATCCGACGAAGGCGTGGTCCTCATCGCCGACCTCGACGGGACCCCAGTGGGTTTCGTCGCCGGGACCACGGACACCGCCGAGCTCTACCGCCGTTTCGTCCGTCGCCACGGCATTACTGCGGGACTGTCCGCTCTCCCCCGCTTGGTGCGCCCGTCGACGCTGCGAAGGGCCTGGGAGACGCTGCGTTATGACGACCCGGTGGGAGACACCCCCGCCGAACTGGTGTCCATGGCCGTGCTCCCCGCAGCCCGCCGCCGCGGCGTCGCCGACGCCCTCGGGGCGAGGCTCCTCACCGAACTCGCCGCCAAGGGTGCGGGCCGTGTCCGGGTGGTCGTCGGGGACGCCAACACGGCGGCCATCTCCGCCTACGAGCACATGGGTTTCGTGACCGCCGGGTCGGTCGAAGTCCATCGTGGGGAGCGTTCGGTGGTGCTGGTGTGGTCGGCCTGAGCCTCGCCGCCGCATTCGGGCTGTCGCTGGGTTGGTGCCTGCTGTCGCTGAGCCTCGGCCCTCGGCTCGGTTTCGTCGATCAACCGGACGATTCGAACCTGAAAGTCCATCGCCGGCCCGCCGTCCCATTGGGCGGAGTCGGCATCTTCGTGGGCGTCCATGCCGCCCTCGCAGTCGCCGGCGAGTTCGACGCGGGACTCGCAGTGGCCACCGGCATCCTTCTCCTCCTGGGTCTCGCGGACGACCGTGTCGGTCTCAGCCCGCTGCTTCGCCTCGCCGGGGAGGTGGCCGCCGCCGTGACGCTCGTCACTCTCAGCGACCTCGAACTCGACGGCGCCATGGTGACAGTTGCCGCGATCGTCCTCGTCGTGGTGGCAGTGAACGCCGTCAATCTCTTCGACGGGCTCGACGGGCTCGCCGGATCCGCCGCGCTCATCACCGCCCTGGGACTCGCCTGGCTGGCGGCAACCCGTGGACTCGAACCGATCCAGGCGCTGGTCACCGCCGCCGCCCTCGGAGGGTTCCTCGTACTCAACCGCCACCCGGCCCGTGTCTTCCTCGGCGACAACGGGGCGTATGTCACCGGCGGACTGTTGGCCTACGCAATACTCGGAGCTACTCCCGACGGAGACTTCAGCCCCCTGGCCGTCGCCACCCTCGTGCTCGGGGTGTTCCTGGCCGACCTCGCGGTGACGGTCATCCGCCGCGCCCGGGCCCGACGTCCACTCTTCGCCGGGGACCGCAGCCACGTCTACGACCAGTTGCGAGATCGGGGCTGGCCGATCGGACGGGTGGTCGGATCAGTGGCCGGAGCACAGGTCATCTTCGTGCTCGCCACCCTCGGCGTGGACCGCCTGGACCCGACCACCGCACCATGGGCGGCAATGGCCGTCGGAGCATCCGCAGTCCTCGGACTGGCGGCTCTCGGTTTCGTCCGATCAGTCGACTCGCAGTGAACTGACCGGGCGTGTCGGTGCGCTCTCGGGCGGCATCAATTCCGGGTCGGAGTGGCGAACGCTCAACCCCACGATCACCGCCAACAGGAACGGAAGCGTCTGGGTGCGCTGGCGGGCGAGGATCCCCAGGTTGAACAGGGAACTGAACGCGATGACGAAACCCCCGGTGAAGAGCAAGGCCATCAAGAGATAGGGATATCGCCGCAGTCGTCCGAAGTGACGGACCATACGAGGAAGGTTCCACACGATCACCCCCAGCAGGACGACACTCTCGACCGCACTGGCCAGCGCTTGGGCATTGTGGGCCTCGTTGGGCAACGGGCGGAACAACACCCGGAGCGTCGCCGTCGCCGGATTCCCGCCTTCGAGGATCGCTTCACCTTCCACTGCGGACCCACCCTGCGCGGTGCGTCGTTCGATGTCTCGGAGGAACGGGTCGAGGTCGTCGCCGCTCGGATCGACGCCGAAGACGTCGGAGACCCCGCCCGCAGCCATCACCACCAGACTGGCTGCCGCTCCGATCAACACCAGTCTTCGGCTCCAGGCGAACCGCACCTCGGCTTTACGGCCCACGACCAGTGGCACGGCGAGCGCCACCGCCACGAGGGCCGCCACGTGCACACGCACGGCGGCAATCGCAGCCAGCCCCCCGATCGTGACCACCGCGAACCGGAAGGCATAGTCGTGGAGCACCCGAACCGCCCCGTAGGCACAGACTCCGAGGAAGAGGAGCATCAGCGACTCCTTGCCGATGCTGGAGGGCCAGAACAGCAGGGAGGGAAGGAAGAAGATCCCCGCCGCGTACCACCCGAGGCCGCGTCCCGAGGCGATCCGCCGGAAGGCGAGATAGAAGAGCAGTTGGCCGATGAAGGCGAGGCTGGCGAACAGGAGGAATCCGCCGAGCATCGTCGGCTGGGCGGGGGCGTAGATCAGACCGGTCACTGACTCGACGAAGCGGGTACCGGCGCTCCCACCGCCGCTGGTGGGCGGAACCTGCAGGGAACGCCAGAACTGTCCACCGACGACGCCTTCGTTGTGATAGCTGGTGGCGTCTCCTCCGAAGTCGTACAGCCACGCCAGTACCAGATAGCGGCCGGTCGCTCCCGCCAGCTTCACTAAGACGGCGAGGGTGATGATCCCGCCGAGCCAAGCCCGGTCCTTGTCCGTCCCCAGACGGTGGCCGATCGCCGAGAAAATGCCGAACAGCACCAGCGCCAATACCACCGTCGGCCAGGATTCGGTGTCGAGGGCAAAGAGGGACACAGCACCGACAAGTGCCAGGAAGGCAGCCGGCCAGAAGAGTCTCTCCGAGGTCACAGCAGTTCCAGGTCGCTCATCGTGAACCGCCAGGCATCTATGTCGGCGATGTTGACAGCAAGCTCACGAAGCGGCTTGGCGTAGAGCGTGAGCGCGGTCACCCGGGGCACCGGCAACATTCCAGCACGCACAGCCGCTTTACGTTCGGCCGAACCTTTCGGGAACCACCCCACCAGGTAGTCGCCCTCCGACGCTCTGACCGCAGCCTGAATGCCGGCTCGGACGTCGCGACCCCACACGTCGGAGACCACCACCTCCCGAAGTCCCTTGCGCAGATTGGGCCGAAGCATCACAGTCGCCCCAGCAGACTCGATCCGGACATATCGGCCCACTGGATTGGCGGCGAACCTCCATCGCAGATACTCCGCATGTCGCGGGGTCCTCAGCCCGGTGACCTCCTCGGTGAGAGACACGAAGGAGTCGTCAGTGATTCCCCTGTCGACGAAACCTCCCACGTCGTTGGAGTAGTCGTGCCGAAACGGGGCAAGAACCAGGCGCGGGGAGGGTCGAACCATCACGCCGATCGAACCGATCTCGGCCCATCCCATCGACCGATATCCGGCACCCGAACGCGGGTTGGGCGTGTTGAACACGAGGTCGACTCCGTCTGCTCGCGCTTCATCGAGGGCGGCTTCGGTGAGGGCACGGAAGACACCGATCCGCTGGAAGACCGGGTGGGTGGCTGTGTCGACCGGACGAACACAGCGAACCAATCCCCCATCCGGGGTGGCGAGTTCCCATCGGAGGAAGGCCCGGACACCGGCGATCCGCCCTCCCACGTCGGCCACCAGCAGGATCGATCGGCCGAACGGGTTCTCGAAGTGTTTCCAACGGAACCATGCCTCCGAGCGCGCCTGCAGCAGGCTCTCACCCAGGCCGGCCCGCAGGACTTTCAACACCTCCGGCAAGTCCGAGTCCTCGAAATGGCGGATGGTGACCTCAGCCACCCAGCACGCTCCGGTAGACCTCTTCGACCGCCGAGACCATCGCCCCGAGCCCGTGGTTGGCCTCCACCTTGACCCGAGCCCGTTCGGCCATGGCCTTGGCGGCGTCAGGAACCTCCAGCATCTGCCGTATCGCCGCCGCCAGCGCAACCGGGTCGCCCGGTGGCACCAGCCGCCCCGTTTCACCGTCGACGATCACCGACGGCACTCCCCCCACCGCGGTCGCCACCACCGACGTGCCCAGGCTCATCGCTTCGAGGATGACGACCGGCAAGCCTTCGACGTCGGAGGGGTTCACCAGAACATCGGCGGCGGCGATGAATGCGAGGGCATCGGGACGTCGTCCCAGGAAGACCATTGGAGCGCCGGCACTCCGAGCGAGTTCGGTGACCCGTGCGAGGTCGCCGTCGTGCTTCTCCCCGCCGATCGAGACGACCCGTACCGGCGTGCCGGCTCCCAGCCCGGCGGCTGCGTCGATGAGGGTGCGATGGCCCTTGTGGGGACGGATGTTGCCGACGTGGACCACCAGCGCCTCGCCGACTTCCAGCGCCAACTCGTCACGTACTGCAGCCACCGCCTCGTCGGTGACCGAGACGGCCACCCCGTTGGGGATAACCCGGGGGGCGGGGCCTGGATAGCCGGCCAGCGAGTCCGCCACCGGTTCGGAGACGGCGATGACCGCCCGATTGCGGCGATAGGTGCGGCGGTTGAGTTCCCGGACAGCAGGCCGGTAGGAGTCGGCGAGGTTGTGTTCGGTGTAGACGACCGGGGCGACGTTGGCGAGTCGGGCGACTGCCCCCGCCGAAGGCAAATGGGCGTGAACAAGATCGAACGGCGTCCGCTTGGCCAACCGGCGCAGGTTGAGCACCGCCGCCCCGATACTGCCCCGCCGACCTCCGATGCAGGTGACCGGAATGCCCGCGGTTTCGATTTCGGCAACCAACTGATCCTTCCAGGGGAGCACGTAGGCGACCTGGTAGTCGAAGGCGGAACGATCAAAATGGCGTACCCCTTCGGAGATGAGCTTTTCGGCACCGCCGATCCCAAGGCCCCACACCAACACCAGTACCCGGGGACGGTCCAACAGATCAGTCTTCCGCTTCGACGGCGTCCATCAGCGACGCCAGACCCTGGGTGAAGTCCATCTCGGCTTTCCAGCCCAGCACCGCGGCGATCCGCTCCGCCGAGACCCGCGACGGCGGAACGTCGCCGGGGCGAGGATCACCAAAGGTCAGCTCGGTGGGATAACGGGCCACCACCCGCTCTGCGAGGGACTTGATCGACACCATCTCCGAGGCGACCGTGTTCAACGCCACTCCCCGGACGTCGGACTTCGCCGCCAGCGAGAAGGCTCGGGCGATGTCACTGACATGGGTGAACTGACGACCCTGGGTGCCGTCGCCCTGGATGGTGAGGGGCTGGCCCTTCCTGGCCCGGTCGATGAAGATCCGGAACACCGAGTTGGGCCTGAGTCCCGTGCCGTAGGCGGTGCCGAGCCGCAGTGACACCACCGGCACGTCTCGCAGTCGGTCGGCGGCGAGGAGCATCTGCTCGCCGCCCAGCTTGGTGATGTTGTAGGGATGATCGGGGCGGGTGGGATGGTCTTCGTCGACCGGTTCGTATTCCGGTTCGCCATACACCTCCCAGGTGGAGGCATAGATCACCCGGGCGTCATGGGCGGCAGCAGCCGCCGCGATGTTGGCGCTGCCCACGACGTTCACTTCGGCGGCCATCGCGGGCCGCTCCCCCGCCAGGTAGACGTCTCCGATGCCGCCCAGATGACAGATCACGTGGTGTCCGGCGACTGCCGCCGCGATCCCGTCGGCGTCCCGCAGGTCGCCGATGATGCTGTCGGCGTCGACCAGTCCGGCATCCAACAGATCGAATGCAGTGACGTCGAACCCGTCATCGAGTAGTCGCCGGATCACATGCCGGCCCACGAATCCGGCCGCTCCTGTCACCAAAACCCGCATGTTTCCCCTCCCTGGCGAGGTCTCAGGATGGCCCCGCACCGGTAGGCCTTGCAACCCATTCTTACCGTTGTCCTATGCAGACCCAGGCGCGGCCCTGCTACAACTTGTGGATAACTAGTGGTTGGGAACCCACCGACACGGGAAGGGAACGTGTCCCACCGGCTGTGACGGCCGGTGGCGCACAGAGGTGAGCGGGCTGCGTAAGCCTGCAGATTCCCGGGCACACCCGTGACAACCGAAGGGGTGAGATTGACCTTCGACGGCGTAGGCCGAGGCGCTGGGGAGCGCATCGACAAGAAGGGGATTGCGTGGCGGAGCCGGATCATGCGCGGCGCCGCCCGTCTGCGCGCAGATCTGTCCTTCGCCGTCATCGACGCCATGACCGTCGTCATCGCCTATACGGCTGCCCTCGTCCTCCGGTTCATCGACCTCCAGGGCGTCCCCCTCGACTGGTGGCAGCGCTTCGTCACCATCCTGCCTGCCATCGTCGCAGTGCACATCCTCGCCAACCTCGTCTGCGGCGCCTACGGCCACGTCTGGGAGTTGGCCTCCTTCGAAGAAGCCATGCGTCTGGTGGTGGCCACGATCATCGCCGGAATGGTGCTGCTGACCGGCCTTGTCCTGATCCGCACCACCGGTGACTCCACGCCGGGCCCCATCCCGGTGATGGCCATGGCGGTGGGTGCGGGCCTCACTCTGGGCGGGATGGGAGCCGCCCGCTTCCGCGCACGGCTGTTTTCGTTCAAACGCCGCGATACCCCCGACGCTCCGCCGGCCACCCTCGTGGTGGGCACCGGACGAAACGCCGCGCAATTGGCCCGCTACGGCGGATCTGCCGGCGAGGTGATGGGTTTCGTCACTCCCAACGGCACACCCTCGACCCAGCGCCTGGCCGGCAGGCCAGTCTTGGGAACGCTGGAGGACCTCCCCCGTCTCGTGGAAATCTTCGACGCCCAGCAGATCGTGATCGCTGATCCCCTCACCGACGACCAACTTCGGGCCCTCGTCGACGCCTGTATCGGCATCGACGTGCGCCTCAGCATTCTTCCCGGCTTCGACGGTTCCGAGCCCGCGACACTCCGAGACGTTCGTGACCTCGCTCTCACCGACCTCCTTCCCCGCGACTCGGTGCACACCGACCTCACCGAGGTGGGATCGTTGCTGGAGGGCAAGCGGGTGCTCATCACCGGCGGCGGCGGTTCGATCGGCAGCGAGATCGTTCGCCAGGTGCTGAGCCACGAACCGGGCTGTGTCTACGTCCTCGACAACGACGAGACCCACCTCTACGACGCCCTCCTCCCCTTCCTGTCCGCCCCGAACGCCACGGCCGTGCTGGCTGACATCCGTGACCGTGAGCGGATGATGCGCCTCGTCGAGGAGATCTCCCCCGACATCGTCTTTCATGCCGCCGCCCACAAGCATGTTCCCATCCTCGAATCCCACCCCGACGAGGCGGCCCAGACGAACGTGCTGGGCACCCGCAACCTGCTGGACGCCTGCCGCCGGTCAGGAGTGGCTCGCTTCGTGTTGATCTCCACCGACAAGGCGGTGGAGCCGTCGAGTGTGATGGGCGCTTCCAAACGAGTCGCCGAGATGCTGGTGCAGGTGTGTGACCGCACCTCGGACATGGTGTGCTCGGCGGTGCGCTTCGGCAACGTGTTGGGCAGCCGGGGAAGCGTGATCCCCACTTTCATGCGCCAGATCCAACAGGGCGGGCCGGTCACGGTCTCGGACCCAGACATGCTGCGCTATTTCATGACCGTCGACGAAGCCGTCCAACTGGTGCTGCAGGCGGCGGCGATCTCCGACGGCGGCGAGGTCTTCGTCCTCGACATGGGCGAGCCGTTGCGTATCGGCGAACTCGCCCGCCGCATGATCCGCCTCGCCGGCCTCGTCCCCGGCCGGGATATCAAGATCGAGATCACCGGTATCCGGCCAGGCGAGAAGATGTTTGAGCGACTGTCCTCCGAGCCGATGCAGCCGTCACGTCGGGACAAGATTTCGGTTGCCTCCCCCGGCCATCCCGGGCCGGTGACGCTGTCGGATGCCGTCGCCACGTTGGGCAGGCTCGCAGACGAGTCCGATCACGACGGCATCCGTGAGGTGCTGATGTCCCTGGCATGGAACGAATGGGACGGCCACGAAACCATCCAACTCGACCTGCTTTCCACAGTCGACGAGGAGATGTCGGCATGACCGGTCCTCACCGGGATACGACGGTTCGACCGCCCCGAACGCGGGTATCGGTGGACGGCGTGGCCCCTGATGCACCAAACTCGCAAGTCTCATGAACCCGCGCCGTCTCGCCACCGTTCTCTGGGCCCGCTGGCCGATGATCTTCATCGTGGCGATCCTCGCTGCGGCGGCCGCCGTGTCAGCCGCCACCGCGTACAACGACGGAATCGAAGAGGAGTGGGAGGCGACCGCACCGGTCACCTTCATTTCCGGTGACGGCGAATCGGACAACGCCACCGCCAGTCGCCTGCAGTCGGCCCGCCAGACCGCGCTATCCACCACGCAGTCCGACGCCGTGGTCGTGGCTGTGGACGAGACCGCCGGACAGCTCAGATTCGTGGCACGAGCCCCCACCAGAACAGAGGCGGTCGCCCTCGCTGAAGAAGCTCGCACCACGTACCTCACCGCTGATCCTTCGTCGACGCTCACCGGCCAGATCGAAGCGAACCTCCGCCGCCTCGAGGCCGAAGCCGCCACTCTCCGTGCCAGCCTCGGTGAGTCGTCTCCCCCCACCGCCGACCCCACCACCGAACGGCTGAGGACCTTGTTGATCGACCAGCTAGGTGCCCAAATCCAGCGGGTCGCGACACTGCGATTCCAGATCTCGTTCCCCGAACTCGTCGAAACTCCCGTCCAGGAACTGCAAGCCCAACTCGCCGAGGCGGAGGCGCTCGTGGACGCCTTGCGCGTCGAACTGGAAGCCCTGCCAGTGGTGATCGCCCCCGAGGAGTCGAACCCCTCCGACCTGGAGGCGTTGGTCCTGCAGCGGCGCCTGGAAATGGTCCAGGGCCAGTATGTGGATCTGGCGCTGCGGATGCTCGACCTCCAGGAGGCGGAAGGCTTCACCGAACCCGCCATCGCCTCGGATCAGACCGCCGAGCCGATCGCCCGCACCCAAGCCGCCTTGACTGGCGGGCTGCTGGCCGCGGCGCTCGGGGTGGTGGCGGTGATGATTCGGGACCGGGCCCGCCGGCCGGTGCTGTTGGCCGACGACATCGAATCGACCGTCCTCCTCGCCGAGGTCCACGGCAGCCGTCCCGGACCCACCAATGGGCCCGTCTGGTATGCCTCCGCTCCGCAGAGTCGCCGCCAACAGGACATCCAAACCCTGCGTGCCGCACTGGAACCGGGGCTGCGTGGCAGCCAGAACTCTGTGGCCCTGGTGGGAGCGTCCGCCTCCGAACCCGCCGTACAGGCGCTCGCCGCCGACCTGGCAGCCTCCCTCGCCGCCACCGACCGCCGGGTGCTGCTGGTGGACGCCAACCTGTCCCGACCAGCCCACCTCGCCGAATACGACGCCAGCTTCCCCGACCTCCGCGACATGCTCACCACCCAGGCAAAACCTGGTGAGGACCTGCAGGGTTCGATGAAGGAAGCCCTGGCGCGCCGCACCGAGGTGTGCCCGGGGCTGATCTCCCTCCGCGCCGGTGCACCGGTCCCCGACGCCGCCGACCGTCTCTCCGCCCCCCAGTTCCGCATGCTGTTGGGTGCGGCGGCAGACCAGACCGACGTGGTTGTGGCCGCAGCTCCCGACCGCAGCCACCCCGCAGCCGACGTCGTCGCCCAGCACGTCCACCATGTGGTGCTCGTGGCGGAACGCAACAAGACCACCACTCCCCAACTGTCGAAGATGGTCCGTGACTTCACCGACCGGGGTGTCGGTGTCGCAGGCGTTGTGTTGCTCGTTGGTGGACTGCGTCGCCGTCCTGCCAAGCCTCGCCGTCGCCAGCGAGCACCCCGCAACCAGCGACGGGACAAGAGCGGGCGGCACAGCCCGACGCCGGAAGAGGCGAATCTGGTCGAAGACCCTCTGGAGACCGACACCCCGCCCGACGTCGACACCCCCGCCGAGGCGAAGACGGACATCGAGATCGATCTGCGTTCCCCTTCTCCCAAGTCAGGCTCTCGCCCCCTGCGCACCGCAGCCAAGGCGGCCATGAGCATCGCCGACATCGGTTCGGGACGTATGCCCGGACCCCGCCTGCTGATCTATCACCAGATCGGGGTGGACCTGGGCCGGGAGATGGAAGTGCCCACTGACGTCTTCATCCGCCAACTCGATTTCATGGAGTCCGAAGGCATGATCGCCCCGCTGCCGGCGGCGGTGACGCTGCGTTCGGACCCCGAAGCGCACCGCCTGTTCGTCCTCACCTTTGACGATGGCTACCGGGACCTCTACACCACCGCCTTCCCGATCCTCGCGGAGCGCGGCATTCCGTTCACCTTGTATTTGTCGACCCACCCGGTGGAAACGGGCGAACCGCTGATGGACGAACCGGACGCTGCCCCGCTCAACTGGGATCAGGTGAACGAGATGCTCGAGTCGGGTCTCATGACCCTCGGAGCCCACACCCACAGGCATGTCGACCTCCGCGAGCACGGCCCCACCCGGATCGCCGCCGAGTTGAACCGCTCGAACCAACTCATCGAGAAGCGAACGGGAGTCCACGTCCGCCACTTCGCCTACCCATGGGGCTACTGGTCCGAGGAGGCCGAACCTCTGGTGCGGGTGCGCTATGACACCGCCACCCTCGGAGGCGGCCCCCCGATCACCGAGGAGACCGACCTGCACCGTTTGCATCGCATTCCCGTCCAGCGCAGCGACGGCATGACCTTCTTCCGCCGCAAACTCGACACCGGCATGCAGTTCGAGGAAAAGGTGCGACGCCGCATTCGGCGCTACGACGGTGTTCCGCAGCCTTCGTCCCAGCCCAGCACGACCGACGTCTGATCAGGGCCTCCGTGTTCTCGACGCTGAAGCGGGCGCTTGATCTGGTCGGACGCGAGACATGGCGCAAGTGGCTGCTTCTGGTCGGACTTGGGATCGTCGTGAGCGGGTTCGAAATGCTTGGCGCGGGACTTGTCTACCTCCTCGTCAGCCTCGTGGCTGATCCATCGGGGCCGGTAGCCCTGCCAATAGTGGGTGACGTGCGGGAGATGTTCGGAGACAACGAGGAGACAGCGCTACTCAGGTGGCTCGCCGCCGGGCTCACCCTGTTCTTCCTCGTCCGCGCCGCCGTCCGAGTGGGAGCCGCGTACGTCCAAGGTCGAGTCGCTCACTCGGCTGGCGCAAGATTGTCGAGTCGACTCGCCGCAGGCTACGTGCGCCTTCCCTACTCGTTCCATCTCCAGCGGAACTCGGCAGAGCTCATTCGGAACGCTCATACTGCCGTTCAGCAGCTCGTCGGTCAGGTGTTTCTCCCGGCTATTCGCATCGGTGCCGACACGCTTCTCGTCGTAGGTCTCGCGCTCATCCTTTTTACGATCGCGCCCGCCGCCACAGCGCTGGCAATCGTCGTGGTCGGTGGAGCATCCGTGCTGCTTCTGCTCGTAGTCCAGCCTCGGCTCAAGCACGTGGGACGCGTCGCTCACAGTACGAACCGCGAGACGTTGAGTCTGCTTCAACAGGGGCTCCACGGAGTCCGGGATGTGAAGCTCTTCGGACGGGAAGCATGGTTCGAAGCCGTGTACATGCGGTCGCGCTATCGGATGGCGAAAGCCCTATATCACCGAAATGTGCTGTCCGAAGTCCCGCCCGCTCTGATTGAGCTTTCCCTGATCGGATTCATCCTTGCATTCTTTTCCTTGACTCTGGCGAGTGGGGACGAACCCACATCCACGCTGCCCGTGCTGGGGCTCTTCGCTTATGTCGGCTTGCGCATACAGCCGTCAATCCAACGTATCGCCAAGGGATTGAACGACATCAAGTTCTCCACGGCAGCGCTCGACGATGTTCATGCCGACCTCGTGCGGATCCGAGAGGTTGAACGGGACGATGATGGTGCGAGGGAATCGATGCCATTCGCACACTCGATTGTGCTCGACGGTGTCGTATTCAGTTACGAGGGAGCCGAATCTTCGGCACTGCGTGACATCAATCTGGAAATTCGCAAAGGACAGCAAATCGGAGTCTGCGGGCCGACAGGGGGTGGGAAGTCGACGCTCGTGGACATCATTGCTGGACTACTCGAACCGACGGCAGGAACGCTGAGAGTAGATGGCAAACCTGCAGACGAGAGTATGCGCTCCTGGCAACGAAACCTCGGAGTTGTGTCGCAGTCAGTGTTTCTACTCGATGACACTATGCAACGGAACATCGCTCTCGGCGTCCATGCCGATCAGATCGATGAGCTGGCTCTATCCGAGGCCATCGAGATGGCGCAACTTCGCCCCTTCATCAACGAACTACCAAGGGGACTGAACACGGTGGTTGGGGAGCGAGGGGTTCGGTTGTCCGGCGGACAGCGGCAACGGATCGCCATCGCTCGTGCCCTCTATCATCGTCCTACGGTCCTCATCTTCGACGAGGGCACCTCTGCCCTGGACAACGAGACTGAAGCCGCTTTGATGGTTGCCCTTGAACGCCTACGGCAAGACCACACGATCATCATTGTGGCGCACCGGCTATCGACAGTCGAGAACTGCGACCGGGTGATCTTTGTGGAGAACGGGCGGATTAGTGGAACAGGCACGTACGCCGAACTCGCCGCATCCCATCAGGCGTTCCGGGCGATGGCACGAATGTCGTGAGTGCAAGCATCGAGGCCGCGACAGAACTCATCGTACGGGCAACTGGGAGCCATGCGTTCCTCGCCGCAACAACAACAGGATGGGCCGAGGTCGCCCCTGCCCTCGACAAAGGACATCGCATCACGCTCGGGCTGGATCGACCGCTCGCACGTCGCGCCCTGGGTGCGGCCTCGGCGCAAACGCTGACGCCTCGTGAAGTCCGAAATTTGCTCATCGCAGTCGGCGGAAGAGTGGTCAAGACATACGCTGTCTGGCCATCGCTGTCGACTCCTCGCCTCATCTACCAGTCGTCGATAACGGCGTGGTGGCTTCAGCGGGCGGGGATCATCGGCGGTGGCGGGACGTCCTTCTCACGGCAGCGACTGGCCCGGTCGCTCGTTGCCGCCCCCGTCATAGCTTTCTGTCATCCGTCGGAGCTGTGGGTGGTCGAGCGATGATCGGGTGGATCAGGCAACGCGCCGAACGCCAATGGCGTGAATGGACCGGCCGAACGCCGCATCGGTTGCGCAGTGCGATCCTCACTTCTGCCCGTCACGACCACAACCGGATGATCGTTCTGCTTCTCGACGGTCTGAGGCCGCCGGAGGTCGTCGTGAAGGTGTCGTCCGACCCCGTCCATTCGAGTCGCATCGAGCGTGAGTTCTCGAAGTTGCGAGAAGCACATGAGGAACTACCGCCCGGCCTCTCTAGGCAGGTTCCTGTCGCTCTCGACATCGTCATCGAGAACAACACGACCGCCCTGTTCTCCACCGCGATGCGAGGACGCAGGCCCATGGTTCCCCCGCTACTCGAACCCGCCACTCATCGGTGGAGGCACGAGCTTGCCAGCGCACTCTCGGCGGTTCTCGCCTGGACCGCCGACCTCACCCGCCTTACACAGTCGACCCGATCGGAGGGATGTGACGAAATCGTCACGGCCTACCTCGATCGTTTCCCAAAAACCCGATCGAAGGTCTCCCAGTTGACCGGCATCAGCACAACCAGAGCTTGGCAGCATGGAGACCCCGCCATTGGCAATCTTCTTTTCGACCGCCGGCGGATACGCCTCATCGATTGGGAACACGCCTCCTCCCGAAGTCTCCCCTGGCACGACCAAGCGTATGTGGTGCTCGTGATGGGACTCCTTGCTGCCCATCAGTCCGGCCTCGACTCCGTGGCTGGCTTCGATGCGCTCTACACCGACGGCTCGCAGTACGGCAGCCTGATCCAGCACACCGTCGAAGACTCGTGGAGCCATGAGGCGGACATCGCCCAGGCGGTGCACCTGACGGCGATGACGCTCGCCACCCAACGGACCGACGCCCACGGGGCGTGGCCGAAGCTCGCCAACCACCTGCTGGAGCAACGAGGGCCAAGGTGGCTCCGGACATGAACGGCGAGCCACGGAAAGGCGCCCCCGAGACCGGGCACGGGGCAGGCTTTCCCGGCGGGGTGGTGTTCGTGACCCCGTCACCACGCCACCTGAGAGCGGGTGCAGTCTGGGTCACGATCGACAACTGGCGCGAAGCCTGCTCACAGCGTTGGGGTAGTTCGGTCCTAATGACCCCGGACGGTGAGTTGACGGACAGGCAGGTCCGCCAGGCAGCATGGGGCGATCCACGAACATCCGCGTCGCGCACCCACGCCGGACTCCGCTCGCTCGTACCTCCGGCGGTAACCACGGCGCTGAAGGATGGCCGCGCGTGGGGAGTGATGTCCCAATTTAATCGGTCGATGAGAACGAACCCCCCGGCAGCGGCGCCTCCCTTCGTATGGCAGCACCACGACCTGTTTCAGCGTGCGGGCTTCACGCTTGCCCGTCATTACGACTGTCCCCTCGTTCTCTTCGTCGACGCTCCCATCGTGTGGGAGGCGTCCCAGTGGGGCACCAGGCGACCCGGATGGGCACGGCTCCTCGAACGGCGAGCGGAGCGCCCGCAGCTTCGCGAGGCCGACCTGGTTGCGTGTGTGAGCGAAGAGGTAGCCGACGCGGTGGTGTCCAGAGGCGCGGACCCGAGCGGAGTGGTCGTGGCCCCGTGCACAGCAGATCGGATTCGGGCCGCACAACCCCTCGGAACGCAACGCGAGATCCTCGGTTTCGCCGATCGTGTAGTGGTCGGCTGGGTGGGGAGTTTCCGCGCGTTTCATGACGCGGAAGCAGTAGTCCGCTCCACAGCCCAGCTCCAGCAGGCGAACCCGGTCGCACTCCTGATGGTGGGCGACGGCCCAACCCGGCAACGTTGCGAGGAACTCGCAGCTGAGTTGGGAATAGCGGCCGCGATCTTTCCAGGATCGGTTCCCCACGACCGAATCTCCGAGTACCTGGCCGCAATGGACATCGCCGTCATACCCAGCCTCGATGACACAGCGTTCCACTACTCACCCTTGAAGCTGAAGGAGTACTTGGCTGCAGGCATTGCTGTTGTCGCGCCGGCTATAGGCGAGATGGAGCGTGAGTTGTCTGACCGCAAAGATGCGATGCTCTACGCAGCGGGCGATGAGGGCCAGATGGCCGCCGCGATCGGTGGCCTCGTCGTCGACGCAGATCTACGGACGAGGGTCGCTCAGGCAGGTCAAGCCACTTACGATCGACTATTCACCATGGGGAGACAGTTGGACGACGTTAGCGCTCGCCTCGGCCTCTAACAAGATCAGATCGGTCGTTCGTTGCTCAGGTCGGGTTCGAGCGCATGACGGAACAGCCTCGATATCAGCATGTTTGAGTGCATGAGGTCCGATTGCGTCATATCCCCGAACGCGTCGTGTAGGAAGTGGTTGTAAAGCATGAACAGGACCGGATCGGCCTTCAGATAAGGACGCAGGGGTCGCCACTTCGATCGCAGCCGGCGCCAGTGCTGCCAGTGAAGCGGGGCTATCCGATTGGCCGCCAATCGCTGGTAGTGCACCCCCGTGGCGGCGATCACGAGGGGGTCCTTCCCCAATCCGTTCCACGGAATCGTCTGGTGCGTATCGAGGGTCCGGTCTTGGAGCGTCATCCACTGCTCCAACACGGGGTCGCCGGCCATGCCGATAAAACAGTTTGCTGACAGGTCAGCCGGTTGTTTTCCGTATAGGGCTATTCGATGCTCAGCCAGCCCATCGAACAACTCGTCCAACGGCCTGAGCGCGACGACATCGGCATCCAACCAGAGTCCACCGTATCGATGCACAAGGCGGGATCGGTAGTAGTCAGACTTGTGATTGAGGGACAGCCTGTCGACTTCCGGCCGGAGGTCAGGCAGGAAGTCGTGAATTGTGGATTCATCGAGGTGGTGCAGACGGAGATCGCCTTTCCATCGGTCCACCGTTCGCAAGCACAGATCGAGATACGGAGGCCTCGCACGTTCCAAAGGTGTCTCCCAGTACATCCAGATGTTGTTGGCGGGCACCAGACACTCTCATCGCTCCGTCACAGCATATTGGATCCCGAGGATCGCTGAGTGGGGTTCCTTGGGCGGTCCGAAACCAACTGAACTGGCGCTCCGCAGATGCAGCAGCCCAGCGTAACCTTTACACCTGTGACAGATTCCGTCCCCATCATCGTCGGCGCAGCCCGCTCAGGCACAACGCTCCTTAGGGCGATGCTCGATAGCCACCCACAGCTTGCCATTACGCCTGAGTCCTACTTCCTTGTCAGCCTTGCCAAGTCGAGACGCTTCACCCGTCAGCAGCCGTTCGATCTCGACTCTTTTGTCGCAGCGCTTCTCCACCACCCGCGCTTCCAACGTTGGGGGCTTCCACCGGAGAACGTTGCGAAGGACTTCAGGCAGCCCACAGTCGACAACCACGGCGCTGCATTTAGGATTCTCTACGCCGCGTACGGCGCCCACCACCGCAAGTCACGCGTTGGAGACAAGACCCCTTGGTACGTCCACCACATTCCCTTCATCGCCGAGTTGCTTCCCGAGGCCCGGTTCGTACACGTAATCCGGGATGGACGTGATGTCGCATTGTCACAGGGCCGAGGGCCAATACTCGGAGCGCTCAATTGGCGTCGTGCCATCAACGACGGAAAGTCCGCCGCGGCACGCCTCGGGGCAGGCAGGGTGCTGGAGGTGAAATACGAAGACCTTGTCACACACCCCGAAGCATCCCTCCGAAACGTATGTATGTTCCTGGACCTTGATTACGACTCTGCCATGCTCGCGTACACCGACCATGCGGATCGAATACGCGCCGGTTTCAACCGACCGGAGAGCGTTGCCCACGCGAGAATCAGCGAATCACCAAGCCTTCGGCGCGATGGATGGCAGGTCCGGATGCACACACAAGATGTGCTCCAATTCGAACATCTCGCAGGTCGATCGCTCATCGCATGCGGCTATGAGCTATCGGGCCTACCTCGCTCCCGGGTTGTGGCTGCGCGTGCGAGCGTTGTTGCCGTGTCCATCAGAATCCAGCTGCTTGTTCGTCGGGTGTATGACCGGCTGGCCCACTGATCGCTTGGTTGGGGCCATCCATTGCCACCGACCCGAGTGACGACAGCGATGTACTGAGTCCGAGAGCGGCCTGTCCGAGGATCGCGAACCGTGGCTCCAGCACCCTCCGAGCCAGGGAGGCGAGCAACGCTCGTTCTACGTGGGACTTCACCTTCGCCCCACGAGCACTTGTGCTCGTCTGTGGACGCGAGGTCCAAGCATCATCGAGGAGAGGCGCATCCAACGCTTCGCGCCCCTCGGGTCGAGCCTGAGGGAGTTCCACAGCTGTGTTCGTGCGAACGCGAATCGGTCGAGCTCATAAGCGGTGAGAAAGGCCCGATAGTGAAACGCCGATCGGTTTCGAGGACTCATAAGAGCACGATACTTTTCGAGAAGCATCAACCACAGCTCCGGGGCATTGTCGGGCGAACGGACTCGTTGCCCAGAATGCGAGTGAATTGTGGCGAGTGGCTCCTCAACGCCTGAGAAGCATGAGCGTTGGGCGAGACGAATCACAAGGTCCAGGTCGACGAGAGCATTCAGCTGTTCGTCGAAGAGCTCGTGTTCTAGAAGGTCTCGCCTGACGAGAAGGGTGCTAGTCGCAGGCACCCATTCCAGTCCGATGGTGGAGTCCCATATGTCCCCCGACACCAATTGGCGGGTGACCTTGACCACTCGACCAGAATCGTCCACGGTTCGGCGGCCCGAGACTGAGACACCGCATTCTCCAATCGAACTAAGTTGCAGCTCGAGCTTACCGGGCACCCATTCGTCGTCCGAGTCGAGAAACGCCACATAGTCACCGGAGCTGGCCGCTATCCCTGAGTTTCGGGCTGCTGCATGTCCTCGATTTGACTCCTGTCTGAGACAACTGACACGAGAGTCGGGGATGGACCCGACGGCTGCGACGGTCTCGTCTGTTGACCCGTCATCAATTACGAGCACCTCGATGGCGGCATGGGTCTGAGCAAGAGCCGATTGGATTGCTCGCTTAACCATTTGAGCCCGGTTGTACGTGGGAATCACGACAGAGACCAATGTCATCGCCCGTAGCTTATCCATTGCAGATCGACGACTGCCCCAAACGTGACGTCTCCAACCGCCCACAAGCATGAGGCAGCAAGTCTTCGGAGACCCTAACTACAACGAACTCCCGGCTCTCGAAAACCTCTCGTGAATCCGCCATTGCTCGAATCGCGCTAGTACTCGGTCCGGAAGATGGGACGATCACCCAGTCGACGTTGTATTGATCGAGAGCTGGGTGATCAGATGTCGGGTTCGCTAGGAATGAAGCTACCGCGGCCGAACGCTCTCCGGCATCTTCGAGGTAGGGGATCGGACGAGGGCTCACTGACTTGCCGGTGAAAGCTGTGACTCTCACGGCAATCGGGATGGGAGCGAGCACGACTTCGTTAGGACCGATCACCTCGGCGAGTGGCCGATAGTGCTTGGAGACGATTTCGAGTCGGTTGTCGGCGCGAAGTGACTCGGGCAGAATCTGGAACGGCACCATACGGGCAACGCCCGGAAGCATCGGCACCAACAGCGCAACCAAGGCGCAGCACCCGGCTACGGCAAGCACGAGCCGGTGTCGGCGCCCTGACCGTTCCCAAACCTCGACGAGCCATCCCGAAATCGCCAAGTGGAGGACGAGGGTGGCGAAGAGCACGCTGCGTCCGAGAGACATTTGGCCGAGTAGCCAGCCTGCCGAGTAGAGGGCTGAGCTCAGAACGAAGGTGGACACCAGGGGGTCAGTTCTGTTCCTCCGAAGTCGGCTCCAGAGCACAGGAAGCCCGAGAAGCGCAGGAGCGACCCGAACCAACGGCGCGGAGTACATCAATGCGTTCTCACCGTCGAGCACGTCTGACGCTCTGAGCGTGAGGTCGAAGAGGTCGAAGAACGGCCAAAGGACCGCTCCCCCGACAGCACCCAATCCGACGGATGCCAACCCGACGACGGCGGAGACGGATCTCCGATCAATCGTGAGAGCAACGAGGACAACTACGAGTAGGCCGAAAGTGATCGCGTGCGCATTCGAGACCACGAAGCCCACCACCCCAAGGCCTATCACCGTCCCGGGCCGTACCGATGCTCTCGCTGCGATCCGATCGAACCAGGCAACGGTACCGAAGGCGACCCAGGTCGAGAAGATCGATGGATAGGGCAGGGTGAAACCAATGGCATTGAGATGAAGGAACCCGCTATATCGCCACGCGCCGGGTCCCCACAGCAAGAGCACAACCAGCAGGGCAACCACCGGCGCGTGGCGGTGATGCAGGAACACCCGAACGAATGGAGGGAAGAACACCAGGAGAAACACTCCATTGACCGCCCCCAGGAGCTGAACCACGCCGATGGCGTCCAGTCCGAGGACCACTCCAGCCTGGCCAGCGACCCAGTGATAAAGCGAAAGCGAAAAGTGAGGAAGTCGCTCCGCGACAAATGGACTACCCGGGTCGAGCGGATGCTCCATGAGTTCTCGGATCGCCGAGGCATGCACCCAAACGTCGTTCGACCACTGTTGTTGCCAGGTCTGGACCAGTAGTGCGATCCAAAGTCCTCCTGCCACGACAAGGTATGCGGACGGATAAAAGTTCTTCCAGGAGGGACTCGGACCAGCGAACTCGACGGGGCGCTCTTCGGTGCCGACATTTCCGCGGGCGGAGCGCCGACGGATCCCGCTCACGATCCGCAGGCGATTCCGTCGGCGTCGGCGCCGAGCCTGTGGGGGTGGGGTGGGAAGACTTGGAAGCGGCGGTGGGGGATGTTGCCGCAATCGGGATCGGGGGATGCCGGGGGGATGCGCACCGTCAAGTAGCTGGCTTGACGGCCTGACGGTGGCTGCTGGGTGACGCATCCGGCGGTGGGGCCGCAGATGCCGCCTCCTTCCGCCTGGGCCCCGGCGTCAGCGTCCGTGGTGCGGTCAAGAAGGGTCTCGCCAACCCATGCTCGGCGGAGGCGTGGCACCAACACGGCACGTTCGGAGTCGACCTTCACGAGGGTCACGCTCCAGTTCGCGACGAGTTGGGAAGGCCGTGCGGTGGCCTCGGCGGCGTCGATCTGATGACCTTGCCTTCCAAGGTGAACGCGTCGACCCCGGTTAGGTTGCCTTCCACGATCAGGTCGCCAGTCTGTATTCATCACCCGATTTCTGCCACACCTCACTGGCAGGGATCCCGGCGAAACCACCGGAGATCGTCTCACAGGACTGCATGTCGCGGAGGGCGGGGCGTCGGGACAGGCAGAGGGCGAGACTATCCGACGCGCAGCGCCAGCTGTTAGGAACTTTCGGCGTCTCATGAAATCCCCTTCAGGTACGCTATTTGAACAGTGGGAGTGAAGCAACTAGTGGTGTGTCCCGGTTTTGGTTGCCTGGTTGAGGGCGACTCGACCGCGGGCG
>JBBDHV010000040.1:0-19199 GCA_040880725.1 Acidimicrobiia bacterium
CTGCCACCCACTCCACCAGGGTGCGGGCCCCGTCCACAGTGGCGGCCTGGGCGACATCCAACTCCCGCAGCACCCCCAGACGCAGGGCGTCCAGCCGGGATGCCGCGGCGGTCAGGTCGGCGAAGTCCCGTTCCAGGGTGTCGATGGTCCTCGTTTCATCCATACCGGCAACGTACAGGAGGGGTGTGACAGAAAGACGAACAGGCGTTCGACGGCCCCGAACTTCTCGTTCAAGAACCGACTTTCTCCAGCGGTCTCGCATTTGCCCCATCGGCAACCACCGCGTGACACTGGGTGGCATGAGTCATGACGACCTCACCCGAACTGGCTCCGTCAGTCGGGGCGCCGGATGCCATCCACGGAAATGATCGGGAACGCTCCGGACAGTCCGGTGAGTTCGAGGAGGCGGGTCACCGGCCCGGGGCTCACGGCGAGCGTGAGTTCTGCTCCCGACGAGCGGATCCTCTCTTGCTGCCTGATCAGGACCACCAGCCCAGCCGAGTCGATGAACTCGACACGCGTGAGATCGATGACGACATCGACTCCCTGATGCTTCTCCGCCTCGGTTTCCAATAACGGCGCCGAAGCCAAATCGATCTCACCGACCGCGGTCACGACCTGGCCGGAATCCGTCGGTAGCGACCTCACCTCGAGATGTGACCCAAAAACCACTTTCGATGCCCCTGTCGTTCACGGGCAGCGTACCAACGTCGCAGAATCTTGCGGATGGGCGCCGGCGATCTCACCTGTGCGTGCGTAACGCGTTTTTTCGCGCTCCGGGATGAGCGAACTGTCACCGGGGTAGATCGACGTTGGGCAGGCCGACAGGAGAGACAGATGGAACCGCATCTCACGCTTTTCCAGAGGCTCCCCGACGCGCCGGCTCGAACTGAACTGGTCGAGGTGTACCGCCCATTGGCGATCGGCCTCGCGAAACGGTATGCCCATCGCGGCCAGGACTTGGACGACTTGATCCAGGTGGCGCTGCTCGGCCTCGTCAAGGCGATCGATCGGTTCGACACCGAATTGGGTCACCGCTTCGTCAGCTTTGCCGTGCCCACGATCACCGGGGAACTCAAGCGCTTCTTCCGCGACGCCGGATGGAGCGTGGGTGTGCCGCGACGGATGAAAGAAACCTCGATTGCCGCTCGAACGGCCAACGAACAGCTCTCTCAGCGATTGGGACGGTCTCCGTCCATCGCCGAGATCGCCGAGCACATCGGATCGAGTATCGACGAAGTCGCCGAAGCCGCCACGCTCACGTCCGCCTATCGCGCGTATTCCTTGAACGACGACAACGGCGACGGCTCGGCCATTGGCATCGACCTTCTCGGCTCAACCGATCCCGGCATCGAATTGTTCGAGGACTTGCACGCGCTCCGGCCGCTTTTGCAGGGACGAACCGCCCGGGAACGAGAAATCCTGTACCTCCGCTTCTATCGCGATTTGACCCAACGAGAAATCGCTGACGAGGTCGGTATGTCGCAGATGAACGTCTCCCGAGTGCTGAGTTCGAGTCTCGAGAAGTTGCGCGTGCTACTCGAGGTCTGAGCCAAGCAGATGGGTCCAGAACCGCGGGGAGAGAGACCTGTCATCCTTCGGAACCTCGATTGCGCGGTCCCGTCCCCCGGAACTCATCACCGCAGACCCTGGAACAAGCCGATGCCGGGATGTGGGCTCGCGATCCAGACACGCTCACACAACGCGTGCAAGACCTGCCACCCAGTGTGCTCTGCCATCGCCTCGGGTGGCCATCGAAGTTCCGGGTCCCTCACATGCAGCAGCACCTCGACACCGTCGTGGGCGCCGGCAATCCGAAGCCGCAGAGCCTCGGGACGAGTGGAAAGGAGGAGGACTGCGGCCTCATCGGCAGCGAGCACGAGGTCTTCGACACCGTCAAAGCTGAATCCGGCGAGACGTGCCGACCGGCCCACGACGGCTCGGATCACTTCGAGGTAGGCGTCGGTCCCAGGCGTCGTGAGTTCAATCCGCACCGTCCCCACCCGGATCTCACTCGCCATGGTCAAAAGTCTCCGTCCTCGCCTCTCGCCGCCGTTTGGTCACCTCATCCTGAGGTGGTCGTGGTCTCTTCGTCGTCGGCGACGATGGTCGTGGAAGTGTCCCCGACCATCGTCGTCGTGGTGGACGTCGTCTCGTCTCCGTCAGAGAACCCGTCATCATTCTCGTCACACGCTGCTACGAGCAGCGAGAGGCTCAGAATCAGGGCGACAACCGCCTTGGGTTTCGTGAGGTTCATCATTTCGGCCTCCATTTGGGTCACGGGATTTCGTGAGCCAGTCGGATCTGTCGAGTGATCGAGGTCTGCTCGAGATCACTCGGGGGAAGTGGAAGTGATACCCACCGCGGGCGCCGTCAAACCTTCGGGTCCCACTGGGCGCACGGATCGAACGTCCCCGTTCCTCGGCCAGGCACGCTTACAGGGCCAGCGGATAGGCAGGCCGGCTTCGCCGACTGTTTTTCTGTACCGACATGGCTCGGCTCAGCTTCCCGTGGCTGCTGTCCTGCACCCGAGTATCAGCCATGACCGCTGCGGGTATGCATTCCGCATGTGCACCACCGAACTCAGCTCAGCGGGAACTGCCGCGGCCAACTCCAACCCCCAGATCGGAACCGAAACGGCGCGCATCCGCATCTATCCGGATGGTCCGTTGCTCGTGCGGGGAGACTTCGTGCTCGAGGACGTCGCAACAGGCGAGAATCCGGCGCACGGGTCGGTGATCGCCCTCTGCCGTTGCGGACGGTCCGGTCGAGCTCCTCTGTGCGACGGGAGTCATCGAAGCCCGCGAGCCGGGTAGGTCTCGGAATCCACGCCGCTCACGCAGCCGCCTTCTTCTCCGGTCGCAGACTGCTCGCATCCCGCCGCCACTGGTCCAACAGGTGCCGGGAGGCCCTTCCCTCGATGGCGTCCAGCGCTCTCGCCCCGAACACGATGTCTTGGGCGAGGTGCGGATTGTCAGTGGCGAGTCGCCCGGCCACGTCATAAGTGGCAAGCATCGAGTGAACAGCGTCTGCTTCGACGTGTTCGTCGTGGAATTCGGTGACGGAAGTGTCGAAGCCGAGACGGCGGAGTCCGTCCCCGTACATGCGGTTTGGTATAGAGGAACCCAACTCGAACAAAGCGAGATGGCCGACCGCAGCCCCCCGCCAGCGCCGATTCAGGCCGAAGAACGACATGAGGTTGACCGTGGCCAGCGAAGTGCCGGGTATCCGGTCGAGATACGCCCCTGGACGAGGGTCGAGACCTAGGCCCTGCATCATCGAAGCAAACAAGTGCGCATGGATGCGCTCGGGGACGCCTCCCCCGTATTCGTCTGCCTGGATTTCGGCGAACGCGGACTTGGGGGCGCCGCCCAACCGAGGAATGGCGAACGTGTGTGGATCGGCTTCCTTCAGGTGATAGGCGGACCGGTGCACGACGAACTCCTTCACCTGTTCGAGAGTCGCCTCCCTGGCCATGAAACGAGCGAGCGCCGACGATCCCGTGTCGAGGTGACGCAGCTCGGTCGCCACGTCGGTCGGCTCCACCGGCTCGAGCGGCACCTGAGCGAGGAGCGCCTGTTGAAAACCCTCCTCCATGCGGCGACGGAACGAGAACAGGTCCAGATCCCACTCCATCTCATCGGGAACCCCGTCAAGTCCCCGATAGTGCAGTTCGTAGACGAGATACAGGGCGAGTTGCATGTCGTCGTCGTCCAGCGGCGACGACGACAGTTCCGGGACGGGGGGAGCGGCTGCGCGTGTGACCGTTTCGAGAACCGCCCGCGACCAGGGACCTCTCGGACGGGGCAGAATCGTGGGACGGTCGAGATCGATCATGCGAGCCGTTTACCCGATCAGTCTCACCAACGAAACCCGATCTCCCGACCACGAACGTTCAGGGAACGAAAGCCGGCAGAGGCTGACCCGACGTTTGAGGCGCTGCGGGAGGGGTATGCAGAATCCCATGCGCGATTCATCAATCGGAGAGGCCCGATCGGTTTGGCACACCGATCCGGATCGACCCACATACCCGCCTCTCGATCGCGATCTCCGTACGGACGTCGTGGTGGTGGGCGGCGGGATCACCGGTCTGACGACGGCGTATTTTCTGCAAGCCGCCGGCCTCGACGTGGCCCTCGTTGAAGCCGACCGCGTCGGCTCAGGAACCACGGGCGGCACCACCGGCAAAATCACCTCACAGCACGGTGTCAAGTACCACCACCTGATCGACGTCCACGGGGTGGACGCAGCACGCGCCTACGCGGCTGCGAACCAAGCGGCGATCGAAACGATCGAGGCCGTGGTCGGCGAATGTGGAGCGGACTGCTCATTCATTCGGGCCCCGGCGTTCGTGTACGCCGAAAACCAAGCAGAACGACACGTACTGGAGAGCGAACTCGCGGCTGCCAGGACTCTTGACCTGCCCGCGGAGTTGATTCCGGCGTCGGATCTGCCGTTTCCCTCCGAAGGGGCGTTGCGGTTTTCCGACCAGGCCCACTTCCATCCGGTCCGCTACTGCGATGCCCTGGCACAGAGCGTGCTGAACGACGGCGGCCTCGTCTTCGAGTCCACCAGGGCAACTCGCCTGCAGGAGACCGGCTCCGAGGTGAGGCTGAGCTGTGGCGACTACACGATCACCGCGCGGCATGCCGTGATCGCCACCCTTCTGCCGTTCCTCGACCGCTCGGGCACGTTTGCCAAGTCCCGAGCCTGGCGGGCGTACGGCATCGCCGTCACACTCGCAGAACCTCCCCCTGAGGGGATGTACATCAACGTCGGATCCCCGGCTCGCTCGATCCGGCCCTGGCCGGAGGGCGGAGAAACAGGAATGCTCGTGGTCGGCGAGAGCTTCAAGACCGGAGATCGGCGCAACACCCCTACTCGGTGGAGTCAGCTCGCCGAGTGGGCGTCGGAGCGCTTCGATGTGGAGTCCATCCACTACCGGTGGTCCGCCCAGGACTACGAGACTGCCGACGGTCTCCCCTACATCGGCCGTTCACCACTCACCACGCGCACATACGTGGCAACCGGTTTTCAGAAGTGGGGTCTGACCAACGGCACTGCCGGCGCCCGGATGATGACTGACATGATTCTGGGAGTGGACAATCCCCATGCGGGCGTGTTCTCCGTCGGACGCATCGGTGGCGCCCGCGGCCTTTCCAAGATCGTGACCGGGAACACCAAGATCGCGGCACGGTTCGTGGGAGATCGGCTGGCGGCGCGATCCGGGCAGTCGCTCGAAGAGCTGGCCCCAGAAGAAGGCGCGGTGCTGAGAACCGGGGGGCGCAGCGTCGCGGCGTACCGATCAACGACCGGCGAGATGATCGCACTCTCGCCGAGATGCACTCATCTCGGATGCTACGTCCAATGGAACGCGGCCGAGACCACCTGGGACTGTCCCTGCCATGGGTCGCGATTCACGGTCTCAGGCGAGGTCCTCGCCGGTCCGGCGACACGGCCGTTGCAGCGGGTCCACCTCGACGAGAACAAGCCGTAGATCTGCCGGCTGGAAAACCAACCGTCGGTAGGTGGCCGCCCCTGAGCCGACTGGCATCCGCGACGGTGCCAGAGGGCCGCCCGACGCCGTCCGCTATGGTTCGACGAAGGCCATGAGACCCCCCTTTGGCCTGATCTCCGAGGAGACGCATGACGCGGACCGACCCCACGGCTGTCACCAATGACGCTCGCGCGCAGTCTCGAGTCGCCTGGGCCGTTGGTTCGCCGCCGGGAGACGGTCCTCTGACGCGGCTCGATCGAGCTCCTCGCAACGGCGAAAACCCGAACCACGGCTGGGCCGGTCACCGGTGGATCTGGCCGGAGTCCCCGGTCGGCAGCGCGGCGCTCTTCTTGCTGACCCTGGTTTGCTATGGGCTCGGCTCTCGCATCGCACTCGACACGATCGAGGCCACCGGCTTGGCCAGCGTCTTCTTCATCCCCGCCGGAATCACCGTGGCGTTCCTGCTGCGAACCCACCCGAGGGTCTGGGTCTACATACTGCTGGCGGCCGGCCTGGCCGAAGGCACGATGGATCTGCTCGACGGCTATTCGGTCCTCGCCACTGCGGGATTCGTGGCTGCCAACGTGATCGAACCGGTGATAGGGGCAACGATTGTGCTCAAGAGCTGCGGCGTTCCCGACCTGGCTCGCTTGCGCCATGTGTGGTGGTTTTTCACCGGTGCAGTCTTGACCGCCCCGGGTGTCGGCGCGGCGATAGGCGCCCTGCCGGCTTCGCTCGATGGCGACGCCGATTTCCTGAACTCGTTCGTGCAATGGTGGCTGGGCGATGCTCTCGGCGTGTTGTTGGTCGGCTGCGGCATCCTCGTCTGGAACTCCAGCAGGGATCGCCGGTCTCTCGTCACCCCGTGGGGTCTGGTCCTGGTCGGTGGGACGCTGCTGCTGACACTTGGTATTTTCCGGCTCTCGGAGTTGCCGCTGTTATTTCTCGTCCTCGTCGGTGTCACGGTGGCCGGTGCCCAGTTCGGTTCCCGAGCCGTCGCGACCACCGCCGTCATCGTCGCCGCCGCCATCGCGCTCGAGGCGGTGACGAGCCCTGACTCGCTCGTGCCAAACCTGGAACCAGCGACGGCTCTCCTCGTGGTGAAGCTCCAGTTGGGGATCTTCACGATGGCTGGACTCGTCGTGGCTGCCGAGGCGTTCGAGTCAGCCCGAGCGAGCGGGGAGGCAGAGCGGGCCCACATGGAGATACGTTTGTCCGAGAGCGAGCGGAAGATGGAGCGTTTCATTGCCTCCCGCCTGCAGCAGGCGTTTCTTCCGACCGAACCTGACCAACATCCTGCTGTTTCGGTCGCCGCCAGGTATCTCCCCGGAAACAACGACCTGGAAATCGGCGGCGACTGGTACGAAGTTCTCGAGCTGTCCGAGCATCACATCGGCATCATCGTTGGCGACGTGGCGGGACACGGTCTCGAAGCCGCGGTCTCGATGGGCAAGCTACGCACGGCTTCGGCGGCCCTGGCACTGCAGGGAGCACGCCCCCGTGAACTATTGGAATACCTGGATGTGTTCGCGGCGAAGAAGGCGGCGACCGAATTTGCGACACTTGCCTTCGCCATACTGGACACAACCACCGGAGAGCTCCGATATGCGTCAGCGGGCCACCCGCCACTCCTGAAGATCTCGCCGGACGGCACATCTGAATGGCTCACCGGTGGAAAGAGAATCCCAATCCACGGAAGACCATCAGGACCCGGCACCGAAGCCACGACCACGTTGGAGCCCGGCACCCTGCTTGTCGCGTACACGGACGGCCTCGTCGAAAGACGGGACGAAGACGTGTACAGGGGACTCGACCGGCTGCTGACTGCGGCAACAGCCCTGCGCTCCAGCCAGCCTTCAGAGATCTGCGAGGGTCTCGTGGTGGAGATGGGTGTCGCTTCCAGTCGGAACGACGACGTCGTCGTGGTCGTGCTCAGATATCAGCCTCTCGCCTGACAGCAATCGTGACGGCCCGACAGCACCACTCGAGCCTCACGCTCTGACGAATTCGGGGCGGAGGACTTCGACCAAGCCGCTGAGTTCGATCAAGGAGCGCAGGGTCTCGGGGAGCACAATCTGCAGGGTCCGCTCCTCTTCCGCGAACGACGAATGCGCCATGACGAGAAGACTGAGTCCCACCGAATCGACGAAGGTCAGACCGGAGAGGTCGACGGTGACGCTGCCTGTCGTACCCATGCGGTGACGAGTGATGGCGCTACGAAGCTTGTCCGCCGACGCGATGTCAAGCTCACCTTCGAATCGCACGATCGGATCGGTCGGGTCCGACTGCCCTCCACCCCCGCGCCAAGGAGTCGGGCGGAGACCCTGGACCTGACGGGTGACCTCGGTCAGTAACCACTTTCGGAACTCCACCATTTCCGGCGGACTCGCCAACGAGAGCAAGTCTTGCTTGTCGCGGCAGAACTCATCAACCGCGTCCAAGGCCTCTGACAGACGTTCGATGAGCTCCGAGACGATCACGGGAACGGTGAAGGTCAAGTCGAGGAAAGCGTCGCCGCGCTGGAACGCAGCCTCGAGCGCGTCGCGGTTCCCGCCGGAAACGTCGCCGAACCGTCCCTCCAGGTCCGTCACCACTCGCTGGAGTCGGCTGGGAGGAGCGCCCTCGGAGAGCCCGGCCCGAATGATCTCGAGTTCTCGGTTCACCGCGTCATGGTGAAGTGACGTACGTTTCCACAGCGGCACGGGGACTCCGAGCAATCGGACCTCGGCCGCCGAATCAGATGTGGGCACGGAGGGCGAGTTCATGCGACACCTGCGCTCTCGCGATCCATCTCGAACCACACCGTCTTCCCGTCGTCGTCGGCGTCGACGCCCCATCGATCGGCAAGGGCCTCGACGATGTGGAGACCCCTTCCCGTGGGGTGGTTCGCGGCGTAGTCGCGTTTCGTGGGGAGCACGGCGCTGCGGTCTCGGACCGCGACGCGCACGTGTGCAGTGTCACCCGTGACAATCACCGAAAAAGGCGTCCTGGCATGAAGTATCGCATTCGTCACGATCTCGGACGCCAGCGTCTTCAGCCGAAGAAGGCTCTCGGCGTCCGTGAATCCACCGAACGAGACGACGAACTCTCTGGCAGCCGGAGCCGCGTCGGGCGTTGGTGAAAATTCACGCCCGGCCGTCTGCGCCCGGGAAGTCTGTTGTCCCATGGAGGTACATCGTAGATGGCGACGACACGATACAAGTGGCACTCGGCGGACCCCTCCGCCATGTGGCCAGTGGCGATGAGTCCGGCACGCTGATGTTTATTCCGCGGCGAAGCGGGTAACGGGACTGGCAAGTCGGCCTACCGAAAGGACCGCCATGTATATCGGCATCGGAACCCTCATCCTCATCATCCTCATCATTCTGCTCATCGCGTGACGGGAGGACATTCAATGACAACTCGAGTCAGAGGAACAGAAACAGACCTGGGACCGGTGCGCGAACGCTTCGGCGGAATTGACACACCGGCCGCGCTGGGAGGACTCTTCGCCCTGATCGGCGCATTGGCCTTCTTGTCAGCGATCATCGCAGCCGGGGCAGGAGCCCTGGCGTTTCAAATGAACGCCATCGACATCGAGGGCAACGTTCAGGAGATCGAGATCGCCGGCATGCTGCTTGCGGCCGCGATCATCTTCATCTCCGCGCTCGTGGGCGGCTGGGTCGCCGGACGCATGGCACGTTTTGACGGCGTGATGAACGGGATCGGCGCTGCCCTGTGGCTGCTGCTGCTTGTCGCGGTGTTCGCCGCTCTCGGAGCCTGGGTCGGCGAGGAGTACAACGCATTCCAACGCGTCGGACTGCCCGACTGGTTCGCCCAACTGGACGTCGACGAACTGACCACCAACGTGATCATCGCGAGCATTGTCGGCATCGTCGCACTCATCGGCGGCGCGGCTTTGGGGGGTGCCATCGGGGAGGCCTACAACCGCAAGGTGACGGCCGCACTCACCGATGACCGCACGGTGGCTCGCACCGACAGCCCCCGCGCCGACCACCTCGGTCACAACGACAACGCCATGACGGACACCAACGAGAAGGGAACTCTGGAATGACCAGCGCAGCAATTCTCTCGGCCGGAACACTGACAGGCGACTCCGTCGTCAATTCCGACGGGGACAAACTCGGTGATCTCAAGGACATCATGATCGACTTCGATCGTGGCACCGTTGCCTACGGCGTACTCAGCCGTGGCGGTGTGGCCGGGATCGGCGAGAAGCTCTTCGCGGTGCCGTGGGCACTGTTCCAAGTCAACGGCGGGGAAAAGGACCTCATTCTCGATCTCGATGAGGAGCGACTGGAGAACAGCCCGGGGTTCGATCCTGACAACTGGCCCACATTCGCCGACGAGGCGTGGGGGCGCGAGTTGCACGAGCATTACGGCGTCGACCCGTACTGGGGATCGAGCCACGGTGCCGGAGCGCCACCGTCGGGGCTTTGACACACCGATCCGCTGCGTGAGCGGTGCCATGAGCTGTGCGCGAGTGGCTTCGGCCGAAGCCGTGGGGAGGCTCCCACGGCTTCGTCGCGCGGCGGCGCAGTGACAAGGCGCCTGCGATCAAGAAGTGCGCTCGTCCTTGCCCGGCTCTCCTTGTGGGCAATGCCCGAGCCAAGCCGGGAGTCGTCGTGATCATCGGTGACCTCGACGCAGTCGTGCGCATCTTGATCGTGGGCCCCCTCGCCTACGTCTCGCTGATCGTGATCCTGCGGGTCTCGGGAAAGCGGACACTGTCAAAGATGAACGCCTTCGATTTCGTCGTGACGGTGGCGCTCGGGTCGCTTCTTGCGACCGTGCTGCTGGACTCCTCCGTGGGAGTCGTTGAAGGGGTCGCCGCAATGAGCGTGCTCGTGGTGGGCCAGTACGTCGTCAGTTGGCTGTCGGTCCGTAGCGACCGCGTCGAACGCGCCGTGAAAGCCGAGCCGACTCTGGTGCTGGTCGACGGGCGGCCGCTCCCAGAAGCAATGCGCCGAATGCGGGTCACGCGCCGGGACATCGACGCCGCGGCACGGGAGGCCGGGGTCGACTCGACCCGGGTCGCCGAGATGATCCTGGAACCGGCCGGGACCCTCTCCGTCGTCGTCGACGAGGCGCTCAAAAACCAGTGAGGGCCGGCTGGAGTTCCTCGACCCAGAAGTCGATGAATCCGTCCAGTGGATCCCCGATCTGGTGGAGATAGATGTACTCCACCCCGATGTCGCGGGCCTCGGAAATCGACTCGAAGATCGGGTCGGGGTCAGGGCCGCAAGGAACCGAATCGGCCACCATCTCCTCATCGACGAGACCGACGGCTTGTTCGAAATGCAACACGGTTCGTAGATCCTGGGCAAGCTGGCCCGGGAGGCCGGTGTTGGGCCACTGCTCGTGGGCCCTTTTCACTGCCGTGCCAGGATCGGGATCCCAAGACACAGTGAGCTGGGACCACACCGGACCATCACCGCCCTGGTCCCGGTAGCGCGAAACTGTCTCGCCCGAGAGACCCGTCATCCACAATCCGTCACCGACGCGCGCCGCCAGGTCGGTGGCCTTTTCGCCGAAGGCAGACACGACAATGGGCGGCGGCGAGTCGGGCACGTCGAACAGGCGTGCGTCCTCGACGGTGAAGTGAGCTCCGCGGTGCGTCACGCTTTCGCCTGTCCATAGCCGCCGAGTGATGTCGATGGCCTCCTCCAGCATGGAAAGTCGGACCTCGGCCGGTGGCCACCGGTCGCCCAGAATGTGCTCATTGAGTGCTTCTCCGGTACCGACGCCCCACGTGAACCGGTCGCCGAAGAGACACGCAGTGGTAGCCGCGGCATGGGCATTGATGGCGGGATGTATCCGCATGATCGGGCAAGTGACCCCCACGCCGACCTCGATCGTCTCGGTCGCCTGGGCGATCGCCCCGAGGACCGACCACACGAACGGGCTATGCCCTTGCGCCGAGATCCACGGATGGAAATGGTCGGAGACCGACACGAAATCGAAACCGGCGGCCTCCGCGGCCGCGGCGATTTCCACGGCCTTCGCAGGAGGATGTTCTTCCGATGAAACGGTGAGTCCAAACTTCGTCATGGTCGTGTCGATACCCGCTGACGCACCGTTGAAACCCACCAATGCCTCAGTCGCGCAGCGCCCGGATCAGTTCGTCCTTGGCCATGCGCGAGCGCCCTTCGACGCCCACCTCTCGCGCCTTTTCGTAGAGCTCTTGCTTCGTCCAGTCCTCGTAGGCGCCCTCGCCACCCGGATCATCCATCTCGTCGGGAGGCGTGTTGGCGATTCGCGCCGCCTTCTCCTTGCTCATCCCGTCCTCGCGCAGCGCCTCGTAGCGAGCGTCGTCCTTGATGGATGGTCCGTGGTCCTTCGTCTTGCCCATCGCCGGTCCTTTCGTCGTCACGCGGGCTTACCCCGAAAGCCGCGGCGTGACACCCGGAATGTTGCGTCTGAACCATCTCGAAACGGGTAAGCGTCCCTCATGAATCAGGAGGAAGCGATCACGCTCGCCGAAGAAGTCGGCCTCACGTACGCCGACGAGGGAACGCAGTGGCGGCGGCGGGTCGGACGGGGTCGGGGGTTCATCTATCAGGAACCGGATGGAACTCCCGTCGACGACCAGGCACGGGCGTGGGTCGAGACGCTCGCCATCCCGCCTGCCTGGAAGTCGGTTCGCATCGCCCGACGGGCGGACACCCACATCGTCGCCACCGGCCACGACAGCCAGGGCCGCAAGCAGTACATCTATCACCCACAGTGGGAAGAAATCAGAGAAGAGGTCAAGTTCGGACGGATGTGGGAGTTCGGGCGTCGAATCGGCCGCCTCCGCAAGCGGATGGATTCCGATCTCCGTCACCCTGGACTCCCCCACCCGAAAGTCATGGCGCTTGCGGTGGCGGTACTCGATCGCACCCTGATCCGAATCGGAAACCGCCGAAGCGCGGCCGAAAGCGACGCGTACGGTCTCACCACCTTGACCGCCGACCACGTCCGAGTCAACGGCTCCCACGTCCACATCGAATTTGTCGGAAAAGCAGGCGCGGACAACGAGGTGGCCTTCGAAGACCGAAGGCTCGCCGCGCTGATTGCCCAGTGCGGGGAACTGTCCGGACAGTCCCTCTTCAGCTACACCGCCGGGGACACGGTCTCCTCGATCGGTTCGGGCGACGTGAATGGGTATCTCGCCGCGGCGATGGGCGGCCGGTTCACCGCGAAGGACTTCCGGACATGGGGGGCGACCACCACCGCTGCCCAGGAGTTGGCTGACGACGACGGTGACTCGGATCCCGAAGAGGTCGTACTGGCGGCGATGGACAAGACAGCCGAGCGCCTGGGGAATTCGCGAGATGTGTGCCGCGTCTCGTACGTGCACCCGACCGTCATCGACGCATTTCACGACGGCCGTCTCCAGGAGGCCTGGCGGCGCTCGAGGGCCGGAGTCTGGTTGCAGCGCGCCGAGTCCGCCGTCGTCAAGCTCGGAGCCGACGTCCCTGCCCACTCGCGATGAGGTCGTCACAATGCGAGTAGGGATGATCGCCCCGATCGCTCACGAATACGACCCTGTCGGGTATGGACCGTGGGAGCGCGTCACCCACGACCTGACGGAACGACTGGCCGCCGACGGCGTCGATGTGACATTGTTCGCGCCGGCCGGGACGAAGACCGCGGCCCGGCTCGTCGCGACCGTGCCCGGACCGCTCTCGCAGCTCGCAGACGCCGACGGCCGGCTGTTCGAGACCCTTCATCTGGCAACTGCCATGGAGGAGGCGTCGAACGGTTCCTTCGATGTCCTGCACTCCCACCTTCATGTGCATGCGCTGGGCTATACGCCACTGCTGCAGATCCCCCTCGTCACGACGCTGCACGGAGCCGCCTGGAACCAGGCGCACCATCCACTCCTCATGCGGTATCGCGACGCTCCCTTCGTGTCGCTCAGCGACCGGGAACGGGCTTTCCTACCGGGACTCAACTACGTCGCAACGATCGCCAACGGCCTCGATCTCTCTCACTTTCGGGTCGGGACGGGTCGGGGCGACTATCTGGCCTTCGTCGGTCGAATGGCCCCCGAGAAGGCGCCTGACCTCGCAGTGGAGGTGGCGCGGCTGGCAGGGATCGAGTTGCGGCTTGCGGGACCAGCCGAAGACCGCCACCGCGACTTCTTCGACGGGGTCATGAGCGCGACCGACACGGAGTACGTCGGTCATCTCGAACGACGCGATCTGGCGACGTTCCTGGGAGACGCCCGGGCGCTGGTCATGCCCCTCAGATGGGAAGAGCCCTTCGGGCTGGTTGTCATCGAGAGCCTGGCCGCCGGCACGCCTGTGATCGCGTGGCGTCGAGGAGCCATGCCGGAGATCATCGAAGACGGTCGCACCGGTTTCCTCGTGGACGACGTGGCCTCGGCGGCACACGCGGTCTCGGCCATCTCGTCGCTCGACAGGCGTCACTGCCGACAATCGGCGGCGGATCGATTCAGCGATGCACGGATGGCACGCGAGTACCGCCAGGTGTATGAGTTCGTCACGGAATCATCTCGGCAAGCAGGTCGTCCACGAGCGTGATCGCGATCCTGATTCCGTAGTCGGAAAACCCGTAAGGGACCACCAGCAGGTCGTGATGGATCATTGCTCCACACGAGTACACGACATCGGGGACGTACCCCTCGCTCTCGTGGTCCCGCGGTTCGAGGAACGGCCGAGGGAGGCGCCCGATCACTTCGTGCGGGTTGTCGCGGTCGAGAAGCAGAGCCCCGATGACGTAACGGCGCATCGGACCAACGCCATGGGTGAGCACCAGCCAGCCGGCGTCGGTTTCGAGCGGCGATCCACAGTTGCCCGTTTGCACGGCATCCCATCCGAACTGCGGCTCGGACAGCAGCTCCGCGTTGGACCAGGTACGCAGATCATCGCTACGAGCCAGGAAGATGCGTTCGTGATCGTGCCGGGTCAGGGCCAGATACTCGCCCTCGACCTGCCTAGGGAAGATGGCCATACCCTTGTGATGCACCGCCGGACCGGACAGCGTCGACATCGAAAAGGTGCAGAAGTCTTCCGTCTCGATCAGCTGCGGCAAGATCCGGGACCCGTCGTACGCGGTGTAGGTGGCGAGAAACCGCGTGTTCTCGCCGTCGGCGAAACGGACGAACCGAGCATCCTCGACCCCGTGGCTCTCTGCGGGGGAGGCGGGGAACAGGACCCGTCCCGACACCGGCATCTCCGAGTCGAACGTCACGCGGTAGTTCGAACTCGCGATCCAATGCACTCTGCTCCACGCCGCGCTCAGCACCACCGGATCCCAGTCACAGTCCATGAACCGCTCAGCCACGAGTTCGAGATCGACCGCAGTGAACTCGTCACCAACCAGCGCGAGCAGCCTCTCCGCGCCCGCGTCCAGTGCGCCCATGACGTCGAGCAGTGCCGTGAAGTCCTCCTTCTGGCGCACCCCTTCTTCACGGGCACCGCTGACTGCATGAGGGTGGCGCGGGTCGAGGGCGACCTCGCCGTCGCGGGTGACGGTGCCCGTGAAGAACGCGACGGATGAGATGTGTCCCTCACCGATGGACCGAGCGCTCATCACGAAGCCCTGCTCCTCGCCACCGATCGGGCCGACGGGAACGATCGACGGGTTCGTGAGTGCGGCCGCCTCATATGCATACGACTGTGTGAAACACGCACCGAGTAGGAGAATCAGGTCGTCGTCGTCGACCTCCGCGATCAGGTGAGACCTGAGTGCGGCCATTCCTGCATGGCGACGCCAGACCGCTTCCACCCCGGGGAATGAACGCCCGGACCGCCTACGCGCATCTTCGAGGAGCTCAAAACGCTGTCCGGCGGTCAACGCCCCGATACGCCGCACCACCGAATCGATCCGCTGCGGCGCTCCGGCGAAGTTGGCGCCGCCAGGCAGAAAGGGCCGAGCGATGAGGCGCGTCGCGTCCGGGACGACATCCATTCCCGAAATGGTGAGCACCGCCATCCGCGGATTGTCCCACCCTTTCACAAGAGGCCCCGGCGTTTGTGTTGGGGGTCGGACGGGTATGCCACCGCCACGACGACGATGAGAGGTGTGATGTGACCGAGCGCAGCGACTGCCTCGAAACCGGCGAGGGCTGTCCCGCCGTCGAACCCCGAACCACCCAGGGCAAACTCGCCCTGCCCTGCGTCCGATGAGGGGCTCGAAGGCATCTCGACGGGTGGCTCCCAAGGTCTCGCGTCGCCCAGCCCGATGGTTCGCCGTTGCCGGGATAGTGCTGTCTGTCGCCGGCCTCTACATCCGACATCGACGACGCCGGATGGAGGCCGCGCACCGCTCGGCCCACCAGGACCCCGCACCCGTTCGACCATCGGAGATCGACATCGTCGATGAGGCAGCCCGGGAGTCGTTCCCGGCGTCGGATCCACCGAGTTGGACCCTCGGAGCGACACGGCGAACATGACGTCCGGTACCCCCTCAGCCTTCCCACAGGAGCGACACGGCCAGGACGATCGCGACTACCGAGGTCACGAGGATCCCAGACCCCGCGATGCCGAGGATCAGCCCAGTGGTCGCTCCGACGGCAGATCCGGTGATCCCCCGCCGGAATGACTCGCCATCCTGGCGACCGAACCCCATGCCGGTACCCGTGCCGAAACCTGCCATCGTCAGCGAGGCCACCGGGCCGCGCCAGTCGGTGAACGCCACACCACCCACGGGGGCCTGCAAGAGGACACCGCTGAGGAACCCGATTGCCCCGAAGACAATCGCGGACAGGACACGCATCAGCGGAGCATCGCCGGCGAGACGTAGGGACGTTCAGGATCAGGGGCATTGGCAAGTCGCACCGCAACCGCTGGTCCCAGGCCGGTTTCATACATCTTCCATCCGGGTTACCCGAAGCACCGCCGATCAAACCCGGACCGACCGAACTGGGACATGCGGTTTCAACGTGAGTCCTGTGGGGTAATCGAGAGGCGGCGGCGCTCGCTGCGCCGGCATTCGGCAAACCGGAGGAACAAGACAGATGAGCACGGGCAGCCTCGGCCTACTCGGTGCGGACCTCGATCTCACGATGGCGGACGTTCACCTCCGTGCCCCTCGTCCCGGATGGCATACACGCGCGGCATGCGCAGACGTCGATGACGGACCGTTCGCCGGTCGACACACCTTCACCGAAGAAGCAGAGCAGGCTGCCCGCGACGTCTGCCAGGACTGCGTCGTTCGCGAGGAGTGTCTCGCCTTCGCGCTCGCCCATGGTGTTCGGCATGGCGTGTGGGGCGGGTTCAATCACGCCGAGCGTCGTCGGCTTCGTCGGCGCTGGCTGGAATTACGGGACGCCGAGGCGAATCGCCGCCGTCTTGCAGCAACTCCCTGACGAGTCGCCGGGCGTCGCCGGCGACGAGATGCACGAGTTCTGTCACTGCCATGTGGAGGGACTGCTCATTTCCACAGTGCGATGAGGCGTGAGCACCGACCTCCCGAGCTGCGTTCCGCACGCGCTCCTCGGCCTCGACCGACTGTCCGGATTCACCCAAGGACGCCACCTCGCCCACCGTGGCGACAAGGTCCGCGGCCATGTCCAGCGCTTTGGACAGATGGGCATCGGGACCGTCCTCGGCCAGGCGATTGGCAGCTCGGGCGGCCGTGGTGGTCGTCCGCAGGAACGGCTGGAGACGCCGCTCCCGTTCCCAGGCGCTCTCGACTGCCCTCCTCTGGTGGCGACGCCACGGAGAGAACCGGGCTACCTCGAACGAGAAGCCGAAGCTCTCGTTCACGGCACTCGAGTTCCGGTCGATCGATTCGCTCCGCTCGTCGGCCTCCAACGGGGCGTTGCTCCCGGCCGGGTCGAGGGCGGCGGAGGTAAGTCGCAGGCTGTTGACGGCGGCGGCGACTTGGCGGTCGATCGCTCGTCGCGCATACCGGATCGCCCGGGGAGGGAACACGAGGTACACGAGCCCAAAGGCGGTGCCCGCCCCGATCAGCGCTTCGATCCCCCGCTCCGGAAGCCAGCCGTCTCCTCCGAGTGCGAAGAGAATCGGCGTATTGAAGCCCGCATACACGACGGCCAGTGTGTCATCGAGCAAGAGTCGAGTGACGACGATCGCCACCGCCGTCACCACCGCAATCCAGGTCACCCCACTCGGAAGAAACCGCACGGCGATCTCGCTCAAGACGATCGCGATCGCCATTCCGCCGAGCATCGATCGAACCCGCTCCGGAAGCCGGTCGTAGCCGCCTCCGAGGACGGCAACGGCAGCAACCGGGGCGTACGACGGCGCATCCGTGGGAAGCACCGCGGCAGCCAGCCACCATGCGATGCCCGCCGCAAGTCCGGTCTGGACACCGGCAACCAGAGCCTGGCGGACGTGGTTTGCGGACACGCGTGGCACTCACTCCTGGTACCCACCACTCGCTGCGCGAATACGTGTGCGCACGACGTGCGGACCGTCGAGGGCTGGGAGAGCCGAGTTTTCTCGACGCGAGAGCGGCAGAAGCCGCCATGCGGCAACCCCCTTGTGCCACCATTGCGCCCACCGACCGGAAGGACAGAGTCAATGTTCGAGGCAATCGCAGCCAGGCTGCCGCGGGTTCTCAAGATCGAGGGTCCGGTACATGGCGAGATCGCATCAGATTCCAACGCCACGATCCAGGCGATCGTCGTCACCGCAGTGGCAGCCCTCGTCGCAAGCCTGACGGGCGAAGGCGGCTTCGTGGGCCGCATCGTCGCTGCGGCCATCCTCGCTCCGATCGGTCTCTTCATCTGGACCGGCATCGCCTTCTTGTTGGGGAAGATGTTCGGGGGCCAAGCGAACTACATCTCCCTGGTACGTCCGATGGGGTACTCCGCCGCGCCGTACGCCCTGGCCATCGTTCCGGTGATCGGTGGACTCGCAGGGTCCATCTACTCGGCGGTGATCCAAGTCAAGCTCCACCAAGAGGTGAACGGACTCAGCCAGGGCTCGGCCATTGCCGTCGTGGTGATTCCACTGATCGTGCTGTTCGCGATCGGGTTCATCCTCACCCTGTTGGGTCTCGCGCTTCTTGCCGGGCTCGACGACTTCGCCAGCTGAGCCACGGGCGATCCCGCCAGGATCGCGACCAACTGTCGGACGGCATCGGTCCCTGCTGCGCGCTCATGGCGTGTCGCCGTGCCCGACGCGCCATCGGAACCGACCCACCGACCACGCGGAGCGGAGAGGGCTTCGAGGAGTTTCAGGGTCGATCCGGCGGGGAAAGGGGTGTGTGCTACGCCACGCCGCTGACCAGAGTCGAAGGGGACAACAATGAGCAAGAAGTCACAGATGGCGACGCTGGCCGCCGGCGCGCTCGCTGCGTATTTCTTCGATCCCGACAAGGGACGTACCCGGCGAGCACGTTTCAAGGACCAGGCGGCTTCCGCACTCCGCTCTCTCAAAGAGGAGACCTCCGCTCGAGCGAAGTATCAACGCAACGTCGTGGAAGGATGGATGCACGAGGCCGAGAGCGCCGGGCGTCCGGCCCGCGAGTTCAACGACGATGTTCTCGTTCAGAAAGTGAAGAGCGAAGTCCTCGGGAACTGGACCGCCCAGGGACACCCCTCCGTCGAAGCAGAAGTATCAAACGGCACTGTCATCCTCAGCACGGATCTCAGCGAACGAGCGATGCAGGAGGAGCTGATCCAGCGAGTCCGGCAGGTCGAAGGCGTGCAGGACGTGAGTCTGCGAGACGGTCTGTCAGTGCCCGGCGGGACGCAGACATGACATGTGGCTTTGGCAGG